>NZ_VCLA01000024.1 GCF_009600885.1 Streptomyces jumonjinensis
GCTCTCTCCTCAGGTTCCACATCGTTCTTTCTCCGGCAGATGTCCGCTCGGTACCGCAGTCAGCATTTCCCACGGCTCGTCAGGCCACTGTAAGCAGGACCTGTGGGTAATCCGGCAATCATTTACTTCCGACAAAACGGACGGACACCCAGAGTGCCGAATCAGCCCCCGCACCGTCACTCCCCGGAGTTCCCGACCAGCCGGTCGCCCCCGTCCCCGCGCACGCCCTCCCCGCTCGGTGGCACCATGACGCGGTGACCCAAGCACGGCAGCACCACATCCAGGTCGTCGCCCACCGCGGAGCGTCCGAGGACGCCCCCGAGCACACGCTCGCCGCGTATATGAAGGCGATCGAAGACGGCGCGGACGCCCTCGAATGCGATGTACGCCTCACCGCCGACGGTCACCTCGTCTGTGTGCACGACCGCCGGGTCAACCGCACCTCCAACGGCCGCGGCGCCGTCTCCGCCCTGGAGCTCGCGGATCTCGCCGCGCTCGACTTCGGCACCTGGAAGGGCCGCGAGGACTCCGCCGAGAGCCCCGACTGGGGTGATCCGTCCCTCACCTCCGTACTGACCCTGGAGCGGCTCCTCGAACTCGTCGCCGACTCCGGGCGCCGTATCGAGCTGGCCATCGAGACCAAGCACCCCACCCGGTGGGCCGGTCAGGTCGAAGAGCGGCTGCTCCGGCTCCTCGGCCGCTTCGGGCTCGCCGCACCCGCGACGGCCGCCGAGTCCTCCGTACGCGTCATGAGCTTCTCCGCCCGCTCGCTGCACCGGATCGCGGCGGCCGCCCCGACCGTCCCCACCGTCTATCTGATGCAGTTCGTGACCCCCCGGACGCGTGATGGACGGCTGCCCGCCGGCGCGCGGATCGCCGGTCCGGGCATCCGTATCGTCCGCAACCACCCCGGCTACATCGCCCGGCTGCACCAGGCCGGACACCAGGTCCATGTGTGGACGGTCAACGAGCCGGAGGATGTGGAACTCTGCGCCCGGCTCGGGGTGGAGGCGATCATCACCAACCGGCCCCGGCAGGTGCTCTCCCAGCTCGGCCGGGGGTAAACCCCAGAAGCACCCGCCCCACCCATGACATTGAAGTGCACCGGCGCGTTTGGCCCGTGCGCGGCTGTCGGCCGTGCGTCACAGCTCCGGCCTCGAACGGTTTCCGGTCCAGTCCATTGGGGCATTCACACCGTGGCGTGGGACAAAGGAGGTCTCGGGGGTGGCGTTGGTGGTGGCACAGGAAGTGCCCACGTCGTCGAGCATGGCCGTACCGCATGGTCCTGCGGGCGTGGGGAAGGCGAGACACCGGATGCGCGCTGAGTTGTGCCGCAGCGGGATCCCGGAATCGGTGGTCGACGACGCAGTTCTGATTCTTTCCGAACTTCTCAGCAATGCCTACCGGCACGGCAGGCCGCTGGGGCATACGGAGGTGGGAGAAGGCGACGTACGCGCGGCGTGGCGCGTCGACAAGGCAGGCGAGCTGACCGTCGAGGTGACGGACGGCGGGGGTCCGACCAGACCCGTTCCGGCCACTCCCTCGGTGACCGCCCGGGGCGGTCGCGGGCTCAGCATCATCACCGCGCTCGCCCATGAGTGGGGTGTCCGGGACGGCGCGGGCGAGGTCACCGTATGGGCCGTGGTGAACGCGGGGCATCTTCACGGCAGTTTCGCTACGCGCGTCACTCCGCCCGGGACTCACCCCGGAACCCCTACTGGGACCCCTCCTGGAACTCCCCCCGGAACTCACCCCGGATTCGACTTCGCGGAGACCTACGACGAGCTCGGGTGAGCGGCCGAAACGCTGGCCGCGGACTGTCTGGGCGTCGGCCGACGACCACGTGGGAGTCGGCCGCCGGCCGGCGACTGGTGTGTCGGCCGATGACGACCAGGGCGCCGCCCGATGATCCACCGATACGTCGGCCGACGGCGACCAGCGCGTCCGCCGCGAACCGCCGATACGTCGGCCACTGACCGCCGAGGTGTCGAAGGCCGGCCGCCGGCACGCCGGAGGCGCTCGAAGTGAACACGGCGCCCGCAGTGCCGGGCACCCATGGCGCCGGGAGCTCGCCGGACGGCTAGGCTCGCGTCCGGACACAGCATCGCCGCACACGGGATGCGCAGCTCAGCGCTTCGCATGCCGTAGTCGGCCAGCAGCACCGCCGCACTCGGGAGAAGCGTCACCATGGCCAAGAAGCGCCCCCAGACCAAGGCATCCAAGCCTCAGCCCAGGAATCGGGTCAGCGGCGCCCAGGAGCCCGTACCCGTGGTCGGCGCCCGTGAGCCCTGTCCCTGTGGATCGGGCCGCCGTTACAAGGCCTGTCACGGCCGGGCCGCCGCGCACGCCGTGACCGAGCTGGTCCAGCGCCCGTTCGAGGGGCTGCCCGGCGAGTGCGACTGGGTCGCCCTGCGCGAACTGGTGCCCGCGGCCACCGTGAAGCTCACGCTCAAGGGCGGACTGCCCGACGGGGTGCCGTCCGTGACCCTCGCGACCGTGCTGCCGATGGCCTGGCCCGCGCTCCGCCGCGACGACGGCTCCGTACTCCTCGGTCTCCAGAACGACACGTCCTCCGGCGACCTCAGCCGCGACCTGGCCGACACCCTCAGCCGCGCGCTGACGACGGAACCGGGCAATCCGGTTGCCGCGGAGCGCGTATCGAGCGAGGGGCAGCGGCTTCAGGACCTTCTCGACCCGGACGCCTCGTTCGAGCCGGAAGTCCATTCCGGTTTCGAGTTCTGGATCCCCGAGTCCACGGAGGGCTCCACCCCCGAGGTGGCCGCGTCCCTGGAGCGTGCGAACTCCGCCGCGATCCCCACGGTGAAGCTCGCGGGCGTCGACGCCGCGTACTGGTGCGAGACCCCGGAGAAGAACCACCTGCGCTGGGTCATGCCCCACTCCGAGGAGAAACTGCTGGACGCGCTCGCCCGGCTGCATGTCGCCGGCGCCACCTCACTGGGCGAGGGGACCCGGCTCGTCGGCTCGTTCCGCGCGCACGGACTGATGGTCCCGGTCTGGGACCTGCCGAGCGCGATGAGCGCCGAGGAGTGCGAGAAGCCCGCCGCCGAGTTCGCCGGGCGACTGGCGGAAGCTCTCGCTTCGGACGTTCCGCTTACCGCCGATGAGCGCCGTGCACGGGGCGGCCTCACCAACCGTCAGGTCACCCTGAGCTGACCCCTGGGCCCGTGGCCGGGCTTCCGGCCACGGCAGAAGAAAAGCCACGTGACTCCAGTCACAACTCGCACTAAGGACAGCTGAATCCCTGTCCGAATACCCGAGATCGAATTTGCGAACCGCCGATCTCTTGTTACCGTTCTAGAAGCCCGGTCGCTGGTGCATCCCCCGTCGCCAGCGGCCGGGCGTCTCCATTTCCCGAAAAGGTGAACGGAACGAGTCGCTCCGCTGACAGGCAGTCAACGTGCCTGAGAGGCAAGGAAGTTGCCCCCGGAGCCTCGGAGCAGGGGATCCTCGGCCAGGCGGGCCGAATCCACCGCAGCCAGGAACTCCACAACCGCCCAATGTCTCCATGGTCATGCCAGATGGATGACCCTTGGAATGCGGCTGCGCAGCCTCATGAGCACCAGGCTCACCACCTGCCTCAATGACAAAGTTGATCTGTACATGCGACCTTTGCATCCATCGGGGTCCGTATCGAGGTCCGCATCGGCGTCGGTACCGAACTCAATTCCGCAGCCGCCGCGTTCCCCCGCCCCGGTCACAGGGGTGCCTTCCGGCCCTTCGCCCTGCGGACACCGCTTCCCAGCCGGTGAGGTGCGGTCGCACGGCCGCTGAGGTGCGGTCGCACGGCCTGTGAGGTGCGGTTTTCCGGTCGGCGAGACCCGGTCTCCCGGCCCGCCACCCGGGCGGATCGAAGTCGCCGCACCGGAGCGGCCATGCAGCGGGAGACGGCGCGGTCCCGGCAGCCGCGGCCCCCGACAGCCGCACCGGCGAAAGCGGCGCGTCCGGATCCGTACGCAGCGAACCGAGGTGAACACGGTGAGTTTCGGCCTTCTCTGGCGCTCTTGACCCTCTGTCGAATTTCCCGTACGAACCCGGCGGGCCCCAGGCGAACCCAGCCGGCCTCAGGCCACCCCGCTGGCCTCACTGGCCCCACCAACCCCAGCGACTCGGCCTCCCCCGGCCCGGAACGCCGACGCCCCGGCCGGTGGACCCGGCCCCGAGAGGAACCGGTCCGCCGTCCGGGGCGTTCACCGTACGAGCGACAAGCCGGTCAGCCGGAGGCCGGACGGTGCGCCGCCGCCCGACGCGCACCCCTGGGCCCACCGCATCCGCCGTCGCGCCATGCAGCTGTGCCGTGGCTCAGTAAGCGAGTCTGCTACCGCCGTCCGGCGCGTTGACGCTCGCCTCCACCAGTGCTTCCACCACCGCCTCCACCCGTGGCAGCCAGGGGGCGCCGGCCCCCGGCAGCGGCGCCCGCTCCCAGCGGATCTGCCCGCTCCCCGTCTCCGACGGAGGCAGCGCCAGATATCCGCCCTCGCCGTGGAAGCGCAGCGAACTCGGCACGCAGTCCTGGGCGAAGAGCAGCTCACCGAGCTGTTCGAGGCTGTACGGGGCGACCAGCAGCGACCACCGGGTGGGGGTCGCGACCACAGGCCCCAGCCGTAGCTCCAGCCGGTCCAGCGCCACCAGCGCCCGGGCCCCGGCCATCGCCGGGAGGCTCACCGCGCACGGCGCGCTCCCCCCGGTCGCCAGAATCACCGGAGCCGTGGGCCGGTTGGCCCACCACCAGCGCACCATGCGCTCGTCGGTGGACGCCGCGAGGACTCCGGGATCGAAGGGGTGCGCGCCGGGTACCACGCACTCGGGATCGGGGCAGGCGCAATCCCGCCCGCGGTCACTGCGACCGCCTGCCGCTCTCAGTCCTGCGCCGGGAAGTACGGGCCAGTGCCACTCGGCGGCACAGATGAGTGCCGCTTCCAGCTGTGCGGGCTGTGCAGGCCTCCTCTTGCGCCGAAACCGGAGCCTGCGTCGCCTTCCGAGGATCTCGCGCATGTGCGCTCGTTCCTTTCCGTTGAACGCCGAGGTCCACATCACACCATGCGTGCCGCTTTTCGCTGTGCGTACTCAATGCGTACCAGGTGTACGAGTACATACCGATCGGCGTGTAACCGCCCCTTTGCCAGTGGCATGAACGGCCCCGCTTCGCCTGCGGCAGGATCACCGCCGAGGGCCGGCCTGTGGGCTGTGCTCCCTATCAACGCGCTCTCTGCGATGACACACACTGGCGCTCTGCTGTCCGCGCCCACTGCTTCCGGGGGTGCCCCACTGGTGCGGGGATCCGCCCTTGCGGGGATCGGCCGTGGAGTTCTGGCGCGGCTTACGGCTATGAGGACGCCTGAGCCGATCGCCAGGTTCCAGGGTGATCCCAATTGCCCCTGGCCACCACTGTTTACGTACCCAACACGTTTGGTATGACGCTTTCCGCGGAGGCCGCTCCGGGGACCGTGCCCCGGAGATCCACCGAGGGATCTACTGCCGAACGCCCTCAGTCGATCGCAATTGGCCTCTGCTAGGTGCATTTTCCAGCCAAGTTTACGATTGCCCCAAGGTTGGTTCAAGGTCTCACAGACACCATCAATCCCACTGGTGCAATGCTGGACATCCCCTTCCTTCTGCGTGTAGATGTGGATCCATGGGTAGCCGCGCAGAATGACATGAATGACATGGGGGTTTGCGATGCTATTGAGCGATACGCACCATCCCGGAAGCCGCCTGAGATGAGTACCCCTCATCTGCCGAAAGTGGCTGGAATCAATCCGCCAGTTCCTCACCCCGCGCACACTGCCGCCGCCATTCCTGATCTTCTCTCCGTCTCGGCCGCCCCGGGCGGTCCGGCCGGAATCCCTGCGGGAGTGCCGCCGGGAGCCGTGATCCAGGACCGGCTGGCGGGCTGGGTCTCCGATCTGACCACCCTCCATGAGCTGACCGAGCGGCTGGCCGGAACCGATTCGCTGAATGCCGCCCTCCATGAACTGCTGGACGCGGGCGCGGCCCTGGTCGGAGCCCGGCGCGGGATGGTCGTCCTCGAACCGCCGCCGGACGCGGCCCCCATGAGGCCCGACCGCTTCGGCCCGGACCGGGGGTCCGCCCTCACCCGAGGGCTCGGGTTCAGCCATGCCGAACTGGGTTATATCGAGACGATTCCCCGTTCCGTGACCGCCTACGGCCGGGTTCTGGAGAGCCATGAGCAGCCGCCGGCCCCGGTGCCGCCTCCGCTCTCGACGGCCCAGACCTCACCGCCGCCTCCCCTCTCGACGGCCCAAGCGCCGGTGACCCCGCTTCCGCCGGCATCGGCGCCCCCGCCGTCGTACGCACCGGAACCGGCCGTTCTGCCCGAGGCCGTCGCCCACCCCGATCTCCTCGGCGATCCCTCGCTCGACCCCCGTCACCGCGAGGTCGCCCTCCGTCTCGGCTACACCGCCAGTTACACCCAGCCGCTCGCCTCCGCGGCGGCCGGCACCCTGGGCGCGGCCGTATGGATGTATGACGAGCCCACCGCCCCCGGGGAGCGCCGGCGCCGGCTGGTCGGCCTCTACGCGCGGTACGCCGCCGAGCATCTGGCCCGGCTGCTGGAGCTGGAGCACGCCCGCGAGACCATGGCGGCCGTCGCCGAGGAGCTGCTGCCCAGCAGGCTGCCCCGGGTGCCGGGGGTCCGGCTCGCCGCCCGGCACCGCACCGGGCCGCGCGGCGGCGGCGACTGGTACGACGCGCTGCCCCTTCCGGAAGGCGCGCTCGGGCTCGCCGTGGGCTCGGTCAGCGGCTCGGGGCCGAGCGCGCTGGCCGCGATGGGCAGGCTGCGGGCCTCCCTGCGGGCGTACGCCGTGATGGAGGGCGAGGATCCCGTCGCCGTCCTCTCCGATCTCGAACTGCTGCTGCGGCTGACCGAACCGGCCCGTACCGCCACCGCGCTCTTCGCCTACGCCGAGCCCGCGGCGAGGAAGGTCGTGCTCGCCGGGGCCGGGCACACCCCGCCGCTGGTGATCGGCGAGCGGCGCACCGAGTACGTCGAGACCTCCCTGTCGGCGCCCCTGGGGATGCTGGCCTGCTGGGAGGCCCCGAGCGTCGAGCTCTCCCCCGAGCCCGGAGAAACGGTGCTGCTCTATACGGATGGACTGCTGCGGCGTACCGGAGAGCCGATGGACCGGGCCTTCGCCCGGCTGCACACGGCCGCCGCGGGTGTGCCGAGAGCGATCCGCGAGGATCCGGGGGCGGTGGCCGACCATGTGCTGAACGCGATGCTCGGCGCGGACAGAGGCGCGGGCGCGGACAGAGGCGCGGGCGGTGCGGCGAGCCGAGGCCCGAGCGGAGGCCCGAGCGGAGACGTGGGTGGGCTCAAAGGAGCTGACGACGAGGACATCGTGCTGCTGGCCGCCCGCTTCGACTGAGCGGTCCCGCGCCCTCCGTTTCCCTGCCCCTCCCCGCGCCCTCCGTTTCCCTGCCCCTCCCGGCCCCTGGATGGCCGGTCTCCGCCC
The DNA here is from genome assembly GCF_009600885.1 of Streptomyces jumonjinensis. GTDB lineage: Bacteria > Actinomycetota > Actinomycetes > Streptomycetales > Streptomycetaceae > Streptomyces > Streptomyces jumonjinensis. The sequence goes on from NZ_VCLA01000024.1 coordinate 7,494, forward strand.
CCGCACCCCGTCCGGTCAGCCCCCGTCCCTCCCGGCCCCCGTCGTCCATACGTCCCGGCCGGCCGCGTCCGTACAGCGTTGACCTCCCGGTTTCCGGTCCGGACCGGAAGATCACCCCCGTCCGTTATGTCTCCCTTCTCACATCTCGCGAGGCTGTATTCACGTCACACATACGATGGAGACCGGTCCAGTGTCGTATCGAGGAGGCAGACGTGGCCGAGGAGCTCACCCCGAGTACCCCGGAAGAAGAAGAGCCGCAGATCAAGCAGCGCAAGAACACGCTGTACCCGAGCGTGTCCGACGAGCTCGCCGAGAACATGGCGGGCGGCTGGGCGGACACCGAGCTCCACGATCTCCAGCCCATAGCGCAGGCCGGGCACACCGCCGACCGCCGCGCCGCGCTCTCCGCCCGCTTCCCCGGCGAGCGGCTGGTGATCCCCGCAGGCAATCTGAAGACCCGCTCCAATGACACGGAGTACTCCTTCCGTGCCTCCACGGAGTACGCCTACCTCACCGGCGACCAGACCGAGGACGGTGTGCTGGTCCTCGAACCCACCGCGGCCGGCCACCGCGCCACCGTCTATCTCCTCCCGCGCTCCAACCGCGAGAACGGCGAATTCTGGCTGTCCGGCCAGGGCGAGCTCTGGGTGGGCCGCCGCCACTCCCTGACGGAGGCCGAGCAACTGCTGGGCATCCCCGCCAAGGACGTCCGCGAACTGGCCGACTCGCTGCGCGAGGCGGCGGGCCCGGTCCGCGCCGTACGCGGGCACGACGCCGGCATCGAGGCCGCGCTGGCCGACAAGGTCACCGCCGAGCGCGACGAGGAACTGCGCGTCTACCTCTCCGAGGCGCGCGCCGTGAAGGACGCGTTCGAGATCGGCGAGCTCCAGAAGGCCTGCGACTCCACCGCCCGCGGCTTCGAGGACGTCGTCCGGGTGCTGGACAAGGCGGAGGCCACCAGCGAGCGCTATATCGAGGGAACGTTCTTCCTGCGCGCCCGCGTCGAGGGCAACGACGTCGGCTACGGCTCGATCTGCGCCGCCGGTCCGCACGCCACCACCCTGCACTGGGTGCGCAACGACGGTCCGGTCCGCTCCGGCGATCTGCTGCTGCTGGACGCCGGTGTGGAGACCACCTCTCTCTACACCGCCGACGTCACCCGCACCCTGCCGATCAGCGGCCGGTACACCGAGATCCAGCGCAAGATCTACGACGCGGTCTACGACGCCCAGGAGGCGGGTATCGCCGCGGTGAAGCCGGGCGGGAAGTTCCGCGACTTCCACGACGCCTCCCAGCAGGTGCTCGCCGAGCGGCTCGTCGAGTGGGGTCTGCTCGAAGGACCGGTGGAGCGCGTCATCGAGCTGGGGCTTCAGCGCCGCTGGACCCTTCACGGCACCGGCCACATGCTCGGCATGGACGTCCACGACTGCGCCGCCGCGCGGGTCGAGGCATATGTCGACGGCACCCTGGAGCCGGGGATGTGTCTGACGGTGGAGCCCGGGCTCTACTTCCAGGCCGACGATCTGACCGTGCCGGTGGAGTACCGCGGTATCGGCGTACGGATCGAGGACGACATCCTCGTCACCGAGGACGGCAACCGGAATCTGTCGGCGAGCCTGCCGCGGCAGGCCGACGAGGTCGAGACCTGGATGGCCTCGCTCAAGGGCTGACCATCCGGTCCACGCATGCCACGGCCTCAGGGGTCGGACCGCACCGGTCCGGCCCCTGAGTGCTGCCCCCGAAGGGACATCCCCAGGGATCAGGGCTCGGGGCTCGGGGCTCGGGGCTCGGGGCTCGGGGCTCGGGGCTCGGGGCTCGGGCTACGACACCTTGAGCAGCGCGTCTTCCCGGAACTTGAGGACCTTGTCGAAGCTGATCACCGCGCCACGACCCGGCCGGTTCCCAAAGTGGACATGATCCGCGAGCTGCTCGATCAGACAGAGCCCGCGCCCGCTCTCGGCCAGCGTCGGGAACTGCGCTCTGGCGTGGGCGCGGCCACCGTGCCGGGCGGGAAACCCGGGCCCGGAGTCGGCCACTTCGATACGGCACTTCTCGCCGTCCATATACGCGGTGACCCGGTACGCCCCCGATGCCTCGCCCGGGCTCTGGCCGCCGCCGTGCTCCACGGCGTTCGCGCATGCCTCGCTGAGTGCGACCGAGAGATCGAACGAGATTTCGGGGTCGACTCCCGCCGTCTCCATCGTGCCGAGCAGCAGGCGCCGCGCGAGCGGGACGCTCGCAGCCTCGCGCCGCAAGTGGAGAGACCACCAGATGCTCATGCTCCAGCCTCCTGGCTGCGGCTCGACATACCGATACGTATTGCCCCTGGAGGCCACCCGTAAGCACGGTGCCGGTGTGATTGCGCTCATTCGGCCGACGCGCATGGCCGGGATGGTGGTGTGGCCGTACCGTACGCACCCGGGCCGGCCGCGGTGTGCTCCGCCATCGGCGCAGGCGGGACCGCCCGGGCGCCCCGGACCGGAGCCGCGCCCGGGCCCTTCGGCGAGGCTGCCTGGACCGGGCGAACGGGGATCTGGACCCAGCAGGACAGGGATCTTGACCGGGCCGGCCGGAGAGACGGACAGAGAGGACCTACCGGACCTGCCGTAGGGAAGCCGGGGGCGCAGTGGGATGATGACCGGGCCATGTCGTCCCCGTCCTCGCCGCCCTCTCCGCCGTCTCCACCGGGCCCGCCCGGCGGTACGCGCACGGGAGTCGGTACACGGCTGCTGAGGGCCGCGGTGTTCACCGCGGCCTGCGTCGCGCTGTCCGCGACGGGACACGCGCTGGCCGCCTGCGAGACCGTCCCCTGGTGGACCCTGGCGGCCGGCTTCATCGGGGTCTTCGCGCTCGTACTCCCCTTCACCGGCCGGGCGCGCTCACTGCCCTCGGTCACCGTGGCCCTGGGCGCCGGGCAGCTCGCTCTGCACACCCTGTTCGGCCTGGGCCAGCAGCATCAGCTGCGCCTCCCGCCCGCCGCCGACGACGCGCTGATCCGGATGGCCGCGAATCTGGTCTGCGGCGCGGGCGCCGCCGACCTCACCCCGGGCGACGCGCACCGCGTCATCACCACGGCCGGACTGACACCGCCGCCGCACGGACCCCACCCCCCGGTGCCACAGCCCGAACTGCTGCCCTCCCTCCCCATGCTGCTGGGTCATCTGCTGGCCGCGCTCGCGACCGGCTGGCTGCTGCGCCATGGGGATCTGGCGCTGGCCCGGCTGATCCGGCTGTACGCCCGCTCCGCGCACGAGGCCGCCGGAGCCGCGCTGCTCCGCTCCCTCCGCGCCGCGCTCGTTCTCGTACGGGCGCTGGGCGCCGACCCGGCCCAGGCCCCGGGCTCCTCGGCGGGCGCTCGGCGTGCCGCCGACGAACCCGAACCGCCGGGTGCGGGCGACGCTCTCCAGCACACGGTGATCCGGCGCGGCCCGCCCGCGCGACCCGTCCTCACACGACTCGTACTCGCAGCCTGACACGGCCCGCTCGGCATGCATGGGGCCGTGGTGCCGGCGCATCTCTGTGCGCCTGGCATATCCCCCCTGTCTCTCCTCACCCGTGGAGTGTCTTCGTCATGAGCGTCATCCGCGCCCACCGCGCCACCGGTCTTTCTCCCGTCTTCTCACGCACCTCCTTCCGCGTCGCCGTCGCGACGGCGACCGCGGCCTCCGCCGTGCTGCTGCTCGCCGGACCCGCCGCCGCGCATGTCAGCGTCCAGCCGCAGGGCGAGGCCGCCCAGGGCGGTTACGCCACGGTCAACTTCAAGGTCCCCAATGAGCGCGACGACGCCGCGACCGTGAAGCTGGAGATCAACATGCCCACCGAGCGCCCGCTGGCGTCCGTGCTGCCGCAGCCCGTGCCCGGCTGGAAGATCTCGGTCACCAAGACCAAGCTGGACAAGCCGCGGGACATGCACGGCAAGCAGATCACCGAGGCGGTCTCCAAAGTCACCTGGACGGCGGACGGCTCCAAGATCGGGCCGGGGCAGTTCCAGCAGTTCCCGGTCTCGCTGGGGCAGCTGCCCGAGAAGGCCGATCAGCTGGTCTTCAAGGCGCTCCAGACGTACGACGACAAGGAGGTCGTACGCTGGATCGAGGCGCCGGAGGAGGGCGCCGCCGAGCCCGAGTCGCCCGCGCCCGTCCTGGAGCTGTCGCCCGCGACCGGGGACCATCACGGTTCGGCGGCCGGTGCCGATGACGACTCCGACGCCAAGGGCGAGGAGGAGGCCGGCGAGCACGGCGGGCACGCCGGGAAGAGCGCGTCCGCCGATGACTCCGACTCCACCGCCCGCGTGCTCGCGGTCGTCGGCATCCTGGTGGGCGCCGTCGGCGTCGCCTTCGGTGTGCTGGCCGGCCGTCGCCGCGCCTCCTGAGGCTCCGTCCTCGTATCTCCGTAACTCCCGTACCCCATCTCCCGTACCCCCTCTCCCGTACAGACTCTGGGATGCCTCTCCATGCGTAAGAAGACCGCGCTCGCGACCGCGCTCGTCGCAGCCGCCGCCCTCACCCTGTCCGCCTGCTCCACCGGCGGCGATGATTCCGGGAAGGAACCCGTGGCCGAGATCTCGGCTCCGGAGGACGTCAAGCCCGGCACCGTGCTGGACCGGCCGTACACCAAGCCGGACCTGGTGCTCACGGACACCAAGGGCAAGAAGTTCGACCTGCGGGAGCAGACCAAGGGCAAGCCGACGTTGATCTTCTACGGCTACACCAAGTGCCCCGATGTCTGCCCGCTGACGATGAGCAATATCGCCATCGCCGAGAAGACCCTTCCCAAGGCCGACCAGGAGAAGCTCCAGGTCGTCTTCATCACCACCGACCCGGAGCGGGACACCCCCGAGGTGCTGGGCGAGTGGCTGCCCAGCGCCGGCGACGCGTCCTTCATCGGGCTCAGCGGCGACTTCGCGACCATCCAGGCGGGGGCCCTTCAGATGGGGATCGGCATCGATCCGGCGAAGAAGGAGAAGGACGGCACGGTCGTCTCGATGCACGGCGCACAGGTGATCGCCTTCTCTCCGAAGACGGACAGCGGCTATGTGCTCTACGGCGAGAGCACCACGGCTGATCAATTCGCCGAGGACCTCCCGGAGCTGGTGCGCGGAGAGAATCCGTGAGCGGGAGCCGGAAGAGCCGGGCCGGGGACGAGAGCAAGGGCGCGAGCAGGAGCGGACTCAAGGCTCTGGCCGGCATCAGTGCCGTAGTGCTGAGCACGGGACTGATACTGACGGGCTGCTCCTCCGAGAGCAGCCGCGGAAAGCCGGAACTCAAGGTCGACGGCGCCTTCATGCCGGAACCCGTCGGCGACATGGCCGCCGGATTCCTCACCGTACGGAACGACGGCGGCGAAGCCGACAAGCTCACCTCCGTCACCAGCGCGCTCTCCGACGATGTGACGATCCACGAGTCGAAGAACCAGAAGATGCGGAAGGTGGCGGCGTTCGACATCCCCGCCGGGGGCGAACTCGCTCTCGAACGGGGTGGCAGCCACGTCATGTTCATGGAGCTCAAGCAGCGGCCGAAGCCGGGCGGACACGTCTCGGTGCGGCTGCACTTCGAGAAATCGGACCCGATCGCGGTTGAGCTCGCGGTCAAGGAACCGACGTACAACCCGAAGAAGCACTGAGTACCGAGGGGACTGACCACACCATGACAGCCACCGCCCCGCGCCTCGACCCGCTCCCGGTCCGGTTCGCGAGCACCGCGCCACGGGCCCTGCCCCTGCTGCGAGCGCTGCTCGCCGCGGCCGTGCTGATCGGCACGGCGCTCGGCGCCCTGCTCGCGTCGGCCGGACCCGCGGCGGCCCATGCCGCCCTGACCGGGAGCGATCCGAAGGACGGGGCGGTGGTCGCCACCGCCCCCACGGAGGTGACGCTCACCTTCTCCGAACAGATCGCCATGGGGAAGGACTCGATCCGGGTCCTGGACCCGAGCGGCGAACGCGTGGACAAGTCCACCGTCCGCGATCTCTCCCAGGGCGGCACGGTCGGCTACGGCGTCGATCTGCGGCCCGATCTGCCCGATGGCACCTACACCGTGGCGTGGCAGGCGGTCTCGGCCGACAGCCACCCCATCTCCGGCGCGTTCACCTTCTCCGTCGGCGCTCCGTCCGAGACCGAGGTCGCCCAGGCAGGGGGGCAGACGGGCGGCGGGGCCGTGGGCACGCTCTACGGGATAGCCCGCTATCTGGCGTACGCCGGTTTCACCGTGCTGACCGGGGCCACCGCCTTCATCCTGCTGTGCTGGCGGCGGGGGGCGGGGGTCCGGCCGCTACAGCGGCTCGTGGCGCTGGGGTGGGTGACCCTCACGGCCTCCACTCTCGCGATGCTGCTGCTGCGTGCCCCGTACACCGGGTCCGGCAGACTCGCGGACGTCTTCACCCTCGCCGGGCTGCCGGAGGTCCTGGAGACCAAGACCGGCGCGGCGCTGGTCTCCCGACTGCTGCTGCTCGGCGCGGCAGCGCTGTTCATCTCGGTGCTCTTCAGCTCGTACGCGCGTCGCGAGCGCACAGACGACAGCGCTGTCGGCGCTGACGGCGACGGTGCCGGGGACCGCGCCCGGGAGAAGGACCTCACCTTCGGGCTGGCCGTCGGCGGCTCCGTGGTCGCGACCGGGATCGCCGCCACCTGGGCGCTCTCCGAGCATGCCTCGACGGGCATCCAGACGGGCATCGCGATGCCCGTCGATGTGCTCCATCTGCTGGCCGTGGCCTGCTGGCTCGGCGGTCTCACGGCGCTGCTGACCGCGCTCCACCGGGTGCCGTCGATCGAGGCGGACGCCGTACGGCGGTTCTCCCGGACCGCGTTCATCAGCGTCGTCGTCGTGGTGGCGACCGGGATCTACCAGTCCTGGCGGCAGATCGGCTCCTGGTCGGCGCTGACCGGCAGCGAGTACGGGAAGTGGCTGCTGGTCAAGGTGGGGCTGGTGGTGCTGATGGTCGGCCTCGCCTGGTTCTCCCGGGCGTGGACCGCGCGGCTGGGGCAGACATCGGACGCCACGGATGACACAGACGCCACGGACGGCACAGACGCCGTGAACGGCACGGACAGCACCGACAGCACCGACAGCACCGATGAGACGCATGACGACGCCGTCGGCGAGATGGAACCGGAACGAGCCGCTCAGCTCGCCCGTCAGCGAACCGCTCTCGACACCGCCCGCCGCAAGAAGGAGCGGGACGCGGACCCCGGACGATCCGGACTCCGCCGTTCCGTACTGGCCGAGGCGGGCGTCGCCGTGGTCGTGCTCGCCGTGACCACCGTGCTGACGACCACCGAACCCGGCCGTACGCAGGAGGAGGCGGCCAAGGCGAACACAGGCGGCGTCTCGGGGGCCGCCCCGGCGGCGCCCCAGGGCCCGACCGAGGTGAAGCTGCCCTTCGACACCGGCGGCCCGAACGGCCGGGGCACCGTACGGCTCACCCTCGACCCGGCCCGTCCCGGCGGCAATGAGCTGCACCTCTGGATCGACGGCCCCGGCGGCAAGCCCCTGGACGTGCCCGAGCTGAAGGTGTCGTTCACCCTCCAGGCCAAGAAGATCGGCCCGCTCCCCGTCACCCCCTCCCGGCTCGCGGCGGGACACTGGAGCGCGGGCTCCGTACAGATTCCGATGCCCGGCGACTGGCAGGTCCAGGTGACCGTACGGACCTCCGACATCGACCAGACGACCATCGACAAGACCGTGAAGATCGGCTGAGCCCGTGAAACCCCTCAAACCCCGCACCCCGCTGGAATCCCGTACCTCGACCGGGTCCCGGACCCCGGCCGAGTCCCGGACCCCGGCGGAATCCGTGGATCCAGAAGGCTCTGCTGAGCCCAGGGCCGCCCTGGACGGCGTCTCCCGGCGGCGGCTGCTCACCACCGTCGGCGCGGCGGGTGCGGGCGGGCTGGCGTTGGGGGCCGCGGGCGGGGCCGCGGCGCATGCCGCCGCGGCCGGCGACGCCCCGGACCCGCTGTCCGCCGTCGGCTCCGGCACCGTCGCCTTCCACGGCGAGCACCAGGCCGGCATCACCACCCCGATGCACTCCAAGGGTCATCTGATCGCCTTCGACCTGGCCCCGGGCGCGGGCCGCAAGGAGGCCGCCGCGCTGATGCGCCGCTGGTCGGCGCTGGCGGCACGGCTGATGGCGGGCCGTCCGGCCGAGGGGGACGACACCGGTGTGGCCCTGGACGCGGGACCCTCCTCGCTGACGCTGACCTTCGGGTTCGGCCGTACCTTCTTCAGCCGTACGGGCCTCGCGGCACGGCGGCCGGCCGGGCTCGACCCGCTGCCCGCGTTCTCCGCCGACCAGCTCGACGCCAGACGGTCGAACGGCGATCTGTGGGTGCAGATCGGCGCCGATGACGGCCTGGTCGCCTTTCACGCGCTGCGCGCGATCCAGCGGGCGGCAGGGAACACGGCCGGGGTGCGCTGGCAGATGAACGGGTTCAACCGTTCGCCCGGGGCCACCGCGCGGCCGATGACCACCCGCAATCTGATGGGCCAGGTCGACGGGACCAACAATCCCCGGCCGTCCGACCCCGACTTCGCCCAGCGGATCTTCGTGCCGTCCGGCGGCGAGCCCGCATGGCTGGCGGGCGGCTCGTACGCCGTCGTACGCCGCATCCGGATGCTGCTCGACGACTGGGAGGCCCTCTCCCTCACCAAGCAGGAGCAGATCATCGGGCGGCGCAAAGCGGACGGCACGCCGCTCACCGGGGGTACGGAGACGACCGCACTGGCGCTCGACGAGCTGGGCGCGGACGGCAAACCGGTCATTCCGGCCAATGCCCATGCCCGGATCTCCGCGCCGGAGCAGAGCGGCGGGGCGGCGATGCTGCGGCGGCCGTTCTCCTATCACGACGGAATCGGCGCGGACGGCACGCCGGACGCGGGGCTGCTCTTCATCTGCTGGCAGGCGGATCCGCTGCGCGGCTTCGTGCCGGTGCAGCGGAAGCTCGACCGGGGGGACGCGCTGTCGCCGTTCGTACGGCATGAGACGAGCGGGCTCTTCGCGGTGCCGGGCGGGGCGCGCGAGGGCGAGTACGTGGGCCAGCGGCTGCTGGAGTCCTGAGGCCGTCCGGCAGGCGGGCGGCGGCAGCAGCAGCTGCCCACATGTCGGACAATTCGCTCGCAACAGGGCTCGGAACCCACCTCGGGCCCATTAGGGTGACCGCATGTCAGCCATGCGCTACACGTATCTGGGCCCCGAGGGCACCTTCACCGAGGCCGCCCTCCGCACCCTCCCGGAAGCCGCCACCCGGGAGCTCGTCCCGATGGTGTCCGTGCCCGCCGCGCTCGATGCCGTACGCAATGGGGACGCCGCCGCCGCCCTGGTGCCGATCGAGAACTCCGTCGAGGGCGGTGTCACCGCGACCCTCGACGAGCTGGCGGCGGGCAGTCCGCTGATGATCTACCGCGAGGTGCTGCTGCCGATCGCGTTCGCCCTGCTGGCGCGGCCGGGCACCAAGCTGTCCGATGTGAAGACGGTGACCGGGCATCCGGTCGCTCAGCCCCAGGTGCGCAAGTGGCTGCGGGCGAATCTGCCGGACGCCCTGTGGGAGTCGGCCGCGTCGAACGCCGACGGCGCGCGGCTGGTCCAGGAGGGGAAGTACGACGCGGCCTTCGCGGGTGAGTTCGCGGCGTCGACCTACGGGCTCGAACCGCTGGTGACCGACATCCACGACGCGGAGAACGCGGAGACCCGCTTCGTCCTGGTGGGCCGCCCCGCCAGACCGGCCGCGCCGACCGGCGCCGACCGGACCTCGGTGGTCATCTGGCTGGGCGACGACCGTCCGGGCGCGCTGCTGGAGCTGCTTCAGGAGTTCGCCGTACGCGGGGTCAACCTGATGCTGATCCAGTCGCGGCCCACGGGCGCGGGCATCGGGAACTACTGCTTCGCCGTGGACGCCGAGGGGCATATCTCCGAGCGGAGGGTCGGCGAGGCGCTCATGGGGCTGAAGCGGATCTGCCCGAAGGTGCGGTTCCTCGGCTCGTACCCCAGGGCGGGGGTGGCGGTGGAGGATGTGCCCGGGCCGCGTCCGGGAACGTCGGACAGGGAGTTCACCGAGGCGTCGGACTGGCTGACGCGCTGCCAGGACGGGCGGGCCTGAGCCTCCGGGGCCTCTGGGGCTCCGGGGGTTCTAGGGGCTCTAGGGGTCTCTGGGCCTGGGGCCTCTGGCTCGGGGGCCTCTGGGTCCGGGACCCCTGTGGCGCCTGACCGACTGGCCGCCTGATCGCCTGGCCGACCTGACTGAATCTGTACTACCTGCCGATTGTCGATACCCACAGGGTTATCCACAAGCCCAGACTCGACCTGGGGATAAGTCGACAACTCCGCACCGTCTCGTCGATGAATCCGCCCACCCGGCTCGGATTCACCCTCGACCCGCCCCTGAGCTCGCAGCCGGCCCAGACCGGCCCAGGCCGCCTCCGTACCGCCTTCACTTCACCGGCCACCCCTCCAAGGGGTTCACTTTCCACCTAAATGCCCACATTGAAACGATTTGCTAGGGGAATCTCCCCCTACGCCCTCCACTCGCACTCCGGCGCAAGAATGATCGCTTCAACGATCCACAACCTTTTCACACAGCCTGTGGATAACTTTCCCGATCTCCCGACCCCTGTGGACAAGACAGACCCAAGTACCCCGCTCCACAAGGGACATGGGTCAATTCAAGCCTTCCACCTTGCTCCTTTCCGATGAACGTCTTCGCGCTTATTTGACGATGCTCCGGTAGATTAGGGAACCCTTCTCCTTAATCCGGCAAAAGCCACTAGTTTGGGCAAATTACCCCGCAAAGTTATAGGAAGTGGCCTGTCGGGGAGCGCTCACCGGTAGCCTGGTGGGGTGATTGACCTTCGCCTGCTCCGTGAGGACCCCGACCGTGTCCGCGCCTCCCAGCGCGCCCGTGGAGAGGACGTCGAGCTTGTCGACGCCCTGCTCTCCGCCGATGAGCTGCGCAGGTCGTCCGGCCTCCGCTTCGACGAGCTGCGCTCCGAGCAGAAGCAGCTCGGCAAGCTCATCCCCAAGGCCACCCCCGAGGAGCGCGCCGAGCTGCTGGCGAAGGCCGAGCAGCTGAAGACCGGCGTCAAGGCCGCCGAGGCCGCGCAGAACGAGGCCGAGGACGAGGCCCGCCGACTCCTTCTCCAGCTCGGGAACATCGTCCATGAGGACGTCCCGGTCGGCGGCGAGGAGGACTTCGTCGTCCTGGAGACGCACGGCACCGTCCGCGACTTCGCCGCCGAGGGCTTCGAGGCCAAGGACCATCTGGAGCTGGGCGAGGGCCTGGGCGCCATCGACGTCGAGCGCGCCGCCAAGGTGTCGGGCTCGCGTTTCTACTATCTGACCGGTGTCGGCGCGCTGCTGGAGCTCGCGCTCGTCAACGCGGCGATCGCGCAGGCCACCGAGGCCGGTTTCATCCCGATGCTCACCCCGACGCTGGTGCGCCCGCGCGCCATGGAGGGCACCGGCTTCCTCGGCCAGGCCGCGGAGAACGTCTACCACCTGGAGAAGGACGACTACTACCTGGTCGGCACCTCCGAGGTCCCGCTCGCCGCGTACCACATGGACGAGATCATCGAGGCCGACAAGCTGCCCCTGCGGTACGCGGGCTTCTCGCCGTGCTACCGCCGGGAGGCCGGGACGTACGGCAAGGACACCCGCGGCATCTTCCGTGTGCACCAGTTCGACAAGGTCGAGATGTTCTCGTATGTCGCTCCGGAGGACGCGGAGGCCGAGCACAAGCGCCTGCTGGAGTGGGAGAAGCAGTGGCTGACCGGCCTGGAGCTGCCTTTCCAGGTGATCGATGTGGCCACCGGTGATCTCGGCGCCTCCGCCTCGCGCAAGTACGACTGCGAGGCGTGGATCCCGACCCAGGGCAAGTACCGCGAGCTGACCTCGGCGTCGAACTGCAACAGCTTCCAGGCACGCCGGCTGTCGGTCCGGATGCGCGAGGGCAAGAAGGTGCAGCCGCTGTCGACGCTGAACGGCACCCTGTGCGCCGTGCCGCGCACGATCGTGGCGCTCCTGGAGAACCACCAGCTGGCCGACGGCTCGGTGCGTGTTCCGCCGGTGCTCCGCCCGTACCTCGGAGGACGGGAAATCCTGGAGCCGATCGCCAAGTGAGCACGGCGCCCTTTCCGTACCGGCTGATCGCCACGGATCTCGACGGCACACTGCTGCGAGGCGACGGAACCATCTCGCAGCGCACCCGCGATGCGCTCGCCGCGGCCACCGCGGCGGGCGCCGCGCATCTCGTCGTCACCGGCCGGTCCGTGCCCTGGACCCGGTACATACTGGATGATCTCGGCTATGACGGTCTCGCGGTCTGTGGTCAGGGAGCCCAGCTCTACCATGCGGGCGAGCACCGCATGCTGACCTCGGTCACCCTGGACCGTCAGCTCGCGGCTCTGGCCCTGGCCAAGCTGGAGGCCGAGGTCGGGCCGATGGAGCTGGCCGCGAGCCGCGACGGGCTCAGCGGCGAGGTCCTGGCGAGCTCCGGTTTCTCGGTCCATGAGAACCCTCTGCCGATGATCCCGCTCACGGATGCGGCGCAGCTGTGGGAAGTCCCGCTGAACAAGGTCTATATCCAGCACCCCACGCTCGACGACGACACCCTGACGGAGATCGCGCGGAAGACGGTCGGCGGGCTGGTGGATGTGGTCATGGCGGGCCCGGGGATCGTGGAGATCATCCCGCTGGGACTGACCAAGGCCACCGGTCTCTCCCTGGCCGCCCGCAGGCTGGGCACGCGCGCCGCCGACACCATCGCGTTCGGCGATATGCCGAACGACATACCGATGTTCGGCTGGGCGGTGCGCGGTGTCGCCATGGCCAACGCGCACACCGAGCTGAAGGCGGTGGCCACGGACATCACTGCGTCGAACGACGACGACGGCATCGCGCTGACGCTGGAGAGCCTGCTTGCGGGCTGATCGCTCCGGCTCGATGGGCCTGATCATCCGGCCCTGATCACCCGGCCCTGATCAGCTGTTCCCGCTCGGCCGGTCCTCCGGGAGGGGGCGGTCCGCGCTTGCGCGCGCTCGAAGCGACCGCCCCCGGGCAACATGCTCACGGGCGGCTTGGCGGAGCCTCAGAAGGCTAATCCGCGTCCTGCCCGGTGCTGCCCTGTGGGGAGCCCGACGGACTCGTATGCGTACATCCGGTCATCGTCGCGCTCCTCTCCCGGTAGGTGGCACCGTTCGAACCGATGTCCGTACGGTGCTATCACCCTGCCCGGAAGCGCGGTCGGCCGCCACCGATTTATCCCTGCTGGGCGACGCCCCGCCGGGCGTCCGCCGACACCCGGCCCCCTTCACTCCGTACGCACGCCGGCCCCCGTCCGTATGCCTGGGACGGGGGCCGGCGTATGAGCGCGAAGGCTCGCTCGTCAGCGCGAAGGCTCGCTCGTCTCACTCCTCGCCCGCGAGCTTCAGCACTCGCAGCTTCTGGCCCGCGTACCAGGTCGCCGCGACCGTGACGACGGAGAGCAGCACGACGGCGACGGGCAGGCCGACGTCCGAGCCGATCAGGCCCTCGCCGCCGATGTCCTCCGCCAGCGCGAGCGCCCACTGCTGCACGCTCAGGGTGCGCGCGCCCGGGACCAGGGTGCCGAAGAATGCCTCCCAGCCCAGGGCGTAGATGAGTCCTATGACCACCGCGTTCCTGCTGACGGTGCCGAGCAGCAGGAAGAGCGCGCTGTAGGCGATCGACGCGACGAGCGCGGCGACGGTGTAGGCGATCGCGATCTGCTGGCCGTTGCCGTTGAGGATGTAGCCCGCTATCAGCGTCGGTACCGCCGAGAAGACCATCGTCACGGCGATCGCGACGATCAGCTTGGTGAAGATGATGGACGACCGCTTCACCGGCTTGGAGAGCAGATAGACGATCGAGCCGTCGTCGATCTCGGGCGCGATCGATCCGGTGCCCGCGATCACGCCGATCAGCGGCACCATCGCGGCGATGGCGAAGCCGCCGAGGACATTGGCGGCGATCTGATCGTCGACGCCGTTGAAACTGCGGACGGCCACCGAGATGGCCAGCAGCAGCGCGGGGAGGATGAAGAGGATGGCTGCTCGGCGCCTGCCGAGTACGGCCCGGTAGGTGAGCCGGGCGACTGTGGGGTTGTACATGACGTCACAGCTCCTTTCAGGCCGTTACGAGGTACGAGAAGACCGATTCAAGAGACTCGTCCGAGGGCGAGACCGTGAGCAGCCGGATGGAGTGCTCCCGCGCGACCTTGGGGAGCAGCTGGGTGAAGCGGCCGAAGTCGACGGCCTGGATTCGGAGCGCGCCCTCGGCGAGGTCCACCTCGATACCGGCCGTGGAGGGGTCGGCGATGAGTGCGGCGGCGAGCGCGCGGTCGTCGCTGGAGCGCACGAGATAACGGTGGGGGCGGTCCGTCATCAGCCTGCGGATCCTGCGGAAGTCTCCGGACGCGGCATGGCGACCGGCGACGATCACCTCGATATGCGAGGCGAGCTGCTCGACCTCCTCCAGGATGTGCGAGGAGAAGAGCACGGTCCTGCCCGCGGCGCCCATACGCCGCAGCAGATCCATCAGCTGCATCCGCTGACGCGGGTCCATGCCGTTGAAGGGCTCGTCGAGCAGCAGCACGGACGGGTCGTGGACCAGCGCGGAGGCCATTTTCACCCGCTGGCGCATGCCCTTGCTGTAGGTCGAGATCTTGCGGTCCTGTGCGTACTCCATCTCGACGGTGGCGAGCGCGGCCTGTGCCTGCTTGGCGCCGAGGCCGTGCAGTTCGGCGTTGGCGAGGACGAATTCGCGGCCGGTGAGGAAGTCGTACATCGCCTCCCGCTCCGGTACGACGCCGATCTGCCGGTAGACGGACTCATTGCGCCAGATCGGCTGTCCGTCGAGGGTGACCGTTCCCGTCGAGGGGGCGAGGAAGCCGCCCATCATATTGATGAGGGTGGACTTGCCCGCGCCGTTGGGGCCGAGCAGTCCGGTGACGCCGGGGCCGATGGTCATGGAGACGTCGTTGACGGCCACGACATTGCCGAACCAGCGCGAGGTGTGGTCGATGGTGATGGCGGTCACAGCCCGGCCTTTCGGTAGCGGCGCATCAGGATGCCGTACGAACCGGCGATGAGCGCGAGGACGACCAGCAGATAGAGCACTCCGACACCGGCGTCGGGGCCCGCCTCGGCCGGGAAGCCGGAGGTGGCTCCGAGGAAGGCGGTCTGCACGCCGTCGATCAGGGTGCTCGGCGAGAACAGGCCGAACCACTTGATCACATCGGTCGAGTCGGTCTCCCAGGCGATGGCCTGGACGATGGTGACCGCGACCGAGCTGATGGTGAGCGTTCCGATGATGGCGGCGACGCCGAATCCCCGGCGGGGGGTGAGCGCGGCGAGGACCAGGCCGATCCCGGCGAAGAGCACGGACATCAGCGCCACGGAGACCAGGGCCTGGGCGACGCCGGCCGTCTGGTCGGCGAAGTCCATCTCGGCGAGCAGCGCTCCGGCGTAGAGGATCACCAGCGGCAGGGCGGTGACGATGAGGAGCGCCGACGCCATGGCGCCGTACTTGGCCAGGACGTAGTCGACGCGCTCCAGGGGCCGCGAGAAATACAGCGGAACCGTCTTGAAGCGCAGGTCGCGGGAGACGGACTGCGGGGCCTGGGAGGCCAGATAGAGCCCGATGACCGGCTGGAGCATCAGCGCGTAAGCGGTGTATTCGAGCGGCAGCTTGGTCGCCTTGGTGGCCACGGCGACCGCGACGACGATCACCGCGGGCAGCACCATGAGCCCGAGCAGGATCATCGGCAGCACCTTGGACTTCGCCGAACGGCCGAGGCCGTAGGCGCCGCGCAGCGACTGCACATAGAGGGAGCGGCGGACATAGGCGCGGCCGAGACGGCGACCGTCGTAGTCGCGGTATCCGATGTTGTGGATACGGGTGGTCTCGGGGGCTGCCCCGGGGGTCTGCGTACTCATCGGTTCTGCGCCTCCATCGGCTGTTCCGCGCCCTGGGCCGCGGCGCCCGGGCGGAAGACCTCGGCGATGTGGTGGCGGCGCTGTTCCATGCGTACGAGTCCGAGGCCGAGCCCGGCGACGGTGTCGCGCACCAGGTCGTAGGTCTCCTCGCCGGTGGCCTCGATGAGCAGGACGTGGCCCGCTCCGGGCAGTCCCTCCTCGACGCCTTCGTGGAAGGCGACTCTGGCCGCGGTGAGCTTCTCGTGGAGCGCGGCGCTGCCGTCGGGGTGCTCGTCGCTGTCGGTGACCTCGATCGCGAGGGTGGTGGTGGCCTGGGTGAAGTCCCTGGTGGAGCTGGAGCGCAGCAGGGAGCCGCCGTCGATGACGACGACATGGTCACAGGTGCGTTCGAGTTCGCCGAGGAGGTGTGAGGTGACGAGGACCGATATGCCGAAGTCGGTGTGGATACGGCGGATCAGACCGAGCATCTCATCGCGGCCGACCGGGTCGAGGCCGTTGGTCGGCTCGTCCAGGAGGACCAGTTCGGGGTCGTGGACCAGGGCCTGGGCGAGCTTCACCCGCTGCTTCATACCGGTCGAGTAGCCGCCGATGGGGCGGTAGCGCTCTTCGTAGAGGCCGACATGGCGCAGGGTGTCCGCGGTGCGCTCACGGGCGGCGGTCGGCGGCAGTCCGGACATGCGCGCCATGTGGACGACGAACTCGGTGGCCGAGACGTCGGGCGGCAGACAGTCGTGCTCGGGCATATAGCCGACCTGCTCGCGGATGGCGCTGCCGCTGGTGGCGACGTCGAGGCCGAGCACGGCGGCCCGGCCTTCCGTGGCGGGGGACAGACCCAGCAGGATCTTGATCAAGGTGGACTTGCCGGCTCCGTTGGCGCCCACCAGACCGGTCACGCCCGGTCCGATGTCCAAGGAGAGCCGGTCAAGCGCGGTCACCCGGGGGAACCGCTTGCTCAGGCTTTCGGTCACGATCACAGTCACGCTTCGACGGTAGTGGCGCAGGACACAACGGGCGTCAACCCTGACGGCTGGATCGGTGTCCGACTCAAGACGTACGCGACCCTGAGGCGGGGATACGAAAGAGAGCGGTTACGGAACCGGTGGGTAGCCGGTGGTCGCTCGGGCGGGCGGGTGGTCGCTCGGGCGGACCTGGCTGAACCTGTCCCGGGCCGGCCTGGCCTGGCCCTGCCCGGCCCTGCCGGCGAGTTTTCCACAGGGCGGCGCAGGGCCCTTGACGTAGCCGTCGGGCATTGTCACATTCATCAATGTCACGTTATGGCCGGGGTGTTCGGTCTCGGGTAGGCGGGAGAGAGCGTGAGTGTGCAGGGCGCGCGTGAGCGCTGGGTCCGTACGGGTGGAATCGAGCTGTGCGTCGCCGAGCTGGGCGATGACTCACTGCCCACGGTCGTGCTCGTCCACGGCTATCCGGACAGCAAAGAGATGTGGTCCGAGGTGGCCGCCCGGCTGGCGGACCGCTTCCATGTGGTGCTGTACGACGTCCGGGGCCATGGCCGCTCGACTGCCCCGAAGCCGCTGCGCGGCGGCTTCACACTGGAGAAGCTGACGGATGACTTCCTGGCGGTCGCGGACGCGGTGAGCCCGGACCGGCCGGTGCACCTGGTCGGCCATGACTGGGGCTCGGTCCAGTCATGGGAGTTCGTCACGGTGAAGCGCACCGAGGGCAGGATCGCCTCCTTCACCAGCGTCTCCGGGCCGTCCCTGGACCACTTCGGGCACTGGATCAGAGAGCGGGCGGGCAAGCCGACGCCCCGCGGGCTGGCCCAACTGCTGCGCCAGAGCGCTAAGTCGTGGTACGTGCTGGTGCTCCACGCCCCGGCCCTGCCGGAGCTGGCCTGGCGGGGGCCGCTGGGCAGACGCTGGCCGAAGACGCTGGAGCGGCTGGAGGGCATCCCCAGGGGCGACTATCCGACCGCGTCGCTGCCGAGCGACGCGGCGCACGGGGCCTGGCTCTACCGCGACAATGTCCGCGCCCGGATGAGCCGCCCCCGCTCCGACGCGTACGCCCATGTGCCGGTGCAGCTGATCACCCCGACCGGTGACGCGTTCCTCTCCGAGCGGCTCTACGACGATCTGGACCGGTGGGCGCCTGAGCTGCTCCGGCGCACCCTCCCCGCCAAGCACTGGGTGCCGCGCACCCGGCCCGACCAGGTGTCCGCCTGGATCACCGACTTCGTCATGGCGCGCGAGGACGGTGCTTCGAACGGCCCGTCACCGGCGTAGACGGTCTGTCATCGAGGGAGTGGGCGTGTCCGAACAGTCAGTCGCAGTCGCCGAGTACCGGATCGAGGATCTGGCGCATCACAGCGGGGCCACGGTCCGCACGGTCCGCGCGTATCAGGACCGCGGGCTGCTTCCGAAGCCGGAGCGGCGGGGACGGTCCAATGTGTACGGTCCGGCCCATCTCGCCCGGCTGCGCCAGATCGCCGATCTGCTCGATCGCGGCTACACCCTCGCCTCGATCAAGGATCTGCTGGAGGCGTGGGACACCGGGCGGGGGCTCGGCGGAGTGCTCGGACTGGTCGCCGAGGTCCAGAAGCCGTGGACGGATGAGAAGGCCGACCGGATCACCCGCGCGGAGCTGAACGCCAGATTCGGCGGCGGACCGGATGACGCGGCGGTCGCGGAAGCCCTGGAGCTGGGGGTGCTGGAGCCGGTTCCGGGCCGGGACGACGAGTTTCTCGTGCCGAGCCCCCAAGAGCTCGCCGTCGCGGCCGAGCTGTCTGCGGCGGGGGTGCCGCTGAGCGCGGTCTCCGGGCATCTGCGGGAGCTTCGGGGGCAGATGGAGCACATAGCCTCCCGTTTCCTGGAGTTCACCACCGAGCATGTCTTCGCCCGCTATCCGGGGCACCGGCCGCCGACCGAGGAGGATGCGACCGAGGCGGCGGACATGGTCCGGCGGCTCCGCCCGCTCACACAGCAGACGGTGGACGCCGAACTGACCCGGGCCATGCGGACTTTCGCCACCCGCCGTCTCCAGCGGCATCTCACGACGGACGACCCGCCTTCGACCGGCCGTGAGCCCCGTCCGATCAGCCTGCCCGCGGAGACGATCCATGCGGTGCAGAACCTGGTTGGGCCGGAGAACGCCATCGCGTTCATCACCGCCGCGACCGAACGTGAGCTTCAGACGCGCGCGTTGGACGCACTCGCTCCAAGGAGCATGAAATCAGAGCACTTTGATCAAAAGATCTGATGTCACACATGAGTTGTCCACAGCTTTGCCAATTACCCTGTGGGTAAACCGATTTACCTGTGGATCAAACCTGTCGAGCGATATTTTTTTCAGTGGCGAAGGCAACAATACGCGGTCCAGTCCGACGGTATGGACAGCCGACAGAAATACCGGAGAGGCTCCTCGGCCGGTTCCTGCGGGCTCCCGGGCGAACCGTCGCGGAGGCGGCCGGGACCCGGGGCATCCGGCGGAAGAGCACCGGCTGATCCGGCGAATCCGGCGAAAGGACACCGGATCAGCCGGCCGGGACGGTCTCGGCGCCTCCCTGGAGCTGGGCGAGCGCCTCGGTCGCGATCCGCTCGAAGACGGCCTGATCCGCGGCGAAGTCCGAGTCCGGGATCGGGGCGTGGATCACGATCTCCGTGAACCCGAGCTCGTAGTGCCTGCCGGCGAAGTCCACAAAAGCGTCCAGAGACTCCAGCGGCACGCCCCGGTCCGGTGTGAAGCCGGTGAGCAGGACCTTCTCCAGCCCGGCCGCGTCGCGCCCGGCGTCGGCGCACGCTTTGCCGAGCTTCTCGATCTGGCCGCGCAGCGCGTCCCGGGAGTCCGCCGGGGTGCCCGTCTCGAAGATCCCCGGATCACCGGCGGTCACCCACGCCCGTCCGTGCTCCGCCGCGAGCCGCATACCGCGCGGCCCGGTCGCGGCGACCGCGAACGGCAGCCGGGGCCGCTGCACACAGCCGGGGAGATTATGGGCCTCCACCGCCGAGTAGAAGGTCCCGCGGGAGGTCACCGCGGGCTCGGTCAGCAGTCGGTCCAGCAGCGGCAGAAACTCGGCGAACCGGTCGGCCCGCTCCTTCGGCGTCCATGCCTCCTGGCCCAGCGCCGTGGCGTCGAAACTCTTGCCGCCCGCTCCGATGCCCAGCGTGATCCGCCCGCCGGAGATGTCGTCCAGCGAGATCAGATCCTTGGCGAGGGTCACCGGATGACGGAAGTTCGGCGAGGTGACCAGGGTCCCCAGACGCATCCGCTCGGTGGCGGCGGCAGCCGCGGTCAGCGTGGGGATCGCGCCGTACCAGGGGCCGTACCGGAAGGTGCGCCACGACAGATGGTCATAGGTGTAGGCGGTGTGGAAACCGAGCTGCTCGGCGCGCAGCCACTCATCGCGACCGCCCTGGGACCAGGGGCGGACAGGGAGGATCACGGTGCTCAGACGCATGCGTCGAGCGTACGGGCCCAGTGATGGCGATGTCCCCATAAGTCATTCTTCACTCCGGAGGGATCACGCACCCCGGAGCCCCGGAGCAACAGGAGCCCTCGGAGCCACCGGAGCCTCCGAAGCCCCCGGAGAGCAGGATTCAGCCAGCGCGCTCCCCCTTCGCGCTCCTTCCACGCCAACCTTCACCGTCGAGCCCCGTGTACCCCCGCTCGCGCACTCGGATGTGCGCCCTCCCGTACTCACGTGCGATGTGTACGAGAGAATGGAACGGTGACCTCTGCTACCGATCCCCAGCCCGTGGCCGTAGTCCCCCGGCTGATCGCCACCGATCTGGACGGAACCCTGCTGCGCGACGACAAGTCGGTCTCGGAACGCACCGTCGCCGCCCTCGCCGCCGCCGAGAAGGCGGGAATCGAGGTGTTCTTCGTCACCGGCCGCCCGGCCCGCTGGATGGGGGTCGTCAGCGAGCATGTCCACGGCCATGGGCTGGCGATCTGCGCCAACGGCGCGGCCGTGGTGGATCTCCACACGGGCGGCCGGGTGCTGAAGGTGCACGCCCTGGAGCGGGGGACCGCTCTCGACGTCGTGCACGCCCTGCGCGCCGCCGCCCCCGGCGTCTCCTTCGGAGTCGAGACGGCCATGGGCTTCCACCACGAGCCGCACTATCCGCGGCAGATCTCCTATGACCCCGGCACCATCGTCGCGGTCGCCGAGAAACTGCTCCAGGAGGAGCGGTCCGGATCGGACGTCCCGGTGCTCAAGCTGCTCGCCCACCATCATGAGCTGGCCCCCGACGCCTTCCTCACCCTGGCCCGTTCGGCCGCCGGCGCGCTCGCCTCCATCACCCGGTCGAGCCCCTCCGCCCTGCTGGAGATAAGCGGCCCGGGCGTGAGCAAGGCCAGCACCCTGGCGCTCTGCTGCGCCGAGCGCGGGATCTCCCCCGCCGAGGTCGTCGCGTTCGGCGATATGCCCAACGATGTGGAGATGCTGACCTGGGCGGGGACGTCGTACGCGATGGGCAACGCCCACCCCGATGTGCTCGCCGCGGCCTCCGGCCGTACCGTCGCCAACAACGACGACGGCGTCGCGGTGGTCATCGAACAGATCCTGGCCGGTCTTCCAGGACGCGAGGTCTGACGCACGACCTGGCATCCGCGGCAGGAGATCCGACGCGCGGCCGGTCTCTCACGGCGCGCGATCCGGTGTCCGGCCCGCTGTCCACCTGCTGTCCGGCCTGTCGCACGGCCCGCTGCCCGGCTTGGCGCCCGGCCTGGTGTCCGGCCGCGTGCAGGACCCCGAGAAGGGGTACGGCGTCACACCCGTACGCCCCGCTCCCTCAGCCAGTGCGCCGGATCCACCCCCGACCCGAGGTAGGGCGTCAGCCGGACCTCGAAGTGCAGATGCGGCCCGGTCGAGTTCCCCGTGGTGCCCGCCAGACCGATCAGCCGCCCGGGATGCACCCTGTCGCCCCGGGCGACGGCCGCCGACGCCAGATGCGCGTACTGCGTGTAGTACCCGCCCGGGTGCTGTACGACGATCTCCAGGCCGAAGGGTCCGCCGCAGGAGACCGACCACACCCGGCCCGCGCCCACCGATCGCACCGGTGTGCCGATTCCCACCGCGAAGTCCTGCCCGGTGTGCCGGTGCTCCCAGCGCTTCCCCGCACCGCCGAAACCCGCCGACAAGCGGTACCGCTCCACCGGCGCCACCCAGGACGCCTGCGCCGCGACGACCCGCCCGGCCGTACCGGATTCCGGCGCGGACCCGCCGATCCGGATCCGCGCCGGCGGTCGCGCGTTCCGGTCGCCGGTGAACACCACCGGCACCGGAACGGCGCCCGAACGGGCTCCCGGTACGGCTCGGAGGGCCGTCTCGGCGAAGGACGGTCGCGCGGGCACGGGAATCCCCAAAATCCCCGGCACGGGCTTCGGCGGCGTCCCGCGTACCGGCGGCGGCGCGGAAAGACGCCGGGCACGTACCGGGCACACCTCCACGACGGCGTCGCGGACCGCCTCCGCCCTGAGCGTCCGCTGGGCGACCTCCAGCCTGGTCTCGATGGTCCGCCGCGCCGCCGCCAGCCGTGCTCTGCGCCGGTCCAGCTCCCGCCACGCGGCCCGGGCCCGCCCCTCCGCGACCGTGAGCCGCCGCGCGGCCTCCCGGGCCCGGTCGAGCAGCCCGCTCAGGGTGTCCTCCGCCTGCATGGCGTAGCGGCGGCCGAGCAGCAGCTCCTCGGGGTCCCTCGCGTACAGCAGCCGGGCGGTCAGGGAGAGCGGACCGCCCGTGCGGTAGCGGGCCCGGGCGACCGCGCCCACGGCGTCATGCACCGCGGCGAGCTCGCGCCGTCTGCGGTCGAGCCGCTTCTGCAGCTCCCCCGCCCTGATCCGCTGGGCCTTGGCCGACCGTCTGCCCCGTTCGTACGCGGCGGCGGCCCGCGCCGTCTCCTCGTACAGCCGTGTCACCTCGGTGCCGGGATCCGCGCCCACCACCCCGGAGGCCGCCGCCCACGCGGGCACCGCGGAAGAGGGCCCCAGCAGCAGCGCGCACAGCACCATCGGTACGAGCGGCAGCCGGCCGCAGCGTCTCACCCACATGCCGGGATCGTCGCGCGGCACCGGGGCGAACCGGGGTACCCGCGAGGTGCCGCACCGCGTGTCGTACCGCCATCCGGCCCAGTGTCCGAGCCTGGGGACCGTCTGGGGACCGTCTGGGGGCCTCGGATTCCGCTGGGCTCGCGTGCTCCGGCGCCAACACCGCGGAGGATTCCGTCCGGCCCTGCGGAAGGCTTTCGGAGGCTTTCGGAGGCTTTCGGTCAGAGCGGGGCCTCCCAGCGCACCGTGGTCCCCTGCCCGTCCGCCCCGATCCCCGGACCGCACACGCTCGAACCGCCGAGCGACTCGGCCCGCCGGGCGAGATTGCGCAGCCCGCTCCGTCTGCCGCCGTCCGGGATGCCGACCCCGTCGTCGGCGACCGTCAGCCGTACGCCGTCACAACCGTCGGGCAGCTTGACGGTGGCGTCCACGACCACATCGATACGGGAGGCCCCGGCATGCCTGAAGGCGTTGGAGAGCGCCTCCCGCAATGCCGCGATCAGGTTCTTGCCGGTGAGCTCTCCCACGACCGTGTCCACCGGGCCGTTGAAGCGGTGCCCCGGTGTGAAGCCGAGGGGCACGGCGGCCATGTTGATCTCGCGCAGCACCCTGGTCCGCAGCCCCGAGGGCGCCTCGGCCGGGCCCTGCTGGAGCGCGAAGATGGCCGTACGGATCTCCTGAATGGTCACATCGAGTTCGTCGACCGCCTTGCCGACGCCGTCCTGGACGGCGGGCACGAGCGATTTACGCTGTGCGCCCTCCAGCATCATCCCGGTGGCGAAGAGCCGCTGGATCACCAGATCGTGCAGATCGCGGGCGATCCGGTCGCGGTCCTCGTACACCGCGAGGCGCTCCCGGTCGCGCTGCGCCTCCGCCATGATCAGCGCCAGCGCCGCCTGGGAGGCGAACTGGGTGGCGAGGGTCCGCTCGGCCTCGCTGAACGGGCGGGCGCCGCGCGCCCGTGGGGTGGCGAGCGCGCCCAGCACCCGTCCGCCGCTATGCAGCGGCAGCATCATGCTCGGCCCGTACCGCTCGGCGAACCCGGTGATCATCCGAGGGTCGGCAGCCGCGTCCACGACGAACACCGCTTCACCGGCGAGCAACTTGACGACCAGCGGACTCTCCGCCGGAACGACCGTGCCCAACAGCGTGCCGATGGGGCGGTCACAGGCCACGGCCGCAATCTCCAGACCGCCCTCCCTGGCGGGGAGCAGCACGATCCCGGCGGCGGAGTCGGCGAGTCTGCGGGCCTGTTCCGCGACGACGGTCAGGGCGTCGTCGGCGTCACCGCCGGAGAGCAGGGCGGTGGTGACCGCCACCGAGCCGTCGATCCAGCGCTCACGCTGGCGGGCGGCCTCATAGAGGCGGGCATTGCCGATGGCGATGCCCGCCTCGGTGGCGAGGACGCGCACCATATGGAGGTCGTAGTCGTTGAACTCGCCCCCGCCGTTCTTCTCCGCGAGATAGAGATTGCCGAAGATCTCGCCCTGTACCCGGATGGGGACGCCGAGAAAGGTCCGCATCGGCGGATGGCCCGCCGGGAATCCGGCGAAGCGCGGATCCGAGGTCAGATCGGCGAGTCTGACCGGGGCGGGGTCGTGGATCAGTGCGCCGAGCAGCCCCCGGTGGCCGTCCGGCCTGCGGCCGATCCGCCGGGCTGTCTCGGCGCCGACGCCGTAGGTCACGAAGTCGGAGAGGCCCCTGCCCTCCTCGTCCACGACGCCGATGGCGGCATAGCGGGCGTCGGCGAGCTCGGCGGCGGTCTCGCAGATCCGGTCGAGTGTGGAGTGCAGTTCCAGACCGGTCCCGACGGAACGCATGGCTTCCAGCAGCTGGGGGACGCGGGCCGTCAGCTCGGTGGACAGGCCCTGGAGACTGCGGGTCGCCACGGTCGCGGCTTCGAGCGGGTCCTTGGCGTCCTTCGGTTCGGGCACGGTCATGCTCTTGAGCCTAGTAATTCCGTTTTAGGGAGGAAAGTCGGCTGCTTCCCGAAGGAGTGACGCCGAAGGGCGGTGCCGCTGAGGCGCTTCCGGTCGCCGGGCCCGGCTCCCTGGACCCGGCTCCCTAACCGGCCTCCCCGGCCCCGGCCCGGCGGGCGACGCCGAGCCCTCCCGCCCGGAGCCGCCCACCGGTCCAACCGCTTCCGGGCGGGAGGGCCCGGCCCCTCGCCGGTCCAACCGCTTCCGGTTCAACCACCCGCGGGCTCAACCCCTCGCCGGCTCAGCCACCCGCCCCCGAGGCCCCCGCCCCGAGCAGATCCGCGGCCCGCTCCCGCTCCAGCATCCGCCGCAGCGGCCCCTCGGCCCCGGCCAGCTCCGCATAGGTACCGCGCTGCACCGCCCGGCCGTCCTCCAGTACGACGATCTCGTCCACCGTGTCGAGCCCCCGCAGCCGATGTGTGATCAGCACGGTCGCCGCGCCCCGGGCCGTACGCCCCTCGGTGGCCGCCAGCAGATCCGCCGTCAGCGCGTCGGCGGTCGCCAGATCGAGATGCTCGGCGGGCTCGTCCAGGACGAGCACGGGGAAGTCGGCCAGCAGCGCGCGGGCCAGCGCGAGCCGCTGCCGCTGACCGCCGGAGAGCTGCGCCCCATGCTCGCCCACCAGGGTGTCGAGCCCATCGGGCAGTTCGTCGACCCACTCCAGCAGCCGCGCCTCCGCCAGCGCCCGGCGCAGCTCCTCCTCCGTCGCCTCCGTGCGCGCGAGCTTGAGGTTCTCCCGTACCGAGCTGTCGAAGACATGGGCGTCCTGGGCACAGAGCCCGACCAGCCGCCGGACCTCGTCGCCCGCCAGCGCGTCCGCGGCCACCCCGCCGACCGTATAGGCGCCCTCGCGGGTGTCCAGGAAGCGCAGCAGCACCTGGGCGAGCGTGGTCTTCCCGGAGCCCGAGGCTCCGACGACGGCGATACGGACGCCCGCCGTGAGCGTGAGATCCAGGCCGTCGAGCGCATCGCGGCCGGCCTCCGGATACCGGGCCCGCAGCCCCCGCACCCGGAGCGGGAACGGTGTGGCCGGGGCGGCGGCCGGCTGCTTCGGCTCGTGTACGGGAACGGGCGCGTCCAGCACCTCGTACACCCGCTCGGCGCTGCGCTTGACCCGCTGCCGGTACTGAACGGCCAGCGGCAGACCGTTGACGGCTTCGAAGGCGGCGAGCGGGGTGAGCACGACGACCGCGAGCAGCACACCGTCGAGCCGTCCGTCCGCCACCGCCCGCACTCCGGCGAGTGTGGCGAAGACGACGGTCAGTCCGCAGGCGAGGCTGGTGAGTCCGCTGCCGAGTGCGGTGGCCGCCGCCCCCCGGGAAGCGATCCCGGTCAGCCGGCGGTCGGCCTCACGCGCTCCTTCCAGCCGGTTCCCCAGCGCTCCGGCGACGGTGAGTTCGGCGGTCCCGCGCAGCAGATCGACCAGACGGGTGGCGAGCACCCCGCGGGCCGGGGCGAGCTGCCGCTCGGCGCGGCGGGCGACCGCCCCGCTGAGCAGGGGTACGGCGAGCCCCGCGGCGAGCAGTCCCACCGCGAGGACGGCCCCGGCCTCGGGCAGCAGCCAGGCGGTGAACCCGACCGATGCGACGCCGACCGCCACGGCCGCGCCCACCGGCAGCAGCCAGCGGAGCCAGTAGTCCTGGAGGGCGTCCACATCGGCGACGAGCCGGGAGAGCAGATCGCCGCGTCTGCTCCGCCGCAGTCCGGCGGGGGCGATGCGCTCCAGACGGCCGTAGACCGCGACCCTCAGCCCGGCGAGCATCCGCAGCACGGCGTCGTGGGAGACCACTCGTTCGGCGTAGCGGAAGACGGCCCGGCCGATGCCGAAGGCGCGGGTGGCGGTGACGGCCATCATCAGATACATCACGGGCGGCTGTTCGGAGGCCCGGGAGATGAGATAGCCGGAGACGGCCATGAGGCCGACGGCGGATCCCAGCGCGAGAGTGCCCAGCAGCAGCCCGAGCCCGAACCGGGACCGCTGCTCGCGGGCCGCGTTCCGTACGCGGGTGAGGGCCGGGGTGCCGGTGTCGGCGGCCCCGGTGAAGTCGTACCGGTCCTCGTCCGCCAGCGCCGCCGTCTCCGCGCCGGTGCCGGACGGCGCGGTGGCGCGTACGGCCCCGGTCTCCGTGCCGCCGCCGGACGGGGTGGTGCGGGTGAGGGTGACCACCCGGTCGGCCACGGCGAGCAGCGCGGGCCGGTGGACCACCAGCAGCACGGTCCGTCCCGCCGTCAGTCTGCGTACGGCCTCGACCAGGCCCGCTTCGGTCTCCCCGTCCAGGGCCGCGGTGGGCTCATCGAGCAGCAGCAGGGGCCGATCGGCGAGAAAGGCCCTGGCCAGGGCGATCCGCTGGCGCTGGCCCGCCGAGAGTCCCGCGCCGTCCTCCCCGAGCACGGTCTCCATGCCTTCGGGGAGCGCGGTGATGAACTCGTAGGCCCCGGCGTCCCGCAGCGCGCTTTCCACGGCTCCGTCGTCGGCGTCCGGCCGGGCCAGTCGTACGTTCTCGGCGACCGTTCCCGCGAAGAGACAGGGCCGCTGGGGCACCCAGGCGATCCGCTCGTGCCAGCGAGCGAGGTCGAGGTCCCGGAGGTCGGTGCCTCCGATGCGTATCCGGCCCTCGGTGGGTTCGGTGAAGCCGAGCACCACATCGAGCAGGGTGGACTTGCCGATGCCGCTCGGGCCGACCAGGGCGACGGTCTCCCCTGGTTCCACGGTCAGCGACGCGGCGTCCAGCGAAGGTTCCGCCCGCCCCGTATGGCGGACGGTCACCGCGTCGAGCTCCAGGCGTGAGTCCGCCGGCGGCTCGTGTGTACCGCCGGCACGCGGCTCGGTCTCCAGAACGGCGAAGATCTCCTCGGCGGCCGAGAGCCCTTCGGCAGCCGCGTGGTACTGCGTCCCGACCGTCCGGATCGGCAGATACGCCTCCGGAGCCAGAATCAGGATGACCAGCCCCGTATAGAGATCCATATCGCCGTGGACCAGCCGCATGCCGATGGTGACGGCGACCAGGGCGACGGAGAGGGTGGAGAGCAGCTCCAGGGCGAAGGAGGAGATGAAGGCGATACGCAGCGTGCGCATGGTGGCCCGCCGGTACTCCGAGGTGATGGAGCGGATCGACTCGGCCTGGGCCTTGGCCCGCCCGAAGACCTTGAGGGTCGGCAGTCCGGCGACCACGTCCAGGAAGTGGCCCGAGAGCCTGGACAGCAGCCGCCACTGGCGGTCCATCCGGGTCTGGGTGGCCCAGCCGATGAGGACCATGAAGATCGGGATCAGCGGCAGGGTGACCACGATGATGGCGGCGGACACCCAGTCCTCGGTGACGATGCGCGCAAGCACCGCCACCGGCACCACTACCGCGAGGCCCAGCTGCGGCAGATAGCGCGAGAAGTAGTCGTCCAGCGCGTCGATGCCACGGGTGGCGAGGGCGACCAGCGATCCGGTGCGCTGACCGCTCAGAAAGCCGGGACCGAGTTCGGTGGCGCGAGCCAGCAGCCGTTCCCGCAGCTCGGATTTGACCGCGGCGCCGGCGCGGTGCGCGGCGAGCTCGGTCAGCCAGGAGACCGCCGCCCGGCCGACCGCGACCGCCGCCAGCAGCACCAGCGGAGTCATGAGGTCGGCGGCGGAGAGCCCCTTCTCGAAGGCTCCCACCACCGTCTCGGCGATCAGCATCGCCTGGGCGACGACCAGCGCCGCTCCGACAAGTCCGAGGAGCACCACCGCGAGCAGAAAGCCACGGGTGGCCCGGGCGTATCGGAGCAGACGCGGGTCGATCGGTTTCACGTGAAACATCCCCTGCCGATGGGACCGATAGGGCCAATGGAGCCGATAGGACCGATAGGCATGGCTAGTGGGCGTCGGCGATGTGCTGGGTACCGATCCGCTTACGGAACACCCAGTACGTCCAGCCCTGGTAGAGCAGCACGACCGGGGTGGCGATACCCGCACACCAGGTCATGATTTTCAGCGTATACGGGGTCGACGAAGCGTTGGTGACCGTGAGGTTCCAGGCATCGTTGAGCGAGGACGGCATGACGTTCGGGAAGAGCGTCAGGAAGAGCATTCCGACCGCGGCGATGATGGTCACCCCGGAGAAGGCGAACGACCAGCCCTCGCGTCCGGCCTGGTTCGCCACGATGGCGGCCACCAGCGCCGCCACCGCGATGATCATCGCGACCAGGCTGCTGCCGTCTCCGTGCATACCCTGGGTCCAGATCAGGAAGCCGAGCGCGAGCACGGCCGTGACCAGCCCCAGCTTGAGCGCCAGCGCCCTGGCCCGCCCCCGGATGTCCCCCACGGTCTTCAGTGCGACGAAGACCGTGCCGTGGAAGGTGAAGAGGGAGAGCGTCACCAGTCCGCCGAGCAGCGAGTAGGCGTTGAGCAGGTCGAAGACGTTGCCGACGTACTCCATCTCACTGTTGATCTTGACTCCCCGCACGATGTTCCCGAAGGCCACACCCCAGAGGAAGGCCGGAAGCAGCGAGGTCCAGAAGATCGCGTTCTCCCAGTTGCTCTGCCAGCGCTCCTCGGGCCGCTTGTGGCGGTATTCGAAGGACACCCCGCGCACGATCAGACAGATCAGGATGAGCAGCAGCGGCAGATAGAAGCCGGAGAAGAGGGTGGCGTACCACTCGGGGAAGGCGGCGAAGGTGGCGCCGCCCGCGGAGAGCAGCCATACCTCGTTGCCGTCCCAGACGGGACCGATGGTGTTGATCAATACCCGCCGCTCCTTGCGGTCGCGGGCGAGCAGTTTGGTCAGGACGCCGACCCCGAAGTCAAAGCCTTCGAGGAAGAAGTAGCCGATCCACAGGACGGCGATCAGGACGAACCAGACGTTGTGGAGTTCCATGCCTCAGCAGCTCCTCAGGGCCTCAGTACGAGAAGGCCATCGGCCGGTCGGGATCGCGGTCGTCGCCGCCGATCTTGGTGGGCGGGTTGAGGTCCGCCTCGGTGAGCTCGGGCGGTCCCAGCTTGACGTACTTCACCATGAGCTTGACCTCGATCACGGCGAGCACCGCGTAGAGCAGGGTGAAGATGATCATCGAGGTGAGCACCTCGCCCTGGGAGACGCCGGGGGAGACCGCGTCACTGGTGCGCAGCACTCCATAGACCACCCAGGGCTGCCGCCCCATCTCGGTGAAGATCCAGCCCCATGAGGTGGCGATCAACGGGAAGGTCATGGTCCACAGGGCGACGATCCAGTACCAGCGGGAGAATCGCGGGCTGAGCGCCTTCTTGCGGAAGAGCACCAGATTCGGCACTTCGTCCTCACCCGTCCGCAGCGCCTGCGGCAGCAGGAACTTCTTGCGGGTGAGCCAGAGGCCGAGCAGCCCGATGGCGAAGGACGCCATCCCGAAGCCGATCATCCAGCGGAAGCCCCAGTAGGCGACGGGGATATTGGGCCGGTAGTCACCCGGGCCGAACTTCTCCTGCTCGGACTTGTTGATGTCGTTGATTCCGGGGACGTACGAGTGGAAGTCGCCGTTGGCGAGGAAGGACAGCACGCCCGGGATCTCTATGGCGACCTTGTTGTGGCCCTTGTCCACGTCTCCGTAGGCGAAGAGCGAGAAGGGGGCGGGGGCCTCGCCGTCCCACAGGGCCTCGGCCGCGGCCATCTTCATCGGCTGCTGCTTGAACATGACCTTGCCGAGGAAGTCGCCGCTGACAGCGGTGAGCATTCCGGCGAAGATCACGGTGACCAGGCCGAGCCGCAGCGAGGTCCGCATCACGGGGATGTGCTTCTTGCGGGCCAGATGGTAGGCGGCGATACCGACCATGAACGCGCCGCCGACGAGGAAGGCGGCCGTGATGGTGTGGAAGAACTGAGTGACCGCGGTGTCCTGGCTGAGCACCTGCCAGAAGTCGGTGAGCTCGGCCCGGCCGCGCTCCTCGTTGATGCGGTAGCCGACGGGGTGCTGCATCCAGGAGTTGGCGGCCAGGATGAAGTACGCCGAGAGGACGGTGCCGATCGAGACCATCCAGATGCAGGCCAGATGGACCCTCTTGGGGAGCTTGTCCCAGCCGAAGATCCACAGGCCGATGAAGGTGGACTCGAAGAAGAACGCGATCAGCGCCTCGAAGGCGAGCGGGGCGCCGAAGATGTCGCCGACGAATCGCGAGTAGTCGGACCAGTTCATTCCGAACTGGAACTCCTGCACGATTCCCGTGACCACACCCATGGCGATGTTGATCAGGAAGAGCTTGCCCCAGAACTTCGTCGCCTTGAGGTACTTCTCCTTGCTCGTGCGGACCCAGGCGGTCTGGAGGCCCGCGGTGAGCGCGGCGAGGGAGATCGTCAGCGGGACGAACAGGAAGTGGTAGACGGTGGTGATACCGAACTGCCATCGCGCCAAGGTCTCCGGCGCCAAAGCCAAGTCCACGTCGTCATCTCCTTACATCGACGAGGTCGATCGGCAGTTTGCCTGATTAATCCCAGCGATCGCGGGATGAACAGGACACGCTTGTGAACGCGTTCACATTCACAAGCAATTATGTCTCACACAGGATCCGCACTGAAGACCGGGGTACCCCCTACGCGCCGGACCGCCCGGAGAGCGGACACAGCACTGCCCCGGACCGGCGGACCGGTCCGGGGCAGCGGGCTGAGAAGAGGCGGGCTGAGCGCTTCCGCCTGCCCGGGACGTTCCCGGGGCGCGGGCTTTCCCGAGGCGCGGGCTTTCCCGGGACGCGCTTCAGCCTTCCCGGGGCGCGCTCCTACCCTCCGTTACGGAACGCGTCCGCGGTGCGCAGAAAGAGATCGTTGGCCTCGTCCTCGCCGATGGTGATCCTTACTCCCTCCCCCGGGAACGGCCGCACCATCACCCCCGCCTTCTCACAGGCGGCGGCGAACTCGACCGTCCGCTCGCCGAGCCGCAGCCAGACGAAGTTCGCCTGGGTCGGGGGCACGGTCCAGCCCTGCTTCACCAGGGTCTCGTGGACCCGGGTCCGCTCGCAGACCAGCGAGCCCACCCGGCCCAGCAGCTCATCCTCGGCGCGGAGCGAGGCCACCGCCGCGTCCTGCGCGAGCTGGGACACCCCGAAGGGCACCGCCGTCTTCCGCAGCGCGGCGGCCACCGGCTCATGGGCGATCGCGAAACCGACCCGCAGCCCCGCCAGACCGTACGCCTTGGAGAAGGTGCGCAGCACCGCGACATTGGGGCGGTCGCGGTAGATCTCGACGCCGTCCGGGACCTCGGGGTCCCGGTTGAACTCCCGGTACGCCTCGTCCAGCACCACCAGGACATCCGAGGGAACCCGGTCGAGGAACCGCTCCAGCTCGGCCCGGCGCACCACGGTGCCGGTCGGATTGTTGGGGTTGCAGACGAAGATCAGTCGGGTCCGTTCGGTGACCGCGTCCGCCATCGCGTCCAGATCGTGCACCTCACCAGCGGTCAGCGGCACCCGCACCGACGCGGCACCGCTGATCTGGGAGATGATCGGATATGCCTCGAAGGACCGCCAGGCGTAGACGATCTCATCGCCCGGGCCCGAGGTGGCCTGAACCAGCGACTGGGCGACGCCCACCGATCCCGTACCCGTCGCCAGATGCTCCACCGGCACACCGAAACGGTCCGCCAGCTCGTTCACCAGTGCGGTGCAGGCCATGTCCGGATAGCGGTTGAAGGTGTGCGCCGCGGCGATCGCGGTCTCCATCACGCCCGGCAGCGGCGGATAGGGATTCTCGTTGGACGACAGCTTGAACGCGACCGGACCGTCGGCAGCCGCGGGCCTGCCCGGCTTGTATGTGGGGATGCCGTCCAGCTCGGCGCGCAGTTTGGGGCTCGTCTCGCTCACCGCGGGTCCTCCTCGACCGTCCGTGCATCACGGAACCAACACCAATGCTGCTCACCTTATGAGGATTCCGGCCGTACGCGTACGGCCGGAAGGGAATGCGCATCCCCCCGCGCAGAAAGAGGGGGGAGCGCTCGTTTCCCTGGCGCACGCCGGTAGCTCGCTCCGTGGCGCGCATCCCCCGTAGAGGTGAGTTGATACCTCCCCGATACATCGACTACTCACCAGGTC
This sequence comes from Streptomyces jumonjinensis, assembly GCF_009600885.1. Taxonomy (GTDB): domain Bacteria; phylum Actinomycetota; class Actinomycetes; order Streptomycetales; family Streptomycetaceae; genus Streptomyces; species Streptomyces jumonjinensis. Next base: position 40,421 of record NZ_VCLA01000024.1, read on the forward strand.
TATGCAACCGGACACCCCAGACGCAATAGATGTAACGTTCAACTCCTTTACTTTCTAAGGCAGTTGATGGGTTACGATCATGCAGAAACGTGCCTGTCAACGAGTGAATATGCGACCGGCCCAACCGCCCATGCGAGCCCTACTATCGGCTCGCCATGACAGCAGCAGGGAAACACCAGGTGAGCCGGACGGACACATCCCGCCGGGGGAGCCGGCAAGGTCGGGCGGGCATCCGAGACGTCGCCGCCGCAGCCGGTGTCTCCATCACGACTGTCTCCGACGCGCTCAACGGGAAAGGCCGGCTCCCCGACGCCACCCGCCGGCATGTCCGCGAGGTCGCCGACCGGCTGGGCTATCGCCCATCGGCCGCGGCCCGCACCCTCCGTACCGGAAAGTCGGGGCTCATCGGCCTGACCGTGACGACATACGGGGATGAACCTTTCACCTTCACGGAGTTCGCCTACTTCGCCGAGATGGCGAGAGCAGCGACCTCGGCCGCGCTCGCCCGCGGCTACGCGCTGGTGATCCTCCCCGCCACCTCACGTCACGACGTCTGGTCGAATGTCGCCCTCGACGGCACGATCGTCATCGATCCCTCCGACCACGACCCGGTCGTCACCGAGCTGGTCCGCCAAGGGCTGCCCGTCGTCTCCGACGGCCGCCCGGCCGGCACCCTCCCGGTCACCGCCTGGGTCGACAACGACCACGAAGCCGCGGTCCTCGATCTCCTCGACCATCTAGCCGACGCCGGAGCCCGCAGAATCGGGCTTCTCACCGGCACCACCACCGACACCTACACCCGGCTGTCGACCACCGCGTATCTCCGCTGGTGCGAGCGGGTGGGCCAGGACCCGGTCTATGAGTCCTACCCCGCCCATGACCCCTGCGCCGGAGCCGTGGCCGCCGATCGGCTGCTCGCCCGCCCCGACCGGCCCGACGCCGTGTACGGACTCTTCGACCCCAACGGCACCGATCTGCTCGCCGCCGCCCGGCGGTACGGACTCCGCGTCCCCGATGATCTGCTGCTGGTCTGCTGCAGCGAATCGACGGTGTACGCCACCACCGAACCGCCCATCACCACGCTCTCCCTCAAACCGCGCAGGATCGGCACGGCGGTCGTCCAGCTCCTCATCGACGCGATCGAAGCGGTCGACGTGGACCGGCCGGTCGAACAGGTGATACCGACTGAATTGATCATCCGGACGTCCTCACAGCGCCGCTCCCCGCGGACCACAGTGAGCGCACCGCGCTCCCCAGCACCGGACTAGACCTCTCAATACGGACGAAACAGCCGACGCATCAGGGGTGCGGAAGGATTCACCACCCCTGGTGCGTCACAGAGCGCGGGCCTCATTCCTATGATGGGCGGACGACACCGCGGACCACCCCGACCAGGCTGGGCCGAGAGGTGAACGGCGGCGCGACGGTGGTGGAGGGGTCGATGACTCAGGGGGCCGGTCAGGGACCCGTGGTGCGGACGGCGACATTGCGCGATTTCCGCGTTCCGCCGTATGCGCAGGTACCCGTTCAGTCGCAGACTCCCGACGACCAGCCCCAGCCCGAGGCGCCGCCCCGGGTGCCCGCCCAGGCCCCGATGCCCCAGGCCACTCAGCCGGCCCACCCGGACCCGATGGCCCAGACCCAGGCGTCCCACCCGGATGCCATGCCTCAGGCACCCCAACCGGCGCACCCGGATGCCATGGCCCAGGTCTCCCCCTCGGCGCACCCGGACCCCGTTCCCCCCGCACCGCAGCACGCTCCACAGCCCACTGCGGCCACTCCGGCCACTTCAGCCGCTCACCCGTCCCCGGTGCCGCCGCCCTACGCACCGCAGGTCCAGCACCCGGCCGCCGTGCACTCGGTCCACCCCGGCAACGCCGTGCCGGAGGACGAGATGCCCGAGGGATACACCCCCACGGAGCGCGACCTCCCGGTGATCGGACGCGGTCCGGACGGCTCGATCCTGACGCGCCCCGCCACGGGCGAGTCCGCCGCCCCCGACGGCCTGGGCCCGCTCTATGTCGTCGGCGACGTCCATGGATATCTCGACGAACTCGTCGACGCCCTCGTCGCGCAGGGCCTCATCGACGCCGACGGCCACTGGACCGCGGGCAACGCCCGCCTCTGGTTCCTCGGCGACTTCACCGACCGGGGCCCCGACGGCATCGGCGTCATCGATCTGGTGATGCGTCTCTCCGCCGAGGCGGCGGCGGCCGGCGGTTACTGCAAAGCCCTGATGGGCAACCATGAGCTCCTGCTGCTCGGGGCCAAGCGATTCGGCGACACCCCCGTCAACTCCGGTGCGGGAACCGCCACCTTCCAGGCCGCCTGGCTGCTCAACGGCGGCCAGAAGTCCGATATGGACCGACTCCAGGACGTCCATCTCCAGTGGATGGCCCGCCTCGACGCGGTGGTGGAGGAGGACCGGCATCTGCTGCTGCACTCCGACACCACGGCGTATCTCGAATACGGCTCGACGATCGAAGACGTCAACGAGACCGTCCACGAGATCCTCACCCGCAATGACGCCGACGAATGCTGGGATCTCTTCCGCAAGCTCACCAAGCGCTTCGCCTTCCGCGACAGCGCGGGCCCCCAGGCCGTACGCGAACTGCTCGCCACCTACGGCGGCAGCCGTATCGTGCACGGCCACAGCCCCATCCCCTATCTGCTGGGCGAGGTCGGAACCGAGGACGGCGAGGACGGCGACCGCCCGGTCGTCGAAGGGCCGCATATCTACGCGGACGGTCTCGCGATCGCCATGGACGGTGGCGTGACCATGGCCGGAAAACTTCTTGTCGTCCAGCTGCCGATCCTCAACTGAGCCAACCCCTGCACGCTAAATTCCCAAACCCCCTGTCACCTGGTGCCATCACGGCTCTACCATCGGCGTATCCATAAGCAGGCTCTCCTCCGTTTCCGCCCAACTGTCCGCTTGACAAAGGACAATTCGGCTCGACGGAGCATCGGGGGATGCACATGAGAAGCGCTCCGCACCTGCTGACCGAGGACCGCGCAGAGTTCGAGCGGATCCTCGACGACGCACTGCGCAACGCAGATGACAGTCCGGATCTCGCCGCCATGGGGCAACGGCTCAACGCCACCCAGCTGCGCACCATGGCCCTGAACGCGACGACACTCATCACCAGTGCCGCCGCAGCCGAGTACGAGCACTACACAAGAATCCGCGAGGAGATGCGCTCTCCCACGGCCGCTGCCTCCGTGCACCATTCCCTGCTCTCGCCCGCCGAAGGCGAGGAGGCGGATGGGAACGGCGCCGGACCGATGGCCGTGATCACTGTGCTCGCCCCGGTCCTCGCCGGGACGGCGGCACTGATATTCCTGCTCATCGGCTATCTGCTGAGAATGCTCGACCCCGCCCCTTCCTTCGCGACCTCCCTGGTGGCGGCGGGCTGGTTCTTCACGGCGCTGACGGCTGCCGCCATGCTGTTCGCCGCCATCGCCCTGCTGACCACTGCCCTGCGCAACAGCACGACCCAGGTCACGGCGGAGGAGACGACCGACGAGCTTCCCGACGAGCTGGCCCGCGCCAAAGACGCCTGGCGGCACGCTCTTCTGGAGCGGGGCATTCTGCCTTTCCTGCGGGCAGCGCTGTCGGATCCCAGCGCCGACCCGCAGTCCAAGAATCCGCCGCGCCCGGTGAGCCGTATACCGAAGGCGAGCTACAGCGGGCCGGACTACTCCAGCCCGAGCGAAGGCTCTCCAGCGGGCCGACGCCCCACGTTCACCAGCCCGGATTTCACCAGCCCCGACTTCAGCGGCCCTGAGCACCAGTCGGATTGACCTCCGGCCCGGCACCCAGACCCAGACCCAGGCCCGGACCCGGACCTGGGCCATACGGCCCGCAGGTCCGGGTACCGGACGGTCAGACGGTCAGACGGTCAGACGGTCAGACGGTCAGACGGTCAGACGGTGCGAACGACCGGGACCTCCGACAGGATGCCGCCGAGCCGGAAGCCGTCAGTCCGCGATCGGCAGATACACCCGGTTGCCCGCCTGGGCGAACTCCCTGGACTTCTCCGCCATGCCGTCCTCGATCTCCTGCTGCGACTCCCCGTGCTGCCTTCTGATGTCCTGGGAGATCTTCATACTGCAGAACTTCGGACCGCACATCGAGCAGAAATGCGCCGTCTTCGCCGGTTCGGCCGGCAGGGTCTCGTCATGGAACTCCCGTGCCGTATCCGGATCGAGAGCCAGATTGAACTGGTCCTCCCACCGGAACTCGAAGCGCGCGTCGGAGAGCGCGTCGTCCCACTCCTGAGCGCCCGGGTGCCCCTTGGCAAGGTCCGCCGCATGCGCGGCGATCTTGTAGGTGATCACTCCGGTCTTCACATCGTCCCGGTTCGGCAGGCCCAGATGCTCCTTGGGCGTGACGTAGCAGAGCATGGCCGTGCCCCACCAGGCGATCATCGCCGCCCCGATGCCGGAGGTGATGTGGTCATACGCGGGCGCCACATCCGTCGTGAGCGGGCCGAGCGTATAGAAGGGGGCCTCCTCGCAGATCTCCTGCTGGAGGTCGATGTTCTCCTTGATCTTGTGCATCGGGACATGCCCGGGGCCCTCGATCATCGTCTGCACCTGAAAACGCTTGGCGATCCGGTTGAGTTCCCCGAGCGTCCTCAACTCCGCGAACTGCGCCTCGTCGTTGGCGTCCGCGATCGATCCGGGCCGCAGCCCGTCCCCGAGCGAGTAGGTGACGTCGTACGCGGCGAGGATCTCGCAGAGTTCCTCGAAGTTCTCGTAGAGGAACGACTCCTTGTGGTGCGCCAGACACCAGGCGGCCATGATGGAGCCGCCGCGCGAGACGATGCCGGTCTTACGGCGCGCGGTCAGCGGGACGTACCGCAGCAGCACACCCGCGTGCACCGTCATGTAGTCGACGCCCTGCTCGGCCTGCTCGATGACCGTGTCCTTGTAGATCTCCCAGCTCAGCTCCTCGGCCTTGCCGTCGACCTTCTCCAGCGCCTGATAAAGCGGAACGGTGCCGATCGGCACGGGGGAATTACGCAGCACCCACTCACGGGCGGTGTGGATATTGCGTCCCGTCGAGAGGTCCATCACCGTGTCCGCGCCCCAGCGCGTGGCCCACGTCATCTTCTCGACCTCCTCCTCGATGGAGGAGGTGACCGCGGAGTTGCCGATATTGGCGTTGACCTTAACCAGGAAGCGCTTGCCGATGATCATCGGCTCGATCTCCGGGTGATTGACGTTGACCGGCATCACCGCCCGGCCCGCCGCTATCTCCTCGCGCACCACCTCGGGAGAGACGTTCTCCCGGATGGCCACGTACTCCATCTCCGGCGTGATCTCGCCCCGGCGGGCGTACGCCAGCTGGGTCACCGCCTGTCCGGCCCGGCCCCGGCGGGGCTGGCGCGGACGGCCGGGGAAGACCGCGTCGAGATTCCGGAGCCCGCCGCGCGGCGCGGTGTGCTTGATCCCGTCGTCCTCCGGGCGGACCGGACGGCCCGCGTACTCCTCGGTGTCGCCCCGGGCGATGATCCAGTTCTCTCGCAGCGGTGCCAGTCCACGACGTACATCGGTCATGATCGCGGGATCGGTATAGGGGCCGGATGTGTCATAAAGCGTCACATCCCTGCCATTGGTGAGGTGAACTTGTCGAACCGGCACCCGGAGATCGGGGCGTGAACCCTCGACATACCCCTTGTGCCAGCCCGGCTCGCGCTCGCCCTGGCCGGTGTTCTGATCGACAGCAGGCGTGCGTGCATCCTGAACGGTCATGAGACCTACTCCCTACGCCGGCATTACCCGGTAACAGGTTCGGCGGTCGACGCAGCGGATTCCGCAGCCGTGGTACTGGCATTGGCCAGACGGCTTATGCGGAGATCAGCGCCCTCTCAGCCCGGTGCTCCGAGCTCCCGCGTGTGCAAAGGTGGCACCACGCTAGCGTCATCTCTGGCGTGCTGAACAGAGGGCCCACCTCCGTTCTTGCGATGATCGGTCGGTGACCTCTTCGCCGCCCGACCCCCAGCAGGAACCCGATCCCCGGCAGCCGGCCGGTCCCCCGGGGCAGCGGCCATGGCCGCATCCGACCGGCTATTCGGACACTTCCGGACATCCTCAAGGCACCGGCCCGGCGTCTGCGCACAGTCATGGCCAGGGTCATGGCCACAGTCACAATCACAGCCACAGTCACAGCCATGGGCCGGCCGCTCCGGTCTCCCGGCATCTGCGCAGAGTCATCGCAGCCGTGCTGATCCCCTTCGCCACCGCGGTCGTCGTGGGGCTTCTGGTGCTCTGGCCCGGTTCCGTGCCCGGTCATGAGCCCACCGGGGTGGGCTTCGACCGGCAGACCGAGCAGGCGACGGTGACCCGGGTCGAGAAGGTCGACTGCGAGGATGTGAACGCCGGTCAGGCGCCGCCGACCGGGGACACCAGCACGCCCCAGGGGCGCGAAGCAGTCAACGCCCTCAAGGGTGACTGCGGGAAGGCCCGGATCAAGGTCACCACCGGCGAGAACAAGGGCCGGATCTTCACCGAGATCGTCCAGCCCGCCGCATCACGCCAGTTGAAGCAGGGCCAGGATGTGGTGGTGGCCTTCGCCCCCGACGCTCCCCGCGAACTCCAGTACGCGGTGATCGATGTGGACCGTACGTTCCCGATGGCGCTGCTGGCCGGGATCTTCGCCCTCGCGGTGGTGCTGGTGGGGCGTATGCGCGGGGTGATGGCGCTGATCGCACTGGTGATCTCCTTCGCCGTGCTCACCCTGTTCATCCTGCCCGCGATCCTGGAAGGCTCCAATCCGCTGGTCGTGGCGGTGGTCGGATCGAGCGCCATCATGCTGATCGCGCTCTATATGTGCCATGGGCTGACCGCGCGCACCTCGGTGGCGGTTCTCGGCACTCTGATCTCGCTCATACTGATCGGGCTCCTCGGCTCGCTCTTCATCGGCTGGGGAAGTCTGAGCGGCAATACCGATGACAACACGGGTCTGATTCACGGTCTCTACCCGCATATCGATATGAGCGGCCTCCTGCTGGCCGGTGTGATCATCGGCTCGCTCGGTGTGCTCGACGATGTGACGGTGACCCAGACCTCGGCCGTATGGGAGCTGCGTCAGGCGGATCCGGACATGGGCCCGAGGGCGCTGTACCGCGCGGGCATCCGTATCGGCCGGGACCATATCGCCTCGGTGGTCAATACGCTCGTCCTGGCCTACGCGGGGGCCGCGCTGCCGCTGCTGCTGCTCTTCTCGGTCGCGCAGAGCAGCGTGGGGACGGTGGCGAACAGCGAGGTGGTGGCGGAGGAGATCGTACGGACCCTGGTGGGATCGATCGGTCTGGTGGCGTCGGTACCGGTGACCACCGCGCTCGCGGCGCTCGTCGTCTCCGCCGACCGGCCGGCCGGGGCGACGGCGGGTCGGGCGGATCGGACGCCCGCACCCGTACCCGTACCCGGCGGGGGCACGGTACGGGCTACGCCGCCGGGGCAGGACTGGCGCCCCGGAGAGGGAAGGGCGTCGGAGGGCAGCGGGGCGCAGGGGCGCGGCGGGCTCATCGGGCTCGGTGGCAAGGGCCGCCGCCGTAAGAGATAGCGGCCGCGGACAGGGGGCACCAGCCGGTTCAGCCCGCGTTCTCCTCGGCCTCGGCGAGAATGGCCTTGAGCGCCCGGTCGAGATCGGCCTCGAAGTCGCCGTACGACCGCTCCCGCCCCAGCGGCACCAGCCGGTCGGTGCGGTCGAGGAAGGCCGCGATCGGCGCCGCGCTCACCAGAAACAGCGCGCGGTCGCCGCGGACCTGGAGCCGGATGCCGATGTCGGCGCACTCCCCGGGGCCGGCCGGCGCGATGTGCACATCGCCCTCACCACTGGGACAGAGCAGACCGTCCATCAGGAGATCGCGACCGAAGGACCAGGTCACAGGGGCGTCTCCGGGTAGATGGAAGGTCATCCGCACGGCGTAGGGATCCTCCGTCTCGTACCGAAGCTCCACCGGGATCCGGAGTGAGAGCTCCTCGGAGACAAGGAAGCTCATCAGGACCTCGGACTGGACCGACTCGCGCATCGTGCACCCCGCAGTGAAGGAAGACTGCTGAAAGCCTGTCGAAAACGGCCAGGAATGATCTCCCTGGCCCTCTTGCCGCAATCGCGCTGAAAGCACTAGAGGAGTACAGGGAGTCATTTTTGGATACCGAAAGAGAACGCAAACGCACCCCGTAACCTCTCAACCCCCTTGCGTAGCTGTTCGATCGCAGGGAGCGGCCGTCGCTCCTCATGGAGGGGTGGAGAAATAGCCAGGGACGCCGCCGTGGACGGGATCCCGAGGCCGTGGCAACGGCTTGCCACTGTAACGGCCTTCTCAGGGGATGGATTTGGCAGTCAACAGGTGTTCCCCCGCCCGGGTTAACACTTGTACCGCTTGTGGTTACCAGTCCCCTCGGGAGTTCGACGATGACGTGAACTTCCGTACGACAAAGACGAGTCCGGCTATCAGCGCGACCGAGAGCAGCAGCTTGAAAAGCAGTCCGATCACAAAGCCGACCACGCTGGCGATCAGACCTCCGAACACGGCGAGCGCGATGACGGGCACCACGATCCACTTCACCCACCACGGCATCCCGGTGAAGATCTCTCGTACGGCCATCGCCCTACCTCTTTCCTCTGCGCCTTCTTGGTTCCTTCGCGATCGTGTCTTCGATGCTAGGGGGGCGAAGGCCGGAACGGGGGTTCCGGAGCCCTTGCTCTCCCCTGAGCGAACCCCTAGGGACCGGTGGGGGCTCCCCTCCGCTTCCAGCGGGAGTCCGGCCGGAGAGCGTCAGCTCTCGGGAGGAGAGAAGACGACCATCACCCGCAGATCCTCGGTGATGTGGTGGAACTTATGGGAGACCCCGGCCGGAACATACACAACGCTCCCCCGCGCGACCTGGGTCGTCTCCATGCCGACCGTGACGGCGGCACGGCCGCTGACCACGAAGTAGACCTCGTCCTGGGTGTGCGGCAGCTGTGGGTCGAGCGCCCCCGCGTCGAGCGCGTAGAGACCGACCGACATATTCCGCTCCCGCAGGAACTGCAGATACGCGCCGTCGTTCGCGGCTCGCTCCGCCTCCAGCTCGTCCAGTCGGAATGCCTTCATCGTCCGTCCGCCCCTGCCGTCGTCCCGATCGCGTCTGCCACGATCAGACACATGATGAATTTTGTAGTCAAGACGATCGCCAACGCGGCGGCGCTGGCCGTGGCCATCTGGCTGCTCTCGGGCATCACCCTCACCGGTGACGACACCGGCGGAAAGGCCCTGACCCTGCTGATGGTCGTGCTGATCTTCGGCCTGGTCAATCTGGTCGTCAAGCCCGTGGTGAAGCTGCTGACCCTGCCGCTGTTCATCCTCACCCTGGGGCTGATCACCGTGGTCGTGAACGCGCTGATGCTGCTGCTGACCTCCTGGCTGGCCGACAAGGTCGATCTGAACTTCCAGGTCGAGGGTTTCTGGACCGCCCTGCTGGGCGCCCTGATCGTCTCCGTCGTCTCCTGGGCCCTGAACGTCGCCCTTCCCGAGCGGGACTGACCTCGCCCCGCCTCAGCGGGACCGAACCGGCCGTAGCGAACCGGCCGTAACAAACCGAGCGGTACCGACCCGAGCGGGACCGAACCAGACGTAACGGACAAGGACCGGGCACACGCATATGAACAGCACCACTGACGCGGGAGACGGCACCAGAGCGGTACGGGCGGGGCTGCCCGAACCGGTGAAGTACGAGCCGACCCTGCCGGGCCCGGTCTTCGCGGCCCACTTCCATCTGCCGGGCGAGCCCACCGGCCCGTACACCTACGGCCGTGACACCAACCCGACCTGGACCCATCTGGAGCGGGCGATCGGGGAACTGGAGGCTCCGGGGGAGTCCGTCGAGACCGTGGTCTTCGCGTCGGGAATGGCCGCGATCTCCGCCGTGCTGTTCTCCCGGCTGCGGGCCGGCGACACGGTGGTGCTGCCGGGCGACGGCTACCAGGCGCTGCCGCTGATCGCCGAGCAGCTCGACGCGTACGGCATCGAGGTCAGAACCGCGCCGACGGGCGGCGACGCCCAGCTGTCCGTACTGCGGGGCGCGCGGCTGCTGTGGATCGAGAGCCCGTCCAATCCGGGGCTCGATGTGTGCGACATACGGAGGCTGGTCGACGCGGCGCACGCGGAAGGCGCGCTGGTGGCCGTCGACAACACCCTCGCCACCCCGCTGGGACAGCGCCCGCTGGAGCTGGGTGCCGATTTCTCGGTGGCCAGCGACACCAAGGGGATGACGGGCCACGGCGATATTCTGCTCGGCCATGTGACCTGCCGCGATGCTTCTCTGGCCGCGGATGTGCGGCGCTGGCGCAAGGTGGCCGGGGCGATTCCGGGGCCCATGGAGGCATGGCTCGCCCACCGGTCGCTGGCCACGATCCAGCTGCGCATCGAACGGCAGTGCGTGAACGCGCTGGCGCTCGCACAAGCGCTGGGCGGGCGCGGCGAGGTGACCGGGCTGCGCTATCCGGGGCTGCCCACGGACCCTTCGTACCCGCTCGCCACTCGCCAGATGCGGCGCTACGGCGGGGTGGTCTCCTTCACCCTGCCCGACCGAGGACACGCGGAGCGGTTTCTGGACGCCCTGCGGCTGGTGGACGACGCGACGAGCTTCGGCGGGGTCCGCTCTTCCGCGGAACGGCGGGGCCGCTGGGGCGGCGATGCGGTGCCGGAGGGCTTCATCCGGCTGTCGGCGGGCGTGGAGGACACCGACGACCTGGTGGCGGATGTCCTGCGGGCGCTGGACGGAGCGGCCCGATAGACGCTCCGGACCCGACCCGGATGCGCTGGAGTGCTCTCCGGGGCCATGGACGGCGACGCGGGTCCTGCTCCGGGCACGGCAGGTTCGCGGGCACTCTGGCGGGCGGTCCGGGCCTCCCCCCTCATGGCTCGGACCGCCCCGGTTCATCCCCCCGAAGAACCGCGCGAACCAGGCTAGTTGACTCTGCGTCAGTGTCCAATCACAGTAGCGACAGCGACCTATCGACTTATTTATCGATGCCCGGTCCGTGTCCGTGGGGTACAGCCGGTGTCAGGAGGGCTCGGAATGGATCTGGCCCTGCTGCGCACCTTTGTCACCGTGCACCGAGCCGGCTCCTTCACCCGGGCAGCGGCCCTGCTGGGACTCTCCCAGCCCGCGGTGACCGGGCAGATACGCGCCCTGGAACGGCAGCTGGGGCGGCCGCTCTTTCTGCGCCAGGCCCGCGGGGTCACCCCTACCGCCATCGGCGATGAACTGGCCCACCGGGCCGCGCCGCATCTGGACGCGCTCGTCGAGATCGCCGAGGCCGGTCTCGACGAGGAGTCCGCCATCCGGACCCTGCATCTGGCGGGTCCGCCCGAGTTCACCTCGCTCAGGGCGCTGCCCGCCCTCACCCCGCTGATCTCCCGTGGACTGGCGCTGCGGGCCTCCTTCGGCAACACCGAGGAGACCTTGGAGGGGCTGGCCGCGGGACACCACGATCTGGCCATCACCACGGCCCGGCCCCGCGGCGGGTTACTGACCTCGACCCCTCTCTGCGACGAGGAGCATGTGCTGGTGGCGTCCCCGCGCTGGGCCGCCCGGCTGGGACCCGGTGTGCTGCACGGGGGCCATGTGGTGCTGGAGCAGCTGCCCGTGGTGGAGGTCCATGAGTCCCTGCCGCTGGTCTCGCGCTACTGGTCCGCCGTCTTCGACTCCCCGCCCGCCGCCGCGGGCGCCGTCATCGCTCCCGATCTGCGCGCTGTCCTGGAGACCGCGGCCTCAGGCGCCGGACTGGCCGTGCTGCCGCGCTATCTCTGCATGGAGGCCCTTGAGCGGGGACGCCTGGTGGCGCTCCTGGATCCTCCAGTGCCTCCGCTGCGGACCTATTTCCTGGTCGTACGCACCGGGACCCTCGCTCTTCCGCCCGTCGCCCGGGCGCACGAGTGGCTGCTGCGCGCGGCCGTCGACTGGTGACCGTGCCGTCCGGGAGAGTTTCAGAACGGGCGGCGCGGGCCATTTTCCAGTCATGACCGAACGTCCCGTGGTCAAGCGCACCGCCCGCGCCATTCTGCTCGATGGCGACGATCTCATCCTGATCAAGCGCACCAGGCCGGGTGTGGATCCCTACTGGCTGACACCGGGCGGCGGGGTCGAGCCCGGGGACTCCACTGTGATCGACGCTCTCCACCGCGAGGTGGACGAAGAGCTCGGAGCCAAGATCACCGATGTGGTGCCGTGCTTTGTGGACACCGTGGAGCACATCGCCGGGGGCGGGGTGACGGGGGTGAAAGTGCAGCACTTCTTCGTCTGCCGGCTGGCCTCCATGGACCCCTCCCGGCGGCACGGCCCGGAGATCGACGAGCCCTGCGGCGAGTACGAGATCGTACGGGTGCCCTTCAGCCGTATGGGGATCGCGACGGTCCATCTCGTACCTCTCTCACTCCGGCACTATCTGGACGGCAACATCGAGGGTGTGCGCGCGATGCACGCCCCCGATCTGGGCTGACCCCGACCGGGCCGCGCCCCGGGGCCTCACCCGGCGCGTCGGCGCGGCCGGCGACCGCGCGATGGAACCACTTCCTGGAAAACACTGGACGAGCGATCACTGCGTCAGACAGCCTGACCTCTATGCCGACACCGCTCCCAGAGCTGCCCATCCGCCGTCTCACCATGGGCGATCTCGTGTCCTGCGCCGATCTCTCCGAGAATCGTGGCTGGCCTCGCGAGGAGCACAAATGGGGGCTGCTGCTCGCGGCGGGAACGGGATACGGCATCGACGATCCCTCGGGCAAGGGCCTGGCGTCCGTCTGCGTGATCACTTCTTACGGTCCCCGGCTCGCCGCCATCGGGATGGTGCTCGTCGCCGAAGCCCATGCGCGCCAGGGCATCGGCCGCCGGATGATGCGGCATGTCCTGGAGCAGGCCGGGGACACCCCGCTGACTCTGCACGCCACCCCCGCTGGACGACCGCTCTACGAGGAGCTGGGCTTCACCGCCGTCGGCAGCGCCGAGATGGTCATGGGGCCCTTCCGGAACCATGGCCCGGCCACGACCACCGTGGCCACTCGGCCGGCGACCGCGGAGGACCTTCCCGCCATCGTCCATCTGGACAACGAGGTCTTCGGCCTGGACCGCACCCATATGATCACGCGGCTGCCCGCCTTCGCCGACCAGATCCGGGTGGCGGAGGAAAAGGGCGCTCTGACGGGATACGCGGCGGCCTGGCCGAACATGGACACCCATGTCATCGGTCCGCTGATCGCCCGGGACACCGAGACCGCACAGGCCCTGATCGCCTCGCTGGCCGCGGGCACGGACCGCCCGCTGCGCACCGACATCGATGTGCGCCACCAGTCGCTCCTGACCTGGGTGAAGGCCCAGGGCTTGGAGACGGTCGCCTTCAACACGGTGATGACCTACGCCATCGACGATCTGCCGGGCGACTGGGCCCGCCGCTTCGCTCCCCTGTCGGTCGCACTCGGCTGATCTCCAGGAGCAGTCGGCATTCATTGCCAACGCGGGATATTGCGAGCGTCGACTACCCTGGGGACATATCGCTCGGGTCTGAAGGAGGACGACAGATGACCGCGACCGATTCCTCACTCACCGCGCTCTCCCAGGGCTGGTGGGCCCTGTCCCAGCTGCACGGGAAGATCGAGACCCATGCCGAGCGCGCCCTGGAGCGCAGGCACGGTCTGAGCATGCGCGAGTTCTCCCTCCTCGACGTCCTGAGCCGCCAGCACAGCGGCCCCGGCGGGCATCTCCAGATGAAGCAGGTCGCCGAGGCGGTCGTCCTGAGCCAGAGCGCCACCACCAGGCTCGTCACCCGGCTGGAAGACCGTGGTCTGCTGCGCCGCTATCTCTGCGACACCGATCGCCGGGGCATCTACACCGATGTCACCGAGACCGGACAGGGCCTGCTCGCCGAGGCCCGGCCCACCCATGACACGGCGCTGCGGGAAGCCTTCGACGAGGCTGCCGAGAACCCCGCTCTCGCGCCCCTGGTACGGACCGTCGAAGAACTGCGGGTGCCCGCCTGAGTCGTGTCGTCGAAGTCCCGTCTGCCTGGCGGGCGGACGATGCTGCTGTGACGACACTTCCCAGCCGACCGGGCCGCCTCCGTAATCTGCTGATCATGAACGAACTGGTGATACGACCCGCGATCATGGACGAAATCCCGGCGATCGTGGCGATGCTGGCCGACGATCCGCTAGGGGCGCAGCGGGAGACCCTGGAGGACCTCAGCCCGTACTACGCGGCCTTCGAGCGGCTGGACCAGGACCCGAATCAGCACCAAGCGGTCGCCGTCCGCGAGGGCCGGGTCGTCGGCACCCTCCAGCTCACGATCATTCCCGGACTGTCCCGTCGTGGCTCCACCCGCTCGGTCATCGAAGGGGTACGCGTCCACGCGGATGAGCGCGGAAGCGGTCTGGGCACCCGGCTCATCGAGTGGGCGATCGCGGAATCCCGCCGCCAGGGCTGTCAGCTGGTTCAGCTGACCTCCGATGTCACCCGGACCGATGCCCGCCGGTTCTATGAGCGGCTGGGCTTTGAGCCGTCGCACATCGGATTCAAGCTCGCGCTCTGACCGGCTGCCCCGCGACTGGGGGGCGACTCATCCGGCGTCCCGTGGGCTGTCGTGTTTCACGTGAAACACGACAGCCGCCCACTCGCCGGCATCACCGGCCGAGCCCGCGCCATCCTTCGGGATCGACACCGCCGGGCACACCGGCGTCCGGCTGATAAGGCTCCCGGGTGAACACAAAAGACCCCAGGTCGAGATGGTGTACGGAACCGTCCTCCCGGCGCACCACCCGCAGCGTCTCCCCCGCGCAGTAGCCGTTCTGACCGGTCCAGGTCCCGTCGCCCCCGGCGACAAAGCGGGATCCACGGCTGGTGCCCAGCTGCGGCTGGAGTTCCACGCCCCGGTCGGCTGTGAGTCGAAGGCTGAACGCATAGGTGCCCCAGTACCCGAGGCCGGTCAGCGCGAGCAGTTCCTGATCGACCTCCGGGAGCGGCTGCCAGGGCCTGGGGATACGCGGCTCGGCCTGGGCCACGATCCCTACGAGATCGGCGGCCACGACGGCGGTGAGGGGCCCGGACGTGGCATTGGCGAGCACAGCGGCGGCGATCCCGTCGTCCACGCTCACCCACAGGCCGGCCAGAAAGCCGGGCAGCGAGCCGCCATGGCCCACCAGAGTGCGTCCGTCCCTCCGTACGATCTGCATGCCCAGCCCATAGGCGCTGTCCCATTCATCGCTCTCGGCGGGCGCCGAAGGGGTGCGCATCTCGCGCACGGACGATGCGCGCAGTACCCGGTCGTCGCCCTCCGCGAGGAAGAGGGCGAACCGGCAGAGGTCTCCGACGGTCGACCAGAGCTGTCCGGCGGGGGCCATCAACCCGAGGTCCTCGGCGGGCTCGGGCAGCAGCACATCCGCCCAGGGGTGTACCGCCCAGCCGTCGGCATACGGGGTGCGCGGTGCGGCGCTGGTGCGGTCCAGAGCGAGCGGTTCGAGGATCTCGCGCCGCAGAACCTCCTCCCAGGGCTCCCCGCGTACCGCCGCCACCAGTGAACCGAGCACCGTATAGCCGGTGTTGGAGTAGTGATGGCGAAGGCCCACGGGATGCGTACGCGTCCCGTCGCCGAGGACATCGGCGAGCTCCGGCCGCAGCGATCCCGGCGTCCGCTCCCACCAGGGCGAGGGAGGCTCGGCGCTCAGCCCCGCACTGTGGCCGAGCAGTTGAGCGATGGTCACATCTCCCACACCGGTGCCCTGAAGATGCTTCTCCAGGGGGTCCTGAAGGTCGAGGAGCCCCTCGTCCCGCAGCCTCATCACCGGCACAGCCGTGAAGGTCTTGGTGATCGAGCCGATGCGGTACTGGACGTCATCGGATCCGGCCCCGCGGGCGGAGGGGCGGGCTCCGGTCCACACCACCTCTCCCTCCCGCGCCACTCCGGCGGCGAGCGAGGGCGTACGCCCTTCCGACTGAGCGACGGCGATGCGGTGCAGAAGAGCCCGCTCCGTGGCGGGGAGGAGCGCTGCGGGGTACGTGGTCATAAAGGAAGGTCTATCCGAGTCCTCCCTCCGAGTCGACTCGGAGGGACGGGAGACCTCAGCCCTTCAGCCGCTCGTGGAACTCCTCGGTGTCAGCCAGAAACCATGTCTGCCGTCCGCGGTTGCACTCACGGACGAAGTCCCGCAGCGCCGAACTGTCCTCGGTGTGACGGGAGATGTCACCGATGACGGCGATCCCCACGCGGTAGTTGACGAACTTCTGGATGATCTCACCCGCGATACGCGTGCGCAGGCGGAAGAAGCCTTCGTCGAACCGGCCGGCGGGGATGACGACCCACCGGGCGTCCTGGTACATGGCGTCCCCGATGAGATCCAGAACATCGTTCGCACACCCGATGGTCTCGCCCTCGGCAGGGCATATCAGGACGGGGACGTCATGGATCTGCTGCACGGTGCTCATGGCAGCCAAGGCTACGTTCGCCGGCTGACCCGGTCGACGTTATTACCGAGGCCCACGGAATCCGCCCCCTGTGACGGCCTGATCTGTGCGGTCGCCCGGCCATGCCCTGGGGCGCAGAGCGTCCGGCCTCCCATTCCCGCTGGGCGATCCGGCCCCCGCCCGGTGGAAGCGGGAGCGCTACTGCTTGGTGACGCTGCCGGCCAGATCGTGCCAGATCGCCGCGGCGGTCGCCATCAGGGCGAGGACGTAGGCGATCTGTGTCGCGATGCCGCGCAGCTGATAGATCGACAGAAGCAGACCGAAGCTCGTGGGCCAGAACTGCCTTTCCTCTCTGAAGGTCGACATGTCCAGCCAGAGGCTGGTGAGCGTCAGAATGATAAGCATGAACATGACATACAGGAGCGCCTTGCTCAGTTCGGTGTCGGTGATGCGGCTGAGCAGGGCGCCCACACCGACCGGTAGGGCATAGGCGACGGTCAGACTCAGCGCGCGCACCGGGCTGCGGCGGCCGGGCAGAACGCGCCAGAGCGCTCCCAGGACCATGCCCGCACCGGCCCAGGCGATCTGCCATGCACAGAACTTCGCCACGATCTCCAGCAGTCCGTTGGGCGTGTGCAATGTGAACAGCCAGGTTCGGTGATCCGGGAAGCTGGTCAACCAGACCACGGCGAAGCTCGCGGGAATTCCGAAGACGAATGCCAGCTTCGCGGCATGCCGCGCATTGTCCCACCAGTGGGGTCCGGGCCCCCAGGCAAGGGCGACGTCCACCACGGAATAAACCTCTGCTGGATGTTTCGGGCCCTGCCCTGAGAGCCATCGCCCCTGCTCGCGTAGTTCCTCTTCCAGTTCTTCGCGTTCGGTGCCATTCATACGACCGTGTTCCATCAGATAGATCTGATGATGGCAATTTCGGTACTCATGGGATCTCTTCAGCAATTCATGCATGCGTTCCGGCGTCCCGAATGTCTGGCTGAGGAACTGCCCGTCTGCCAGGCTCAGCACCGACCTGCGGCGGCCCACCGAGCGGAGGGCGTAGAGAGAGAGGATGATCAACAGGAACCACAGGCCATAAAATGCCGCGGAGGCGCCCGCGAACACGAGCTGTCTCAGCCCCACGAGGAAGGCGAAGAGCGCGGCCATCAGAAGAAAATCCGGCCCCTCCGGACCCAGGGAAACCCTTTGCAGGCGATTCCCCTCAGACCGCTGCTTCTCGACCCTGATGCGCAGCAGCGCGACGAGCGCGATGCCGGCCAGCACCCAGGAGTAGGCGTACACCCAGCCGAGGCTCAGCAAGGGGAACCCGACCAGGAACTCGCTGACCTCTCGGGGGGTTCCGGTTCGTTCGCTGGGCCATGTGACGCGCTTCCAGTCGAGATTCGTCGCCCACCAGAAGCAGCACAGAATGACCGCTGTGATCGCCGCCAGCAGGGCCGAGACGACCGCGACCCATCGGGCCGGCGCTCTGTCCCATCTCTCGGTCCAGGATTCCCGGACCAGCCCTCCTTCCCGTGCGAAGCGCCATGCCCAGGCCGTCATGGCGGCCAGCCCCAGCCACAGCGTCGTCAGCCCCAGCAGTACGAGCCCGAAGTGGCCAGGGCTCTGTGTCGTCGGCTTCAGAACCGGCCCCTGGCCGAAGAGATGCGGGGCCGCGACCATGAGCGCGCCGAGCAGGGCCACTCCGGACGCGGTCACTTTCACGACACGGGCCTGACGGCGTTGACCACCGGGTGCGACGCTCTTCTCAGCCCCGGGCTTCTGCGCGGAGGGCCGCTCGGGTCGAATCCACGGGCGGGCGACCAGGACCAGGGCCAGCCCCGTCGCGATGCCGATGAGAGCGCGCCACGAAGGCGACTCGATCTCCTTCATGAGCAGAAGCAGCGTCAGAACGACGGCCGCGCTCAGCACGGCCCAGTACAGAACGGCCTGTCTGGGGCCCTCGTTGTGCAGCGCCCTGCCGATCCCGCCGGCCAGTCGGCGGAAGGACCTGGAGGTGTTCCCCGACTCGTCCTCCGCGGAAGACGGCCGCCGCGGCAGGGCGCGGACCGCGGCGAGCGCCATCACGACGGAGGCGCACACCCACCAGGAGGCCACGCCCACGTTGCTCAGCAGCAGCCAGAAGTGGGTCAGGACGAAGTACCGCTGCCAGGGCGGCTCCACATCGACACGGATGCCGAGGCTCTTCCCTGTGGCCCATACCAGCTCGCCATCCTTGACGGACGAGGGCTCAGGTGAGATGTGAGTGGTACCGAGGCCGCCCAGATCGACCTTGACGCGCTTCCAGTCCGCGCCCTTCAGGGCGTCCGGCGGCTTGAGCACGACCGGCCATTTCTTCTCACCGACATCGATGTCCCACGGCCCGATCAGGAAGGGTCCCGTTTGCTTGATCCAGGCGAACGCCTGGTACTCCACTGTGATCCAGCCGTTCCCTGCGGTGACCCGCGGGTTGTGGAAGCGCCATTCGGCAGCACGTTCGCCGGGTTCCTCGTTTCCGCGTAGGAGACAGTGCATCGCGTTCCGCTGCTCAGTGGATCCCTCCCCCAGGATCAGATCTCTCGCGTGAGGCCAAGTATCCGGAACCTTGACGGTCATATACGAATGCACCTGGGTCGACATGCGACCACGGTGCTGAAAATCCAGATCAGCAGCCTCGACACGCGCTTTGAGTCCGCCCGTTTGGCAAGCATCACGGGGGGCGGCGTCAGCCACATCCGATGACAGCGCCCACCACCCGGCGACCACCAGCAGCAGCGACAGCAGACGCCACCGGAGAATTCCGAATTGCGGGATCACAGTCAGAGACCGATCATGAGTACGAAAATTGAGTAGGCACTCTGCAGGAGGAGCCATGACCGAGACAGAGAATTCCCCCACCTCAACGGTGTCGCTTCCCTCTTTCGAGGAAGCCGAAGGGCTGGGGCCACAGGACGCGGAGTTCGTACGGGATCTGGTCGGAGTGCTGACGAAGCACGGAAACCTGGACCGCTTCGGCCTGTGTCTCCTACATGATCACTTCCCGCTCGGTCCGGGCGAGGTTCTGGTGGAGACGAACGATCCCAGGACGCGCACGCTCCACGCCCAAGTGGAGAAGGCGGGACAGACGAGGCATGCCAAGGCGTCGCAGTGGAGGTTTCTGCGACATGCCCAGCGCTCACCCGGCGCGGAGCTGAAGGGCGATCCCTATCAGGTGATCATGCTGTGCGATCCGCTGAAGGATCTGTGCCCTGGCCGCGAGCGCACGGGCTGACCAGAGCGCTCTCCCGTCCGGCTGGTGGGGCATGCCCGATCGACCTTCCTATGGGGAAGCGGAACGCTGCATGCCCAGAGTGAGGTGCGGAAGACGGCCACGCATCCGGGGCGCGGGAGCGATCGGCCGGACGGGCGAAGAGCCAGGCGTACCGGAAGGACCGGCGCCCGGAGCAGAGCCGCCGGACCTCAGGTCTGCGCCATGTCGACGAACCGCGAGTAGTGGCCCTGGAACGCCACCGTGATCGTCGCCGTAGGACCGTTACGGTGCTTGGCGACGATCAGGTCCGCCTCGCCGGCGCGGGGGGACTCCTTCTCGTACGCGTCCTCGCGGTGGAGCAGGATGACCATGTCCGCGTCCTGCTCGATGGAGCCCGATTCACGCAGGTCGGAGACCATCGGCTTCTTGTCCGTGCGCTGTTCGGGGCCACGGTTCAGCTGGGAGAGCGCGATCACCGGGACCTCCAGCTCCTTCGCCAGCAGCTTGAGGTTCCGGGACATGTCCGAGACCTCCTGCTGACGGCTCTCGGCGCGCTTGGAGCCACCCGACTGCATCAGCTGGAGATAGTCGATGACGACCAGCTTCAGATTGTTGCGCTGCTTGAGCCGTCGGCACTTCGCCCGGATCTCCATCATCGACAGATTGGGCGAGTCGTCGATGTAGAGCGGCGCCTGGGAGACGTCCGGCATCCGGCGGGCCAGCCGGGTCCAGTCCTCATCGGTCATCGTGCCCGAGCGCATATGGTGCAGCGCGACCCTGGCCTCGGCCGAGAGCAGACGCATCGCGATCTCGTTTCGCCCCATCTCCAGGGAGAAGATCACGCTGGGCAGATTGTTCTTGATCGAGCAGGCGCGGGCGAAGTCCAGCGCGAGCGTCGACTTACCCATGGCGGGCCGGGCCGCGATGACGATCATCTGGCCGGGGTGCAGACCGTTGGTCAGTGAGTCGAAGTCCGTGAAGCCCGTGGGGACACCGGTCATCTCCCCGCTGCGGGAGCCGATCGCCTCGATCTCGTCGAGCGCGCCCTCCATGATCTCGCCGAGCGGCAGATAGTCCTCGCTGGTGCGCTGCTCGGTGACCGCGTAGATCTCGGCCTGGGCGGAGTTGACGATCTCGTCGACATCGCCGTCCGCCGCGTATCCCATTTGCGTGATCTTGGTGCCGGCCTCCACCAGCCGCCGGAGCACCGCCCGCTCATGGACGATCTCCGCGTAGTAGGAGGCGTTGGCCGCGGTCGGCACCGACTGGACCAGGGTGTGGAGATAGGGTGCGCCGCCGACCCGGGTGATCTCGCCGCGCTTGACCAGCTCCGCCGCGACGGTGATGGGGTCGGCCGGCTCGCCCTTGGCATAGAGGTCGAGAATGGCCGTATAGACCGTCTCATGCGCGGGCCGGTAGAAGTCATGACCCTTGATGATCTCGACGACATCGGCGATCGCGTCCTTGGACAGGAGCATGCCGCCGAGAACGGACTGCTCGGCGTCCAGATCCTGCGGAGGCACCCGCTCGAACCCGGGGGAGCCTCCCTCCCAGCCCCCGCTGTCCCTGCCGCGCTCGTGCTGATCCTCACGGCCGCCGCGGCTGTCGTTACGGCGCTGCCGTGAGACGGGAAGACGATCTCCGGGGCCGCCGTCGGCCGCCCACGGGTCGTCCAAGGGCTCGGAAATGCTCACCCGGGCCCCCTCCTCCCGTCCGCTCAGCGGACCTCGCCATGCCTCCTCTTTCTACGGCACAGCACTGACAAAACGAGTGGCCCAACTCCAGTTCCGGCGCGTCGGGCGACGGTCCACGGTAGGCCCCCCGGCACCGTCAGCCAATCTGGTTATCCACAGGCCATGTGGACGAGCGACCAGATGCTGTGGAGAACCCGGCAGAACCTGTGCACGGACCGGGGGACAGCACTGTGGACAAAATCATGTCGAGCCAGATGCACCCGCTCTGACCTGCATCTTTTCCATCCACTGGCTGTGGGGAAGAAAAACTTTCCCGCCCGGGCCAAGATCAGAACAAACGGCGCACACTCAAGCCGTCACCACCCGGTGATGTAAGAGTCACTCGGCAATTGCATCTCTTACCTGTGGAAGATTACATTGAGCCCATGACACAGGCCCCCGTGACGCCGAAGGCGCTCCGGCGAAGCCATGACCGGGAGATCATCGCACTCGCTGTTCCCGCGTTCGGCGCACTCGTCGCCGAGCCGCTCTTTCTGATGGTCGACAGCGCCGTCGTCGGCCATCTCGGCACCCCGCAACTCGCGGGTCTCAGCATCGCCGCCGCCCTTCTGATGACCGCGGTGAGCGTCTTCGTCTTTCTGGCATACGCGACCACGGCGGCCGTCGCCCGCCGAGTCGGCGCGGGCGATCTCACGGCGGCCATCCGCCAGGGCATGGACGGCATCTGGCTGGCGATCATCCTGGGCGCGGCCGTCGTCGCCGTCACCCTGCCCACGGCCCCCTGGCTGGTCCAGCTCTTCGGAGCGTCCGACACCGCCGCGCCCTATGCCATCACCTATCTGAAGATCTCCAGCCTCGGCATCCCCGCGATGCTGATCGTTCTCGCCGCGACCGGCGTGCTGCGCGGCCTCCAGGACACCAGGACCCCGCTGTATGTCGCCATCGGAGGATTCGCCGCCAACGCGATCCTCAATGTCGCACTCGTCTACGGCGCCGGCCTGGGCATCGCCGGTTCCGCCTGGGGCACCGTCATCGCCCAGTACGCCATGGCCGCCGCCTATCTGATCGTGGTGGTACGCGGGGCCCGCCGCCACCGTGCCTCGCTCCGCCCCCACAGGGCAGGCATACTGGCCAGCGCCCAAGCCGGTGCGCCCCTTCTGGTGCGCACCCTCTCGCTGCGTGCCGTACTGATGATCGCGACCGCCGTCGCGGCCCGCCTCGGGGACGCCGAAGTCGCCGCCCATCAGATCGCGCTCTCCCTCTGGACCCTGATGGCCTTCGCTCTCGATGCCATCGCCATAGCCGGACAGTCGATCATCGGCCGCTATCTGGGAAGCGGTGACGCCGAAGGCGCCCGCCGGGTCTGCCGTCGGATGGTGCAGTGGGGCATCGTCTCCGGGGTGGTGCTCGGCCTTCTGGTAGTGATCTCCCGCCCCCTGTTCATCCCCTTGTTCAGCAATGACCCGGCGGTGCATGACACCCTGCTCCCCGCCCTGCTGGTGATCGCCTTCTCCCAGCCCATCGCCGGAGTGGTCTTCGTTCTCGACGGTGTGCTGATGGGAGCGGGGGACGGCCCCTATCTGGCATGGGCGATGCTGGCGACCCTGGCGGTCTTCGCGCCTGTGGCGCTTCTCGTCCCGTCCCTGGGCGGCGGACTGACCGCCCTGTGGTGGGCCATGACGCTGATGATGACCGTACGGATGGCGACCCTCTGGGCGCGCACCCGCTCCGGTCGCTGGATCGTCACCGGAGCCACCCGCTGATCCGGCTCGTAGCCGGGGTCCAGCGGGCTCCATGTTTCACGTGAAACATGGAACACCGTCTCTGACGGAGAAAGGGCCGCACCCGATGGGTGCGGCCCTTTCTTCAGCTCAGTCGAACAGCTCAGTCAACGCCACACTCAGGCGGCGATGACCTCGATGCCGAACTTCGCGGCAACCTCGGGGTGCAGACGCACGGACACCTGGTGCGAGCCCAGGGTCTTGATCGGCGCACCGAGCTCGACGCGACGCTTGTCGACCTCCGGGCCACCGGCGGACTTGATCGCCGTGGCGATGTCGGCCGGGGTGACGGAGCCGAAGAGACGGCCGGCGTCGCCGGAGCGAACAGCCAGACGCACCTTGACGGCCTCAAGCTTGGCCTTGACCTCGTTGGCCTGCTCGATGGTCGCGATCTCGTGGATCTTGCGGGCGCGGCGGATCTGCGCCACGTCCTTCTCGCCGCCCTTGGTCCAGCGGATCGCGAAACCACGCGGGACCAGGTAGTTGCGAGCGTAGCCGTCCTTGACGTCAACGACGTCACCGGCAGTACCGAGGCCGGAGACCTCGTGGGTGAGGATGATCTTCATTATTCGGTCACCCTTCCCTTAGCGCGCGGTGGACGTGTAGGGCAGCAGCGCCATCTCACGGCTGTTCTTCACGGCCGTGGCGACGTCACGCTGGTGCTGCGTGCAGTTGCCGGTAACGCGGCGGGCACGGATCTTGCCGCGGTCGGAAATGAACTTCCGCAGCATGTTCGTGTCCTTGTAGTCCACGTATACGGTCTTGTCCTTGCAGAATGCGCAGACCTTCTTCTTCGGCTTGCGCACAGGCGGCTTCGCCATGGTGATTCTCCTGTGTGATCAAGAAGTGGGGATGCGAGCACCCCAGGGAGCGATCCCTAGAAGGGGGGCTCGTCCGAGTAGCCGCCGCCGGAGCCGCCGGAGCCGCTGGAGCCGCCGGAGTTTCCACCCCAGCTGCCTCCGCCGCCCTGCTGCTGACCGCCGGAAGGCGCGCTGGTGGCCCACGGGTCGTCGGCGGGTGCACCGCCGCCGCCCTGCTGGCCGCCGCCGGAGTTTCCACCCCAGCTGCCTCCGCCGCCCTGCTGCTGTCCGCCGCCGTAACCACCCTGGCCGCCGCGACCGGTGGTCTTGGTGACCTTGGCCGTGGCGTTCTTGAGGCTGGGGCCGACTTCCTCGACGTCCAGCTCGTAGACCGTGCGCTTGACGCCCTCGCGGTCCTCATAGGACCGCTGCTTCAGACGGCCCTGCACGACGACACGCATGCCGCGCTGGAGCGACTCGGCGACGTTCTCCGCCGCCTGACGCCAGACCGAGCAGGTCAGGAAGAGGCTTTCGCCGTCCTTCCACTCATTGGTCTGACGGTCGAAGGTGCGGGGGGTGGACGCGACACGGAACTTCGCGACCGCCGCACCGGACGGGGTGAAGCGCAGCTCGGGGTCGTCGACAAGATTGCCGATGACCGTGATGACGGTCTCGCCTGCCATGGGTGAACCTCTCGGCGGGGATTGCTTCTGGCTGCTTGCTGCTACTCAAACCCGATGACCTCTGAGCGGGAAGCTCAGTGGGTCTCGGGACGGAGGACCTTGGTCCGGAGGACCGACTCGTTCAGGTTCATCTGGCGGTCGAGCTCCTTGACGACCGCAGGCTCGGCCTGAAGGTCGATGACCGAGTAGATGCCCTCGGGCTTCTTCTTGATCTCGTAAGAGAGACGACGACGGCCCCAGGTGTCGACCTTCTCAACCTTTCCGTTGCCCTCGCGGACGACGGAGAGGAAGTTCTCGATCAGGGGAGAGACAGCGCGCTCCTCCAGATCGGGGTCGAGGATGACCATCACCTCGTAGTGACGCATGTGGAACCCACCTCCTTTGGACTCAGCGGCCACGGTCGTTCCGTGGCAGGAGGGTCGTGATGCGTAAGCAACGGTGTCCGAGTAGACCAGCCGCCACTGACAGCGGCGGACGATCCGGCTTCAGCCTGAGCAGACACCGGTGCAGACCGTACACAGTACCCGCAGAGGTGCTTCCGGTTGAAATCCGGAGGCCGGGGGCCGCAATCTGTACACATCGGGTGTGCGCGGCACTACGATGCGCCGCGCTCCGGCAACGCCAGGAGGTGCCCTATGGCACAGGCAGTGCGACGTCAGACCTCCCTCTTCGCCACGGACGGCAAGCCTCATCCCCTCCAGGACACCCTGGTCGCGGTGACGCTGGCCATGGGCGTCATCGCCTTCGTCTCGTCGATGTTCGCCCATCTGCATCTGCTCAGCTCATGGGCGGGGCTCGTGGGGATCCTCACGGGCGGCTACGGACAGTTCATCTCGGTGACGACGCGCGAGCGCACCGCACTGATCATCGGGCTCGGCGCCTCCGGCTTCGGGTTCTTCCTCGGCATGGCCCACGGCGGTCTCTTCGGCGGCCTCATCGGCTGATCCGGAGGCCCTCGCGGCCGACCGGGTGAGCCGGGCGGGGGTCTCTTGAGCCGGCGGCGACCGCCTCAGAGGCGTTCAGCCGCCGGTCCAAGGGCCCTGCGCCCATTTGGGGCGCTCCCCAAGCCCAGTAGGCTTCGGCGCGAGAGCCGGAGCCCCTGACCCATGGGGACACACCTGCCGAGGAGCGCCCCGCATGAGCCTGACCCTGAGGACCATCAGCCGAGAGCAGCATCTGGCGTATATCCAGTCCCTGCCATCGGCAAGTCACTGCCAGGTTCCGGCATGGGCCGATGTGAAGACGGAATGGCGCTCGGAGAACCTGGGTTGGTTCGACAAGACGGGCCAGCTCGTCGGCGCGGGTCTGGTGCTCTACCGTCAGCTGCCCAAGATCAAGCGGTATCTCGCGTATCTGCCCGAGGGCCCGGTGATCAACTGGTACGCGCCGAACCTGGACGACTGGCTCCAGCCGATGCTCGCCCACCTGAAGCAACAGGGCGCGTTCTCCGTGAAGATGGGCCCCCCGGTGGTCATCCGCCGCTGGGACGCCCCCGCGATCAAGTCCGGTATCCAGGACCCGGATGTGAAGCGTCTGCGGGACGTCGAGGCGACCCATATCGAGCCGCGTGCCTTCGAAGTGGCCGACCGGCTGCGGAAGATGGGCTGGCAGCAGGGCGAGGACGGCGGTGCCGGCTTCGGTGACGTCCAGCCGCGGTACGTCTACCAGGTGCCGCTGGCGAACCGCTCGCTCGACGATGTCCACAAGGGCTTCAACCAGCTGTGGCGACGCAATATCAAGAAGGCCGAGAAGGCCGGTGTCGAGGTCGTCCAGGGCGGCTACTACGACCTTGAGGAGTGGCAGCGGCTCTACGAGATCACCGCGGTGCGCGACCGTTTCCGCCCCCGCCCGCTCTCGTACTTCCAGCGCATGTGGTCGGTGCTCAACACCGAGGACCCCAATCGGATGCGGCTGTACTTCGCGCGCCACAACG
The DNA here is from genome assembly GCF_009600885.1 of Streptomyces jumonjinensis. Classification (GTDB taxonomy): domain Bacteria; phylum Actinomycetota; class Actinomycetes; order Streptomycetales; family Streptomycetaceae; genus Streptomyces; species Streptomyces jumonjinensis. The sequence goes on from NZ_VCLA01000024.1 coordinate 67,005, forward strand.
GAGTGAACCTCTCCGCGGCGACGATGCTCGTCGTCGGCGGGCACGTCTGGTACTCCTACGGCGCCTCGGACAACATCGGCCGTGAGGTGCGCCCCTCGAACGCGATGCAGTGGCGGATGCTCCGGGACGCGTACGCCATGGGCGCGACCGTCTACGACCTGCGCGGCATCAGCGACTCGCTCGATGAGACCGACCATCTCTTCGGTCTCATCCAGTTCAAGGTCGGCACCGGCGGCGAGGCCGTCGAGTACGTCGGAGAGTGGGACTTCCCGCTCAACAAGCTGCTGCACAAGGCCCTCGACATGTATATGTCGCGCCGCTGACGGTGGCCGTGACGCCGGACGGGCGATGCGCACAGCGTTGCTGACGCCGCGCCCGTCCACGCCGTAACCTCGTAGATCTCGTATCTGTTCTGTCCCCGACGCACACCACAGCCACCAGAAAGGTCCCGGGCCGGCCATGGCGCTCTCCCTCTACGTCGACACCACGCGCTGGCGGGCGCATCAGAAGTCCGTGATCGACCAGTTCCCCGGACTGGTCCCGGTCTGCAAGGGGAACGGTTACGGCTTCGGCCATGAGCGGCTCTCCGAGGAGACCTCCCGCTTCGGCTCCGACATGCTGGCCGTGGGCACCACCTACGAAGCGGCCCGGATCAAGGACTGGTTCGGCGGTGACCTCCTTGTCCTCACCCCCTTCCGCCGGGGCGAGGAGCCGGTTCCGCTGCCCGACCGCGTCATCCGCTCGGTCTCCTCGGTCGACGGGGTGTACGCCCTGGTCGGCGCGCGTGTCGTCATCGAGTGCATGAGCTCCATGAAGCGTCATGGGGTGTCGGAGCAGGATCTGAGCCAGCTGACCGGGGCCATCGACGACGTACGGCTGGAAGGCTTCGCCCTCCATCTGCCGCTGGACCGCACGGACGGCTCCGACGCGGTCGAGGAGGTCATCGGCTGGATGGACCGGCTGCGGGCCGCCCGGCTGCCGCTGCACACCATGTTCGTCAGCCATCTGCGGGCCGAGGAGCTGAGCCGGCTCCAGCAGCAGTTCCCGCAGACCCGCTTCCGTGCCCGTATCGGCACCCGGCTGTGGCTCGGCGACCATGAGGCGACCGAGTACCGGGGGGCGGTGCTCGATGTGACCCGGGTGTCCAAGGGGGACCGCTTCGGCTACCGCCAGCAGAAGGCCGCGTCCGACGGCTGGCTGGTCGTCGTCGCCGGCGGCACCTCCCATGGCGTGGGCCTGGAGGCCCCCAAGGCGCTCCATGGGGTGATGCCGCGCGCGAAGGGGGTCGCCCGGGCCGGTCTGGCGACCGTCAACCGCAATCTCTCGCCGTTCGTCTGGGCGGGTAAGCAGCGCTGGTTCGCCGAGCCGCCGCATATGCAGGTCTCGATCCTGTTCGTACCGTCGGACGCGCAGGAGCCGAGGGTCGGTGACGAGCTGGTGGCGCATCTGCGGCACACCACGACCCAGTTCGACCGCCTGGTGGACCGCTAGGCCGCTTCTGACGGATCAGGCCGGGGCAGTGAGCCGGCCTGATCCGAACGGAAGACCCTGGGGCCTACCGGTCCGAGGCCGTCCCGGAGGGCGGGGTGCCCCATTCCACCCTGGGGCCGTCCGCCGGGAAGCCGTCGTCGGCGGCCGTCCGCCCCAGCACGAAGACGTCATCGGCCCCGTCGAGCACACCGCCCGACGGGTCGTCCGAGCCGTCCCGTCGTACCTCGTCCCGCTCCGGCATCAGGATGTCGCGGACGACCATCGCGCACAGATACAGCGTCCCGGCCAGATGCAGCGCGATCGCCAGGTAGTAGCCGTCGGCCGGGAGTCCCTGGTTCTTCCCCCCGGTCGTGTACGCGAGGTACATCCAGATCCCGAGGAAGTACATGACCTCGCACGCCTGCCAGATCAGGAAGTCGCGCCAGCGGGGCCGGGCCAGCGCGGCGAGCGGGATGAGCCAGAGCACGTACTGCGGCGAGTAGACCTTGTTGGTCAGGATGAACGCGGCGACGATCAGAAACACGAGCTGGGCGAAGCGCGGCCGGCGGGGAGCGTACAGCGTGAGCGCCGCCATCCCCAGGAAGATCAGGACCATCAGCAGCATCGCGTAGTTGTTCGCCGTCTCCGGCTCGATGGCCACGCCCGCGCGATTCTTGATGATCAGCCAGAACGATCCGAAGTCGACCTGGCGTTCCTGGCTGAAGGTGTAGAACTTCTTCCACCCCTCGGGCGCCAGCACCATCACGGGCAGATTCACCGCGAGCCAGGTGCTCGCCGCCGCGAAGGACGCCGTGGTGAACTCGCGCCACTTCCCCGACCGCCAGCACAGCAGCAGCAGGGGAGCGAGCAGCAGGCCGGGATAGAGCTTGGCCGCGGTCGCCAGCCCGATGAGCACACCGAAGGCCACGACCCGGCCGCGCGACCACATCAGCATCGCGGCGGCGGTGAGCGCCACGGCGAGCAGATCCCAGTTGATGGTGGCGGTGAGCGCGAACGCGGGGGCCAGCGCCACCAGGAGCGCGTCCCAGGGGCGGCGGCGGTGGGTACGGGTCACACAGACGGCGATGACCGCGGTACAGATCATCAGCATGCCCGCGTTGATCAGCCAGTAGACCTGCTGCTGATTCTGGAGGGATCCGCCCGCGAGATCGAGCCAGGAGGCGATCTGCATGAAGAGCCCCGTCAGCACGGGGTACTCCAGATAGGCCATATCGCCGGGGAGCCGGTCGAAGTACGGCACGAGCCCTTCCGAGAAGCCGCGTCCCACGAACAGATGCGGGATATCGGAGTAGCAGGCGTGGGTGTACTGCGAATTGACGCCCCTGAACCATGCCCAGTTGTAGCAGGGCATCTTCTGCACCATGCCCAGCGCGAACATCCCGATGGCGACCAGTGCCACGACGCGTACGGGCGTGAGACGGCCGCCGGGGGCGCGCAGGGCGCGGCGGCCGGCCGGGCCGCCGATCAGCTCGCTGCCGGATGCGGCGATGGAATCCCGCCGGGTGGGCCGTACATCCGGCCGGTCCTGGTGCACGCTCGTCTTCTCTGCGCTGGGCATGGTGCTCATCCTGCCGTACGGAAAGGGGTACGCAGCGAGGGCCGCCGCATCGGTACGCGCAGCCGTCTGTCGTGTCCAGGCTGTGCGTACCGGGTGCGGCGGCCCTCGTGGCCGGTCCAGCCGGTGGGGTGCGGATAGGCGGCTCTAGCGCCTGGCGCCCCCTACGGGGTTTCCGTTTGCGGCTCCTTCGCTTGCCGCGCCTTCGCTTGCGGCTCCTTCGCTTGCCGCGCCTTCGCTTGCCGCGCCTTCGCTTGCCGCGCCTTCGCTTGCGGCTCCTTCGCTTGCCGCGCCTTCGTTGGCCGCGCCTTCGTTTCCGGAGCCTCCCGGCTTTCCTCCGTCGGAGCCTCCTGGCTTTCCTCCGTCGGAGCCTCCTGGCTTTCCTCCGTCGGAGCCGCCCGGGTCACCACAGGACCAGTCCTCCCACGGGTCACAGCTCTCGGACGGGGTCTCGGAAGGCTCGTCGGACGGGGTCTCGGAAGGCTCCTCGGAGGGGGGCTCGGAGGAAGGCGTCTCGGAAGGCTCCTCGGACGGGGTGGGGGGCGGGCTCACCGCTCCGCCGCCCCAGACGGCTTCGCCGATCGGCTCCGGCTTCGGGAACTGCTTCACCGGCTCGCCCTCAAGCACGTCCGACATGTACAACTTCCAGATGTCGGACGGGAACGATGCACCATGGATCTTCTGCTGGCCGCCCGTGCCGAACATCTTGAGGAACTCACGGTTCTTCTTGCTGTCGTCGTCGTCGAAGCGGTACATGTCGATGGCGGTCGACAGCTGCGGCGTGTAGCCGACGAACCACGCCGACCTGTTTCCATCGGTCGTACCGGTCTTCCCGGCGACCGGGCGGCCGGGGATCTCCGCGTTGCCGCCGGTTCCGTTCGGGGCCTCGACGACATCCTTGAGCACATCGGTCACATTGTCCGCGACGGCCTGGGTGAAGGCCCCCTTGGGCGCGTCCTTGTGCTTGAAGATCGTCTTGCCGTTCTTCTTCGCATGGGTCACGGAGTACGGATCGCGCTGCTCTCCACGGGCCGCGAAGGTCGCGTACGAGCTCGCCATGCGAATGGCGCTGGGGCTGGAGATGCCGATCGAGAACGACGGAACTTCCGCCCGGGTGAGCGAGTCCTCCAGCAGGCCCGCGTCCACGGCCGCCTGGCGCACCTGGGGGATGCCGATATCCATGCCCAGCTGCACATACGGCGAGTTCGCGGAGACGATCATGGCTTCGCGCAGATCCATGTCGGGATACGACTGATCACCGTCATTGACCTGCCGGTGATCCTTGCCGGTGTCGTCCCGCCACACCTCACCGTCGTATCTGTTGATCCTGAGCAGGTTCTTGCCGTTGTAGATCGCCTCGTCGGGGTTGATGAGGGTGCGCTGCTTCAGCGACTGCTCGGGCCCCAGCTCGGGGTCGCGTACGCCGTCACGCATCGCGGCGGCCAGAACGAACGGCTTGAAGGTCGATCCGACCTGGGCTCCGGTCACATCCGCGTTGTTGGTGAAGTGCTTGGTCGCGTCCTCACCGCCGTAGATGGCCACGATCTTCCCCGTCGCCGGCTCCACCGACGCGCCGCCGAACTGAACGTGCGTATCGGTGTCCGGGCGCTTCTTGGGGTCGATGTTCTCCTTCTGGATCTTGGTGACGGCCTTTTCCAGCTTCTTGATCTTCTCCTTGTTGAAGGTCGTGTGGATCTCATAGCCGCCCTGGGCGAGATCGTCGGCGTCGACGCCCAGGTCGTTGTTGCTGAGGAAGTTCTGCTTGGCGACGTCCACCAGGTAGCCGATCTGACCGCCGAGCTTGGCGCCCTTCTTGACCGGGTCGGGCATGGGGAAGCCCTCCTGGACGAATTTGTCGCGCTCGGCGGCGTCCAGGTGCCCGTCCTTGACCATCTCGTCGAGGATCCAGTTCCAGCGGTCCTTCGCCCGCTTGTAGTTCCCCTCCGGGGTCGCGCGGGGGTGGATGTCTGTGGCGCCCGCCGGGTCGAACCAGGTCGCCCCCTTCAGCAGCGAGGCGAGAACGGCGCACTCACTGGCGTTCAGCTTCTTGGCGTCCTTGCCGTAGTACGTACGGGCCGCGGCCTGGATTCCATGCGCGCCCCGGCCGTAGTACGAGGTGTTCAGATAGCCGGCCATGATGTCCGGCTTCTCCACATTGCTATCGATCTTGATAGAGATGAAGAGTTCCTTGAACTTACGGCTCAGGGTCTGCGACTGGTCGTTGAGTCGCGCGTTCTTCACATACTGCTGGGTGATGGTGGAGCCGCCCTGGGTGTCCTCGCCCTTGGCCATATTGAGCAGAGCGCGGCCGATGCCCACCGGGTCGACACCCGAGTCATTCCAGAAATCCTTGTTCTCCGCCGAGATCACGGCGTTCTGCATATCCATCGGGATCTGGCTGAGCTCGATGTTCTGCCGGTTTCGCTCACCACCGGTGGCGGCCATCTGGGTGCCGTCGTCCCAGTAGTAGACGTTGTTCTCCGCCTCGGCCATCTTGTCGGGGTCCGGCACTCCCACCATCGCGTAGGCGATGGTGGCGGCGGTCATCAGCGCTCCGAAGAAGCCCAGGCAGAGGCCCGAGACCAGCTTCCAGGACGGCATCCAGCGCCGCCATCCGTACTTGCCGCGGCGCGGGTAGTCGATCAGGCGCTTTCTGCCCGGCTGCCCACCGCCCCCCTCATGGCCCCCGCCCCCGCCGCCACGGCGTCCGCCGCCACGGCCGCCGTGGCCGGAGCCCGCACCGCCGTCCATACGCCGACGACTGCCGCCGCGCTGTGCGGCACGGCGGGCCTCGGCCCGGCCTCCATAAGGCCGCTCATCACTGTGCGGAACGGAAGCAGAACTCATGGTGGTTTCTCTGGGGGGGGTTGTATGGCCGACAGAGGGCTGCTGGGCGGCACGTCTGGCAGCCGTACGCCCGCCGTCTTGCTGCGGCGGTTTGCGACGGTGCTCGCTCATCGAACGACTACTCCTCGGGCAGGCGAGACGCCTGGAAGCGGCAGTGGTGTTCCGGTCCCCCCGACATGGATACGGACCGGCCCCGCAAGGGCCCCATCCGCTGTGCATCCACTGCGAGGACGCCTGAAGGCGTCGCGTGGTTCCCGGTGGTCTGCATCCGCACAGACTACGCAGGCTCAAAATATCCGTAGAGCCGAAGTTCACCCCAAAACAGGCAAGTTGCACGACATCCATTGCCGATGTGACGCCGTTCACCTTGACCCCTCTTGTCGCAGCAGGAACACCGTCCTATCGTGCTGATGTATCGAGTCGATACATCAGTCCGGCATAGGCGGCTGAGACGGCGAAGGAGGGCGATGGTGAGCAGACGCTCGGGCATCCTTGAGTTCGCCGTGCTCGGTCTGCTCCGTGAGGCCCCGATGCACGGGTATGAGCTGCGGAAACGGCTCAATACCTCGCTGGGGATCTTCCGAGCCTTCAGCTACGGAACCCTCTACCCCTGCCTGAAGACGCTGGTCGCCAACGGCCGGTTGATCGAGGAACCGGGAAGCGCTCCCGAGGACGCCCTCGCCGCTTCACTCGCGGGGCGCCGCGCCAAGATCGTCTACCGGTTGACGGCGGAAGGCAGAGAACACTTCGAGGAACTGCTCTCGCACACGGGTCCGGACAGCTGGGAGGACGAGCACTTCGCGGCTCGCTTCGCCTTCTTCGGACAGACCGAGCGCGAGGTACGCATGCGGGTGCTGGAAGGCCGGCGCAGCCGGCTGGAGGAGCGCCTGGAGAAGATGCGTGCCTCCCTGGCCCGGACCCGGGAGCGTCTCGACGACTACACCCTTGAGCTTCAGCGACACGGAATGGAGTCCGTGGAGCGCGAAGTGCGCTGGCTGAACGAGCTCATCGAAAGCGAGCGGGCGGGGCGGGATCAGCGACAGTCCGCCACCGACGGCTCGGCTCAGCAGGACAACACCACTGGTTCGTCGGGCGGCCTGCCCCGGCACAGGGATGTCGGGCCCACCGGGGACACCTCCCCCGGGCCTTTCACCCCGCCGGATCCGCCCGACGACACCGTCAACTGAGACCCCGCGGTCCGCAGGGCCTCATCCGAGATCACACAGGGAGCAACCGGAATGGGTTCGGTTCGCGTAGCCATCGTAGGCGTGGGCAACTGCGCCGCCTCACTGGTGCAGGGCGTCGAGTACTACAAGGACGCCGACCCGGACGGCAAGGTGCCGGGTCTGATGCACGTCCAGTTCGGCGACTACCACGTCCGTGACGTCGAGTTCGTGGCCGCCTTCGACGTGGACGCCAAGAAGGTCGGCCTCGACCTCTCGGACGCCATCGGCGCCAGCGAGAACAACACCATCAAGATCTGCGATGTGCCGAACAGCGGTGTCACCGTGCAGCGCGGCCACACCCTCGACGGTCTGGGCAAGTACTACCGCGAGACCATCGAGGAGTCCGCCGAGGCCCCGGTCGACATCGTCCAGGTCCTCAAGGACAAGCAGGTCGACGTTCTGGTCTGCTACCTGCCCGTGGGCTCCGAGGACGCCGCGAAGTTCTACGCGCAGTGCGCCATCGACGCCAAGGTCGGCTTCGTCAACGCCCTTCCGGTCTTCATCGCCGGCACCAAGGAGTGGGCGGACAAGTTCACCGAGGCGGGCGTTCCGATCGTCGGTGACGACATCAAGTCGCAGGTCGGCGCGACCATCACGCACCGTGTGATGGCGAAGCTCTTCGAGGACCGGGGCGTCATCCTGGACCGCACGATGCAGCTGAACGTCGGCGGCAACATGGACTTCAAGAACATGCTGGAGCGCGACCGGCTGGAGTCCAAGAAGATCTCCAAGACTCAGGCCGTCACCTCGCAGATCCCCGACCGCGACCTCGGCGAGAAGAACGTCCACATCGGCCCGTCCGACTATGTGGCCTGGCTGGACGACCGCAAGTGGGCGTATGTCCGTCTTGAGGGCCGTGCCTTCGGCGATGTCCCGCTGAACCTGGAGTACAAGCTGGAGGTCTGGGACTCCCCGAACTCCGCGGGTGTCATCATCGACGCGCTCCGCGCTGCGAAGATCGCCAAGGACCGCGGCATCGGGGGCCCGATCCTCTCCGCGTCCTCGTACTTCATGAAGTCCCCGCCGGTGCAGTACTTCGACGACAAGGCCCGCGACCAGGTCGAGAAGTTCATCAAGGGCGAGGTCGAGCGCTAAGCATCCGCTCCACCGGTTCGGTCCAGGCGTCCGCGTGAAGCCTGGTCCACCGGCGTTCAGCCGATCGACCGCGGAGGGTCCCCGGGTCATGCACCCGGGGACCCTCCGCGTATGTGACGCTTGATCGCATGCCTGCCGTGCGTGACCTGCGCGTACTCCTGCGTCTGACCGACTTCCGACGACTGCTGACGGTCCGGCTGCTCTCCCAGTCGGCCGATGGCGTCTATCAGGTCGCGCTCGCCTCCTATGTGGTGTTCTCCCCGGAGAAGCAGACCTCACCGGCGGCCATCGCCTCGGCCATGGCCGTACTGCTGCTGCCCTACTCCGTGATCGGCCCCTTCGCCGGTGTTCTGCTGGACCGCTGGCAGCGACGGCAGGTCTTCCTCTACGGGAATCTCCTGCGGGCCCTCCTCGCGATCTGCACCGCTCTGCTGATCGCGGCATCCGTGCCCGACTGGCTCTTCTATGTCTCGGCCCTGTCCGTCACCGCGGTCAATCGCTTTGTGCTGGCCGGTCTGTCCGCCGCACTGCCCCGGGTCGTCGACCAGGACCGACTCGTCATGGCGAACTCCCTCTCGCCGACGGCCGGCACACTGGCCGCGACCGCGGGCGGCGGGCTCGCCTTCGTGGTGCGTCTGGCCTCGGAGGATTCCGATGCCGCGGTGGTGCTTCTCGGCGCGGCGCTCTATCTCTGCTCGGCACTGGCCTCGCTCAGAATGGGCCGTCATCTCCTCGGCCCCGACAGCGCACCGGTGCGGCCGGGAGTGATCAGCGTCATCGCCTCCACAGCGCGCGGCCTGGCCGACGGTCTGCGGCATCTGAGGGAACGCCCGGCGGCAGCCAGGGTCCTGGTCGCGATGACCCTGATGCGCTTCAACTATGGAGCGCTGACGGTCATGCTCCTGATGCTCTGCCGCTATGCCTGGTACGACAACGAACAGGACGGTCTCGCTCTTCTCGGGCTGGCCGTCGCGGTCTCCGGCGCCGGGTTCTTCGCCGCGGCGGTGGTGACCCCCTGGGCGATCGGGCGGTTCGGCCGATTCGGCTGGCTGGTGGTCTGCGCGGGAGCGGCCGCGGTCCTCGAACCCGCTCTGGGCCTGCCATTCGCCCCAGGGCCGATGCTGGTCGCCGCCTTCGTGCTGGGGTTCATCACCCAAGGATCGAAGATCACCACGGATACCGTGGTGCAGACCTCGGTGGACGACGCCTACCGCGGCAGAGTCTTCTCCCTCTACGACGTGCTGTTCAATGTCGCGTTCGTGGGAGCGGCGGGAGCGGCGGCCCTGATGCTCCCGCCGGACGGACGGTCGGTTCAGCTGGTTGTCGTCGTCGCTCTGATCTATGCGGGGATCGCCGTGACCATGGCCCGATGGCGCCGGATGAGCACCGCTCGATAGCGATGAGGGCGATGTTTCACGTGAAACATCGCCCCTCGCTGCTTCCGCCGCCATGTTTCACGTGAAACATGGCGGCGTTTCACGACCGGCCCCACCGACTCGCAACGGAGCCCGCGTGCCCTACTCCGACTCCTGCGCCGCCCACCACGCCTTCAGCGCCGCGACCGCATCGTCCTGCTCCATGGGCCCGTTCTCCAGGCGCAGCTCCAGCAGGAAGGCATACGCCTTGCCGATCACCGGGCCGGGCCCCACGCCCAGGACCGTCTGGATCTGGTTGCCGTCTAGGTCGGGCCTGATGGCGTCGAGCTCTTCCTGCTCCTTCAGCTGGGCGATGCGGTCCTCAAGCCCGTCGTAGGCCCGGGAGAGGGCGCTCGCCTTGCGCTTATTACGCGTGGTGCAGTCCGAGCGGGTCAGCTTGTGGAGGCGGCTCAGCAGCGGACCCCCATCGCGCACATAGCGTCGAACGGCCGAGTCGGTCCACTCCCCGGTCCCATAACCGTGGAACCGCAGATGGAGCTCCACCAGTCGTGAGACGTCTTTGACCATCTCGTTGGAGTACTTGAGCGCGGCCATCCGCTTCTTGGTCATCTTCGCCCCCACCATCTCGTGATGGTGGAAGGAGACTCGCCCGTCGCTCTCGAAGCGCCGTGTCTTCGGCTTGCCGATGTCATGGAGGAGCGCGGCCAGCCGGAGCACGAGGTCCGGGCCGTCCTCCTCCAGGTCGATGGCCTGCTCCAGAACGGTCAGGGAGTGCTCGTACACGTCCTTGTGCCGGTGGTGCTCATCGCTCTCCAGACGGAGCGCGGGCAGCTCGGGAAGCACATGTGCGGCAAGGCCGGAGCCGACCAGCAGGGCCAGTCCCTTGCGGGGGTTGGCGGAGAGGATCAGCTTGTTCAGCTCGTCACGCACTCGCTCGGCGGAGACGATCTCGATGCGCTCCGCCATCCCCTTCATCGCCGTGACGACCTCGGGCGCCACCTCGAAGTCCAGCTGGGCGGCGAACCGGGCGGCGCGCATCATCCGCAGGGGGTCGTCGGAGAAGGATTCCTCGGGCGTACCGGGCGTCCGCAGCACCCGGGCGGCGAGATCCTCCAGGCCCTGATGCGGATCGATGAATTCCTTCTCGGGCAGGGCGACGGCCATCGCGTTGACCGTGAAATCACGGCGGACGAGATCCTCCTCGATGGTGTCGCCGTAGGACACCTCGGGCTTCCGGGACGTTCTGTCATACGCCTCGGAGCGATAGGTGGTGACCTCGATCTGATAGCCGTCCTTCTGGCAGCCGACCGTGCCGAAGGCGATGCCCACATCCCATACCGAGTCCGCCCATGGACGGATGATCTTCAATACGTCCTGGGGGCGGGCATCCGTCGTGAAGTCCAGATCATTGCCGAGCCGGCCGAGCAGGGCATCCCGGACCGAGCCTCCGACCAGGGCGAGACTGAATCCCGCTCCCTGGAAGCGGCGGGCGAGATCATCGGCAACGGGCGCTACACGGAGTAGTTCCGCAACCGCACGGCGTTGCACCTGGCTCAGTGCGGTGGGGTTGTCTTCATTGGCGTTCGGCACAACAGAAAAGGGTACGTGCCCCCGCACTCCCAAGCGTCCCACTTCACAGCCGCCCCACGGCCCGTTTCGCGGCGGCGCCGAAGCCCGCCGCCCGGAGGATCAAGGATCCTTGCGATCTTGTGAGGCGGTCCGCGGCACTTCGGCCCCGCGCATCTCGTTACCATGCGTGGACGCAACTAGCGACAGCGACCAACGGCAACAGACGACGAAGGACGGACGTGCGCGTGGCCGAGGCGGCAGACTTCCACGGGACGTCCCCTTCTCCTGCCCGACGGTGGCTCCGCCGCACAGCCTCCCTGCTGATCGGGGCGCCGCTGGTGGCCGGTCTGCTGGGCGGGCCGGCCGTGACTCCCGCCCATGCGGCCGTCGACAAGGCTTCCTCGGACTCCCGCACGGTGGATGTGTCCCTCAACACACTGACGCCCGCCGCGCCGGTGAAGGGCGACACGCTCACCGTCAGCGGCACGGTGGTCAATGAGGGCAAGCAGACCATCCATGACGCGGAGATCGATCTGCGGGTGGGCCCGCAGGTATTCGGCAGGACCGGAATCGACCGCGCCACCGAGCGCGACGGCTTCAATGCCGCTCTCGACGGTTCGTCCATCGACGACAAGTTCGGTGTGGAGCTGCCGAAGCTCGTGCCCGGCGTCAGCCGGGACTTCTCGCTCACGGTCCCGGTCTCCGAGCTCGGCCTCGGCGCGGACGGTGTGTACCAGCTGGGTGTGACCCTGTCGGGCCGGACGTCCCAGCAGTCGTTCGAGCAGGTGCTGGGCATCGAGCGGACGTTTCTGCCCTGGCAGCCCGAGGACCTGGAGAAGAAGACCCGGATCACCTATCTCTGGCCGCTGATCTCCTCGACCCACCTCACCTCGGAGACGGGTTCGGACGAACGGCAGACTCCGGTCTTCGAGGACGAGTCGCTGGCCGAGGAGCTCAAGCCGGAGGGAAGGCTCGGCCAGCTGGTCTCCCTCGGCCGCGATCTGCCCGTCACCTGGGTGATCGACCCCGATCTGCTCTCCACCGTCGACGCCATGACCGGCGACTACAAGGTGAAGAGCGGCGACGATGTCGTCGCCGGCAAGAATCAGGAGATCGCCAAGGCGTGGCTGAGCTCCGTCCAGTCGGCCGTCCAGGGGGAGAAAGTGATCGCGCTGCCGTTCGCCGACCCCGATCTGGCTTCGCTGGCGCACCGCGGCAAGGATGTCTCCGGCTCTCTCCGCCATCTGCAGCAGGCCACCGCGGTCGCCGCGTCGACCGTTGAGACGATCATCCATGAGAAGCCGTCCACCGACTTCGCCTGGCCCGTGAACGGGGCGATCGACTCCTCCATCGTGGACGTCGCCACCTCGGCCGGCGCCGACAAGGTGATCGCCCGGAGTGACAGCCTGCGGGACGACCTCGACTACACGGCCAGTGCGGCCCGCCCCATCGGCGGCGGGACGACGGCCGTGGTCGCCGACGTCCGGCTCTCCAGGGCCTTCGAGGGCGACATGCTGCGGGCCGGCCGCTCGACCCTCGCGGTCCAGGAGTTCCTGGCCCAGACGCTGGCGGTGACCCTTCAGGGCACCGATGAGCAGCGCAGCCTTGTCGTCGCCCCTCAGCGGACGCCGAGCGTCTCCCAGGCGCAGTCCATGGCCCGGGCGCTGGAAGCGCTGGAGCCGCAGCGCTGGACCGAGCCGCAGGACCTGATCGCGGCCTCGGCGGCCAAGCCCGACGACAACGCGAACACCAGAGTGCCCCCCGCCTCTCGCTACCCCGCCGAGCTGCGCAAGCAGGAACTGCCGGTCCAGGCGTTCCAGGACATCCGCACCACCCAGAACGAGCTCGACAACTTCACGGTCATCCTGACCCAGCGGGACCGGGTGGAGACGCCCTTCGGCCGGGCCATCGACCGGGAGATGTCCACCTCCTGGCGGGGGAACCCCGAGGCGGCCCAGCTGTACCGCGACAGTGTGCGGAGCAACCTGGACGTCCTCACCCGGCAAGTGAAACTGATCGAGAAATCGCAGATCACCCTGTCGGGGCGGAGTGCGACGATCCCGGTCACCGTGCAGAACCAGCTGGTGCAAGGGGTCGACCATCTCGTACTGCGGCTGAGTTCCGACAACGCCGCCCGGCTCAGCCTCGGCGACGGCGACCGCATCGCCGATCAGCCGATCCAGGTGCAGGGCGGTCACAGCCAGTCCGTGAAGTTCGACGCTCTGGCGAACGCCAACGGCCAGGTGCGGATGACGGCCCAGCTCCTCACCGAGGACGGAAAGCCGTACGGCGAGCCGATGCAGTTCACGGTGAAGGTCTCCGAGATCACCCCGACCGTGATGCTCGTCCTCGCGGGCGGCGTCCTGCTGCTCGTCCTCGCGGGTATCCGGATGTACACCCAGCGCAAGCGCTCGGCCGCTGCCCAGGGGCAGCCGGCGGATACCGAAGCGGACGGGACCGCCCCCGACGGAGACGACTCATCGAACGGCGGAACAGAACGCCCCGAGGGTGACATCGACGGCCCTGATCCCGGGCAGGCGAGTGACCTGACACCGGACACCGGACCGGAAAGCGACAACCCGTCGGGCACGGGTGAGAAAGTGGACCGTTGAGCGATGTCGTGGCCGGCCGGCCCGGGGACGATGAGGTGGGGTAGCAATGAACGCGCCGTACGACGGTGACCGCGGTCAGGGCGCGGGCACGGACCCGGCAGGCCAGGTTCCGCCGCAGCCCGTCCCCGACCCCGTCGCGCACGATCCATACGCGCAGGACGCCTATGCGCACGATCTGTACGCCCACGAGCAGCCGGTCCAGGATCAGCACCTCCAGGGCCCCTATGCACAGGGGCCCTATGGTCAGGACCCGTATCTTCAGGACGCCTACACACAGGACCCGTACCGGGCCCAGGATCTGTCCGCCCAGGACCCGGTGGCCGAGGCGCTCTACGACCGCGCCTCCCACCCACCGCCGCCCCCGGGCACCTACCAGGAGCCGCAGGCGCTGTACCAGCAGCCGCCCGCGCCCCAGTACGCCCCCGACCCCCGGGTCTGGGCCCAGACGCCGCCTCCCGAGCCCGCGGGACCGTCCCGGCATCTGCCCTACGGCGACGACGTCAGGACCACTCAGTACACGGGCGTCGACGAGCTGGTCACCCGGGCCGGCGAGCAGGAGCCCGAGCCGGACGCGTTCGCCCATCTCTTCCGGGACCAGCAGGGCGCCACCCAGACCGTGCCCGCTCCCGCGCCGGAACCCGCTCCGGCCCCACCGGCGCCCAAGAGCTCCGGCGGCAGATCCACCAGCCTGCTCAAATCCAGCGCCGTGATGGCGGCGGGCACGATCGTTTCGCGGATCACCGGCTTCCTCCGCACGCTGGTCATGGCCGCGGCGATCGGCGTCGGCACCCTGAACGACTCCTACCAGGTCGCCAATGTGCTGCCCACGATGATCTATGTGCTGGTCGGCGGCGGCGCGCTGAACGCGGTCTTCATCCCGCAGCTCGTTCGCGCCATGAAGAACGACGACGACGGCGGCGAAGCCTATGCCAACCGCCTGCTGACACTTGTCGTGGTGCTGCTCGCCGGAGTCACCACAGTCTGTGTCCTGGCGGCGCCGCTCCTCATCCGCATGCTGTCGGCGCCGATCGCCGCCGACCCGGAGCGGATGGAGGTGGCCGTCACCTTCGCGCGCTACTGTCTGCCCGCCATGTTCTTCATGGGCATTCATGTGGTGCTCGGCCAGATCCTCAACGCACGAGGCCGCTTCGGCGCGATGATGTGGACCCCGGTCCTCAACAACATCGTGACCATCGTGACCTTCGGCGCCTTCATCTGGGCGTTCGGCAGCTTCACCGACTCCAACGCCAGCGAGTCCACCATCACCCCCGAGGGCGTCCGGCTGCTCGCCATCGGCACCCTGCTGGGCCTGGTGGTCCAGGCGCTGGCGATGATCCCGTATCTGCGGGACGCGGGCTTCAAGATCCGGCTGCGCTTCGACTGGAAGGGCCAGGGGCTCGGCAAGGCGCTGGGGCTGGCGAAGTGGACCTTCTTCTTCGTGCTCGCCAACCAGCTCGGCATGATCGTCGTCACTCAGCTGGCCACCTGGGCCGGATCCGAGGCCGCCGAGGACAACATCCAGGGCGCGGGCATCACCGCCTTCAACTACGCGCTGCTTCT
This sequence comes from Streptomyces jumonjinensis, assembly GCF_009600885.1. GTDB lineage: Bacteria > Actinomycetota > Actinomycetes > Streptomycetales > Streptomycetaceae > Streptomyces > Streptomyces jumonjinensis. Next base: position 82,336 of record NZ_VCLA01000024.1, read on the forward strand.
GTGGCAGATGCCGCAGGCCATCATCACGGTCTCGGTGATGACCGCCGTACTGCCCAGGATCTCCCGCGCCGCCCATGACGGCGACCCCGCCGCGGTCCGCGACGACATCTCCTACGGACTGCGCACCTCGGCCGTCGCCATCGTGCCCTGCGCCTTCGCCTTCCTCGCGCTCGGTGTGCCCATGGCGACCCTGCTCTACGCGGGCTCGGGGCCGGGCGCGCTCGGCATCGGATTCACCCTGATGGCCTTCGGACTGGGCCTGATCCCGTACTCCGTGCAGTACGTCGTACTCCGCGGTTTCTACGCGTACGAAGACACCAGGACGCCGTTCTACAACACGGTGATCGTCGCGATCGCCAACGCCTCCGGATCCACGGTCGCCTTCCTGCTGCTCCCCGCCCGCTGGGCGGTCGTCGGAATGGCGGCGTCCTACGGTCTGGCCTATATGGTCGGCGTGGGTGTGGCCTGGCGCAGGCTGAAGAAGCGGCTGGGCGGCGATCTGGACGGTTCCCATGTCATGCGCACCTACGCCCGTCTCTGCATCGCCTCACTGCCCGCCGCGGCTCTCGCGGGCGGAGTGGCCTACATGATCATCAAGGCTCTCGGCAGCGATGCCCTCGGCTCCCTCGCCGCTCTCCTGGGCGGCGGGATCGTGCTGCTGGGCGTCTTCTTCGTGGCCGCGAAGCGGATGCGCATCGAGGAGTTGAACTCCATCGTCGGCATGGTGCGCGGGCGGCTGGGCCGCTAGCCCGCCGCACTCCGCACAACCATCGTCCGCGGCCGTGTGTCGTGCATAGCAGCGGACTGTGGGCACAATTGGCTTGGCTGTTGGTTATGCGCAACGGATGGGGAGGCAGGAACGACGGTGGCGGAACGTAGCACGGCCGCCGTCGACGTGGCCGACAACAGCGGAGACGAACCGCTGACCGCCCAGGCGGACAAGGCCACGGCCGACGGGGCGGCTCAGACTCAGGAAACGGCGGATATGAAGACGCCGGACACGGGCAGCGAGCGCACGGGCACCGAGCCCGCCATCGCCACGCCCGAGCTGCACAGCGGCCATAAGCTCGCCAGACGCTACCGACTCGAAGAGTGCATCACCCGTCTGGACGGTTTCAGCAGCTGGCGAGCCGTGGACGAGAAGCTGCGCCGCGCCGTCGGAGTCCATCTGCTGCCCGCCGACCACCCCCGGGCCCGTTCCGTGCTCGCGGCGGCCCGCTCCGCCGCCCTCCTCGGCGACCCGCGTTTCGTTCAGGTGCTGGACGCCGTCGAGGAGAACGACCTCGTCTATGTGGTCCATGAGTGGCTGCCGGACGCCACCGAGCTGACCACCCTGCTCGCCATGGGCCCCATGGAGCCGCACGACGCCTATCAGCTGGTCGACCAGCTCGCCCAGGCCATGGCGGCGGCGCACCGTGAGGGCCTCGCCCATCTCAGGCTCACCCCTGGCGCCGTGCTGCGGACCTCCACCGGCCAGTACCGCATCCGTGGACTCGCGGTGAGCGCCGCCCTGCGCGGCATCACGGCCGATCGTCCACAGCGCACCGACACCGAGGCGATCGGCGCACTGCTGTACGCCGCTCTCACCCAGCGCTGGCCGTACGAGAGCGCCGCGCACGGTCTGTCCGGACTGCCCAAGGGGACCGGTCTGCTCCCCCCCGACCAGGTCCGGGCCGGCGTCCACCGCAGGCTCTCGGAGCTGGCCATGCGCGCCCTGGTCAACGACGGCGCCACCGCCTCCCGCCAGGAACCTCCCTGCACCACCCCCGATGAGCTGGCCAGGGCTGTGGCGGCGATGCCGCGTATCCGCCCGCCGGAGCCCGCCTTCGCGTCACCGCCCGAGTATCAGCCCACCAGCTATCAGCAGGGCAGCTACGGCCGTGCGATCTCCCGCCCGGGACCGGGGGTCACCCAGCTGACTCCCGCGCCTCCGGCGCCGCTGGAGAGCCGCACGGGCAGGGTTCTCAAATGGGGAGTGGCCGCGCTGCTGATCGCCGCGCTGGGGCTCGGCAGCTGGCAGATCGCGGACAAGATGATCGGCCGCGACAACAACCGGACGAACGACCCCGGCCTCTCCCAGCCGGAAGACGATGAGAAGAACAAGGACAAGAAGGCGACTCCCCCTTCCGGGAAGCCGGTCTCCATCGTCTCCGCCGTCGACTTCGACCCCTACGGCCAGCCACCCTCGGAGAAGCCCGCCGAAATAGGGAACACCTACGACGGCGACCTCAGCACCTCCTGGACCACCAACTGGTACGGGAGCCCCGACTTCGGCAACTTGAAGGCGGGACTCGGCGTCGTTCTGGATCTCGGCGAGGTTCAGCAGATCGGCACGGTCGATGTGTCCTTCCTCGGCGGCTCGACAAGCGTCGAGCTGCGCACCGCACCCGAGAACGCCGACGGCCAGCCCGCATCGCACACGGGATTCACCAAAGTCGCCGAAGGCACCGGGACCCAAGTGGCCCTCAAGCCCGACAAGGTGGTGCGGTCGCGATACGTTCTGGTCTGGCTGACCCATCTCCCGCCATCCGGGCCGGACCAGTTCCGGGGCAAGGTCGCAGAGATCAAAATCAAAAGCTGACGGCAGCAGGGGAGGGGGCTCACCGTTGGACGAGGCGACATTCCGTGACACAAGCGATCAGGAACTGCTGGACCGCCATGTCGAGGGACATCCGAATGCCTTCGGTGAGCTGGTCCGGCGGCATCGCGACAGACTCTGGGCCGTGGCCCGGCGCACGCTGGGCGACCGCGAAGAGGCGGCGGACGCCGTCCAGGACGCGCTCGTCTCCGCTTTCAGGGCCGCTCACACCTTCCGTGGGCAGTCCGCCGTCACCACATGGCTGCATCGCATCACCGTGAACGCCTGTCTCGACCGGGCCCGCAAAGCGGCCTCCCGCAAGACATCGCCCATCGATGACACCGAGCGCCTGGAACAGCTCCTTGAGCCGCATGAGTCGGCCGAGGCCCCGGCCGAACGGCAGGACCTCCACCGTGAGCTCCTGGCCGCGCTCACCCATCTCCCCGCCGATCAGCGGGCCGCACTGATCCTGGTGGACATGCAGGGATATCCGGTGGCGGAGGCGGCCCGCATCCTGGATATACCGACCGGGACCGTCAAAAGCCGCTGCGCCAGAGGCCGGGCCCGGCTGCTGCCCATGCTCACTCATCTGCGCGGTGATGCCGGGGGTAACGGCAAGCTCAGCGGGGGAAGGAACCGGACACCGGGGGATTCCGTCCCACCGGCGTCGGGGCAAAGGGATGCGGGGCCCAGTGGCCCCGCCGCTGTGAAGGGCGGAGGTGGGCGCACATGACATCCACGGCCGGTATGACCCAGCACCCGGATGTCTCGGAGATCTCTGATCTCGCCGAGGGACTGCTCCCTCCCTCACGGAGTGCCGAACTCAGGCGGCACCTCGACGACTGCGCACTCTGTGCCGATGTCCATGCGTCCCTGGAAGAGATCCGGGGATTGCTCGGCACGCTGCCCGGGGCCGCCCGGATGCCGGCGGACATCACCGAGCGCATCGACGCGGCGCTGGCGGCCGAGGCTCTGCTGGACTCCACCTCGCCCGCTGCCGACGTACATGTTTCACGTGAAACATCGCCTGTGGCGGGGCGGGAGAAGCCCGGAGCACCCAGTCGGCCCGCGGGACACACACGCGGTACCACCGGCCCCGGCCGGGTCCGCCGTACAGGACGACGGCGTGCCACCGTCCTGGGTGCCGTCCTCACCCTGGCCGCCGTCGGAGCAGGGGGTCTGCTCTTCCTTGCACAGCAGTCCGGCAGCGACCCCGGAGCATCGGCGGCGCAGGATGTGAGCAGCCAGTCCAAGAGCGCGCTGACCAAGGATTTCTCCGGCTCCGACCTCGAAGCCCAGGTGAAGAACCTGATCACCGGTGCCCAGGACACCAAGAGCACCCGAGAGACCCGGGCGGCGGCCGGCTCGTCGTTCGAGGCCGAGAAGGCGCCACAACCGATGAACGGGGCGACGACGCTCCCCCCCTGTGTCCAGCGGGCCACCAGCCGCCCGGACACCCCGATCGCGGTCGAAGAAGGCGCCTACCAGGGAGAAACCGCCTTTCTCGCGGTCTTCCCGCACAGCACCGACAGTCACCGGGTCCAGGCGTTTGTGATCGCGGAGAACTGTGTCTCAGCCGCTCCCTCATCGACCGGAGAAGTCCTGCGCACAGAGACCTTCCTCCGGCACTGACACGTTCCTCAGCGCTGCGCTGCACTCCCGGGAATGCGGGCCCTTTAGGATCCGTTGGGTTGGGTGAAAGACATTGACCCGGCCCAGTAGACAGCAGCGCAGTCTTCAGAGACGAGGAATCAACCCGTGAGCGACGTCCGTAACGTGATCATCATCGGCTCCGGGCCGGCCGGCTACACGGCGGCGCTCTACACGGCGCGCGCCTCGTTGAACCCGCTGGTCTTCGAGGGTGCTGTCACCGCCGGTGGCGCGCTGATGAACACCACCGACGTGGAGAACTTCCCCGGCTTCCGCGACGGCATCATGGGCCCGGACCTCATGGACAATATGCGGGCCCAGGCCGAGCGGTTCGGTGCCGAGCTGGTGCCGGACGACGCGGTCTCCGTCGACCTCACGGGTGAGATCAAGACCGTCACCGACACGGCGGGCACGGTGCACCGGGCGAAGGCCGTGATCGTCACCACCGGCTCGCAGCACCGCAAGCTCGGACTCCCCCGTGAAGACGCGCTCTCCGGCCGCGGTGTCTCCTGGTGCGCGACCTGCGACGGGTTCTTCTTCAAGGACCAGGACATCGCCGTGATCGGCGGCGGAGACACCGCCATGGAAGAGGCGACCTTCCTCTCCCGTTTCGCCAAGTCCGTGACCATCGTCCACCGCCGGGACACCCTCCGTGCCTCGAAGGCCATGCAGGACCGCGCCTTCGCCGACCCGAAGATCTCCTTCGCCTGGGACAGCGAGGTCGCGGAGATCCATGGCGAGCAGAAGCTCACCGGACTGACCCTGCGGAACACCAAGTCGGGTGAGACGTCCGAGCTGGCGGTCACCGGGCTGTTCATCGCCGTGGGCCACGACCCGCGGACCGAGCTCTTCAAGGGTCAGCTCGACCTGGACGACGAGGGCTATCTGCAGGTCGCGGCACCGTCGACCCGTACCAACGTCAGCGGTGTCTTCGCCGCGGGCGATGTGGTCGACCACACCTACCGTCAGGCCATCACCGCCGCCGGCACGGGCTGCTCCGCCGCCCTCGACGCCGAACGCTATCTGGCCGCGCTCGCCGACGCCGAGCAGGCCACCGAGGCCGAGAAGGCCCCCGCGGTCTGATTTCCCCTCTCCCGCCCACCCCCCAAGTCAGAAGGAGGCCGCCGTGGCCGGCGCGCTGAAGAACGTTACCGATGCCAGTTTCGACGAGGATGTCCTCAAGAGCGACAAGCCCGTGCTCGTGGACTTCTGGGCCCCCTGGTGCGGCCCGTGCCGCCAGATCGCTCCGTCCCTTGAGGCCATCGCGAGCGAGCACGGCGACAAGATCGAGATCGTCAAGCTCAACATCGACGAGAACCCGACCATCGCCGCCAAGTACGGCGTCATGTCCATCCCGACGCTGAACGTCTACCAGAACGGTGAGGTCGCCAAGACGATCGTCGGCGCCAAGCCCAAGGCCGCTCTCGTCCGCGACCTTGAGCCTTTCATCGGCTAGTAAGCACAGAGAGCGCAGCGGGCAGCCGTAGTAGCGCCGCCCGGGCGGAAGGCGATGTTTCACGTGAAACATCGCAGGGGCTCATCCCTCGTCGGGGGATGAGCCCCTTTCCATGAATGCGTCAGAGCGGTCTGAGCGCCGGCTCTTTCTGGACTGCCCCCAGCAGACGGTCCAGGGCCAGTTCCACATCTTCCTTCCAGGAGAGAGTGGTACGCAGCTCCAGTCTCAGTCGTGGAGAGGTGGGATGCGGACGCACGGTCTTGAAGCCCACCGCCAGCAGATGATCCGCCGGAAGCACACAGGCGGGATCCTTCCAGCGGGCGTCTCCGAACGCCTCGATCGCCCGGAAGCCCCGCCGCAGCAGATCCTTCGCCACGGTCTGCACCATGACCCTGCCGAGCCCTTGTCCCTGGTAGCCGGGATTGATCCAGGCCGTCATCAGCTGTACGGCGTCCACCGACACCGGGCTGGTCGGAAAGGCGGTGGATCGTGGCACATAGGCCGGGGGAGCGTAGAGAACGAAGCCCACCGGCGCATCATCGACATAGACGACCCGGCCGCAGGAGCCCCACTCCAGCAGCACGGCGGAGATCCATGCCTCCTTCTCCAGCTCCGGGTGGCCCGCCTTGACCGCCGCGTCCCCACTGACCGGGTCGAGCTCCCAGAAGACGCACGCCCGGCAGCGTCTGGGCAGATCCGACAGGTTGTCCAGTGTGAGGGGTACAAGCCGACGCCCCATGAAGGCCGTTCCTCGCTTCCTTCTCACGCCGCATACCGCCGACGCACTCCGCACGGTGGCTGCGCGTCGGCGGAACGATCGTATCGATCCGCTCTTGGGGCGGATACCAAGTCGGCAAAAGGGCGGGCCGTGTCCGGGCAGCTGCCCGGACACGGCCCGCCCTGCCGCTGTCGAAGGTCTCAGACCTCGTCGTCCGCGGTGTCGTCGGAGGGGAGCCCCTTCTCCAGCACCCTGCCCTCACCCGGAGCAAGAGTGCCGAGGATCCGCTCCAGATCGTCCATCGAAGCGAACTCGACGACGATCTTTCCCTTCTTCTGGCCGAGGTCGACCTTCACCCGCGTCTCAAAGCGGTCCGAGAGACGGGAGGCGAGATCGGAGAGAGCCGGCGAGAGTCGTGCACCAGCTCGCGGGCCCTTGGGCTTGACGGTGTCCTGGGGACCGGAGTTGATCAATGTGACGATCTCCTCCACCGCCCGCACCGACAGCCCCTCGGCCACGATCCGATGGGCGAGGCGGTTCTGCTCCTCCGGGTCCTCCACCGAGAGCAAGGCGCGCGCATGACCGGCTGACAGCACTCCGGCGGCGACCCTGCGCTGGACCGGAGGCGAAAGCCTCAGCAGCCGGAGCGTATTGGAGACCTGGGGACGTGAGCGCCCGATCCGGTCGGCCAGTTGGTCATGAGTGCAGCTGAAGTCCTTGAGCAGCTGGTCGTAGGCGGCGGCCTCTTCCAGCGGGTTCAGCTGGGCGCGGTGCAGATTCTCCAGCAACGCGTCCAGCAGAAGCTTCTCGTCCTCCGTATGCCGGACGATGGCGGGGATCCGCTCAAGACCGGCCTCACGGCAGGCCCGCCAGCGGCGCTCCCCCATGACCAGCTCATAGCGCTCGGGACCCAGTTGCCGGACGACGACCGGCTGAAGAAGCCCCACCTCCTTGATGGAGGTGACGAGCTCGGCAAGGGCGTCCTCGTCGAACACCTCACGGGGCTGACGCGGGTTGGGGGTGATGGCGTCGATCGGCACTTCAGCGAAGTGCGCCCCGGACGGTGACGCCTCGGGGACAGCAGCCGCGGTCGGCAGCGATGTCACCTTGGCCGCCGCCACACCGCGTTCCGCGGTCAGCAGCGGAGTCGCTCCCGAGGAGCCCGAGGCCCCGCTGGGAGGCACCTGCCTCTCCTGGGGAGCGGCAGGGATCAAGGCACCGAGCCCACGCCCCAACCCTCTACGTCGCTCGCTCACTGGATCGCCTCCGAGATGTTCTGCTGGCTTTTCTGTGCGCCCAGATGGGCATGCTGCGGGTCGTACTGGACCCCGACCCCCCGCAGGGCGATCTCACGGGCCGCCTCCAGATACGACAGGGCTCCACTGGAGCCCGGATCGTAGGTCAGCACCGTCTGCCCATAGCTCGGGGCCTCCGAGATACGGACCGATCGAGGAATGCTCGTCCGCAGCACCTCCTCACCGAAGTGACTGCGGACCTCCTCCGCCACCTGTGAGGCGAGCCTGGTCCGGCCGTCATACATGGTGAGAAGGATCGTGGACACATGGAGAGCGGGGTTGAGATGCCCGCGCACCAAGTCCACATTCCTCAGCAACTGCCCCAGGCCCTCCAGCGCGTAGTACTCGCACTGCATGGGGATGAGCACCTCCGCACCGGCCACCATCGCATTGACGGTCAGCAGACCGAGCGATGGAGGGCAGTCGATGAGGATGTAGTCCAAGGGCTGCTCATAAGCCTGGATGGCCCGCTGCAGTCTGCTCTCCCGCGCCACCAGCGACACCAACTCGATCTCCGCACCGGCGAGATCGATGGTGGCCGGGGCGCAGAAGAGACCTTCGACGTCCTGGACCGGCTGGACCACATCGGAGAGCGGCCTGCTCTCCACCAGGACGTCATAGATAGAGGGAACGTCGGCATGGTGGTCGATGCCCAGCGCCGTGGAGGCGTTGCCCTGTGGATCCAGGTCGACCACGAGAACGCGGGCGCCATGGAGTGCGAGGGAGGCGGCGATATTCACCGTGGTGGTGGTCTTGCCTACGCCGCCCTTCTGGTTGGCAACCACCATGACGCGTGTCTGCTCAGGTCGGGGCAGGCCCTCACCGGCACGCCCCAGGGCCTCCATGGCCAGCTGGGCAGCTCGGCCGATGGGGGTGTCGTCGAGCGGGGGCGGTGTTTCACGTGAAACATCGTCTCCCGCCGACTCGGTACGGGGGCCGGGGACCGGATCGGTCATCGGTCCCGCGATGTTGGCGTCGGACCGCAAGGATTCACTCTCCTCGACTTCAGGCTCGCGATGAACAGAGCCTGCCATGCTTTCGGGTTCATGAACCAGCGGGGCCTGTGCTTCTGTGGATGAATCCACTTCTGTGGACAACTCCGTAGCCCGCACGAGGGGCTTCCGGCTCCGAATCGGGGCGGCAGCGCGCCCGCGGCTGATGATTCCGTGCAGCAGTGAGCGACGTTTCACGTGAAACACGATGCACGGGCCCACGGACTACATCCGTGCGACACTCCGCGCTCTGTGCGTACGCCAGCTTGTATGGAGCATTCCGACCGGAGGCCGGAGAGGCCGGACTCAACCGGATCAGCGACGACGGCGGGTACGGCTTGAACGGGCAGCCTTGGCCCGCTTCGCCGCGAAGCGCACTCCGCCGGGGCTCTCTCCGACCTCGACCCGTACCACCGTGGAGAGCGGGTCGACCAGCCCTTCGCCGACATGCAGTACCGAGGTCTGCACCACTCCGAGCTTGCTCAGCGCGGCCCTGGCCCCCACGAGCTCCTCCTCCGCTGTGTCGCCCTTGAGCGCCAGCATCTCCCCGTAGGGACGGAGCAGAGGAACTCCCCAGCCGGCCAGCCGGTCCAGTGGCGCCACGGCACGAGCCGTCACCACATGCACCGGGGTGAGCGAGCCGAGCACCTCCTCGGCCCGGCCACGGACCACGGTCACATGGTCCAGCCCCAGCAGCTCGACCACTTCCTGGAGGAAGTTCGTCCGACGCAGCAACGGCTCCAGGAGCGTGATCTTCAGATCCGGCCGTACCAGCGCCAGCGGGATGCCCGGCAGGCCGGCGCCCGAACCCACATCGCAGACCGTGACACCCTCGGGGACCACCTCGGAGAGCACCGCACAGTTGAGCAGATGGCGCTCCCACAGCCGCGGTACCTCACGCGGCCCGATCAGGCCGCGCTTGACTCCGGCATCAGCCAGCAGTTCCGCATACCGAACGGCCTCCGGAAAGAAATCTCCGAAGATCGTCTGTGCCGCGTCGGGCGCCTGGGGAAGCTCTGCTGCCTCCGTCACGGGGACCGTCCTTCCGTACCGCACTATCGCAATGTGGACCTGGTGGCTGACTATCAGGCTGACAAAGATCGGCCCCGCCTGCGCACAGACGGGGCCGAGGAAACAATGATGGATCAGGCGGGGAGCACGACGACGAAGCGCTGCGGCTCCTCGCCCTCGGACTCACTGCGCAGACCAGCGGCGGCGACCGCGTCATGCACGACCTTGCGCTCGAAGGGAGTCATCGGCTTCATCTTCACCGGCTCTCCGCTGCTCTTCACCTCGTCGGCGGCCTGAGCGCCCAGCTGGGCGAGCTCCGTACGCTTCTGGGCCCGGAAGCCCGCGATGTCCAGCATCAGCCGGCTGCGGTCGCCGGTCTCCCGGTGCACGGCGAGACGGGTCAGCTCCTGGAGGGCTTCCAGAACCTCGCCGTCCCGGCCGACGAGCTTCTGGAGATCGCGGCCGCCCGGCTCGCTGACGATCGAGACAGCGGCCCGGTCGGCCTCGACGTCCATGTCGATGTCACCGTCGAGATCGGCGATGTCGAGCAGACCTTCGAGGTAGTCGGCGGCGATCTCCCCCTCCTGCTCAAGGCGGGTAAGGGTGTCGCCTTCCTCGGCGGCGGCGGGGATGGTGCCTTCCGTCACGGACTGACTCCTTCTTACTTCTTGGACGACGGGTGCTTGGGCCGCTGCTGACCCTTGCGCTGTCCCGCCTTGGGCTGCTGCCGGGCGGCGGGCTTGCCGGCCTGCTTCGGCTTGGTCTCCTTCTCCAGGGAGAGCTTGGAGTCGGACTCGTCGCCGGCGGTCTTGGCCGTGGCCTGGGAACGCTTCGCCTTGGTCTGACGCTTGGGCTGCTGCCGCCTGCCCTGGGCGCCGCTCTCGGTCTCGGCGGCGACCGTCTCGCTCTTGGCCACCGTCCCGTCCGCCTGAGCGGCGAATCCGGCCTTGGCCAGACCGCTGATGAACTTGCGCTCGTTGTCATTGCGGTCCGGGCCCTTGGCGACGATGGCCTGGACGACATTGCGCTTACGGCGCGACCGGACCTCGCCACGGACGCCGACGGACTTCAGCAGACGCTGGAGGTACTCGTCCTGAGCCTTGCTGCCGGGGGTCGGGTTCTGGTTGATCACATACATCTGCTGGCCCATGGTCCACACGTTGGTGGTCAGCCAGTAGACGAGAACGCCGACGGGGAAGTTGATGCCCATCACGGCGAAGATCACCGGGAAGATGTACATCATCATCTTCTGCTGCTGCATATACGGCGTCTTGACCGTGAGGTCGACGTTCTTCTGCATCAGCTGGCGCTGCGTGTAGAACTGCGACGCCGACATCAGGACGATCATGATCGCCGTGACGATGCGCACGCTGTTCAGCGAGGCGTCGAGAGAAGCGACCTTCTCCGGGCTGTCCATGAACTTGGCAGCGAGCGGGGCACCGAAGATATGGGCCTGCCGGGCGCTGTCGAGCAGCTGCTCATTGATCACGCCGACCGTGTTGCCGGAGGCGATGTTGGAGAGCACGTAGTACAGGGCGAAGAAGAACGGCGACTGCGCCAGAATCGGCAGACACGAGGAGAGCGGGTTGGTGCCCGTCTCCTTGTACAGCTTCATCATCTCTTCGGACTGACGCTGCTTGTCGCTCTTGTAGCGCTCCTGGATCGCCTTCATCTTCGGCTGGAGCGCCTGCATGTTCCGCATCGACTTGATCTGCTTCACAAAAAGCGGGATCAGACAGATGCGGATGAGGATCACCAGCGAAACGATCGACAGTCCCCAGGCCCAGCCCGTGTCAGGACCGAAGATCGCCCCGTAGAGCTTGTGGAACTGGACAATGATCCACGAAACAGGTGTGGTGATAAAGCTGAAGAGACTGGCAATCGTGTCCACTAATCAGGCTCCTTGAGCATTGGGCGAGGTCTCTGCGGCCGGACTCGGGGTTTCGGCGACCGAACCCCGGGAAGGCACATCGGCGGCGGAGTTCCCGCCCTTGCTGCCGCGTACGGCGTCACGCAGCATTTCGTGCCACCGCGGACGCTTGCGGGGCGGGACATGGTCCACTCCGCCCGGCGACCACGGATTGCACCGCAGAATGCGCCAGGCGGTGAGCACTGTGCCCTTGACCGCACCGTGCCGGTCGATGGCCGTGTATCCGTAGTGGGAACACGACGGGTAGTACCTGCAGACAGGCCCCAGCATGGGACTGATCGTCCACTGATACAGCTTGATCAGAGCCAGCAGCGGGTACTTCATCGCGCGCCCCCTCCCAGCAGCCGCTGGAGGGCGGCATCCAGGTCTCGGGCCAGCTGTGCATGATCGGCGTCGCCCGCACCGGGCAGCGCTCGTACGACCACCAGGCTACCGGGGGGCAGCTCGCCCAGGCGGTCGCGTATCAGATGCCTCAGCCTGCGCTTGACCTGGTTGCGCACGACCGCTCCGCCCACTGCCTTGCTCACGACGAAACCCGCACACGTCGGGGAAGCGCTCTCCCCAGGCGCGTGCGGGTCCGGTGAACCGCTGCGTAGATGGACGACGAGAAGCGGGCGTCCGGCCCGGCGGCCTCGTCGTACCGCGGTCGCGAAGTCCTCGCGCCGCCTCAGCCGATTCTCGGTAGGCAGCACGTCATGACCTGTACGCGGTCAGGCGGACAGGCGGGCGCGACCCTTGGTGCGGCGAGACGCGAGAATCGCGCGGCCGGCACGGGTGCGCATGCGCAGACGGAAGCCGTGGGTCTTCGCACGACGACGGTTGTTCGGCTGGAAGGTGCGCTTGCTCACTCGGGGGCTCCAGAAATGACTCGTAGATGGCGGGACATCGCCTGGCTGTCACCGTGCGCCCACGAGAAGCTCGCGTTCACGCCCGAGTGCACCGCTTCATAATCACGGAGAGTGATCTTTGCCCATCGGAGGCAGGCGGCAGCAGCCATCGACAACTCGACCTGGTCACGGTACGCGCGGCTACGCCATCCGGTCAAACCAGAGCGTCGGCGGGGTCCACTGTGCACAGGCTGTGGACAACAACTTGAACCTCGCGGCCCGCCCTGACTACCGTGGATGGACTTCGAACCTTTTCCTTTCTGTTCTTGCCTGTCCTTCCATCCCGTCCCGAGAACCACACATTCGTGGGACCTGCGAGAGAGCGTGCCCTGTGGCTGACGTACCTGCCGATCTTGCCGCAGTGTGGCCACGAGTGCTGGAACAGCTCCTCGCCGAGGGCCCGCAGGGCATCGAGTCGAAGGACAAGCAGTGGATCGAACGCTGCCAGCCGCTCGCGCTGGTCGCCGACACCGCACTGCTCGCCGTCCCCAACGAATGGGGCAAGCGGGTCCTGGAGGGCCGGCTCGCCCCGCTGATCAGCGACACGCTGAGCCGTGAGTGCGGCCGTCCCATCCGGATCGCGATCACCGTGGACGACTCCGTGGGCGAGCCCCCGGCCCAGCAGCCGCCCGCCTCGCAGCAGCCCTATCAGGGGCAGCAGCACGACGAGCACCAGGGCTATCAGCGGGAGGCCCCCTACGGGGGGTACGGGCACCGGACCCCGGACGACGGGCTGCCGGAGGCGCGTCCCGCGTACCCGGAGTACCAGCAGCGCCACGAGCCCGGTTCCTGGCCGCGCGGCCAGGAGGATCTCTCCTGGCAGCAGCCGCGGCTCGGCGGCTTCCAGGACCGCGATCCGTACGCCTCTCCCCGGTCCCAGCCCGACTACCACTCCCCGCAGCAGTCCGACCGGTCGGGCTATGAGTCCCGGCCGGAGCGGCGGGAGCTGCCCGAGTCCGCCCCGCAGCACCGCGGCGGCTCCACGGGCGGCGCACCCGGACCGCTGGGGGCGCAGCCCTCCCCGGCCGGCGGCCCCGGCGAGCCGCACGCGCGGCTGAACCCGAAGTACCTCTTCGACACCTTCGTCATCGGCGCCTCCAACCGGTTCGCCCACGCGGCGGCCGTGGCGGTCGCGGAGGCCCCGGCCAAGGCGTACAACCCCCTGTTCATCTATGGGGAGTCCGGTCTCGGCAAGACGCATCTGCTCCATGCCATCGGGCACTACGCGCGCAGCCTCTACCCCGGGACCCGGGTGCGGTACGTGAGCTCGGAGGAGTTCACCAACGAGTTCATCAACTCGATCCGCGACGGCAAGGGCGACACCTTCCGCAAGCGCTACCGCGATGTGGACATCCTGCTGGTCGACGACATCCAGTTCCTGGCGAGCAAGGAGTCGACGCAGGAGGAGTTCTTCCACACCTTCAACACGCTCCACAACGCCAACAAGCAGATCGTGCTCTCCTCCGACCGGCCGCCCAAGCAGCTGATGACCCTGGAGGACCGGCTCCGCAACCGCTTCGAGTGGGGGCTGACCACCGATGTGCAGCCCCCGGAGCTGGAGACCCGGATCGCGATCCTGCGGAAGAAGGCGGTCCAGGAGCAGCTGAACGCCCCGCCGGAGGTGCTGGAGTTCATCGCGTCCCGGATCTCGCGCAACATCCGTGAGCTGGAGGGCGCGCTGATCCGGGTGACGGCGTTCGCCTCGCTCAACCGGCAGCCCGTCGACCTCGGCCTCACCGAGATCGTGCTGAAGGATCTGATCCCCGGCGGCGAGGACAGCGCTCCCGAGATCACCGCGGGCGCGATCATGGCGGCGACCGCCGACTACTTCGGGCTGACGGTGGAGGATCTCTGCGGCTCCTCGCGCAGCCGGGTGCTGGTCACGGCCCGGCAGATCGCGATGTACCTCTGCCGTGAGCTGACCGATCTCTCACTGCCGAAGATCGGCGCGCAGTTCGGTGGGCGCGACCATACGACGGTGATGCACGCGGACCGGAAGATCCGGGCGCTGATGGCCGAGCGGCGGTCCATCTACAACCAGGTCACGGAGCTCACCAACCGCATCAAGAACGGCTGACACAGCGCCGCTCAGCCCCTCTCAGCCTCAGCCCGCTCAGCCCGCTCAGAAGCCCAAGGAAGCGCCCCGGGAGTGTCCCTGTCCCGGGGCGCTTCTCGCTCTCCGTGGGGCTCCCGGCGGGCCTCCGCGGACGCCTGCCGGGGTCCGGAGTACGCCGCGTACGCCGGAGAGGCCGAAGCGCCGGGTGCCTGGAGTAGCCCGGAGAGGACTGCTGAAGAGACCCGTCCAGAGGCTCCGAGAGGCCCTTCCGGAGCCTCTGGACGGGCTTCCGCGGGCTTCGCCGGGCCCGCGGGAGGCCCGCCGGGCCGATCCGGGCGCTACGACGTTGTTCGAATAGGGGTCTGTGTCACCGTGTTCTCCACAGGTTCGGGGAGAACACGCCGTCCACAGCCTGGGGACCGCGAAGTTTTCCAGACGGTGTCCACAGGCGACGCGATGCGTTGATCATCTCAGCAGGTCAGGTGCCTGTGGAATTGTGGCCAACCGCTGTCCACAGGCTGTGGACAGCGGATTCGTCCACAGGGCGTGATCACCGTTGTCCACCGGCGGCCCACAGGCCGGGGAGGGTTTCCCACAGCTTCTCCACACCGCTGTCCACTGTTCGGCAACATGAACCGCGCTCTCACCGTGTCGAGTGAAAGCCGTCACACCAAGATGCTGGATTGGGCTGTGGGGAACCTGGGTAAAGCTGGGGACAGGGCTGGGGAAAACTGCCCGCTGCCTGTGCATGGGGTGTGCAGAACTTTTCGGTGTCCACAGACACCCCCGGTTATCCACCGGTCCCACCCACAGGCACGGTGGATAAAAAACCGGGGTTGACCTGCGAAAACGACGTTATCCACCGTTTCCACAGGCCCTACTACTACTCCCACCTAGAGTTACCGGGGAATTCGCTTCGAAGTGGGTCCTGTGCACAACTCGGCTCCGCGGACCCCGGCAGCCTTGGTCACGACTTGACCGCGACCCGCGCCGACTGTCAGTGCGGTGCGTCAGACTGGTCCCCGGCGACACAGCCGACGACGAAGGCCAGCAAGGCGAGCCAGCAACAGCAGGAGGCGGTTCCGGTGAAGATCCGGGTTGAGCGCGATGTACTCGCGGAGGCGGTGGCCTGGGTGGCCAGGAGCCTCCCGGCCCGTCCGCCGGCGCCCGTGCTCGCAGGCCTGCTTCTGAAGGCCGAGGACGGCGCGCTCAGCTTCTCCAGCTTCGACTACGAGGTCTCCGCCAAGGTCTCCGTCGAGGCCGAGGTCGACGAGACCGGCACCGTTCTCGTCTCCGGCCGGCTGCTGGCGGACATCTGCCGCGCCCTCCCCAACCGCCCGGTGGAGATTTCCACAGACGGTGTACGGGCGACCGTGGTCTGCGGCTCCTCCCGCTTCACCCTCCACACCCTTCCGGTGGAGGAGTACCCGGCGCTGCCGCAGATGCCGACCGCGACCGGCACCGTGCCCGGCGAGGTCTTCGCCGCCGCCGCCGCCCAGGTCGCCATCGCGGCGGGCCGCGACGACACCCTCCCCGTCCTCACCGGCGTACGGATCGAGATCGAGGGCGACAGCGTCACCCTGGCCTCCACCGACCGCTACCGCTTCGCGGTCCGCGAGTTCCTGTGGAAGCCGGAGAACCCGGACGCCTCCGCCGTCGCGCTGGTGCCCGCCAAGACATTGCTGGACACCGCCAAGGCCCTGACCAGCGGTGACACCGTCACCCTGGCGCTCTCCGGCTCTGGTGCCGGAGAGGGCCTCATCGGCTTCGAGGGCGCGGGACGGCGGACCACCACCCGGCTGCTCGAAGGCGATCTGCCGAAGTACCGCACGCTCTTCCCCACCGAGTTCAACTCGGTGGCGGTGATCGAGACCGCGCCGTTCGTCGAGGCCGTCAAGCGGGTGGCCCTCGTCGCCGAGCGGAACACCCCGGTCCGGCTGAGCTTCGAGCAGGGCGTGCTGATCCTGGAAGCCGGCTCCAGCGACGACGCACAGGCTGTGGAGCGCGTCGACGCCCAGCTGGAGGGCGATGACATCTCCATCGCCTTCAACCCCACCTTCCTGCTCGACGGTCTGAGCGCGATCGACTCCCCGGTCGCCCAGCTGTCGTTCACCACCTCCACCAAGCCCGCGCTGCTCAGCGGCAAGCCGGGCATGGACGCCGAGGCCGACGAGGCGTACAAGTACCTGATCATGCCGGTGCGGCTCTCGGGCTGAGCCCGCTCCGGGCCGCCGGACCGTGATCGCGACGGGCCCGCTCGTACCCGAGCGGGCCCGTCGGGCTGTACGCCGCACTCCGGCGTAGGCTCGGATTCGGTTCATGAATCGGCTTTACGACGCTTAAGGACACTCAGATGGAGCTCGGCCTCGTCGGCCTCGGCAAAATGGGCGGCAACATGCGCGAGCGCATCCGCCGCGCGGGCCACACCGTCATCGGCTACGACCGGAACCCGGACGTCGCCGATGTCCACAGCCTCAAGGAGCTTGTGGACAGCCTGGAGGGTCCCCGGGTGGTGTGGGTGATGGTTCCGGCCGGAGCCGCGACCCAGTCCACCATCGATGAGCTGGCCGAGCTGCTCTCCCCCGGCGACATCGTCGTGGACGGCGGGAACTCGCGCTGGACCGACGACGAGCGGCACGCCGTCGAGCTGGGCATCAAGGGCATCGGCTTCGTGGACTGCGGAGTCTCCGGCGGCGTCTGGGGCCTGGAGAACGGCTACGCGCTGATGTACGGCGGCACCGCCGAGCATGTCGCCCGGGTGCAGCCGATCTTCGACGCGCTCAAGCCCGTGGGCGAGTTCGGCTCGGTCCACGCGGGCAAGGTGGGCGCGGGCCACTTCGCCAAGATGGTCCACAACGGCATCGAGTACGCCATGATGCAGGCCTACGCCGAGGGCTGGGAGCTGCTGGAGAAGGTCGACTCGGTCACCGATGTGCGCGAGGTCTTCCGCTCCTGGCAGGAGGGCACCGTCATCCGCTCCTGGCTGCTCGACCTCGCGGTCAACGCCCTGGACGAGGACGAGCACCTGGACAAGCTGCGCGGCTTCGCACAGGACAGCGGCGAGGGCCGGTGGACGGGGGAGGCCGCCATCGACAACGCCGTACCGCTGCCCGCGATCACCGCTTCGCTCTTCGCCCGCTTCGCCTCCCGTCAGGACGACTCCCCGCAGATGAAGATGATCGCCGCGCTGCGCAACCAGTTCGGCGGCCACGCGGTGGAGAACAAGAAGTAAACCTTTCAGCCGGAGGTCGGCCCGTACCCATGCATGTCACGCATCTGTCGCTGGCCGACTTCCGCTCGTACGCCCGGGTCGAGGTGCCGCTCGATCCGGGCGTCACCTCGTTCGTGGGGGCGAACGGGCAGGGCAAGACGAATCTGGTCGAGGCGGTCGGCTATCTGGCCACTCTCGCCAGCCACCGGGTCTCATCGGATGCGCCGCTGGTACGGGTGGGAGCGCAGCGCGCGGTGATCAGGGCGGCCGTCGCCCAGGGCGAGCGCTCCCAGCTGGTGGAGCTCGAACTCAACCCGGGGAAGGCGAACCGCGCCCGTATCAATAGATCGTCGCAGGTCAGACCGCGTGACGTGCTGGGGATCATACGGACGGTGCTCTTCGCCCCGGAGGATCTGGCGCTGGTCAAGGGCGACCCCGGCGACCGCCGGCGTTTTCTGGACGAGCTGGTCACGGCGCGTTCGCCGCGGATGGCGGGGGTGCGCTCGGACTATGAGCGGGTGCTCAAGCAGCGCAACACTCTGCTGAAGTCGGCGGCGATGGCGCGGCGGCACGGCGCGGCGAAGTCCGGGGCCGATCTGTCGACGCTGGATGTGTGGGACCAGCATCTGGCGCGGACCGGCGCGGAGCTGCTGGCGCGGCGTCTGGAGCTGATCACGGCGCTGCGACCGCTGACCGACAAGGCGTATGAATCACTGGCCCCGGGCGGCGGTCCGATCGGGCTGGACTATCGCTGTTCGGCCGGTGAGGTCGACGGCGCGCTGGGACGTGAGGAGCTCGGGGCCCTGCTGCTGGAAGCCCTGGGCGAGGCGCGGAAGCAGGAGATCGAACGGGGGGTCACGCTGGTCGGTCCGCACCGTGACGAGCTGACGCTGAAGCTGGGAGAGCTGCCCGCGAAGGGGTACGCCAGCCATGGCGAGTCCTGGTCGTACGCGCTGGCGCTGCGGCTGGCCTCGTACGACCTGCTGCGGGCGGAGGGCAATGAGCCCGTGCTCGTGCTGGACGACGTCTTCGCGGAGCTGGACGCCCGGCGGCGCGAGCGGCTGGCGGAGCTGGTGGCGCCGGGCGAGCAGGTCCTGGTGACCGCGGCGGTCGACGACGATGTTCCCGGGGTGCTGGCCGGGGCGCGGTACAAGGTGTCCGGAGGAGAGGTGGCACGGGTATGAACGAGCCTCTCGGCCCTGGTGTGGGCCGTTCCGGTACGAGCCGTTCCGGTACGAGCCGTTCCGGTGCGAACCGTGCGAGTGCGAGCGGTCCGGGGGCGGACGGCCCCGGCGCGGGCGCCCTGCCCGGCACCGGTCCGGCCGCCGACGCCGCCCCCGCAGCCGGTGCCGTTCCGGAGCCCTCGGGGGTCGATCTGGCCCGGGTCGCGCTGCGCGCGGCCAAGGAGCAGGCTCGTGCCCGTGGCGCGGCGGCTCAGGAGAAGAAGCAGGCCAGGCGGGGTGGAGGACTTCGCTCCGGGGCCCGTGCGGATGGCCGGGACCCCCTGGCGCTCGGGGCCGCGATCAACCGGCTGATCACCGAGCGGGGCTGGGAGACCCCGGCCGCGGTGGGCGGGGTGATGGGCCGCTGGCCGCAGATCGTGGGCGACGATCTGGCCAAGCACTGTGTGCCGCTGAGGTACGACGAGGATCCCGAGGAGCGGGTGCTCACCGTGCAGTGCGATTCGACGGCGTGGGCGACGCAGCTGCGGCTGCTGGCGCCGAGGCTGGTGGCGCGGCTGAACGAGGACCTGGGCCAGGGGACGGTCAGGCTGATCCGGGTGCTGGGTCCGGGCGGGCCCCGGAGGGGATACGGACCGCTGCGGGCGCCGGGGAGCGTGGGCCCGGGGGACACCTACGGATGAGCGGGCCGGGGCCGGTGGGGTCGCCGGGGTCGCCGGGGTCGCCGGGTCCGCCGGGTCTGGTGTCGTCCGGTCCCGCCGGGTCCGACCGCGTCCCGGCCCCCGCCCCGCGCCCCTCGGCCCGGCCAGGTCCGATTTATGGACATGCGTACCGGTATCACCCCCGGTCCGGGCACTCGGAACAGACGATTCCAGTCGACGCTCCCGGGCGCGCGGGCCTTCTCGGCGGGCCCTTCGGAGAGACGTCCCTCACCGTATCCGGCCATTCACAGGTCAAAGCGCTCAATGCCGGTGTGAGCCTCCTGGAGCCCCTTCCCGGATATGGGGAGTCGGACCGATGGGGTTCAGGGCGGCACATGCGGACTCAGCCACCGCCAAACCCCCATTAGCGTCGGCGGTACCGGTAGACTGGTGGACAATCCCGCCACCTCGCGGAACATGTCGAACGACGCAGCCGCTCCCGCCTGCACGGAGAACGGCTTGTGCTGTGCCAGAAAGGGCGCTTCGTGGCCGATTCCGGCAACCCCAACGAGAACAACCCGTCCACCCCCGCCGATGGATCCGGCGAGGTCACCGCCTCGTACGACGCCAGTGCGATCACCGTCCTCGAGGGGCTGGACGCGGTCCGCAAGCGCCCCGGCATGTACATCGGCTCGACCGGTGAGCGTGGGCTTCATCACTTGGTCCAGGAGGTCGTCGACAACTCCGTCGACGAGGCGATGGCCGGGCACGCGGACACCATCGACGTGACGATCCTCGCCGACGGCGGAGTGCGCGTCGTGGACAACGGCCGCGGCATCCCCGTGGGCATCGTTCCGTCCGAGAACAAGCCGGCCGTCGAGGTCGTGCTCACGGTCCTGCACGCGGGCGGCAAGTTCGGCGGCGGCGGCTACGCCGTCTCCGGTGGTCTGCACGGCGTCGGCGTCTCCGTCGTCAACGCCCTCTCCTCCAAGGTCTCCGTCGAGGTCAAGCGGGACGGCTACCGCTGGACCCAGGACTACAAGCTCGGCGTCCCCACCGCCCCCCTCGCGCGGAACGAGGCGACCGACGAGAGCGGCACCACGGTGACGTTCTGGGCCGACGGCGATGTCTTCGAGACCACCGAGTACTCCTTCGAGACGCTCTCCCGGCGCTTCCAGGAGATGGCCTTCCTCAACAAGGGCCTGACCCTGACGCTGACCGACGAGCGGGAGTCGGCCAAGGCCACGGCGGGCGCCGACAGCGCCGAGGGGCCCGACCAGGAGCAGGTGCGCTCGGTCACGTACCACTACGAGGGCGGCATCGTCGACTTCGTGAAGTACCTGAACTCGCGCAAGGGCGAGCTGATCCACCCCACCGTGATCGACATCGAGGCCGAGGACCGGGAGCGGCTGCTCTCGGTCGAGATCGCGATGCAGTGGAACTCGCAGTACACCGAGGGCGTGTACTCCTTCGCGAACACCATCCACACGCATGAGGGCGGCACCCACGAAGAGGGCTTCCGCGCCGCGCTCACGGGCCTGGTCAACCGCTACGGGCGCGACAAGAAGCTGCTGCGCGAGAAGGACGACAACCTCTCGGGCGAGGACATCCGCGAGGGTCTGACGGCGATCATCTCGGTCAAGCTGGGCGAGCCGCAGTTCGAGGGCCAGACCAAGACCAAGCTCGGCAACACCGAGGCGAAGACCTTCGTCCAGAAGGTCGTGCACGAGCACCTCACCGACTGGTTCGACCGCAACCCCAACGAGGCCGCGGAC
Organism: Streptomyces jumonjinensis; assembly: GCF_009600885.1. Classification (GTDB taxonomy): domain Bacteria; phylum Actinomycetota; class Actinomycetes; order Streptomycetales; family Streptomycetaceae; genus Streptomyces; species Streptomyces jumonjinensis. The sequence continues at coordinate 103,717 of NZ_VCLA01000024.1, forward strand.
ATCATCCGCAAGTCGATCCAGGCGCAGACCGCGCGGGTCGCCGCCCGCAAGGCCCGCGATCTGACCCGCCGCAAGGGCCTGCTGGAGTCGGCCTCGCTGCCGGGCAAGCTCAGCGACTGCCAGTCGAACGACCCCACCAAGTGCGAGATCTTCATCGTCGAGGGCGACTCCGCCGGCGGCTCGGCGAAGTCCGGCCGCAACCCGATGTACCAGGCCATCCTGCCCATCCGAGGCAAGATCCTGAACGTCGAGAAGGCCCGGATCGACAAGATCCTCCAGAACACCGAGGTCCAGGCGCTGATCTCGGCCTTCGGCACCGGAGTCCACGAGGACTTCGACATCGAGAAGCTCCGCTATCACAAGATCATTCTGATGGCGGACGCCGACGTCGACGGTCAGCACATCAACACCCTGCTGCTGACCTTCCTCTTCCGCTTCATGCGGCCCCTGGTCGAGGCCGGGCATGTGTTCCTGTCGCGCCCGCCGCTCTACAAAATCAAGTGGGGCCGGGACGACTTCGAGTACGGCTACTCCGACCGTGAGCGGGACGCCCTGGTCGAGCTGGGCAAGCAGCAGGGCAAGCGGATCAGGGAGGACTCGATCCAGCGCTTCAAGGGCCTGGGCGAGATGAACGCCGAAGAACTGCGCATCACCACCATGGACATCGAGCACCGCGTGCTCGGTCAGGTGACGCTGGACGACGCGGCACAGGCCGACGATCTCTTCTCGGTGCTGATGGGCGAGGACGTCGAGGCCCGGCGCTCCTTCATCCAGCGCAACGCCAAGGACGTCCGCTTCCTCGACATCTGAGTCGGCCTCAGCTGACCGCACGAAAGGACTGAAGACCAGCAATGGCCGACGAGACACCCACCCCTGCCACCACCGACGAAGAGCCCCAGGCGCGGATCGAGCCCGTCGGGCTCGAAACCGAGATGCAGCGCTCGTATCTCGACTACGCGATGTCCGTCATCGTCTCGCGCGCGCTGCCCGATGTACGGGACGGTCTCAAGCCCGTACACCGGCGTGTGCTGTACGCGATGTACGACGGCGGATACCGCCCCGAGAAGGGCTTCTACAAGTGCGCCCGCGTCGTCGGCGACGTCATGGGCACCTACCACCCGCACGGCGACACCTCGATCTACGACGCCCTGGTGCGGCTGGCCCAGCCGTGGTCCATGCGGCTGCCGCTGGTCGACTCCAACGGAAACTTCGGCTCCCCGGGCAATGACCCGGCCGCCGCCATGCGCTACACCGAGTGCAAGATGGCGCCGCTCTCCATGGAGATGCTCCGGGACATCGACGAGGAGACCGTCGACTTCCAGGACAACTACGACGGCCGTAACCAGGAGCCGACCGTCCTCCCGGCGCGCTTCCCGAACCTGCTGGTCAACGGCTCGGCGGGCATCGCGGTCGGTATGGCGACCAATATCCCGCCGCACAATCTGCGCGAGGTCGCGTCCGGCGCCCAGTGGGCGCTGGAGCACCCCGAGGCCACCCATGAGGAGCTGCTCGACGCGCTGATCGAGCGGATCAAGGGCCCGGACTTCCCGACCGGCGCGCTCGTCGTGGGCCGCAAGGGCATCGAAGAGGCGTACCGCACCGGCCGCGGCTCCATCACCATGCGCGCGGTCGTCGAGGTCGAGGAGATCCAGAACCGCCAGTGCCTGGTGGTCACGGAGCTTCCCTACCAGGTCAACCCGGACAACCTCGCGCAGAAGATCGCCGACCTGGTGAAGGACGGCAAGATCGGCGGCATCGCGGACGTACGCGATGAGACGTCCTCCCGTACCGGACAGCGACTGGTCATCGTCCTCAAGCGGGACGCCGTCGCCAAGGTCGTGCTGAACAACCTCTACAAGCACACCGACCTCCAGACCAACTTCGGCGCGAACATGCTGGCGCTGGTCGACGGGGTGCCGCGCACGCTGTCGCTGGACGCCTTCATCCGCCACTGGGTGCACCACCAGATCGAGGTCATCGTCCGGCGTACCCGCTTCCGGCTGCGCAAGGCCGAGGAGCGGGCGCACATCCTGCGCGGACTGCTCAAGGCGCTGGACTCCATCGACGAGGTCATCGCGCTGATCCGGCGCAGTGACACGGTCGAGATCGCCCGTACGGGCCTGATGGGTCTGCTGGAGATCGACGAGATCCAGGCGAACGCCATCCTGGAGATGCAGCTGCGCCGGCTGGCCGCCCTGGAGCGCCAGAAGATCGTCGCGGAGCACGACGAGCTCCAGGCGAAGATCAACGAGTACAACGCGATCCTCGCGTCGCCCGAGAAGCAGCGCGGGATCGTCAGCGACGAGCTGGCCGTCCTGGTGGAGAAGTTCGGCGACGACCGGCGCTCCCAGCTGGTGCCCTTCGACGGCGACATGTCCATGGAGGACCTGATCGCCGAGGAGGACATCGTCGTCACCATCACGCGTGGCGGCTATGTGAAGCGCACGAAGACGGACGACTACCGTTCGCAGAAGCGCGGCGGCAAGGGCGTCCGGGGCACGAAGCTCAAGGAAGACGACATCGTCGACCACTTCTTCGTCTCCACCACCCACCACTGGCTGCTCTTCTTCACCAACAAGGGCCGGGTCTACCGCGCCAAGGCGTATGAGCTGCCGGACGCCGGACGGGACGCCCGCGGCCAGCACGTGGCCAATCTGCTGGCCTTCCAGCCGGACGAGCAGATCGCCGAGATCCTCGCCGTCCGCGACTACGAGGCCGCGCCCTATCTGGTGCTCGCCACCAAGGGCGGCCTGGTCAAGAAGACCCCCCTGAAGGACTACGACTCGCCGCGATCGGGTGGCGTCATCGCGATCAACCTCCGGGAGACGGAGGCCGGCGGCGATGACGAGCTGATCGGCGCCGAGCTGGTCTCGGCCGAGGACGATCTGCTGCTCATCAGCAAGAAGGCCCAGTCGATCCGGTTCACCGCCACGGACGACGCCCTTCGTCCGATGGGACGCGCGACATCCGGCGTCAAGGGGATGAGTTTCCGCGAAGGGGACGAGCTCCTGTCGATGAATGTCGTCCGGCCGGGTACGTTCGTCTTCACCGCTACAGATGGCGGGTACGCAAAGCGAACCGCGGTGGACGAATATCGCGTCCAAGGTCGTGGTGGCCTCGGAATCAAGGCCGCCAAGATCGTGGAGGACCGTGGATCGCTCGTCGGCGCGCTCGTGGTCGAGCAGACGGACGAGATTCTGGCCATCACCCTCGGCGGCGGTGTGATTCGTACGCGAGTCAACGAAGTCAGGGAGACGGGCCGTGACACCATGGGCGTCCAGCTGATCAATCTGGGCAAGCGCGATGCCGTCGTCGGCATCGCACGGAACGCCGAGGCAGGGCGTGAGGCCGAAGAGGTCGACGGGGCCGATGAGGCTGCTGGGACCGACGAGGCCGACACCGGTCTGGCCGAAGCGGCAGTCGAGGGCACGGAGTCCTCGGCCGGGGAGCACGAGGAGTAGAAGCGTGAGTGGAGCCACGGGCGCCGGTTCGGCCGCAGGAGCGGCCAAAGCTGCTGGAAAGAGCGGTGCCCGTGGCTCTGCCGCGGACTCCCAGGGGGGTACGGTGACGGAGACCAGGGGGCCCAAGCCTCCGTACGAGATGTTCGGCGGTGACCGGCCGGGCGGCAAGCAGACCGCGCAGCCCTACCGCCCGCCGCAGGCCTACCCGTCGCCTCAGGGCGACGAGGACGCCGAGCCGGGCGCCCGGCTGCCGCGGACCGGCGCACGCACGACCCCGCGCACCCGCAAGGCACGGCTGCGGGTGGCCAAGGCCGACCCGTGGTCGGTGATGAAGGTCAGTTTCCTGCTGTCGATCGCGCTGGGCATCTGCACGGTGATCGCCGCCGCGGTGCTGTGGATGGTCATGGACGCCATGGGCGTCTTCTCCACGGTCGGCGGGACGATCAGCGAGGCCACCGGCTCGACGGAGAGCAATGGATTCGATCTCCAGTCGTTCCTGTCGCTGCCGCGGGTGCTGATCTTCACCTCGGTCGTCGCGGTCATCGATGTGGTCCTCGCCACGGCGCTGGCCACGCTCGGAGCCTTCATCTACAACCTCTCCGCCGGTTTCGTGGGCGGGGTCGAGCTGACGCTGGCGGAGGACGAGTAACCCGTCCGCCGGCCCCCGGGGAACGGATTTGGGAGCTGCGCCCCACGTGCGCTAATCTTCAGAGGTCAGCGCACGAGCGCGGCGGGGCTATAGCTCAGTTGGTTAGAGCGCATCCCTGATAAGGATGAGGCCACAGGTTCAAATCCTGTTAGCCCCACCAGCACAAAGACCCCCAGGCTGTTAAGCCCGGGGGTTTTTGACGTCTACGGCTGACATCAGCCGATAAGCGGGTCCTCCCATAGCTCCGCGAGCATGGAGACGGCCTCCCGTACGCCGTCGCCTCAGGTCGCGTTCAGCGCCACCGTCGGGTGGACACGGGAGGCGCGGATGGCCGGATAGAGGCCCGCGATCACGCCGATCAGGAGGGTGGCGGCCAGGCCGCCCGCCAGGGACCAGGGCGGGACCACCGGCGTCCACCCCTGGACGCGTGCGAAGCCGTAGGTCGCCGCCGCGCCCAGCAGTGCGCCCGTCGCCCCGCCCAGTGCCGACAGCAGCAGCGACTCGGTCAGGAACTGGAGCCGGATCGCGCTGCGGGTCGCGCCCAGTGAGCGGCGCAGGCCGATCTCCTGGCGGCGTTCCAGGACGGAGATGACCATGGTGTTGGCGACGCCCACACCGCCGACCAGGAGGGCCACCGCGCCCAGGCCGAGCATCAGGGCCGTCAGGCCCTCGTCGGTGGCGGCTTTGGCGGCCAGTGCGTCCGAGGGGCGGGAGACCCTGACGCTCGCCTCGTTGCCGGGGCTGATGGTGCGGGCCAGGATCGCCCGTACATCCTCCACCGAGGCGTCCGTGGAGCGCTCGAAGACGGTGGTGGGGTGGCCGTCGAAGCCGAAGTAGCGCTCGGCGGCGGGGAATCCGACCAGGGCGACCCGGTCCAGGGTGGGGGCCAGTTCGATCGGTCGGAGGATGCCGACGACGACCACGCGGGTGTCGTTCATCATGATCGTCTCGCCGGTGCGGGCGATGCCGAGGCGGTCCGCCGCCACCGCGCCGAGGACCGTCGCCGGGAGGCGTTCGCCGGCCCGGTCCAGCCAGGCGCCCTTCGCGACCTCGCCGCCGAGTGTGGAGAGCAGATCGGTGCGGGCCGCCTGGGCGCTGACGCCGGCGGTGCGCTCCTCGGGGACCAGGTCGCTGCGGCGGATGCGGGCGTCGATGTCGGCGGTGGCCGTGGCGTGCTGCACCGGGCCGATGCGCTCGACCATCGCGACCGCGTTCTCGGGGAGCTTGACCGGCTTCCCCAGGGGGTCCTCGCCCACCTCGGCGGTGAGGAGATTGGTGCCGAGGCGGTCGAGCCGGGCCATCAGGTCCGCGCGGCTCGACTCGGACAGGCCGACGACCGCGACCATGGTCGCGATCCCGATGGCGATGCCGAGCGCCGAGAGCACCACGCGCGCGCGGCGTGCCCGGAGGCCGACCGCGCCGACGCGGAGGACGTCGCGGGGGGAGAGCCGGGAGGGCTTGAGGTCGTTCCTCATGAACCGGCCTCTTCCGTACGGGAGGCGGAGCGCGTGCCGGGGCGCGCGCCGGAAGGCGTGTCGGAGCGCGTGCCGGAACGTGTGCCGGAACGCGAGTCCGAGACGATCTCGCCGTCCTTGAAACGGACCCGGCGCGGCAGCGAGTCCGCGATCCCGTTGTCGTGGGTGATCACACAGATGGTGGTGCCGGACGCGTTCAGCTCGTGCAGCAGCGCCATGACGATCTCGCCGGACGCGGTGTCCAGCGCCCCGGTCGGTTCGTCCGCCAGCAGCAGCCGGGGGTCTCCCACCAGGGCGCGGGCGATGGCCACGCGCTGCTTCTCGCCGCCGGACAGCTCGTTCGGCGTATGCGAGCGGCGGTGGTCGAGCCGTACCTTGGCGAGGGCCTCGCGCGCTCGCGTACGCCGTTCCCGCAGCGGTACGCCCGCGTACAGCAGTCCGTCGGCGACGTTGTCCACCGCGTCGCGGCCCGCCGCCAGGTGGAAATGCTGGAACACGAAGCCGATGTGGCGGGCGCGCAGTGCGGAGAGCCGGGAGTCGGAGAGCTCGGACACGTCGTATCCGGCGACCCGGACGGTGCCCGTGGTGGGCTTGTCGAGGGTGCCCATGATGTTGAGCATCGTGGACTTGCCGGAGCCGGACGGGCCGACGACGGCGACCAGTTCGCCCTCCTCGACGGTGAGATTCACGCCGCGCAGGGCGTGGACGCCGCCGGGGTACGACTTGGCGGCGTCCCGCAGTTCGATCACCGGGGGCGGCCTCGTGCCGGCGGCATCCCTCGGTTCGGTCACCGGAGCCGGCGCAGTGCCGGCGGCGTTCCGCGGTTCGATCACCGGGTCCCGCCTCATGACTTCGCCACTCCGACCTTCAGGCCCTCGCGCAGATCCGGGCCGCTGACCTCGATCTGCCCGTCGGCGGTCATGCCCGTCTCCACCCGCACGATCTTCGAGGCGGAGCCCTGGACGACCTGGAGGCCGTAGCCGCCGTTCTCGCCGCGCAGGGCGACGATCGCCTCGACGGGGACCGCGAGGACCCCCTCGCGCGCCTCGCTGACGAACTTCACGCTCGCCGTCGCCTTGGCATCCTCGCCGGACGCGGCGTTCACCCCGCCGTCCAGGACGACCTCGACGACGATGCCCTCCGAGGCGCCCGCGCCGCCCCCGGCGTCGGACTCCTCGGGGCGCACCGTCCCGGCGACCTCGCCGGCCACGGTCTTCCCGCTCGGCAGGGTGACCTCGACCTCGGTGCCCTTCGAGGTGAGCGCGCCGTCGGTCTGGTCCAGTTCCGCCCGTACGACGGGTTTGGTGGAGGCGATCGTCATAACCGGCGTGTCCGGGCCGACCTGGTCGGCGAGCGCCGCGTCGGCGGAGACCACCTTGACCTGGCCGGGCTGGAAGACGACATCGCCCCTGCCGACCTTGCCGCTGGTGACGCGGTTCAGGGACTTCTGCCACTGCTTGACGGCGGCCTCGGTGTCGTCGTCGTACCAGACGTCGACGTACAGACCAGCGCCGTATCCCAGGTCGCGCAGATTGCGCTCCAGCTGGAGTACGTCGCTGCCCCGGTCGCCCGTCTTCATCTCGCGGAACATCGGGACCGGACCGTAGAGGAGGGTGACCGGCTTGTCGTTCAGCTCGTACAGCGGCTGCCCCATGGTCAGCGTCTTCCCTTCGGAGGCGGCCACCGTGACGGTGCCCTCGACGGCCGACTTGACGGCGCGGGGCTGCGCGAAGTCGAGCTTGCCGTCGACCGTCTTCGACTGCACCAGGTCGGTGCGGACGACGCTCGCGACGGCGGGCGGCAGTTCGCCGCCCCGCCCGGGGGCGTCCGCGCCGCCGCCGTCGCCGAGGAACAGGACGCCCCCGGTGACGGCGGCGGCAGCGGTCGCCGCGCCGAGCGTGAGAAAGACGGTGCGGCGCTTCACTGCATGCCGTCCAGGCCGTCGAGCAGCTTCGTCTTGCACGCCTCGCGGGCCTGCTTGTACGCCGGCGACTCCTGGTCGATGGTCGGGGACCCCGGGCTCGGGTCGCCGCCCGGCACGGCGTTTCCGCCGCTCATGACCGGGTTGGTGAACTGGGAGACGCCGTTGTCCCGCATGCACTTGGCGTGCGCGAGCATCGATTCGTAGGACTTCTGCTGGTCGCGCTTGGGCTCGGCCGCCATCACGGCCTTGAGCTCGTCGACGCAGACATTGTCCTTGCCGGCCTTGATGCCGGCGTTGCGGCCGGGCTGGGAGCCGAGCTCGCCGACCTTCGACCAGTCGGGGTAGCCGCTGAGCTTGGGGTCGGGGTACTCCGGGTAGCCGCCCTTGGCGCGCATGCACTGGACGAACGTCATCTGCGCGTCGTAGAAGGCGCTCTTCCCGGCGGGCTGAGTGCTCGGCTTGTCCTTCGCGGACTTCGCGGACTTCGCGGGGTTCGCATCCTCCGCGGGCTGTGATGTTGACGAGGTGTCCGGTGCCTCGGCGATGCCATGGCTCTTCGCGCCGCCGCCGCCGTCGTCGTCACCGCCGCCGCAGGCCGCTGAGAAGACGAGCACGGGGACCGCCGCGAGCGCGGTCAGGCGCAGCCGGGCAGCAGCACGGGAGGTCATCTTGAGGATCATGACCGCAACCCTCGCCACGCCACATGACGGCCCTTCCATGGCCACATGATGAGAACGTAACAATGCCCCCGACCTGCATATCGGTCCCCGTACGGGGCGGTGGAACGGCGGTCGTGGCGCCCATAATCGAACGCATGCCGCATGTGCTGCTCATCGAGGACGACGCGTCCGTACGGGACGGAATGGAGCTCGTGCTGCGCCGGCACGGGTACGGCGTCGACACGGCGGCCACCGGCGAGCAGGCCCTCGCCCTGCTGGACGGCCCGGGCGGCGGGCGGGTCGAGCTGGCCGTGCTGGATCTGATGCTGCCCGGCATGGACGGCTTCGAGGTGTGCCGCCGTATCCGCGCCAGGACCACCGCGCTGCCGGTCATCATGCTGACCGCGCGCGGCGACGACCACGACATCGTGACCGGCCTGGAGGCGGGTGCGGATGACTACGTCGTCAAGCCGGTCACCGCGCCCGTGCTGGAGGCCCGCATCCGGGCCGCGCTGCGGCGCGCGGAACCGTCCGGGCAGGCGCCGGGAGCGTCCGGGCAGACGCCGGGGGCGCCCGCCGATCTCGCCGGGCTGGTGATCGACCGCGCCGGGCTGACCGTCACCAAGCACGGCGTCCCGGTCGCGCTGCCGCCCACCGAACTGCGGCTGCTGCTGGAGCTCTCGGCCTCCCCCTGCCGGGTCTTCAGCCGTGAGCAGCTCCTCGAATCCGTCTGGGACCACAGCTTCCTGGGGGACTCCCGGCTGGTGGACGCGGCGGTCGGACGGCTGCGGGCCAAGCTGGAGGACGTGCCGGCGAAGCCGCGGTACGTCCAGACGGTGCGGGGCTTCGGCTACCGCTTCGGGCCGCTGTGAACCGTACGGACGGAGGCCGGCACGGCACGACTGTGAACCGTACGGGCAAAGGCGGCCACGCCGCCGCCGTGAAGCGGCGCACCCGGCGGCTCGTCGGCGGGCTGCGCATCCGGCTCGTGGTCGTCTTCGTCGCGGTCGCCCTCATCAGCGCGGTGACCGCGACCGCCCTCGCCTACCGGGACGCCCGCACCGCCGTCCTCCAGCGCACCCAGAACACCGCCGTGAACGACCTCCGGGAGCAGGTCGCCGAGGTCGCCGCGGACTTCGACGTACCACCCGACCAGCGGTCGCTCGCCCGGTTCGCGGCGGAGGTCTCGGAGGGCATCGGCGCCCGCATCGTGGTCGCCCGCCATCAGGATCTCGTCGCGGTCTCCGACTCGCTCGCCGACACGGAGAGCCGGATCACCGCCGAGCTGCGCGCCGCCGTGCGCGCCGGGGACGAGGCCCGGTTCCAGCGGGTGGAGTGGCGGGGCGAGCCCTATCTGGTCGTCGGCATGCCCGTGACATACGCGGACGGGGACCGCCGCACCTCCGGCCTGGAGGTCTTCGCGATCACCGATCTGCGGGCCGAGCGCGACGACACCGCCGCCCTGCTGGACTCCGTACGGGCGGGCATCGTGCCGGTGGTGCTGCTGGCCGCCGTCCTGGCGCTGCTGGCCGCGGGGACGGTCCTGCGTCCGGTACGGAAGCTGGGCCGGGCCACCCGTGAGCTCGCGGCCGGGGACCTCGGCAGCCGGACCGCCGTCACCGGGCACGATGAACTCGCCGATCTGGCGCGGACGTTCAACGAGACCGCCGACGCGCTCCAGGCGTCCGACGCGGAGCTGCGCGAGCAGGAGGCGAAGGCCCGCCGCTTCGTGGCGGACGTGTCGCACGAACTGCGCACGCCCCTCGCGGCGATGACGATGGTGGCGACCGTGCTGGAGGAGGACGCCGACCAACTGCCGCCGGACGCGGCGCGGGCGGCCCGTACCGTCGGCGCGGAGACGGCCCGGCTGGCCCGGCTGGTCGAGGATCTGATGGAGATCTCCCGCTTCGACGCCAAGGCGGTACGGCTGAACGCGGCCGAGACCGACCTCGCCGAGACGGTACGGGCGTCGCTGGCGCTGCGCGGCTGGACGGGCCGGGTGCGGACACGCCTCCCGGAGGGCGTACGGGCGGCGGTCGACCGGCGCCGTATCGATGTGATCGTCGCGAACCTGGTGGGCAACGCGCTGCGGCACGGGGCCCCGCCGGTCACCGTGACCCTCCGGACGGTCCGCGCGGCGGACGGGGAGTGGGTGACGCTGGAGGTCGCCGACCATGGGCCCGGACTGCCGCCGGGGGCCCGGGAGCGGGTCTTCGACCGGTTCTACAAGGCGGACGAGTCCCGTACCCGGGGCGCGAGCGACGACAGCGGACAGGGCAGCGGTCTCGGCACGGCGATCGCGCTGGAGAACGCACGGCTGCACGGCGGCACGATCGACGTGGCGGGCGGGTCTCAAGGCGGCGCGGTGTTCACGCTGCGGCTGCCCCTGCGACGTACGGAAGAGGGCATGGAGTGAAGGTCCGGCAGCATGCCGCGGTCGCCGCGCTGGGGATCGCCCTCCTGGGCTGCGGCGTCCAGCCGACCGGGGTGATAGCCGCGGGCGAGCCCGCGTCCGGGCTGACGCGCGGGATACGGCTGTACTACGCGTCCGACAGCGGACTGCGCGCGGTGCCCGTGATCGACGCGAAGGTCAGGGACCTCGACTCGGTGCTCAAGCTGCTGCTGGTCCACGGACAGCCGGAGACGCTGCCCGACGGGCTCACCACTCTCGTCGACTTCGGCGGCTTCTCGGCGACCGGAACGGGCGCCCGCGTCACGGTGCGTCTTGAGGACCCCTATCCGGCGTCGGGGCGCGACCAGGGCACGGGGCAGCTGGTGTGCACGCTGGCGCGGGCCCAGTCCGTACTCGACCCGAAGGTCAGGACCGACGACGTCGAGGTCACCCTGCGCCCGCCCGAGGGCGCTGAGCTGGGGCCCTACCGGTGTGCGGAGTTCCTCAACGGGTGAGAACGGGTGAGAACGGGTGAGGACGTGCCAAGGACGCGGCCAGAGGGCTGGATTCCGTTAGCCCCACGGTTGGGAATCGGTGTGTACGACGTGACTTCGTACGGGCCGATCGCGTTGGGCGTCGCGTCGGTTCGGGACGATCGCCGGGGCCGAGAGCAAGAGGCAGACAGGTCACCGATCGGTATCGGTCGGTGTGTATAGTCGAGCGGCAGAAGTCCTCATACGTCAAGGAAAGACGAGGTCGCGCGGTGAAGAAGCTTCTCCTGGTCGCACTGGCCGCCATCGGCGGGCTCCTCGTGTACCGCCAGATCCAGGCGGATCGCGCCGAGCAGGATCTGTGGACGGAGGCAACTGACTCCGTGCCCGCGGGTTCGGGTGTGTGAGACGCAGCAGCGCTTGACGGAGCCCCGGTCGCTTTGAGCGGCCGGGGCTCCGTGCTGTCCGGGGCCGGGGTGCTTCCCGGGGGGAATCAGGTCTGGGACAGGGCCCAGAAGCCGACGGCGTAGCAGATCGCCGCCAGGATCAGCACCGGGATCACGACCTTCGGCGCCGGTCCGCGTCTTCGGCGGGACGACCGTGCGGCCCGTGCGGCCCGCGCCGGGGCAGTTGGAACGGCCGGGGCACTCGGGGCAGCCGGGGCGGCCGGGACAGGCAGGGTCTGTGGGCTCAGCGTGGTGTAGGCGCCGGTGACGGGCGTCTGATACGACACCGGCGCGGTGACGGCGGTCGGAGTCGGCGGCTCCCCGGGCGCGAACGGATACGGGGCGACGCCGTGCGCCGGTACGGCGGCGGGGGCCTGCGCGGGGGCGGGCTCCGAGCCGGCCGCCGGCGGAGGGGCGACCGGCCGGGCCGGATGCGCCGGCGGAGTGGGCGGCTGCTGCGGCGGCGGGGGCACGGAGAAGCCGCTCGTCGGCGGGTGCGCCGGCGGTATGGGAACGGCGGGGCCCGGGGCCGGCGCTACGGCCGAGGAGGTCTGCGCGGCCTCGAACGCCGGTGATTCCCGTGGGGCCGGCGGTACGGCCGGAAGGCTCTGGGACGCGTCCCCGGGCGGTACGGCGCCCGGCGCGGGGTCACCGGGAACGGGCGCTGGAGCACGCTCGGGCCCGTCCGGGCCGAAGCCCGGTGGAAGCGGACCCAGTTGGTCGAAGATCTCCACCGGCTCGTCGTCGGGACCGGTCTCCGGAAGCAGCTCGACGGCCGCCGAGAGCGCCTTGCGCGCCCCGGTGGCGGTCCGGAAGCGGGACTCGGGATCCGGCTTGAGCAGACCGGCCAGTACCTGCCAGAGCGGCTCCGGAATGCCCTGCGGCGCTCCCGGGGTGCCATGGCTGGTGAAGTACTCCACCAGCGCCACGGAGTCGGGCTTCTGGCCTTCGAGCAGATAGAGCGCGACCAGGCCGACGGCGAAGAGATCGGCGGGGAAGTCCGGCTCCGCGCCGTCCATCTGCTCGGGAGCGAAGTAACCGGGCGTGCCCACCACATAGTTGGTCTCGGTGAGCCGGGGCTCGCCCTTGCGCAGCGAGATCCCGAAGTCCGAGAGCCGCAGATGCGGGCGGCCGGTCCCGGTGGCCTCCAGCAGGACGTTCGCCGGTTTGATGTCCCGGTGCACCACACCCTCCGCGTGCACCGCCGTGAGACCGGCGAGCAACTGGTCGAGCAGAGTGCACACATAGCGGGGCGGTAGCGGACCGTAGTCGCCGATCACATGCGCCAGCGAGCCGCCGCCCACCAGATCCATGGTGAACAGCACCTTGTCGTCGTCCGCGGCGAAACTGGCCGGGGCGAGGACATGCGGATGGTCGATCCGCAGGGCCTGCTCGCGGACGAAGCGCAGCAGGGTGTGGGCGTCGCTCTGCTGGAGCACCTTGGCCGCCACATAACGCCGCCGCCGCTGATCCCAGGCACGCCAGACCGCGCCCACCCCACCGCGCCCGATCGGGTCGACCAGCTCGTACCGACCGGCGAAGACCTCACCCATGGCGCTGCGCCCGCTCCCCGTCCTTTGTGAGGCCTCGGCTCCGCTCCGGTTCGGCCTCGGTGGTCAGCTCTGGTGCGACTCGTAGTGCGCGACGGCTTCCGCGGTGCGCCCGGCTCCGTACACCCTGAGGAACTCTGCCAGCTCCGGATGGGTCGGGGCGAGCGAGTCGGCCGCATCGATGATGTCCCCGGCGGCGGCCACGGACCGCAGCAGCGACTGGATCTCCCGCACGACCCGGCGCACCGTGGGCGCGCCCGAGCTGTTGGTGGTCTGGCTGGTCGCGGTCAGTACGGACCCCCCCTGGGACTTCTTGATCTCCGCCATGCGGTCGGTCGCCTCGGCGGCGCTGACGCTGCCGTCGGCCACCTGGCTCGCCAGCTCCTGGAGCGCCTGCACCCGCTGCACCACGGCGGGATTGCCGATCTTGGCGCGCTGCCCGCTCATCAGCTGCGAGAGCATGGGAGCCGACAGCCCGAGAACGGCGGCGAGACGGGCCTGATTCAGGCCCAGGTCGTCTATCAGCCGACGGAACAGCGCACCCAGGGGCTCCCCGTACCAGCTGCGCTGCAGCTCCCTGGCTCTTGCGGTCGTCTCCTGCTGAGCGGCGTCCATGCGCGTCTCCCCATCGCTTCCCCGAGCGGGCTTCGCTGCTGCGAACCACGACGAGCATCTTACGGAGAGTGGTCGCCCAGAGGGAGTCCCCATCCTTTTGGAGGATAGGCGGGAGAACCCGGTACTCTGGTCTCCGGCAGCGACCGGGACGCGAAGCGCATCCGGCTGTGCCGACCCTTTCGGGGCCTTAGCTCAGTTGGTAGAGCGCTGTCTTTGCATGGCAGATGTCAGGGGTTCGACTCCCCTAGGCTCCACATCCAGAGAGGTGCTCTGACCTGCGGAAACGCGGGACAGAGCACCTCTTCGTGTTTATAACGTCCACACCGCGTCCGCACGCCTCTGGCATAGCGTGCCCTTCGTGGCATCCATTAAAAATCGTGAGAATCGGGACGGATCGATCACCTATATGGTGCGCTGGCGGAGTGCCGGCGGAGGCAGGGGGGCGAAGGAGGACACCGAGAACTTCCGCGATGAGCGGTCGGCCGAGAAGTTCCGTGATCTCGTGAATGCTCACGGTCAAAGCTGGCCTCCGGGCTGGATCCGTGGCCAAGGCTTCATCGCGGACCAGCGGCGGCCTGGGACCATGTTCGAGCCGTACGCCCTGGCTCATATCGACCGGCTTACCGGCGTCCAGGGCGACACCAAGGCCAAGTACCGGAAGCTCGTCCTCGAAAACATGTCCCCCTGGTTCAAGCCGTACACCGTAGAGGATGGCGAGGGCTCCATCGTCCGGGAGATGGTTCAGGACTGGATCAACGATCTCGCGGCAGGCAATGCGGCCCCCCTGGACCCCTCGGACCGCAAGCCGCGGAAGAAGTACGCGGCCAAGACGATAGCCAACCAGCACGGACTTCTCTCGGCGATCCTGCAAGCCGCCGTCGATGCAGTGCCCTCCCTTCGGACCGCCAATCCATGTGCCAAGAACAGACTCCCCCGGCTGGACACCGACGAGGTCGAAGACGAGATCTGCCCGCTGGAACGGGAGGAGTGGGCGTGGGTTCACGAGTGCCTCGGCGAGCTGGACACCGAGGCACAGGAGCTGGGAGAGGTGATAGCGGAGACCGGCTTCCGCTGGGGTGAGTCCACCGCGCTCCAGCCCCGTGATCTACAGATGCGCAACGGCCGGCCCGCTCTCCGGGTCCAGCGCGCGTGGAAGCGGGACGAGGACGGGCAGCCCTATCTGGGGGCCCCGAAGTCCAAGAAGTCCCGCCGGACCGTGGTCGTCCGGTGGGGCCTGTGGAACAAGCTGAAGCGCCGTGCCAAGGGCCTCAAGCCCACGGATCTCCTCTTCACCGGTCCCATGGGCGGACGCTGGGATGCAGGAACGTTCCGCCGCCTCCGCTGGGTCCCCGCGATCGAACTCGCGGCGGAGAGGTTCGGGCTGACCAAGCGCCCGAGGATCCATGACCTCCGGCACTCGCACGCGGCCTGGCTGATCGCCGCGAAGGTGCCGCTCCCGGCGATCCAGGCCCGTCTCGGCCATGAGTCGATCACCACGACGATCGATGTGTACGGCCATCTTCTCGACGCGCTGGACGACGAGGTCGTGGCCGCGGTCGAGTGGGCGATGGACCCCATGGCGCCACTGCCCGGTTTCCTGGTCCACTCCGGCCTGGCGCAGCTGCCACATCAGCGCGGGTGGGTGGCCCCGGGCGGTTGGACGGACCCGGGAGGCACTCCGGGGGCGCCCGGCGACTCCGAGACCGTCTTCGTCATCACCGCAGGGAGCAGAAGAGTCCCGTTCGCCGAACGGCAGCACGCCCAGGACGTCGCCGATCAGTGGAACAACGACCGGGCGGAGACGATCACCAAGCTGAAGGAGGCCGGCTGGACGGAGGACGGGCTCAATCGGGTTCGCGCCCTCGGCCCGGAGGAACGCGAGCGCTGGACGGGCGCGGGACCTGTCTGGAGGCGGAAGCCGGACCGCCGGTTGGTGTACCACCGGGTGGCCACCTTCCGGCCGGACGGCACACTCGCCCACGAGCCCGAGCCCATGGCCGACGGGTGGGTCTGGGAGTTCGAGACGGACCTCTACACCGATGCTGCGGCCCAGATGCGCACGGAGTTCCGGCCCGGCCCGAGCGCCCTCACGGAGGCATTCGCCCGCGGGATCGACAAGGAAGCCGTCTCCCGGGCCTATGACGAGGTGTGCGCGAAGGCCCAGGAAGTGTGCGGGCATAGCCCGTACCTCGAACCCCTGATAACCGGGGCCTGACGACGACGGGGCTCGGAGGAACGAACCCGTTCCTCCGAGCCCCGGGCGTACGAGGATGCCTCCGCGTGCGGTCAGGCGGCTTCTGCACCGTGAACCGCCATTTGACACCCCTAGCGGGTGAGTCCCGTCCTTGAACGCGCTGGCGGACTCACCCGGCTGGGGCACCGTTCGGCGAAGCACTCTGGGACGGAATCCTTTCGAGCGGTACAACGCCACGTTCGCGCACTTCGGTGAGCGTCGCTCCGGAGAGCCTGAGGATCAGAGCCGCCTGGAGCTCTGCCTTCAGTTCGGGAGAATCCACCTCACTCACCAACCGAATAGCCGTTTCCGTCTCCCGCTCCCGCTTCATGTCTTGCCGCAGGTCCTCGGTCTGTCGTTGCATGTGCCGCATGGCAGTGTCCGCACGACGATGAGCCAACTGTCCGATGATCGCAGCTACGAGGCCAGCAATGCCCGCTACAGCAGACAGGTACAGGTCTCCGGTGGTCTCGGACTTCCAGAGCCCGACAACCACACCTCCCAGCAACACCGCAATGCCCAGAGCGGAGCACGAAAGACTGAGCGCAGTACTAAGCCTCGCCTGGGTCAGGCCCCAGGCGTAATACTCGATCAAAAGTTCGGCAAACCGGTCGTCGTCAACACGCTGCTCCCCGGCCTTCACACCAGGAACGGATCCATCAGAGCCGACGCGAAGATCACCATTCACGTTGATGACTCGCGATTCGGAATCGCCCAAGATTGTCGACCGCAGTCGAACGCGCTCTTCCGAGGTGTCCTTCCGTAGCGTTCGCATGAAGAGGCCAGCCAGCACGGTCAAGCTACCAAGGCCTGACACCACTGCGGCTGCCACTGGTCCTAGCTCGGAAAATGCCGCCCCAGGCATCAGATAGTCCACTACCGCCACGCTCTCAAACCCCTTCAGTGCACGCGCCGTTGAGCGGCCTAGACTGCCCGAGGCTATGCCTCCGTGGCTAACCGTGCTGGTTGCGCAAACGAGGCATTGGGGCGGTCGCGCTGAGTGTATGGGCGGAACCCCCGCTAAGAGGGGCCAGAGGCCCTCAGCGTGAACCAGTACGGGGCTGGTCTCGCAAGAGGGCGTTCACCAGAGGCTTAGGGGTCGCCCTGCCGCCGCCGCGGCTTCGACGCGGCGTTTGATTGCCGCAGCGGGCTCGCCAGCTGCCCGTCCGGCCCGGATAGCCGCGCTGATCGCGCGGGAGCGTCCCGCCGCCCCCCGAAGGTCCGCCAGCGGGCCACCGGGGTCCCGGCGGCGGGCGAGCCATTCGGCGCGGTTCTCGGCAGCGGTGCCGAGACGAAGGTGCGCCGGCTGCTGGCAGGAGTGGTTGTCGCAGGTGTGACAGACGGTTGGGCTGTCCGGGCCCTTCCAGCCCAGGCGGGGTATGACGCCGTGGGCGAGCTGGTAGCCGTAGAGGTGGGCTGGGACAGTCCCGCGCCGGGTCCGACCCGGGAGGGAGGCGGCCCGGAAGCTCCCGTGCCCCGTCCCGGAGATCGCGCCGAAGAAGAACCAGCACTCCGAGGTGGACGGCGTCCGGTGGACCTTGGCCCAGTACCGGGCCTGCACCGTGGGCCCGGTCAGCCAGGCCGACCACTCGGTTGCCGTGATCCGGACCGGGGCCGGCTCGCCCAGGAGAGCGAGCTGCTCGGCTCCCTCGCCGACCGGGGCGGGCCCGGAGCCGGCCGCCGCGAACAGCGGAGCCTGCCCGGACCTCTTGCCCTTCTCACCCGACATCGGCGATGCCGGTGGCAGCCACCGGCCGCGAGGTGTCCGCAGCCTCGCTCGTCCTGGGCTCGGCGGCATCCGTCGGCGTCGCCGTGGGACGGGTTCGACGTGTCCGCGGCCGGGACGCGTGCGCACGGAGCGACTCGATGACCTCTTTCGCCCGCGCAGCGGTAACGGCCTTCGCCTCACGCTCCAGCTCGTCCGCCGGTACGTCGAGGAGCCCGGCGACGAGGTCCGTGTCGCCGAACAGCCGGAGAGCCACGGCGGCGGCTTCCCGCGCCTCCAGGTCTGCCTTCTCCTTCGCGCGGGCCGCCGCGGCGGCGGCTTCCCGGGAGGTGAGGACCTGCTCCGCCGCCAGCTCCCGAACCTTCATCTGGAGCGCTGCGGAGTCGCGTACTCGTCGCCGAAGCTCAGCGGGGGTCACCGGTGCCGGCGTCGGGCTCATCGGCACACCCCGTGCGGGGCCGGGCGCTGATTCCGTATCTCCAGGGTGGGCAGGTCCAGATCGGCTGTCAGCCGCGTGTTCGACTTCATGGTTCGCACCGTAAGTGCAGGTCCCCAGACATTGCGACCTAGATCATTTTCATTGGGTCAATGGCTCTGTTCACGAGAAGTGCCAGCAGATGTTCACTGCTTTGGGAGGTGCCACGGTCAGCGACCGTTCGATTTCGTATCCGTAGGGCAGGGCGGCTCTCCGCTGAGGGGCAGCAGGCGCCGATCCGTGATGGCTTCTCTGTCACGGCGACGTCAACGGCGCCTTCCCGGCGGCGGGTGCTGTCACGGCTGGGTACCGAAACCTCCAGCTCTGCCCTTGGGCGTGTAGTGGTGGGCATTCTCGTCGTACCGGGACGGGCGACGGGTACGGAGGTTACCGACGTGGTAGGTGGGCATGTGGGGCGGGGCCGGTGGCGATGGACGCTTGGCCGACTTCTGTGGGCGCCAACAGGCGCTGCGGTAGCGGGCGGGATTGCGTGGGCGGTCGCGCGGGTCGGGCTGGAGACGGCGGACCAGCTCTCCAGCGTGATCGGCGGGACCGCTGGCCTGCTCGGCCTCGCCGTCGCCCTGGTCGCCTTGCGCTCTCCTGCCCCGGTCGCGCCTCCGGTCGCGGGCGGTGGGGCGGGTGGGCGTTGGGTGCGGGCGGCTGCCGCCAACGCCTCCTACCGTGCTCCCGCTGTCCAGGCACCCGTCCGCGGCCGTGACAGCGAACTCGCCGATCTTCAGAGCCTGGTAGCCGGCCGGGACGGCGGCCTCGTCGTGGTCTGCGGAACAGGCGGGCTGGGCAAGACCACCCTCGCCGCCCAGGCCGCCCAACAGGCCGAGACGGAGAGGCGGGCGGTGTTCTGGGTGCGGTGGCAGGACGATGCCGCCCGCCTCGCCCACGACCTCACCCGCATTGCCCAAGCCCTGGGACTCCCCGAAACCCGTCTCCACGACGCCCAGAACGGCCGGGCCGCGCTCGTCGATGTGGTGTGGGAGCAGCTGGCGGCGGTGCGCGGGTGGATGATCGTGATCGACAACGTCGACACCCCCCGCAACCTCGGCCCCGGCAGCGAGCCACCGGGCTCCTACCGCGGGTGGGTGCGCCCCGACGGTGGCGGACTCCTCCTGGTCACCACCCGCGACACCGCGCGCGGCACCTGGGGACCGAGGGCGCACCTCGTCCCCCTCGAACCCCTGGCCGCCGATCCCTCGGGTGCGGTGCTGCGTGACGCCGCACCCGCCGCCGGCACCACGGTGGAGGCCGCCGCGCTCGGGGAACGGCTCGGGGGGCTCCCTCTCGCCCTGGACACCGCGGGCCGCTACCTCGCCAACCCGACCAGCCGCTACCGCACCTTCACCGCTTACCAGCACGCCCTCCCCACCGAGTTCGGTGACCTCGTCGGTGCCGAACACCCGCAGGCCACCGACCCGGAGGTCGCCCGCACGGTGGTGCGGCACACCTTCGACCTCTCCCTCGCCCAACTCCACACCGACGGCTACACCCTCGCCCGCCCCGCTCTGTTCCTCCTCGCCCTCCTCGCTCCCGCACCCGTCCCCCGCGCTTTCCTCACCCCCGCCCTCCTCGCCGACGCCACCGGGCAGAGGGTCACTGCGTCCGAACTCGATGCCTCCTTCGCCGCACTCCACCAGTACGGCCTCATCAGCACCCCCGCCGTGCCACCGGCGGACAGCGGCGGCGGGGATGCGCTCACGGTCGGGCAGGTCGCCATGCACCCCCTGGTCCACGACGTCATCGCCCTCACCGCCCCACCCGGCACCGACCACACCACCTGTCACACCGCCCTCGACACCCACCTCACCCAGACCGTTCGCGACACCACCAGCGCGGGCCGCGCCGGCTGGCCCACCGCACGTCTCCTCGCCCCACACCTCCCGCCCCTCCTCCACCGCACATCCCACGCCGACTTCACCGCCACCCGCAACCTGCTGACCAACCTCGCCAGCACCCTCCAGGACGCGGGCGCCACAGCCGAAGAACACCTTCTGAGCCAGTGCGTCCTCGACGCCGAGACTCACCACCTCGGCCCGGACCATCCCGACACACTCACCAGCCGCAACAACCTCGCCGTCGCCCTCGACAATCTCGGCCGTCATCAGGAGGCCGCCGACCTCCACCGGCAGAACCTCACCGACCGCGAACGCGCCCTGGGCCCCAATCAGCCCGACACCCTCAGCAGCCGCAACAACCTCGCCGTCGCCCTCGACGATCTCGGCCGTCATCAGGAGGCTGCCGACCTCCACCGGCAGAACCTCACCGACCGC
>NZ_VCLA01000025.1 GCF_009600885.1 Streptomyces jumonjinensis
CCGCCCCGGCCCGTACACGGCCCGCCCCTGACCGGTTTCCATCGGGGGATGGACGTACGGCAAGATGGGGTGTATCTGCCCACCCACTGATCTGCCGGACGGTTTCTCTTGGCTGAGTACATCTACACGATGCGCAAGACGCGCAAGGCGCACGGCGACAAGGTCATCCTCGATGACGTGACGCTGAGCTTCCTGCCCGGCGCCAAGATCGGTGTGGTCGGGCCGAACGGCGCCGGTAAGTCCACCGTCCTGAAGATCATGGCCGGGCTGGAGCAGCCGTCCAACGGTGACGCGTTCCTGTCGCCGGGGTACACCGTCGGCATCCTGCTCCAGGAGCCGCCGCTGGACGAGTCCAAGACCGTGCTCCAGAACGTCGAGGACGGCGTCGCCGAGATCAAGGGCAAGCTCGACCGGTTCAACGCGATCGCCGAGCAGATGGCGACCGAGTACACCGACGCCCTGATGGACGAGATGGGCAAGCTCCAGGAGGAGCTCGACCACGCCAACGCCTGGGACCTCGACGCCCAGCTGGAGCAGGCCATGGACGCGCTGGGCTGCCCGCCCGGCGACTGGCCCGTCAACAACCTCTCCGGTGGCGAGAAGCGCCGCGTCGCCCTCTGCAAGCTGCTGCTCGAAGCCCCCGACCTGCTCCTCCTCGACGAGCCCACCAACCACCTGGACGCCGAGTCCGTGCAGTGGCTGGAGGCGCACCTCGCCAAGTACGCCGGCACCGTCGTCGCCATCACCCACGACCGGTACTTCCTCGACAATGTCGCGGGCTGGATCCTGGAGCTCGACCGCGGTCGCGCCATCGGCTACGAGGGCAACTACTCCACCTACCTGGAGACCAAGCAGACCCGTCTCAAGGTCGAGGGCCAGAAGGACGCCAAGCGCGCCAAGCGGCTCAGGGAAGAGCTGGAGTGGGTCCGCTCCAACGCCAAGGGGCGGCAGGCCAAGTCCAAGGCCCGTCTCGCGCGTTACGAGGAGATGGCCGCCGAGGCCGACAAGATGCGGAAGCTGGACTTCGAGGAGATCCAGATCCCGCCGGGCCCCCGGCTGGGCAGCATCGTCGTCGAGGTCGAGAACCTCTCCAAGGGCTTCGGCGACAAGCTCCTCATCGACGACCTCAGCTTCACCCTGCCGCGTAACGGCATCGTCGGCGTCATCGGCCCCAACGGCGCGGGCAAGACCACGCTGTTCAAGATGATCCAGGGCCTGGAGGAGCCGGACTCCGGCGCCATCAAGGTCGGCGAGACCGTCAAGATCTCCTACGTCGACCAGAGCCGCGCCAACATCGACCCCAAGAAGTCGCTGTGGGCCGTGGTCTCGGACGAGCTGGACTACATCAACGTCGGCCAGGTCGAGATGCCCTCCCGCGCCTATGTCTCGGCGTTCGGCTTCAAGGGCCCGGACCAGCAGAAGCCCGCGGGCATCCTCTCCGGCGGCGAGCGCAACCGGCTGAACCTCGCGCTCACCCTCAAGCAGGGCGGAAACCTGCTCCTCCTCGACGAGCCCACCAACGACCTCGACGTCGAGACCCTCTCCTCGCTGGAGAACGCCCTGCTGGAGTTCCCCGGCGCGGCCGTGGTCGTCTCCCACGACCGCTGGTTCCTGGACAGGGTCGCCACCCACATCCTCGCCTACGAGGGCGACTCGAAGTGGTTCTGGTTCGAGGGCAACTTCGAGTCCTACGAGAAGAACAAGGTCGAGCGTCTCGGCCCGGACGCGGCCCGCCCGCACCGTGCCACGTACAAGAAGCTCACCCGAGGCTGAGGGGCGGAGAGTCACCCATGGCCCGGCACATCTACCGCTGTCCCCTCCGCTGGTCGGACATGGACGCCTTCGGGCATGTCAACAACGTGGTCTTCCTGCGGTATCTGGAAGAGGCGCGGATCGACTTCATGTTCCGTCTCCGGCCGGCGGACGGCTCCCCCTCCTTCTCGGGGGGATCGGTGGTGGCGCGGCATGAGATCGACTATGTGCGGCCGTTGGTCTTCCGCCATGAGCCGGTGATCGTCGAGTCCTGGGTGACGAAGATCGGCGCGGCCTCGCTGACCATCGCCTACGAGATCAAGGACGCCGAGGGCTCCGGGCAGATCTATGTGCGGGCCGCGACCGTGGTGGTGCCGTACAACCTGGAGGCCGGGCATCCGCGGCGGATCACCGCCGAGGAGAAGTCCCACCTCCAGCGGTATCTGCCCACCGCGGTGGACGACGCCCTGCCCGGGGACGCCCTGCCCGGGGACCCCGTGGCAGCGGACGCGGCGCCGGAAGGGGCCTCCGTGGACCCGTCGTCCGTGAACCCGTCCTCCGCGGATCTGCGCTCCACGGAAGCCGGCTCCACGGAAGAGGACGTTCTCATCGGATGACCGTGCCCGTGCGGAGTCTGCATGTCGCCGACGCGAGGGAGGCGGAGGATCTCACCGCCTTCCTCGCCCGGCTGCTCCACTACGACCGCGCCGCCGCCGTCCGGCTCCAGGCGGGCGGCCCGCAGGGACCGGGGCCGCACCTCGCCGTCTTCGGCCGCCCGCCCTCCTTCGAGGTGCTCGCCATCCGTACGACACGCCTCGGCGACCCGGTCCTGCTGGACGTCACCGTCTCCGCCGGAGAGCTGCTCGAAGGCATCAGCGGCTCCGGATTCACCGTCCCGGCACCCGTCACCGGGCCGCCGTGGGCCGGGGTGCTGCCGCCCCGTGGCGGCTGGAGCGAGCTGCCCGGACTGCCGGGGGAGGCCGAGATGCGCGCGGCCGTGTCCGCGGCCGTCGCCGAGTTCCGCGCCCGCGACGAACAGCTGCCCCCCGAGCGGCGCAACCGCGCCGAGCGGGACCGTATCGGCCGGGAGATCTGGTCGCGCACCGTCGCCGCCACCCCGCTGCCGCTGCGGGCCGTGCACGCGGCCCAGTCGCTCGGCTTCCTCCGCCCCGGAGTCCCCGTGGCGCTGCTGTCCACGGGCTCATGGCTCAGGCTGCGTACCCCCTTCGGGTCTATCGGCGTACGGGTGAGCGGTTTCGGCGGACTGAGCGTCATCCCCACCAGGACCGGTTGACGTCCACCCGAAGGAGCCCGCGCCGCACCCCGCGGCGGCCTGACCCACCCCGCACCGGCCGGGCGTACGGCGACGGCGGCGCCCGATTCCTCCCGCCGCGGGGAGCACGGCGGCGGCCGAGCCCGTGCCGCCGGTGCTCTTGACGGTGAGCGGACGCCGTTCTCACTATGTCTCCCATCGGCGTGACCCGATGTGCTCAGCGCGACAGCTGGGGGTTGAGGCATGCTCAGACCGCCCGAGGGGCTGCCCGAGGGACCAGAGCCGTCATCTGAGGAATCAGAGGGATCAGAGCCGTCCCCCGAGGGATCGGAGAGATCCCCCGAGGCGTCGCCCGAGAGACCCGAGGGGCCGCCTGCGAGACCCGAGAGACCCGGAGCGCCAGGGGCCGCCGAGCGCGCCCCCCGAAACGCCCCCGTGGTGATCATCGGGGCGGGAATCGTCGGATGCGCGCTCGCCGATCAGCTCACCGCCCGGGGCTGGAGCGATGTCACCGTCCTCGACCAGGGCCCGCTGACCGCGCCGGGCGGCTCCACCTCCCACGCCCCGGGCCTGGTCTTTCAGATCAACCCGTCCCGGACGATGGCCCGTCTCGCCCGGCGGACCGTCGCCGAGCTCACCGGAGTGGGAGCCTTCGACCGGGTCGGCGGCCTCGAAGTCGCCACCACCGGGGCCAGACTCGCGGAACTGCACCGCAGAGCCGGCCTCGCCGCCTCCTGGGGCATCCGGGCCGAGATCGTCGCCCCCGCCCGCTGCGCCGAGCTCTGGCCCCTGCTCGACGAAGGGCTCGTACTCGGCGGACTCCACACCCCCGACGACGGACTGGCCCACGCCCTGGACGCCTCCCGCCGCCTCAGGGAGCGCGCCGCCGCGCGCGGCGCGCGCTTCCTCGGCCGCCACACCGTCACCGCCGTCGAGCGCGACCACGGCCGGGTCACGGGCGTCATCACCGACCGGGGCGGCTTCCCCGCCGACCGGATCGTCTCCGCCGCCGGGTTCTGGGGACCGCTGATCGGGGCTATGGCCGGGGTGGACGTCCCCCTGCTGCCGCTCGCCCACCAGTACGCCAGAACCGGCCCCCTCGCGGCCCCGCCGGCCGGACGGCTGCCCATCCTCCGCCACCAGGACCGCGATCTCTACTTCCGGCAGCACGGCGACCGCATCGGCATCGGCTCCTACGCCCACCGGGTCATCCCCGTCGACCCCGCCGCGCTCCCCGCCTACGACGAAGCGCCCGTCATGCCCTCCTGGCTCGACTTCACCCCCGACGACTACGCCCCCAGCTGGGCCGACGCCGTACGGCTGCTGCCCGCCCTCGCGGACACCGCCGTCGACGAGGGGTTCAACGGCGTCTTCTCCTTCACCCCCGACGGCATGCCCCTGCTCGGCGAGGCCCCCGGGCTCCGCGGCTTCTGGCTCGCCGAAGCCGTCTGGGTCACCCACTCCGCCGGAGCCGCGCGCGCCGTCGCCGAGTGGATGACGGACGGCCGCCCCTCGATCGACCTCCATGACTGCGATATCGCCCGCTTCGAGGACTCCCAGCGCTCACCGGCGTACACCGCCGAACGCAGCGCCCGGAACTTCATCGAGGTGTACGACGTCGTCCACCCGCTCCAGCCGCCGGAGCAGCCGCGTCCGCTGCGGGTCAGCCCCTTCCACGCCCGCCAGCGCGAACTGGGCGCGTTCTTCCTGGAGGGCGGGGGCTGGGAGCGCCCGCACTGGTACGAGGCCAATGCCGGGCTGCCCGCCGAGGTCCCCGCCCGGGACGCCTGGTCCGCCCGGTTCTGGTCGCCCATCGCCGCCGCCGAGGCCCGCGCGACCCGTGAGCGCGTCGCGCTGTACGACATGACCCCGCTGCGCCGGCTGGAGGTCGAGGGCCCCGGTGCGCTGGACTTCCTCCAGCGGATGACCACCAATCAACTCGCCCGGCGCGTCGGCTCGGTGACCTACACCCTGCTGCTGGACCACGGCGGCGGCATCCGGTC
Source organism: Streptomyces jumonjinensis (assembly GCF_009600885.1). Lineage (GTDB taxonomy): Bacteria > Actinomycetota > Actinomycetes > Streptomycetales > Streptomycetaceae > Streptomyces > Streptomyces jumonjinensis. The sequence goes on from NZ_VCLA01000025.1 coordinate 5,029, forward strand.
CGATCTGACCGTGGCCCGGCTCGGCGAGCAGCGCTTCCAGGTGGGCGCGAACTCCCCCGCCGACCTCCACTGGCTGCTGCGGCACGCGCCCGCGACCGTACGGATCCGCGATGTCACCGCGGGAACCTGCTGCATCGGGGTGTGGGGGCCGCTCGCCCGCGACCTCGTCCAGCCGCTGACCCGGGACGACTTCTCCCACCGCGCCTTCGGCTACTTCAGGGCCCGGGAGACCTGTATCGGGCATGTCCCGGTCACCGCGCTACGGCTGAGCTATGTCGGCGAACTCGGCTGGGAGCTGTACACCACCGCCGATCTCGGGCTCAGGCTCTGGGACACCCTGTGGGAGGCCGGAGCGGCCCTCGGGGTGGTCGCGGCGGGCCGCAGCGCCTTCGACTCGCTCCGGCTGGAGAAGGGCTACCGGTCCTGGGGCCGGGACATGACCGCCGAGGACACCCCGTACGAGGCGGGGCTCGGTTTCGCCGTACGGCTCGACAAAGGCGACTTCACCGGACGCGACGCCCTCGGCGCGCACCCGCCCGGGACCGAGACCCGCAGACTCGCCTGTCTCACCCTCGACGACCCCGCCGCCGTCGTCCTCGGCGGCGAGCCCGTGCGTATCGGCCGCACGGAAGGCACCGGCCCGGCGGAGGGCGCCGGCCTCATGGAAGTCACCGCCCCCACGGAACGCGCCGACGGCCATGTCACCAGCGCCGGATACGGCTACACCATCGGCCGCTGCGTCGCCTACGCCTGGCTCCCCCCGCTCCCCGCCGGCACAGCCGTCCGCATCGGCTACTTCGACCGGACCCACGCCGCGACCGTTGCCGAGGAACCCCTCTACGACCCCGAGATGACCCGTATCCGCAGCTGAACCACCGGCCCGGACCGGACCGGCCCGGACCACCCGAAGGGACCCGTATGGCACCCGCGTACGACGTGATCGTCATGGGGCTCGGCGGCATGGGCAGCGCCGCCGCCGCCCATCTGGCCGCCCGGGGCGCGCGGGTGCTGGGCCTGGAGAGATTCGGCCCGGTCCACAACCGGGGCTCCAGCCATGGCGGTTCACGGATCACCCGGCAGGCGTACTTCGAGGACCCCGCCTATGTCCCCCTGCTGCTGCGCGCCTATGAGCTGTACGAACGGCTGGAGCGCGAGACCGGACGCGATATCGCCGTCCTCTGCGGCGGGGTGATGCTGGGCCGCCCCGAATCCCGTACGGTCGCCGGCTCACTGCGCTCGGCCCGGCAGTGGGATCTGCCGCATGAACTGCTCGACGCCCGCGAGATACGCCGCCGCTTCCCCACCCTGACCCCCGCCGACGACGAGATCGCGCTCTACGAGGCACGCGCCGGACTGCTGCGGCCCGAGAACACCGTCGCCGCCCATCTCCAGCTCGCCCTCCGCCATGACGCCGAGCTGCGCTACCAGGAGCCGGTCACCCGCTGGGAGCCCTTCCGGGACGGCGTACGGGTGCACACCGCCGAGGACGTGTACACCGCGGGCCAGCTGATCATCTGCCCCGGCGCCTGGGCCCCCGGGCTGCTCGCCGATCTCGGGGTCCCCATCACCGTCGAGCGCCAGATCATGTACTGGTTCCAGCCGCGCGGCGGCACCGGCCCGTATCTCCCCCGGAACCACCCCGTCTACCTCTGGGAGGACGCCGCCGGGGTGCAGATCTACGGCTTCCCCGCCATCGACGGCCCCGACCGGGGAGCCAAGGTGGCCTTCTTCCGCAAGGGCTCCGTCTGCACCCCCGAGACCATCGACCGCACCGTCCACGACCATGAGATCCGGGAGATGGCCGACCAGGCGGCTGCCCGGCTGCCCACCCTGCCCGGGACCTTCCTCAAGGCCGCCACCTGTATGTACTCCAACACCCCCGATGAGCACTTTGTGATCGCCCGGCATCCGCTGCACCCCGGCTCCACCACCGTGGCCTGCGGTTTCTCCGGACATGGCTTCAAGTTCGTCCCCGTGGTCGGCGAGATCCTGGCCGATCTGGCGCTCGACGGCACCACGTCCCACCCCATCTCGCTCTTCGACCCCGGCCGCGGCACGCCCGCGCCCGCCTGAGGGAGACCCGCCATGACGGCATCGCCGAGCCTGCTCGCCACCCTGCCGGGGCACTGCTACACCAGCCCGGAGGTGTTCGCCCGCGAGCAGGAGAACATCTTCGAATCGCTCTGGTTCTGCGCGGTGCGCTCCGCCGAACTGGACGCCCCGGGAGCCTTCCGCACCGTCCCGGTCGGCCGGGAGAGCGTGCTGATCACCCGCAACGGCGAGGGCGAGCCGCGCGCCTTCCTCAATGTGTGCCGCCACCGCGGGGCGCGGCTGTGCACCGAGGAGTCCGGCGCGGTCCGCCGTACGCTGCGCTGCCCCTACCACGCCTGGAGCTACGACCTCGATGGAGCGCTGGTGGCCGCGCCCAATCTGGCGCGGATGCCGGATGTCGACCGGGCCGCCTACGGGCTGCGCGCCGTCGCCCTGCGCGAGTGGCTCGGCTATGTCTGGGTCTGTCTGGCCGACGATCCGCCCTCCTTCGAGGACCAGGCGCCCGGCGCGGCCGTGGAGCGGCTCGGCGACGCGGCGGCCATCGAGCGCTACCGGGCATCGGAGCTGGCGCTCGGCCGGCGCGTCCGCTACGACGTGCGCGCCAACTGGAAGCTGATCGTCGAGAACTTCATGGAGTGCTACCACTGCGCCGCCATCCACCCCGAGCTGGTCTCCGTGCTGCCGGAGTTCGCCCGGGGGTTCGCCGCCCAGTACTACGTGGGCCACGGCGCGGCCTTCGCGGACGGGGCGCGGGGCTTCACCATCGACGGCGGCGAGGGCTTCGGACGGCTGCCGGGCCTCGCCGACGACCAGGACCGCCGCTACTACGCGATCACCGTCCGACCGCAGGTCTTCGTCAATCTGGTGCCCGACCATGTGATCGTGCACCGGATGTTCCCGGCCGCCCCTGACCGTACGGTGGTCGAGTGCGACTGGCTGTACGCACCCGAGGTCATCGCGTCGGGCGCGGACGTGTCCCGCTCGGTCGAGCTGTTCCACCGGGTCAACGTCCAGGACTTCGCCGCCTGCGAGCGCACCCAGCCCGGGATGGCCTCCCGCGCCTACCGCTCCGGCGGGGTGCTGGTGCCCAGCGAGCACCACATCGGGGGCTTCCACTCCTGGGTGACCGCCCTGCTGGGCGGGGACTAACCGGCGGTGTTCACCATGGAGGCGGCGGCGTAGACGAGGTAGTCCCACAGCTGCCGCTCATGCTCGGGCGACAGCTCCAGCTCGTCGACCGCGACCCGCATATGCCGCAGCCAGGCGTCATGGGCGGCCTGGTCGACGGCGAACGGCGCGTGCCGCATCCGCAGCCGGGGGTGGCCGCGGTTCTCGCTGTAGGTGCGCGGACCGCCCCAGTACTGGATCAGAAAGAGCCGGAACCGCTCCTCGGCCGGACCCAGGTCCTCCTCCGGGTACATCGGCCGCAGCAGCGGATCGTCGGCGACGCCCTGGTAGAAGCGGTGGACCAGACGGCGGAAGGTTTCCTCGCCGCCGACCTGCTCGTAGAAGGTCTGCTCCTGGAGGCTGCCGCGCCGGATCTCTGTCACCCGTCCATCGTCTCAGATGCCCCGGCCGAGGACTCGGGGCCTAGGACTTCCGGGGACTCCGGTAGGACCAGGACTTCCGGGGACTCCCGCCCGGGGTGCTCGCGTCGGGGCCGTTCGCGCAGCACAGTGGAGACATGGGTACGCACCTGGAACGGTACGCCGAGCCCGCCGCCGAGGCGCGGCGGACGATGGTGCGGCTGATCGTGGCCGGGGGCGGGCTGACCGACCCGACCTGGCGGCTCGCCTTCGAGGAGGTGCCCCGGCATCTCTTCGTGCCGTACTACTTCGTCAGCGAGGGCGGCGACTACGAGCGGCTCTGGTGCGAGGACCCCGATCCGGTGCGCCGGGAGCGCTGGCTGCGCGGGGCGTACTACGACGGGCCGCTCGCCACCCGGGTCCGCGACGGGGAGCTGATCTCCTCCAGCAGCCAGCCCTCGCTGATGGCCCGGATGCTGGAGGCGCTGGAGGTGCGGTACGGGGACGCCGTCCTGGAGATCGGCGCGGGCACCGGCTACAACGCGGCGCTCCTCGCCCACCGGCTCGGCGACGAGCTGATCACCACCATCGACATGGAGACGGAGATCACGGACTCGGCGCGCGCTCATCTGGCCGCCGCGGGCTTCCGGCCGACCGTGGTCACCGGCGACGGGGCGCGCGGCTGTCCCTGGCGGGCGCCCTTCGACCGGATCATCGCGACCTGCACCCTGCCGTCCGTGCCGTACGACTGGCTGGCGCAGTGCCGTCCGGACGCCAGGATTCTGGCGCCGCTGTCCACCGGGCTGATCGCACTCCGGGTACGCGAGGACCGCGACGGGGCGCGCAGTGCGGAGGGGCGCTTCCTGCGGACCTCCGCGTACTTCGTGCCGCTGCGGGGCGGTGCCGCGGTCCCCCGGCGGCGGCTGGGCGCGATGCCCCGCGGGGCGCTGGAGAACGATCTCTTCCGGTTCCTGCTGACGCTGACCGAGGGCAGCCTCGACCCCCGTGAGGCGCTCTCGCTCTGGGAGCGCGAGCGCCGTCCACGGCGGGACCGGTTCGGGGTCACCGTCAGCGGCGGCCGGCAGTGGGCCTGGCTCGACGATCCCGAGGGGCCCTATGTCTGGCCCCTCGGCCGCCAGAACGCCGAGCTCTAGCCGCTCGGCCCCGGCGTACGGCTCAGTGCCCGCGTACGGATCAGCCCCGGCGGACGGTGATGGTCGTCCAGGCCCCGACGTGGACCCGGTCGCCGTCGTTCAGCTGGACCGGGACATACGGCTGGATCGGCTCCTCCGCGCCGTTGAGCGTGGTGCCGTTGGTGGAGTTCTGGTCCACCACCGCCCAGGAGCCGTCGGGCTGCTGCACCAGCACGGCGTGCTTGTGCGAGACGCCCGGGTCCTCCGGCGGCACGGACAGATCGATGTCCGGCGACTCACCGGTGGACTGGCGGCGACGGCCGATGGTGATCTGGTTCCCGGTGAGCGTGAGGTGCTGCTCGGGGGAGTACGCGGGCAGATTGAGGCCGCCGGCGTCGGGGCCGCTGCGCTGCATCATCGCCATGAAGTACTCGCGGTCCGGCGCGATCACCGCCGTCCAGCCGTCGGACGCCGGATACGAGGACGACGGCGGCGACTGGTGCTGGCCGGGTGTCGACCCGGGGTGCTGCTGCGGCACGCCCTGCTGCCCGGGTCCCTGCTGCCCGGGTCCCTGCGGGAAGGGCGCGGCGGGACCGGGCGGCGGGAACTGCTGCGGACCCGGGCCCGGGGGCTGGGACCGGTCGGGCGGGGGGAGCATCCAGTCGTCCGCGCCCGGCTGCTGCTGCTGGTGGTGCTGCGGCGGGGCGGGCGGCGCGGACTGCTGCTGGAAGACCGGCGGCGGGCCCTGCTGACCCGCGCCCGGCAGACCGCCGGGTCCCTGCGGGAAGGGCGCGGCCGGACCGGGCGGCGGGAACGGCTGCGGACCCGCGGAATCGCCCAGCGGCTCGGCGGGGCGGTTCAGCCGGGAGGGCCGCGACCCCTGGTAGTCGTACGGATCATGGCCGGATGCCTGCGGTCCGGCGGGCGGTCCGGGCGGCCGGCTGGTGAAGCCCGAGGGGAGGTTCAGCCCCGGGGACGGGGAGTGCGGAGCCGGGGCGATCGGGGTGTAGCTCGTCGCCGTATGCGTCAGGAAGTTGTAGCGGCACTCCTCGCAGAACGGGGCCATGGCCTCGCGCGGGGTGCGGCACTGCGGGCAGAGCTCGGCCTGGGCGGTCGCGTGGGGATCGCCGGCCGGGGCCGGATAGCCGTATCCGGGCGGGGGCGGCGGCGCGGTCCCCGGGGAAGCGCCGGGGACGGCCATGCGGTGGCCACAGACCTCGCACCAGTCGTCGGAACCCGACTGGTGTCCGTTCGGGCAGGTCGGCATGGAGGCGCCTCCCCCTCTCCTCGTCCGGCCCGAGGGCCGTTCCGCTTCGTTCGTTGTCGGTCGTGCGCTGTCGCGCCGCGGCCCCGGGGCCGCGGCGGACGGGACTACCTCTTCACCCGCACCGTTTTCGTGGAGCGGGTTTCGAGCGTCATCTCGTCGGCCTCGGCGACCTTGGCCTTCAGTCGCACAGTACCTGTCGCCGCGTCGACCACGTCCACCACCTTCGAAAGGAGTTTCGCAGTGTCCTCGTTGCCGGAGAAGGCCGCGAGCTGCACCGCACGGCCCAGTTTGGCCGTCGCTCCACCGAAATCGCCCAGTTTGCGGGCATCCAGCCCCTGTTGGATGACCTGTGCCAGTTCGGCCTGGCCCGTGTAGTGCGCCACCTGGGGGTTGATGGAGGTGGAGGCGGCCATGTCGTCGGTCCACACCGCCCGGATCAGCCCCTGGGAGAGCACCTGGGGAGTCCCGCCGTCGGGGGCAGGGATGATCAGCGAGGCGCGGGCCGCGAGCATCTCCTGCCCGATGCCCGCCTCCGGCACCCGTACGCACACGTGATAGTCGCGCGACTCGTCGCCCCAGGAACCGGTCGGATAGTCCCCGGCGCGCGGCCCCGCCTCCGTACGCCGCGCGGTCAGATCTCCGACGGTGGGGGCCACCTGCTTGACGAAGGCGATCTCCACGCCGACGGGGGTCCACAGCCGCAGCGCGACATCCGCGACCTCCTTGCCCATCGCGTTCTCCATCATGCCGGTGAAGTCCTCGGCGAGACGGGCCGGATCGGCGACGATGTCCGCGGTGCCGAGCAGCGCGGACGCGATGCTGGTGACCTCCTTGACCTCCCAGTCGGTGCCGACGCCCCGGGCGTCACAGGTGAATCGGCCGGTCACCGCGGCCAGCGCCGACCGCAGCGCCTCGGGCGACTCATGCTCATTGCGCCCGTCGGTCAGCAGGATGCCGTGCCGGATATCGCTCATCGAGGCCGCCAGCAGCCGGTCCGCGAGCCTGAGCCAGGTGCCGATCGCGGTGCCGCCGCCCGCGGTCAGCCGCCGCAGGGCATCCTTCGCCTGCGCGCGGGTCCGCGGATCGGCGACGGCGAGCCGCCCGCCGCCGGGGTAGACCTCGGCCGCCTGGTGCGTACCGGCGACCACGGCGAACTCCACACCGTCGCGCAGGGTGTCGATCGCGGCGGCCGTGGCCTCGCGCGCGGCGCGCATCTTGGCGGACGGGTACTCCATCGAACCCGAGCAGTCCACCATGATCACAACAGCCGCGCCGGGAACGGCTCCCGGCGCTCCCCGCAGCGGAGCCCCGCCGCTGGTGCCCCCGCCGGTGGAGGTGACGGTGACGATCGCGTTGACCTCGCGACCGCCCTCCGGCAGATACTCGTTCTGATACACCTCGACGGAGAACCGCGGCACCTGGGACTTGGAGAAGTTGGCCATCTGTTGGACTCCTTGAGGGCTCCACTCGGGGAGATCTGAACACAAGCGGGCCGTGGCCCTGTCGCGGACGCCGCCCCCGTCGCGGACGTCCGGCCGTTGTGTGCGGGCCTGAGCCCTGGTGCGGGCCTGAGCCCTGATGTCGTACGTCGAGCCTGGTCGTCGTCGGTCAGGTCCCGGTGTGCTGTGTCGGCCTGGTCGTCCTCGGTCAGGTCCCTGTCCGGTGCGTCGGCCCGGTCGTCGTCGGTCGGGCTCCGGTGTCGTACGTCGAGCCCGGTCGTCGTCGGTCGGGCTCCGTGGTCGCGCCGGCCGGGACCCCGGTGGGAGCCCCGGCCGGGGCGGTCAGGTCCGGTGGTGTGCGTCGTAGGCCGATCCTGCCCCCTGCCGGGTCACCGCGAACGGCAGCACCGCCACTGTTACGTTGTCGTGGCCGCCTCCGTCGAGCGCGTGCCCGACCAGCACCTGGGCGCTGTGCAGCGGCCGTTCGGCGGCGTCGGCCGGGATCGCCCGGGCCATGTCCGCCGCCCCCTCCGCGTAGTTCCACAGACCGTCCGTGCAGACCACGACCACTCCGTCCCGGTCCGGTGTGAACGCGGCCGTGTGCGGGTCGAGTTCATAGGCGTCGGCGCCGAGCCAGCCCGTGATGGCGTGGGCGCGGTCGTCGGCGTAGGCCTCCTGCTCGCTCATCAGTCCGGCGGCCACCATCTGCGCGGCCCAGGAGTCGTCCTCGGTGAGCCGGGCGGCAGGCCCGGAGCGATCGTCGGGCACCCAGTAGACGCGGCTGTCGCCGACCCAGCCGACGATCAGCAGCCCCCCGGCGGACACCGCGCCGACGATCGTGCACGCGGGCGCGTTGAGATGGTGGTGCGGGCGCTCCTCCGGGTCGGCGCCGGGGGGCCGCTCCGCCAGGGCGTCGACCGCGGCGGCGGCGGCCACGATCGCCTCCCGCATCGCCTGCTGGGGATCGGCGCCGCGCGGCAGCGTCTCCAGCAGCAGCTCATTGGCGGCCCTGGCGGCGGCCTGTGACGCCTCGTCGGGCCGGGTGGCCGACGACACGCCGTCGCAGACGATCGCGACGACGGCCGGTGAACCATCGGGCAGCGCGGTGACGGAGACGGCGAACGCGTCCTCGTTGCGGTGATGGCGCAGCCCCCGGTCGCTGACGGCGGCGACCGGGCCGAGCTCCCGCTCCATATGGTCGCGCTCCCTGGGCTGGGCGTGGCCGCAGTTCTCGCAGTAGCCGTCCGGGTCGACCCGGCCTGCCCGGCAGGCCACACAGAGCTTGGCGGACGCCGGGGGGCCGGCGGGCACGGCGCGCGGGTCGGCGGCCACGGGCTCCGGCTGCTCCGGCTGGGGCGGGGGCGGCCCGAAGTCCCCGGAGCCCGGCCCGTCCTGACCCGGGGTGACGGCGTACGGCGCGCTGCCCGGGACGGGGGGCGCGTACGGCATCGGGGGCACGCCCGGGAAGCCCGCGGAGCCGTGCCCCGGGGGCATGCCGCCGTCCGGCGGTCCGCCGTACGGGCCTGACCCGTGCCCGCCGTATGGGCCGGACCCGGATACGCCGTACGGGCCGGAGCCGTGCCCGCTGTACGGCCCGGACCCGGATACGCCGTACGGGCCCGGACCCGGCGGGACCTGGAGCCCGGGGGCGCCGGGAGCGCCCGGCCCCGGCGGGAGAGGGAACCCTGAGCCGCCGGAGACGCCCGGCCCCGGCGGGACATAGGCCCCGGGGCCGCCGGGAGCGCCCGGCCCCGGCCATCCCGACCCCTCGGCCGGTACCCCGACGGCGAGCGTCGGGCGGTCGGCCCCCGGCGGGGCGGGCGCCGACGCGAGGTCGTGTCCACACGCACCGCAGAAGCGGTCGTCATCCTCCAGCGGCTCCGCGCAAGCGGGGCACATCGGACCGGCGTCCGGCCGGTGCATCTGCGGCGACATCAATCACACCCACGTCCGGGGGCGGAAGCGGTTGGCGCGCTCCACCAGTTCCATCCGCTCCTCGCCCCGCTGGGCGAGCCGGGCGAGCACCCGGAAGGAGCGTTCCAGCCCGAAGCGCAGCCCGCGTTCGTCCAGCTCGCTGCCGAGCAGCACGGCGGGCGCGGCGGAGACGGGCCGCGCCGCCTGGGCGGTGGGCTCGCTGCCGGGCCGTGATGCGCTCGACGGGGCCGGTACGGACTGTTGGGCTCCGGGACTACCGGAGAGTACCCAGTCCAGGGCGGTGCCGAGTACCTCGGTGGAGAGCCGCTCCCGGCGCACCGCGTCCAGTCCGAAGCCGTCGAGGGCCTCCACCTGGGCCGCCGCCGCCGTCAGATCGTCCATCAGAGGGTCCTGCGCGGCCCGTCGCCGCAGCCGCGCCCGCACGGCGGCCACCCGGGCCGCCGTGTAGTGGATCGACGCCTCCGGCACCGACTCCAGGGCGTGCACCGCTCCGGCCCGGTCGCCCGCTGCGAGCCGCACCCGGGCCAGCCCGAACGCGGCGCTGACAAAGCTCGGATCGGTCGTCCACACCAGCCGGTAGTACTCGGCTGCGGTGTCCAGCCGGCCGAGCGCCTCGGCACAGACCCCGAGGGCCAGCTTGGGCGCGGGCTCGCCGGGGAACGCGTCGTACACCGCGTCGAAGGAGAGCGCCGCCGCCCCGTCGTCCCCGGCGGCCAGGGAGGTCAGGCCCCGGTACCACACCACCCGCCAGTCGTCGGCGTGATCGCGCTCCAGCGCCTCCAGGACCTCTGCCGCGGCCGTCGCCACCGGCTCGCCCAGCTCCAGCCGGGCGCGCAGCTCGCGCAGCCGGATCTCCGGGGAACGCACGGGCGCGGCGGCCAGCGCGGCGAGCAGCTCGGCGGGCGCGGCCGACAGCAGACCGGCGAGGAGACCCGTGGCGGGATCGTCCGGGTCGACCCGGGGAACGGGCAGCGCGAGGGCGACGGCACGGGCGTCCAGCGCGATCAGCCGGGGGGCGAACGGGGCGGCGGACCCGGCAGCCAGGACATCCGGCCCCGAACCGGGCGCGGCGCCCCGCCCGTTCGGGAGCGCCGGACGCGGCCCCGCCCCCTCGGGCAGGGCCCCGCGGCGCTTCCTGCCGGCCGTCCGGGCCCCCAGCACCGAGACGCCCTCCGCGTCCGGTGCGAACAGCTCCGTGTCCGTGACCCGCTGCTCCGGTCCGAACAGGGTGGACAGCGCGGGCCTGGCACGGCCCGTCTGCAGGGAGACGACCTCCCTGAGCACACCGGTCAGCTGCTCCGCCATCTCCTGCGCCGAGGAGAACCGCCGCGCCGGATCCGGGTCCGTCGCCCGCACCAGCAGGCGGTAGAACGACTCGTACGTCTGGAAGACCGGAACGTGTCCCGGGTCCGGGAGGCAGTCCGCGAAGACGTTGGTGTACCCCTGGAAGTCGAAGGTCAGCACCGCCAGGGTGCGCGCCACGGTGTAGAGGTCGGAGGCTATGGACGGCCCCGTGTCGGCGACCTCCGGGGCCTGGTAGCCCACCGTGCCGTAGATCGCGGACTGGTCGTCGTCCATCCGCCGGACCGCGCCCATGTCGATCAGCTTGAGCTGGTCCTGCTGCTGGATGGCGTTGTCGACCTTGAAATCGCAGTACAGCAGGTGCCGGCTGTGCAGATGTCCGAGTGCCTCCAGCGCCTCGATGCCGTACGCGCACGCCTGCTCCACCGGCAGCGGGTCCCGCTTGCCCGCGGCGTCCCGCCGGTCGTTGGCCAGCTCCTTGAGCGATTTGCCGCCGACGTACTCCATGACGATATAGCCGTCGAGAGATCCGGTCCGCTGGTCGAGATGCTCGACGAAGTTGTAGATGCGGACGATGTTGGAGTGCTCGATCTCGGCGAGGAAGCGGCGCTCGGATATCGCCGCGGCCATGGCGTCCTGGTCTCCGGTGTCCAGCAGGCCCTTGAGGACCACCCAGCGGTCCGAGACCGCGCGGTCCACCGCCAGATAGACCCAGCCCAGACCGCCGTGGGCGAGACAGCCCGCCACCTCGTACTGCCCGCGCACGATGTCCCCGGCGACGAGCTTGGGGACGAAGGAGTACGGATGGCCGCAGGAGGTGCAGAACCCTTCCGTGCGCCCGGTGCGCTCACCGCGTGAACGCCCCACCGGGGCACCGCACTCGGCCCGCGAGCAGAACCGCTTCCGCTCCGGCACCTCCGGGTTCTCCATCACCGCCGAGCGCGGGTCGGGGCGCGGCACCTCGGGCACGGTCACCAGGCCCGCGCCGAGCCGGTTGCGGCTGGAGGAGCTCGCGGCGGTGCCGGAGCTGCGCACCGAGATGGAGCGGGTGGAGGTGCTGGAGCCGGTCAGCGAGCGCGACAGCCGCCCCGAGGCCGACCGCCGCGACGCGGCGGAGGAGGCGGCGGAGGAGCGCGGGGAGACCCGTGTCGAGGCGGAGCCGCTGTCCTGGCGCTGCCGGGCCGGGTCGCCGGAGCCCGCCGCCACGACGGGGGCCAGCCCGCAGGTCTCGCAGTACAGCTCACCGCCGCCCATGTCCTCGTAGCGGCCGTCGCAGCCGGGCCGCTGACAGCTCTCGTTCCCGCTCACGCGTCCCCCCTGCGGTCCTCGGGCCCCGGACGGCCGGGCGGCTGCTGGGCCATGGCGACGGCCTCGGCCGCCGCCTGCTGATAGCGGAGCACCGCCTGCTCGGCGACGCGCAGATCGCACGGCGCGCTCCACAGCGTTCTGCGAGCCAGGTCGTACCGCTCGATCAGGAGCGGATCCTCCGCGAAGCCGTGCCGGGCCATCTTCGCCCGGTAGGCGTCGAGTCTGCCGCGCAGCTCCGCCCGCACGGCGAGCGGGGCGGTGACCGCGGTCAGCGACTCCCGGGCCCGCAGCAGCTCGTCCTCGGCCTCCCGCTCCAGCGCTTCGAGGAGCGGGGAGAGCCGGTGCCAGCGGGAGTGTCTGCGATGCTCGGCCGCCAGGGAGAGCCGCTCCTGGAGCGCGATCGGCGGGCCGCTGACCGCGGGCACCTCCGAAGCGGCGATCTTCGCCAGCACCTCACCGCGCGCCGTCCGGGCCTCGGCCAGGGTGCGATCGGCGCGGGAGAGGACGTCGCGCAGCCGTATCAGCCGCTCCTCGGAGTCCTGCCGGACCCCCAGCACCGCCTCTATCTCCCGGCGGATGTCCTCCAGGGCGCGGGCGGCCCGGTCGTAGCGGTCGGTGTCGGGACGGCCGCCGCCCGGCGCGGAACTCCCGGGCGAGGGACGCCAGAAGGCCAGCGGATCGGAGATCACCTGGGCGCGCAGAGCGGACAGCTCATGGGTGATCTCCTCCAGCTCGTCGCCGGAGGGATGCTCCCCGGGCCGTACGCCCACCGAGTGGGCCAGCGAACGGGTGCGCTGGAGCTCGGCCGAGAGCAGATCGATCCGCGCGGGCAGCGCGGACCACACCGCGTCCGCCGTCACCACCGCGTCGAGCGAGCTCGCGTACAGCTCGTTCATCCGGCCGACCAGCTCCTCCAGGGTGAACTCCTCGGTCAGCCTGGCCGGTCCGTCGACGGAGAGCGAGATATGGCCCAGCGGCATGGCCACCACCACCGAGCGCCCGCGCAGCCGCTCGGTGAGCTCCACCAGGTCCTCCCGGCCGGGCCAGCGGCGGCGTGCCCGCAGCTCACGGATGCCGTCCAGGGCGTCGGAGTACGCGTCGAAGTACTCCCACAGCCGGCTGATCGACGCCTCGGCACCGCTCCAGCGCTCTTTGGTGACACCGGTCAGCTCGGCGCCTTCGAGCAGCCTGCGGCCCGCGTGGTCCTGGAGGGCGAGCAGCGAGGTCTCGATCGCCTCGTGCTCCGCACCGAGACGGGCCAGCGCCCGGTCCGCCTCGTCCCGGTCCATCGTCGGCCCGGCGGCTCCCCGGCCGGGGGACGCTCCCGCGACGCCCATCGATCACCTCTCGTTCGTCGGCCCTAGGCCGTGTCCTCGGACTCCCGTCTGCCTGGCGGGGTCCGGCACGCACGCTGGGCACTTCTTCCAGAGCCCGCTCACTGATCCAGCCTGATCCGAACGAGGGACCCTAGCGGTACTTGGGCGTCGGCGGCCCGGATATGCCGGGCAGATCGTCGGCCAGCCATTTCTTGTACGCCTTGGTCCAGGGGCTCTGGGGGCCCTTGCGGTACTCCTCCAGGACCTGGTTGACCCGGCGCACCAGGTCGTCCTTGCCGAGCGCGGCGGCCACACCGTAGTACTCGACGGTGAAGGGCTTGCCCTTGAGGGTCACCGCCGGGTCCTGGGCCGCCTGGCCCGCGGCGAGCGCGTTGTCCGTGACGACCGCGTCGGCCAGGCCCTGCTGGAGCCGGACCAGGCAGTCGAGCTGATTGGGCACGGTGAGAACGTTCTCGTCGGCCGGTCCGTCGTCGTGCTCGTCCTGGAAGACCGCCCCGAACGAATTCTTCTTCAGGGCGTCGTACGCCGTCGAGCCCTCGGCCGTACAGACCCGCTTGCCCTTCAGCGAGGCGTCGTACCCGGTGATGTCGGAGCCCTCGGAGGCCAGGACCTGCTGCCCGGCCTGGAAGTACGCGGTGGAGAACGCGACCTGCTCGGCGCGGTCGCAGTTGATCGTCATCGTGCGCACCACGAGATCGACGGTCCCGTTGTCCAGCGCGGGTATGCGCTGATCGGTGGGGATCGCACGGAAGATGACGGCGGTCTCGCTGCCGAGGATGTCCTTGGCTATGGCGCGGGCGAGATCGATGTCGAAGCCCAGGAGACCGCCGGTCGCCGGGTCGCGGTAGCCCCAGCGGTAGCTGTTCTGGTCCACGCCGACGACGAGCTTGCCGCGCTCCTTTATCGCCCGGATCGACGGCCCGTCGGCGGGCGAAGGGCGCAGGGACCGCTCCGGGTCCTCGCACTGCGCCGCCTTGGCGGACATCGTGGCGGAAGCGCTCCGGCCCGCGCCGGTGAGGCCCGCTCCCGCACCCTGGGAGAGCGGGATCAAGGTGGCGGCGGCCGTCAGCGCGCAGGCGGTCGCCATGCCCGCGACCCCGCCCCAGCCCCGCAGAGCGCTGTGCCGCCTCGGGCGGTCCTCGCCGCCCCGCCGCCATGAGCCGCCCCGGGAGAACCGGGCCCAGGGACCGGTCCCCGGCCCGCTGGTTCCATCCGTCATCTCTCCCCCTCTCACCGGTACTCCGCGAGCCTGCGGTTGACACCGAGGATCGCGCCCGCCGCGCCCAGCAGCCCGAGCGCCGCCGCCCCGGCCGGAAGCCCGTCCAGCGCGTCCCGCCCGTCCGCCGCCGCCCGGCTGAACTCCCGCTGCTCATGCGCGAGCGCCTGCTCCAGCGCCGCGTTCACCTCGTCGAAGGACTTGCCGGTGGACTTCCCGGGCCCTATGACCCGCTTCAGCGCGCCCTCGTACTCCCCGGCCCGGTCGGTCTCGCTGACCTTCTTGTGCCGGGTCCGCCACTCGGTGACGCTCGCCTGCGCGGACTCCACGGCCGTACGGCCCTCGGCGTCGTCGGCGTGGAGCAGGGCGGCGCTCAGTTCCTCGCCGAGATCGCGCATCCCCGCGCCGAACTCCGTCTCGTACTTGTCGCTCTTGCCGTCGTCCGTGAGCACCGCGCCCCGGGCCACCAGCACGAGATTCTCATTGGCCCGGGCCTTCAGGGAGCTTATGCGCGCGTCGTTGAGCACGGTGAGGGACTTCTGCCCGTCCTCCCGCGCCTCATGCAGCGCCGAGCGCGCCAGGGTGTGGCCCCCGGCCAGCCACAGCAGTACGACGGCGGTGGCGGCGGTCGCGGCGAGCAGCCCGTGGTTGAACACCCGGTTCGTCCGCAGATAGGTACGGCGCTGGGCCCAGCCGAGCGCGCCGAGCGCCAGCAGTCCGAGAGCGAGCGAGAGGACCGGCCAGAACCTGGCCTCCTCGTCGTCCCGGTCGAGCCGGGCCCGCTCCGCGTCGTACAGCTTCTGCGCGGCGGGCAGCAGCACGGTGGTCATCTGCTCGTTGGCGAACCGGAGATAGGCCCCGCCGAGCGGCAGTCCCTGCCGGTTGTAGGCGCGGGCGGTCTCGATCCGTCCCGTGTAGACCGGCAGCTGCTCGTTGAGCACCGTTATCTGGCGGCCCGAATCGCTGGAGTCGTCCGTGCTGGTCGCGGCCTTGATCAGCAGCCGGGAGGCGCGGGCGATGTCCTTCTCGTACCGCTCGCGCACCTGGGCGGGTTCCTTGGCGGCTCCGGCGAGGAAGCCGCTGGAGGCGGCCGTGTCCGCGTCGGCCAGCGAGTAGTAGACGGAGGCGGCCTCGGCGCTCAGCGGCTGGCTGCGGCTGACCACGTCGTCCGC
>NZ_VCLA01000194.1:0-179 GCF_009600885.1 Streptomyces jumonjinensis
CCTTCGGGCGCGATGCCGGTGGCGTGGACGATGCGGCGGGCGACCTCGCCCCACTCGGCGTCGGTCAGCAGGCGGTCGCCGGGGGCGGTGCGGACGGGGCAGTGCCACACGTGCCGGGCCGGGCGGCGGTCGGCGGGGAGGGCGAGGACGGGGAGGTCGAGCCGGTCGGTCAACTGCTT
>NZ_VCLA01000194.1:189-299 GCF_009600885.1 Streptomyces jumonjinensis
GGCCGATCGCCGGGGGCGGTGCGGACGGGGCAGTGCCAGACGTGCTTCGGGGGCCGTCGGCTGGCGGGGAGGGCGAGGACGGGGAGGTCGAGCCGGTCGGTCAACTGCTT
>NZ_VCLA01000194.1:309-796 GCF_009600885.1 Streptomyces jumonjinensis
CGAGAGGACCATGGCGGTGGTACCGCCGTCCTCGCCCCGGCCGAGCGCGTCCCCGGCGCGAAGCACTCCGCGGGCGGCGGATCGCAGGGCGCGGTGGTCGGCTCGGGCGGCGCGTTCGTGGGTGCGGGTGGCGCGTTCGAAGGCGCGGGCCGCCTGTCGGAGTTCCGTACGGGTCGGGGCCGGTGAGGTCTGTGCGAGGGCGTCGAGGAGTTCTCCGGTGCCGACGAGCTGGGCGACGACCGTGCCGTCGTCGTCCTGGTCGAAGACGGCGGCAGCCTGTACGGCGGGGGCGACGGCGTCCCTGCGGGCAACGGCCGGGCGCGGGCGGGGCCCCTCCTCCGTGTCCAGGGCACCGGTCTCCAGGCGCTGGCGGATATTCGGGAGGGAGAGGTCGGGGGCGAGTTTGGAGCCGGAGAACCAGACCGGTTCGCCCGCCCGATTGCGGTCGGCGGGGAGGGCGACCTTGTAGCCGAGGGTGTCCCCGGAC
>NZ_VCLA01000194.1:806-1115 GCF_009600885.1 Streptomyces jumonjinensis
GGCGAGGCGTTGCTCGACGCGGAGGCCGGCGGCGGTGAGCCGGGCGAAGAACTCGCCTTCGTCCGCGGCTCCGGCGAGGGCCTGACGGACTGCTTCGCGGAGGGTCTCGCGCGGTGGCTCGGCCCGCCCGGTGCGCTCCGCTTTGGAGCGCTCGGCGCTGGTGGGGCGCTGGGCGGCGGTTCGGTCGCCGGAGTTGAGCCGCTGGAGGCCGAAGTCGGCTTCGATACGACGGCACTCGGCCTGGGCCCGGACGGCGTCCTGGTGGCGGCGGGGGCTGCGGCCGTCCTGGCGTTTGAGGGTGGCGACGAT
>NZ_VCLA01000194.1:1365-1674 GCF_009600885.1 Streptomyces jumonjinensis
CGCGATCCGCTGTTCGACGCGGAGGCCGGCGGCGGTGAGCCGGGCGAAGAATTCGTCCTCCGTGGCGGCTCCGGCAAGTGATTGGCGGACGGCTTCGCGGAGGGTCTCGCGCGGCGGCTCGGCCCGCCCAGTGCGCTCCGCCTTGGAGCGCTCGGCGCTGGTGGGGCGCTGGGCGGCGGTGCGGTCGCCGGGGTTGAGGCGCTGGAGGCCGAAGTCCTTCTCGATCTGGCGGCATTCGGCCTGGGCGCGGGCGCTGTCGTTGTGGCGGCGGGGGCTGCGGCCGTCCTGGCGTTTGAGGGTGGCGACGAT
>NZ_VCLA01000194.1:1684-2557 GCF_009600885.1 Streptomyces jumonjinensis
GAGCGTGGCCGCCGGGTCCCGGCCCGGGTCGGGGGCGAGGACGGGTTCCCAGGCGGCGACGAGGTGGGGGTCGGTGTGTTCGTCGCGGCGGCCGGGGCCGTAGAGGTAGGCGAGCAGGCCGTAGGTGCGGCTGCCGGTGGAGATGTCCGGAACCATCCTGGTCACCGCCGCCGGGCGATCTCGGCTGCTGCGTCCTCGACCCGGACGGCTGCCTTGAGTACCCGCTCGACGGCGCGGTCGACGCCGTCGCTGTGGCCGCCGGAGTTCAAGATCCGCGCCACCTGGTTGAGGTTGTTCCCGGCGCGGGCGAGCTGGGCGACGGTGGTCATCAGCTCCTCGACCAGCGTCCGCTGGTCCACCAGCCACACTTTCGCCTCGTCGTGGGTGCGGGCGAGGGCGACGGCGGCGTCGGCGAGGAACCCGGCGGTGGTCAGCCCGACGGTTCGGGCGGCGTGCTGGACGGTGGCGAGTTCGTCGGCGGTGAGGCGCACGCTGCGGACGTGGTCGCGCTGGACGGTCTGGCGCAGGCGCGGACGCTGACGGCGCGCGGGCGGTTCGGCTCCTCCGTCTTCTGGCTGCGGTCCGCCCCCGGTCGCAGCCTCTCCTCCCGGTGCCCCCTGGTGCCGGGAGGGTTCCCCCACCCTGTCCGGGGTGGGGACTTGCGCGTCCGAAACTCCTCCGCTGCCCGTGGCTGCGGAGGAGTTTCGGACGATATAGCTTGCTCGGCCTCGTGCCGGGCAGTCACCTCCCGCCACCACGGTGGTGGGGTCGGCTGGTTCGGGGAGGGTCATCGGCGGGTCTCCGGGGCGGTTCGCCGGAGGTCCTGGAGGATCTCGGCGGCGTAGTCGAGGGCGAGGGCCGGGTGGTGCAGGG
>NZ_VCLA01000194.1:2567-3893 GCF_009600885.1 Streptomyces jumonjinensis
TGTGGGGGTCGGTGTGTTCGTCGCGGCGGCCGGGACCATAGAGGTAGGCGAGCAGGCCGTAGGTTCGGCTGCCGGTGGAGATGTCCGGAACCATGCCGGTCACCGCCGCCGGGCGATCTCAACTGCGGCGGCCTCCACACGGACCGCCGCGCGAAGCACCCGGTCGACAACTTGGTCGACGTGGTCGCTGTGGCCGCCGGAGTTAAGAACCCGGGCGATCTGGTTGAGGTTGTTCCCGGCTCGGGCGAGCTGGGCGCCGACGGTCATCAGCTCTTCGACCAGGGCCCGCTGGTCCACCAGCCACAGCTTGGCACCGCTCTTCGTATGGGCAAGCGCGACCGCCGCGTCGGCGAGAAACCCGGCGGTGGTCAGTCCGACCGCCTTGGCGGCGGTCTGGACGGTGGCGAGTTCGTCGGCGGTGAGGCGAACGCTGCGGACGTGGTCGCGCTGAAGGTTCTGGCGCAGGCGCGGACGCTGGCGTCGCGCGGACAGCGACGGAGGTTCTCCTCCTGGTTGCGGTCCGCCCCCGGTCGCAGCCTCTCCTCCCGGCGCCCCCTGGTGCCAGGAGGTTTCCCCCGCCCCGTTCGGGGTGGGGGCATGCGCGTCCGAAACTCCTCCGCAGCCACGGGCTGCGGAGGAGTTTCGGACGCTACAGCTTGCTCGGCCTCGTGCCGGGCAGTCGCCTCCGCACCCGGCGGTGGTGGGGTCGGTCGGGTCGGGTCGGGTCATCGGCGGGTCTCCGGGGCGGTTCGCCGAAGGTCCCGGAGGATCTCGGCGGCGTAGTCGAGGGCGAGGGCCGGGTGGTGCAGGGTCCACGGCCGGCTGCATGCGGTGCGCCGGACGGTCCAGGAGCCGTCGGGGCCGCGTTCGGCGTGGTGGAGGTGACCGTGGCGGTGGAGGGTGGTGATCCAGGCGTCGGCTTCGGCCGGGGTGACCGGGGAGGTGCGCACGAGGGCCTCCGGTACGAGCAGGAGCGGGGGTTCGGTGTCCGGGTGTCCCGGGTGGGGTGACCGGGCCGGTCGGTGTCCGGCCCGGTCACCCCGTGGGGCGGTCGGTCAGCCGGTGGCAGTGACCGGGGCCGGTCGGTTCTCGGTGCGGAGCTGGGTGACCAGGGCGGTCAGCCGGTCGTTGGCCAGCGGAATGCCCTGTCCCCGGATGGCGTCCGCGACGATCTGGCGGGTGACCTTGTCCGCCCGGGTGACCGCCGCGCGGGCGATCGGGAGGAGTTCGTCCTCGTCCTCCGGGCCGGTCAGTCCGGTCGGTGCGGTGTCCGGGGCCGGTCTGCTGTCCGGTTCCCCGGACGGTGCGGCCTCGTCGCGGCCGGTG
>NZ_VCLA01000194.1:3903-4364 GCF_009600885.1 Streptomyces jumonjinensis
CCCTCCGGGCCGGTCAGCCCGGTCGGTGCGGTGTCCGTGGCGGGTCTGCTGTCCGGTTCCCCGGACGGTGCGGCCTCGTCGCGGCCGGTGTGCTCGGGCTCAGGATCGGGCAGGGTGACCGGCTGTCCGCTCCGGTCGGCCGGGGTGTCCCCGCTCGGGGTGACCGGGCCAGTGGTGACCGGGTGGGTGTCCGGGGCGGAAGGGGCAGGCGCGGTCAGTTCGGTCACCGGGTGTCCGGCCGCCACTGGGGCCGGTCGGTCACTGTCCGGCGGGCCGGTCAGTTCCGGACGCTCCCGGTCAGTTCGGTCGGTCAGCCCCGGCCTGTCGGTGGTGACCCGGTCGGTGCGGACGGTCAGTGTGTCCGGCTGTCCGGGGTGTCCGGGCCGGTCGGTCAGTGCGGGCCCAGTGGGCTGGCGGGCGATGAGGATGTAGAGGTGGACGGCCCCGGCGAGGGCGAGCGG
>NZ_VCLA01000194.1:4374-4488 GCF_009600885.1 Streptomyces jumonjinensis
GTGGCCGTGCGGCGGACGGTCCAGGTCCCGTCCGGGCCGCGTTCGGCGTGGTGGAGTTGACCGTGCCGGTGGAGGGTGGTGATCCAGGCATCGGCTTCGGCCGGGGTGACCGGG
>NZ_VCLA01000194.1:4498-5216 GCF_009600885.1 Streptomyces jumonjinensis
AGCGACCGTGGAGAGCACACCGACCGTGACGTCCTCCAGCCTCAGCCCGGTACCGGGCGGGCCCTGCTGATTGAGGCGTACAGCGTGAAGGGCGTTGGCCCAGATACTGACCGCAGAGGCAGTGCCGAAAAGGGTCCAGGCGTAAAGCCGGGCGGTGAAGGGGGCGGTGCGCAGGACGAGGAGTCCTCGGACGCCATAGGCGATGAAGCCGTCGATGATCAGGGGGAAGAGGTAGGTGAGGGCTCCCCGGATGTGAATGGAGGCGGCCATCTGCTGGAGGGCGTCGTACGAGAGAGCGCAGGCAGCGCTGCCGAGGGCTACGACGGCGACCTTGTCCCAGGCGGTGGTGGCGTGCGCCGGTATCGGCGCCGGGGCGCTCACGCGGCCGTCCCGAGGTCGGCGCGGGCCGGGGTCTTCGCTGGGGTGATGGGTGCCGCCTTCGCGGTCCTGGTGGTCTTGGTGTTGCGGTGGCTGATCTCGCGGGCGGCGTGGCGGTAGAGCTTCTTGGCGTGCTCCACGGTGATCTTCAGCAGGCGGGCGAGCCGGTCGGCCGGGATCCCCGCCTGGTAAGCGTCGCGGGCGACGGCGCGGCGCTCGGCCCGGCTGAGGTGGACGTCACCGCCGGCGAAGGTGGCGTTGATCCGGGCGTAGTCGACGCGCTGGGGCAGCCTGCTGTGGAGGGCGTCGCGTTCTTCCTCGGTGAGGCCGCCCCGGATGC
>NZ_VCLA01000194.1:5865-6059 GCF_009600885.1 Streptomyces jumonjinensis
CCCGGTGAGGTCGGCAGGATCAGGCAGCGGCGACGGGGTGGCGTCGCCCGGCGGCGTGGGTGCGTCTGCGGTCGGGGCCGTCGAGGATGACCTTGTCGGTCATCTCGGTCAGCCGGGAGGCGACGCGGTCGCCGATGTGGGCGCGGAGGTCGGCCATGCCGAGGTTGGTGGTGACCAGGGTCGGGAGGAGTTCG
>NZ_VCLA01000194.1:6069-6671 GCF_009600885.1 Streptomyces jumonjinensis
CCATCTCGCTCAGGCGGGAGGCGACACGGTCGCCGATGTGGGCGCGCAGGTCGGCCATGCCGAGGTTGGTGGTGACCAGGGTCGGGAGGAGTTCGTTGTAGCGGCGGTTCATCAGCCGCATGGTGATCTCCTCGGTCCACTCGCTGTGCTTCGCCGCACCGAGGTCGTCAATGATCAGTAGTGGGC
The DNA here is from genome assembly GCF_009600885.1 of Streptomyces jumonjinensis. Classification (GTDB taxonomy): domain Bacteria; phylum Actinomycetota; class Actinomycetes; order Streptomycetales; family Streptomycetaceae; genus Streptomyces; species Streptomyces jumonjinensis. Next base: position 6,256 of record NZ_VCLA01000194.1, read on the forward strand.
AGCGGGCCAGGTCCCGGAGTTCGCGCTCGCCGTCGTGCCCGGGGCGGGGCCGGAGGTCGGCGTAGAGGTCGGCGGCGGTGACCGCCTTCCACCGCAGCCGGACCCCGGCGGAGATGAGGCTGCGGACCGCGCCGTACGCCTGGTGGGTCTTACCCGTTCCGGTCGTTCCGGCGATCAGCAGCGACCGGCCCTGCGCGATCCCCGGCGCACCGCCCGGACCGGGCCGACCGGCCTCGGCGATGTCCCGGACCCAGGCGGCGACCGCCGGATGGTCCGCCGTGGCACCCCGGTAGCGGGCGGGGATCCGCGACTCGGCGGCCAGCAGGGCCGGGACCGGCTCCGCCTCGGCGACCGGCGTGCTGGTGGGGTCGATGCCCCGGGTGGTGAGGATGTGGGCGAGGCGGCGGGCGAGGCCG
>NZ_VCLA01000194.1:6681-6790 GCF_009600885.1 Streptomyces jumonjinensis
CCCGGCGTTCATGGCCTCGTGGACCAGGCTCGGCAGGGTGCTCGGGTGCAGGCCCTTGGCCCGGTGGCGGGCGAGCCCGGCGCGGACGTGGTCCGGGTCGATGCCCTCG
>NZ_VCLA01000194.1:6800-6952 GCF_009600885.1 Streptomyces jumonjinensis
TCGATGAGCTGCTTCGCCGAGGGGGTCCGGGGTGCGGGGGCGCTCGCGCCCCGAGTAGTTGTTCCTAGGTCCAGGTTCCTAGGTCCTAGATCCGGACCGTGAGTCCTCACTGAGGGCTCACTGAGTCCTCCGTGAGTGCTCAGTGAGGGCTC
>NZ_VCLA01000194.1:6962-7168 GCF_009600885.1 Streptomyces jumonjinensis
CGGGTGACCGGGCCGGTCGGTATCCGGCCCGGTCGCCCCGTGGGGTGGTCGGTCAGCCGGTCGCGGTGACCGGGGCCGGTCGGTTGCCGGGCCGGGTCGGTCGGTTCTCGTCGCGGAGCTGGGTGACCAGGGCGGTCAGCCGGTCGTTGGCCAGCGGGATGCCCTGTCCCCGGATGGCGTCCGCGACGATCTGGCGGGTGACCTTG
>NZ_VCLA01000194.1:7178-7311 GCF_009600885.1 Streptomyces jumonjinensis
GGGGTCGGGCGGGGTGACCGGCTGTCCACTCCGGTCGGCCGGGGTGTCCCCGCTCGGGGTGACCGGGCCGGTGGTGACCGGGTGGGTGGTGACCGGGTGGGTGTCCGGGGCGGAAGGGGCAGGCGCGGTCAGT
>NZ_VCLA01000194.1:7321-8329 GCF_009600885.1 Streptomyces jumonjinensis
GGCGACCGTGGAGAGCACGCCGACCGTGACGTCCTCCAGCCTCAGCCCAGCCCCGGGCGGGCCCTGCTGATTGAGGCGGACGGCGTGAAGGGCGTTGGCCCAGATGCTGACCGCGGAGGCGGTGCCGAAAAGGGTCCAGGCGTAGAGCCGGGCGGTGAACGGCGCGGCCCGCAGGACCAGGAGGCCGCGCACTCCGTAGGCGATGAAGCCGTCGATGATCAGGGGGAAGAGGTAGGTGAGGGCGCCCCGGATGTGGATGGAGGCGGCCATCTGCTGGAGGGCGTCGTAGGAGAGGGCGCAGGCGGCGGCGCCGAGGGTGACGACGGCGGCCTTGTCCCAGGCGGTGGTGGTGTGCGCCGGTATCGGCGCCGGGGTGGTCACGCGGCCGTCCCGAGGTCGGCACGGGCCGGGGCCTTGGGCGCCGCCGAGGTGACCGGCACCGTCCGGGTACCGGTCTTCTTGGTGTTGCGGTTGCGGATCTCTCGGCTGGCGTGGCGGTAGAGCTTTTTGGCGTGGTCCACAGTGATCTTCAGGAGGCGGGCGAGCTGGTCGGCCGGGATCCCGGCCTGGTAGGCGTCGCGGGCGACCGCGCGGCGTTCGGCGCGGCTGAGGTGGACGTCTCGGCCGGCGAGGGTTTCGTTGATCCGGGTGTAGTCGAGGCGCTGGGGGAGCTTGCTGTGGAGGGCGTCGCGTTCTTCCTCGGTGAGGCCGCCCCGGATGCCGTCGCGGTCGCCGTTCTCCAGGGCGGTGTCCAGGCAGGTGCGGCGGACGGGGCACTGGGCGCAGATGGTCTTGGCGGCGGTGATGCGGTCGATCTCGTCCGGTCCGGGGAAGAACAGCTCCGGGTCGACGGTGTGGTGGGTGCTGGTGCGGCAGGCGGCCTGGTCCTGCCAGGTGTGGTCGCCGAGGGTGCGCGGCTCGTGGGTGGTGGCGCTGTGCATGCGTGGTCTCCAGAGGATCCCGGGGCAGGGGTGTGCTCGTCCGGGGTCGGTGAAGGCGGGCCCGTGG
>NZ_VCLA01000194.1:8339-8516 GCF_009600885.1 Streptomyces jumonjinensis
CGCGGTGTCGAGGCAGGTGCGGCGGACCGGGCACTGGGCGCACAGAGTCTTGGCGGCGGCGATGCGGTCGATCTCGTCCGGTTCGGGGAAGAACAGCTCGGGATCGACCCGGTGCTGGGGGCTGGTGCTGCAGGCGGCCTGGTCCTGCCAGGTGTGGTCGCCGAGGGTGCGCGGCTC
>NZ_VCLA01000194.1:8531-8631 GCF_009600885.1 Streptomyces jumonjinensis
TGGTCGGGGCCCGGTGGCGGCAGGTGGGTCAGGCTGCGGTGAGACGCTGCTGGGCGGCGTGGGTGCGTCTGCGGTCGGGGCCGTCGAGGATGACCTTGTC
>NZ_VCLA01000194.1:8641-10477 GCF_009600885.1 Streptomyces jumonjinensis
ACTTCGCGGCCCCGAGGTCGTCGATGATCAGCAGCGGGCAGCGGGCGAGATCCCGGAGTTCGCGCTCGCCGTCGTGCCCGGGGCGCGGGCGCAGGTCGGCGTAGAGGTCGGCGGCGGTGACCGCCTTCCACCGCAGCCGCACCCCCGCCCCGATCAGGCTGCGGACCGCGCCGTACGCCTGGTGGGTCTTGCCCGTGCCGGTGGTCCCGGCGATCAGCAGCGACCGGCCCTGCGCGATCCCCGGCGCCCCGCCCGGACCCGGCCGCCCGGCGGCGGCGATGTCGCGGACCCAGGCGGCGACCGCCGGGTGATCCGCCGTGGCGGTGCGGTAGCGAGCGGGGATCCGGGACTCGGCGGCCAGCAGGGCCGGGACCGGCTCCGGTCCGCCCTGTGGCGTGCTGGTGGGTTCGATGCCCCGGGTGGTGAGGATGTGGGCGAGGCGGCGGGCGAGGCCGCCGACGGGCTGGGGCTGGGCGTTCGGTGCGCGCATCACAGCTCCTCGGCGTAGGCGGCGGCAGGGTCGGCGGGATTCGCCCAGGCGCGGCGTGCGGGCACGGTAGCCGGGAAGCCCGGCCGGTCCAAGCCGCCTCCGGCGTTCATGGCCTCGTGGACCAGGCTCGGCAGGGTGCTGGGGTGCAGGCCCCGGGCGCGGTGGCGGGCGAGCCCGGCGCGGACGTGGTCCGGGTCGATGCCCTCGGCCAGCAGCCGGGCGGTCTCCCGCCCGAGGTGCCCGAGCACCCCGCTCGGGGGCCGGTGGGCGCAGGCCGCCTCGTACTCGGTGATGAGCTGCTTCGCCGAGACGGTCCGGGGTGCGGGGGCGCTCGCGCCCCGAGCAGTTGTTCCTAGGTCCAGGTTCCTAGGTCCTAGATCCGGACCATGAGCCCTCACTGAGGGCTCACTGAGTCCTCCGTGAGTACTCAGTGAGGGCTCACTGAGTGCCGGTTGACCTGCGGTTTTGTGATGTGCGGCGGATTGCGTGAGGGCTCCGTGAGGGCTCACTGAGCCCTCAGTGAGCCCTCCGTGATTCCTCACCGCGTCCTCCGTGAGGGCTCCGTGAGCCGTCACGGCCAGCTCCGGTACGACCGTGGTCGCGGTCGGCGCGGTGGGGGTTTCGTGGTGGGGGCAGGGCGGGGTGCGGATGCCGGAGGGCCGATTGATTTTCTGGTGCTTGCGCCAGGTGACGATGTGGGCGTAGCGGCGGTTTTCGCCGTCCTCGTGGACGGTGTAGCGGCAGACGAGGTTGTGTTCGGCGAGCTGGGTGAGGTCGTCTTCGACGCCGAGGGGGCCGTGTCCGGGGCGGTAGGACCAGAGGGCTCCGGCGAGGACGGCGGGCTGGTCGCGGAAGCGTCCGTGGTCGTCGGCCTCGGTCAGGAGGCCGAGGAAGGTGCGTTCGGCGGAGAGGGAGACCGCGGCGAGTGACTCGGAGCGGAACGCTTCGGGTTTGATGGTGCGGATCCTCGGCATGGTCAGCGGCCCCCGCCCGTGGCGGCGTACGCCTTCGCGGCGGGCCGCAGGGTGCCGGTGGCGAGGTCGAGGTCGTGGGCCTCGGCCCAGTCGGCGCTGGGGTGGGCGCGGATGATCCAGCGGGCGGCGGTCAGCCCCTTGGCCCGAGTGACGGTGAGGATGCGGCCGTGGGTGTCATAGGCGCGCAGGTGAGGGCTCGGCCACTTCTGGGTCGGGTCGCATTGGGAGACCCGGGCGGTGGCGGCTCCGGGGATCATCGCGGCGATGGCGCGGGCGAGCCGGAGGCTCCGGTCGGGGGCCGGGGCAGCGGCCGTTCCGTTCTGGTGCGCGGGCATGCAAGAATTCCCTACTTGTAGGTGGAGCGGGGCGGCC
>NZ_VCLA01000194.1:10487-10806 GCF_009600885.1 Streptomyces jumonjinensis
CTTGACCTGCGGTTTTGCGATTTTCGGCGGATTGCGTGAGGGCTCCGTGAGTCCTCACTGAGCCCTCAGTGAGCCCTCCGTGAGTCCTCACCGCATCCTCCGTGAGGACTCCGTGAGTCGTCACGGCCGGCTCCGGCACGACCGTGGTCGCGGTCGGCGCGGCGGGGGCGGTGGGGGTTTCGTGGTGTGGGCAGGGCGGGGTGCGGATGCCGGAGGGCCGGTTGATCCTCTGGTGCCTGCGGAAGGTGACGATGTGGGCGTAGCGGCGGTCTTCGCCGTCCTCGTGGACGGTGTAGCGGCAGACGAGGTTGTGTTCGGC
>NZ_VCLA01000194.1:10816-11206 GCF_009600885.1 Streptomyces jumonjinensis
AAGCAGGCCGAGGAAGGTCCGTTCGGCGGAGAGGGAGACAGCGGCGAGGGACTCGGAGCGGAACGCCTCGGGTTTGATGGTGCGTATGCGCGGCATGGTCAGCGGCCCCCGCCCGTGGTGGCGTACGCCTTCGCGGCGGGGCGCAGGGTGCCGGTGGTGAGGTCGAGGTCGTGGGTCTCGGCCCAGTCGGTCTCCGGGTGGGCGCGGATGATCCAGCGGGCGGCGGTCAGCCCCTTCGCCCGGGTGACGGTGAGGAGGCGGCCGTATGCGTCGTAGGCGCGGAGGTGGGGGCTGGGCCAGGCCTGGGCGGGGTCGCACTGGGAGACCCGGGCGGTGGTGGCCCCGGGGATCATCGCGGCGATGGCGCGGGCGAGCCGGAGGCTCCGGTCG
>NZ_VCLA01000194.1:11234-12414 GCF_009600885.1 Streptomyces jumonjinensis
GTACTCGTCGAAAAGGCCAGCCGACCCGCTTCGGTTATGTACACCCTTCGGGGTGTCGGTGCGGCGCTCGGGAGCGGCTAACTCCTGGGCGTCGTTTCCGTTTCCCCGGCTTGTGGCGGTGGGTCGTTCACCCTCTCCCCCTTCTTCTGGTTTCCGTCCGGCCTTCGCTGCCGGGACCAACAACATATGCATGACGCGTCCAACACTCCAGCGCACAGGGGGTGTTCGGGGACATCGACACCAACACGACATCTGTGTATGGAGGGTGCTTCCGGGCAGGCGTTCCGGCCGGAGTTTCGGACACGCGCCGGGCCTTCCGGGAAGCCTCGTTCGCCGCGAAGTGGGGGACGGACCTGGATTCCCCCTACCCGTGGCCGTGTCAGCGGAAGGGGCCCGACGGCGGCCCGGTGCGCGAGTGGGCGCCGGCCGGGCTGTGGCCAGTGCCGGGGCGGCCGGGCGGGGGGCCGGCGGTCGCGCCCGGGGGACGACGACACGCCTCATCTCTCCCGCCTTCCCGGTCCGCCGACTGCCCCGCTGATCACCGGGCCCTCTGGATTTAAACGGCGGTTCATCCCCCCGTCAACGCCCCATAAACCGCGAACAGATACACAGCGCAGGGAAAGACTTGACAGCATCCCGAACCTGCTGGCAACTTCAATTCCCTTTACTGTCAGCCGGTTTACCCGCGTAGCGTGGAACCAAATGTCAAGATCGTCAATCCAGCGACGCCGGAGACATGGGGTGCGTGCACAGAAAAATGGGCGTGCTCAAAAACCTGAGCACGCCCGTGAATAAGTCATACCAATGCCCGGTTCGCCCCGCAATCGACAAGATCGCCACTCGGGTAAGGATCGACATTAGTTCAACATCGAACAACACCAGAGATGCGATGCGCGGTCAATTCTCCGACCACCTATTTCAAGATCGCTTTGCAGATCCTTTACTCTGGTTACCGACACGTAGGGCGGGGGCACCACAAGTGCTCCCGCCCTTTTCCATGCGCCCGGACACCCCCGGGCCCGTATCCCCCCACACCTTGGAGGAACCAATGGTCGACGGCGCCCTCGCGCCCTGCCCGGACACCGGCTCCGAGCCGCTGTCCCCAGGACAGCTCCTCGGGCACCCCGGTCTGCTGCGTGCCTGGCGCGCGGTCGCCGGGGAGAAGCTGGGACTGGGCGGA
>NZ_VCLA01000194.1:12942-30070 GCF_009600885.1 Streptomyces jumonjinensis
CCCCAACCCTGCGTACCTGACCGACCGGGTGTGGAACATCATCGGCTACAACGCCGCCATGGCCGCCCTGTGGCCCTGGGTGCGCGAGCCGGGCGCGAACCTCATCCGCTGGGCCATGCTCAGCCCGGAGGCCCGCTTCCAGTACGTCGACTGGAATCACCACGCCGCCGAGTACATCAAGCTGCTCCGGTACGCCAGCACCCGCTACCCGCACGACGCCGACCTGTCGAAGCTGATCACCGATGTGAAGGCCGACCCCGTCTGCGGCCGGTTCTGGGACACCGATGTCGCGGCCGTCTCCGAGTCCCGCGACGGCCACCTGTTCAAGATGGCCCTGCCCTCCATGGGCAACCAGCCCATCGAGGTGATCTCGCACGTCCTGTTCCCCGCCTCCCTCCCCGGTGCCCGCGCCACGGTCATCACCTGGGCCGGAACCGACGAGGACACCACCCCGGCCGCCGGGAGCGGGCAATCGTCCGTCCGCGGTACGGAACGCACGGTCGCGCCCTGGCCGGGCATGCCCTTCGCGACCTCGGAGCGCACCGCGAGCCCCCGCCTCGCCGCAACTCCCGAGGAGGCCGTCGCGCTGGCCGGTCCCCGGGCTGTCCGCCTTCCGCTGCTCAGCACCCTGCTCGGCGGGGACGGCTGCCACCTGGTTCTGGAACCGGAGGCGGGCAGTGTCATCCGCTCCACCCGCCACGCGGACGGGCAGTGGGACTTCTCCGAGACCTCCGCCGCCGACCTCCTGCGCCGGCTCCCCGCCACGGCAGCCACCGGCGACACCCTCCCCGAGTACAAGCGCCTCCTGCGGGCCACCCTCCCCGACGACCCCGCCGAAGCCGCCCGCGCCTGCGGCACCCAGCTCCAGGAAGCGCGCGACCGTATGGGGGCCCTGGCCCAGGTCCGCGGCGAGCTGCTGGTCGGCACCGGGGCGTCCCGTACGGCGTAGCAGGGAAAACGACGCTTCGTCCGTTCCTCCGGCCCCGGCAGGAGGGGCGCGGCCTTGCGGAATGCCGCGCGGTGATCATGCGCGCTCGGTAGTGTCGGTGGCCTTGGACAGTGACGGACAGGAGCGTGCCGATGCAGTCTGACGAGCCTTCCCGGCCGGGTTCGCGGGTGGATCCGTGGCGCGGGCATTACGCGGCACGGGCGGCCGGGATGGTCGCCTCGGAGGTGCGGGCTCTGTTCGCCGTCGCCTCCCGGCCGGAGATCGTGTCGCTGGCGGGCGGGATGCCGAACGTGGCGGCGCTGCCGATGGACGCGCTCGGCGCGCTGATGGCGGAACTGGTGGCCGAACGGGGCGCGGTGGCGCTCCAGTACGGCTCCGCGCAGGGTGATCTGGGGCTGCGGGAGACGATCTGTGAGGTGATGGCGGCCGAGGGCATCGACGGGCATCCGGACGATGTCGTGGTGACGGTCGGCTCGCAGCAGGCCCTGGACCTGGTGACGCGGGTGTTCGTGGACCCCGGGGACACCGTGGTCACCGAGGCCCCGACGTATGTGACCGCGATCGGTGTCCTCGCCGCCTACCAGGCCAACGTCGTGCATGTCGCCATGGACGACGCCGGGGTGGTGCCGGAGGCGCTGGCGGAGACGTTCGCCCGGCTGGCCCGGGAGGGGCGGCCCGCGAAGCTGTTCTACACCGTGCCCACCTTCCAGAACCCGGCCGGCGTCACCCTCACCGAGGAGCGCCGGCCCCGGGTGGTGGAGGTGTGCCGCCGGGCCGGGGTCCTCGTCCTGGAGGACAACCCGTACGGACTCCTGCACCTGGACGCGGACAAGCCGCTGCGGGCACTGCGCGCCGACGCCCCCGCCGATGTGATCTATCTGGGCTCGTTCTCGAAGACCCTCGCCCCCGGGCTGCGGGTCGGGTGGGCGCTCGCCCCGGCGGCCGTACGGGAGAAGCTGGTGCTCGCGGCCGAGAGTGCGATGCTCTCGCACGCCGTGTTCAACCAGCTCGCGGTAGACCGCTACATGCGGACCCAACCCTGGCCGGAACAGCTCGGGAACTTCCGGGAGATGTACCGGGAGCGGCGGGGCGCGATGCTCGACGCGCTGGAGAAGTACATGCCGCCCGGGGTCTCGTGGACCCGCCCGGCCGGGGGCTTCTTCGTGTGGGTGACGCTGCCGGAGGGCCTTGACTCCAAGGCGATGCTCCCGAGGGCGATCCAGTCAAGGGTGGCGTACGTCCCCGGCACCGGCTTCTATGCCAACGGCGACGGACGGCAGGCCATGCGGCTGTCGTACTGCTACCCGCCGCCGGAGCGGATCAACGACGGGGTGCGGCGGCTCGCGGACGTGATCGGGGCGGAGGTGCGGCTGCGGGACACCTTCGGCACCTCGGCCCGCGCTGACAGCACCGGCCCCCAGGCCCCCGGTCCCGACCAGGCATGACGACCACCAAGGGAGAAGAAGGAATGACCGATCTGCGGGTCGTCGTCATCGCGGGCGGCCTCTCGCCCGAGCGCGAGGTGTCCCAGAAGTCCGGCGCCCAGGTCGCCGACGCGCTGCGTCGCGTCGGCGTCGAGGTGGACCTGCGGGACGTGGGCACGGATCTGCTGCCCGCACTCGCCGACGCCTCCGGGGCCGTGGCCTTCCCGGTCCTGCACGGCACCGCCGGCGAGGACGGCACCATCAAGGAGATCCTGGAGCTGGCCGGGGTCCCGTACGTGGGAGCGCGGCCGGGGGCGTGCCGGGCCGCGTTCGACAAGGCGGTGGCGAAGGAGGCGTTCGCGCGGGCCGGGCTGGTCACGCCCGCGTCGGTGACGCTGCCGAAGGAGGCGTTCCACGACCTGGGTGCCGCCGCGCTCACCGGCCGGATCATTGAGAGGCTGGGGCTGCCGCTGTTCGTGAAACCGCGGGCGGGCGGCTCGGCGTTCGGGGTGAGCCGGGTCGACGCGGCCGAGCAGCTCCCGGAGGCGCTGATGGCGTGCTTCGCCTACCACGACGAGGCGCTGATCGAACGCCTCGTGACCGGCACCGAGATCGCCATCGGGGTCGCCGACCTGGGCGAGGGCCCCTTCGCGCTGCCCCCGGTGGAGATCGTGGCGGAGGGGCTGTACGACTACACCGCCCGCTACACCCCTGGCGCGGTCGAGTTCCACCATCCCGCCCGGATCCCCCCGGCGGCGGCCGAAGAGGCCGCCCGTGTCGCCCTCGCCGCCCACCGGGCCCTGGGCCTGCGGGACCTGTCCCGTACGGACGCCATCGTCACCGGCGACGGCAAGGTCGTCATCCTGGAGACCAACGTCGCACCCGGGATGACGCTGACCAGCACCTATCCCATGGCCCTGGAAGCGGCCGGGCTCGGCTTCGGCGACTTCTGCCGCGACCTGGCCTCTGCGGCGGAGCACCGCCACCGCTCCTGACCCCCGGCCTGCTCCGGCTGCTCGTTCAGCCCCGGGCCATCTCGGTGATGGAGGGCCGCTGTATGAGGCGGACGCCCTGGTGGCTCACGATGCGGATCGCCTCGTCGGCGGCTGCGTTGGTGCGGTACGGGCCAGCCCCGGCGACGATCCGGCGGATGATCTCGACCTGCCATCCGGACGGCCGCCGGCTGAGGGAGCGCACCAGGGCGTCGGTGGGGTGGTCGGCCGTGCAGGTGGGCGGGGGCGGTGTTTTCTCGGCGCTGGCCAGGGCGGTGGCGAACGGGAGGCGGCGTCGGCCCCGACCAGGGCCCGGTGGGGGTTCCATCTCGCGGAGGATCCTGATCTTCCAGGGGTGCGGCAGGGCCTGGTAGCGCTGCCAGAGCTGCTGGGCGGCGTTGCCGTAGTGGGCGCGGCGGGGTTGTGCCTCGGGCCACCGGTCCGCTGCGCCGGGGTCGCACGCCCTGGCCCAGTGGGCTGTTTCGCTGATCAGCTCGGTGATGTCGCGGGCGACGCGCTGGGTCTTGCCCTGGGTGGCGCAGGCGTGGCTGGTCTGGATGCCGAGGGCGACGGACCAGGACACGGCGGCGTGGTCGCGAGCGGGCAGGGAATCCCACAGGCTGCGGAGGGTCAGCTCCCTCCATAACAGGGGGCCGATCTCCCGGGCGGCTGCGGCGGCATCGCCCACGGTGGTGGTCGTGTCCCAGGCGGCGAGGACGTCGAGTGCGCGGCGCACCCGGTCGAGTGCGTCGCGGCTGTGTGCGTGGGGCGGCAAGGGCTGTTCCCTCGTTCAGGACTGGTCAAGGACGGCCCGCCGCGGCCCGGGGAGGCGTGGGCCCGGGGCGCGGCGGGCTGGTGTGCCCGCAGAGGGCTACGGGTGGCTGGTGCGCTGGTAGAGGGAGATGTGTTTGGTGCTGGTGCCCGGCTCGTAGGGGGTGCGGTTCCAGTCGGCCCAGCGTTCCCGCAGGGTGAGGCCGGCCCCGGTGGCGAGGGTGTCGATCTCATCGGGTTGCCAGTACCGCATCTGTCCGGGCAGGACGCGCGGCAGGGCGCCGTCTTCGAGGACGACCTCGTTGTAGTGGAACTCCCCGGCTTCCTGGTGGTTCTCGGCGGCGAAGAGGACCGTGGTGCCCGGGGCGAGGCGCTTGAGGGAGACGGTCTGCTGGTGCGGGAAGACGCCGGGGTGCGGACCATCGGGAAGGCGCTCGCCGGGGCGGGGGACGAAGGTCTCGATCAGCACGACACCCTGCGCCGTCAACATCTCTGCCGCCCGGGTGAGGAAGGCTCGTTGGGTCGCCTCGCTCGCCAGGAGGAAGAAGGTGTTGAAGCAGGCGAAGACCAGGTCGACGGAGGTTGCGTGGCGGTAGTGGGCGGCGTCGGCGGTGACCGGGGTGATGGGCAGGTGGCCGGTCTTCTTGGTGAGCTGGTCGGTCATCTCGCTGGAGGCGTCGACCGCGACGACGGGGACCCGCTCGGCCAGCGGCAGGGTGACGCGGCCGGTGCCGGAGCCGATCTCCACCGCCGGAGTGTCGCCCGCTAAGGCGGCCAGGAGCACGATCTGCTCGGGCGGAGGGGTGAAGTCCCCGTACAGGTGGTCGTACTGGTCGGCGGCGCGCTCACCGTAGGTATCGCTCTCGTACGTCATGGGGCATACCTCTTTTCTCGCTTGTCATTGGACAGAAGGGCGTTCTCGTACCCCGGCCGTGGTCGGCGGACTGCCGGGGCATCCGGGCATGGGCAGCAGCGGCCCGGGGCCGGTCAGGTGGTGCGCTTGCGCGTCGCCCCACCGCGGCTGCGGAAGGTGACGTCGTCGCGGTCGCCCAGCAGGCGATGGACGTAGCCGTACGACCGGCCGGTCGCCTCGGCCCGGATGCTGGAGCCCTCGTTGTAGGCGGCGGCCATCTTCGCGGCGGTGTTGGCGATGGCCTCGGGGCTGATGCGCTTCGCGTACGGGAGCTGGGGCAGGTCGTCAATGATCGGGGACATGGATCTCATCTCTCTGGTACACGGTTCGGTCAGGGGAGGCGGGCGAGCAGCCGGGTGATCTCGTCGCCGGGGTGCGAGGGCTCGTACAGGGCGGCGGCCTGTTTGAGCAGGTGCTGGGCGGTGTCGTGATGACCGTGCGCCGAGGCTTCGCAGGCGAGGTATTCGAGGGTGCGGGCCTGCCAGCGGGTTTCGGATGTGTCCTCGAACGCCTTCAGGGCCTGGTGGAGTTCGGCGAGGCCCTGCTCGTGGTGGCCGGTACGGAGGCGGGCCCGGCCGAGGAGGGCGAGCGCGCAGGCGGCGTCAAAACTGGTACCCGGCGGGGGCAGCAGGCCGAGGGCGCGGGTGAGCAGGGTGGTGGCCCGGGGCAGGTCGCCGTCTGCGAGAGCGATCTCTCCGGCGATGACCGAGGCGAGGGCCACGCCGTCGTCGTTCCCGCATCCTTGCCAGAGGGCGATGGCCTGGTCCAGGCAGAAGGTGGCGGTGTCGGGCCGGGTGGCTTCCTGATGGCACAGGGCCTGTCCGAACGCGGCCCGGCCCTCGTCGTGACCGTCGCCAGCGGCGCGGGCGTTCTGCCGCAGGTCGGTGAACCAGCCGAGGGCGTCCTCGGTGGCACCGACCGCGATCAGTCCGGTGGCACCGTAGAACAGCATTTCCCGCTCGGCCGGCCCGTGGCCTGTCCGGCGGGCTGCGGCCAGGCCCAGGTGGGTGGCCTCGGCCCACAAGGAGACGGGCCGCCGGTCCACGAGCAGCGGCCACAGGCCGTGAACAAGCTGCCAGCACAACTCGTCCCACCCGTTGGTGGTGGCCGTCCACAGCATGGTGCGGAGGGTCGACCGGTGTCCGGCCAGCCAGCGCATGGCTCCGTCATCGGCGAACGGCACCCGACACCGTTCCGTGGCCGCGCGGGCCAGGAGGGGACGCCGGGGCAGGAGCTGTTGGCGGGCGACAAGCGAGCAGATCACGCTCCACTCGCACACGCGCCGAACAGCGGCCTTCTGCCCGTCTGAGGGTTCATGGGCCCCGGCCTGGTGGCGGGCGTGTCCGGGAGAGGCGAGCCGGTAGCGGCGCCTCGCCCCGGAGGCCCAGGGCTCCACCAGTTCGTGCTCGGCCAGGGTGTGGAGGACGGAGTCGGCCGAATCCCAGTCGAGCGCTGACGCTGCTGCGGTGAGGTCCGCGTCGATGACGACGGTTCCGGGCAGCGCGCCCAGGAGCCGGTAGGTGTGCTGGGCGTCCGGCGCGAGCCGCTCGTAACGGTGATCGAGCATGGCGGTGGAAAAAGGCATGGCGGCTTCCCGAGGGCTGGGAGCGGAACTGTTCATGGGGTGAGGACTTCGGCGAGGCGCCAGTACGACAGACTGATCAGGAGGATGGGGTGGTCGCTCAGCCCGGTGGTATCGATACGGCAGGGTCTCTCTCTGCTGGGTGGGGTGGGTGGTCGGGACGTAGCTCCCATTAGGCGGCGCGGCGCCGGGGAGAGCGCGGGGTGCGGGCACGGGGCCGTGCTGGCATCGGTATCGAGGCCGGGGAGCCGGTCAGCGCGGCGACCAGGTCGGCCACCGTGTAGTCGCGGTGGGTACCGGGCGGGGTGAGCCAGTGGATGTCCCGGCAGCGGACCGCGACCGCGGGCGGAATCTCCACGATCACCCCGGGGCGCAGGAACCGCGTACCGGGGACGTTCCAGTGCCCGGGTCGGGTGCTGCGGGGTATGAGGAAGGTGACGACGCGGGGGTAGTCGTTGACCACGACGGGGCCGTGCGCCAGACCCGGGTGGGCGGTGAGGGTCCGCATGGCGCTCTCGTACGGGACGCGGACGGCCTGGAAGTGTTCTCCGGTGGGCACCCGGCTGACTTCCGTGGGACGGATCCAGCCCTCGTACGGCCCCCCGTAGGTGGGGTAGGCGAGGCCGTTCTCATGCAGGTACTCCTCGATGATCCCGCGCTGCGGGGGCGCGGCCGGAGCGGGTGAGCGCATGGGGGTCTGCCTTCCTCGGCTCTGGGGCCGGGTGAACGAGGGTGGGGGGCGGGGTACCGGACGTCCGGGCAGCGGCCTGGAGGTTTATGCGGCGGCCTGGGCCAGCGGGGCGATGATCTTCCCGTTCGGCAGCACTTCTCCTCCGTCGAAATGAACGACGCCGTTGCAGAGGAGGGCCCAGCCGGCGAGGCAGTCCCGGCTCACGGAGACCGCGGCGGACCGGTCCTCGGCGTCCGGAGCCGGACACGGCGGACGGTGCGTGCAGCCGCCGGCGGAGATCACCGCGCGGGCGCCGACCGCCCGTGCGGGCGGTTCCTGGGCGGTTCCGATTTCGGGCACGGCAAAGTCACCTCTCAGAGATTCGGGCACGGCAAAGTCACCTCTCAGAGAAGGGGGAAGCAAGGGGTGCGGGAGCCGCCCGGGGCCGGTGGCCGGGCCCCGGGCACCGTGGCCGCTCTAGCCGGTGGTCTGGTGGAGGGCTTCGGCGAGCTGCTGGAGCTGGACGTCCCGGCTGGCCTTGAGCAGGACCACGTCGCCCTCGCGCAGGGTGTTTCGGAGGAGTTCGAGCGCGCTGACCTGGTCGGGCAGGTGGACGGCGGTGATTCCGCCGGCGGCGGTGGCGGCTTCCTGCATCCACCGGGCCTCGTCGCCGCCGATGGTGATGAGCCGGTCCACGCCCTGGGCCGCCGCGATCCGGCCGACCTGTTCGTGGGCGGCCCGGGAGTCGGCGCCGAGTTCGGCCATCTGTCCCAGGACCGCGATGGTGCGCCGGTCCTCCCGTGCGCAGCCGAGGGACGCGAGGGTTTGGAGCGCGTGGAGCATCGAGTCGGGGTTGGCGTTGTAGGCGTCGTTGACGATGGTGACGTCGTCCGCGCGCACGGTGGTCTCCATGCGCCACCGGGACTGGGCCGTGGCGTCGCTGAGCAGCTTCGCGGTCTCGTCCACGCCGAGGCCGGCTTCGCGGGCGACCGCGGCGGCGGCGAGCGAGTTGAAGACCTGGGGCTCTCCGGCGAGGCGCAGGCGGACCGGTGCGCTGCCCTCGGGGGTGATGAGGGTGTAGCGCGGCTGCCCCTGGGCGTCGATGGTGATGTCGGCGGCGCGGATGTCGGCGTTGTCGGTGGTGCCGAAGGTGACGATGCGGGCGCTGGTCCGGTCGCGCATGCCCAGGACCAGGGGGTCGTCGGCGTTGAGGACGGCCACGCCGTGGGGTGGCAGGGCTTCGACGATCTCGCCTTTGGCCTGTGCGATCTTGTCCTGGCCGCCGAACTCTCCCAGGTGGGCGGTGCCGACGTTGGTGACGACGCTGATCGCAGGCGGGGCGACGGCGGCGAGGTCTCGAATGTTCCCGAGGTGACGGGCGCCCATCTCCAGGACCAGGAACCGCGTCCCGGTGGTGGCCCGGCTGACGGTGACCGGCAGGCCGATCTCGTTGTTGAAGGACTGCTCGGTGGCGACGGTCGGGCCTGCGGCGGGCAGGAGCTGGGCGATGAGGTCCTTGGTGCTGGTCTTGCCCGCCGAGCCGGTGATCGCCACGATCGTGGTCTCGGGCAGGCAGAAGCGGACCAAGTGCCCGGCGAGCCGGGCCGCCGCAGCGAGGACGTCGTCCACCACGATGGCCGGGGCGCCCACCGCGCGCCGGGTCAGGGCGGCGACGGCCCCCGCCCGGACGGCGGCCCCGGCGAAGGCATGCCCGTCCGTGTGTTCTCCGGACAGAGCGAGAAAGAGGCTGCCCGGCCTCACGGTGCGCGAGTCGAAGACGAGAGGCTCGGTCACGCGGGCGTCGGGGTCGGGTACGTCGGTGAGGAGGCCGTCGACCACGCTGGCGACGGCGGCGAGGGACATGGGTTCCACGGGCTGTTCTTTCCGGTCAGGTCAGCGAGACGCCGGGGCCGTACGGTCGGCGGCCGACGAGGGGGTGCGGGGGCGGAGGTCGAGGGCGATGCCCCGGCCGGCGAAGAAGTCGGCGAAGCGGTCGGCGGACAGCGTCGCCTCCCTGGCCACTTGCGTGTGGCCGGAGGGGTTGTTGAAGACGAGGTTCCCCTCGGGGGTGCGGCCCCGTACGAGGACGAGGTGCCCGCCCCGGCGCGGCGGGTCCTCATGCGGGACCCGGATGCCCTTGGCGACCGACGCCATCACCAGACGGCCGCCGTCCAGCAGGCCGGTCAGCTCGTCCATCGTCAGCTGGGGGCGCACGGTAGCGGCCAGACCATGGACGCCCTGGGCGTAGTGGGCGAACGGGCCGTAGATGAGGCCCTTGATCGTCCTGTCCTCCTCGACAATGTAGCCGCCGTACTGGCGGGCCCCGGCGAGAAGGTCGAAGAGGGTGGGGGCATGGCCGTCCCGGTGGAGGAGGGCCATCCGCAGGCAGGCCATCCCGCACAGATGCCGACTCCAGGTCCGGTACTCCTCCTGCGAGGCCGCGCCGCTCACGGCCCAGCCCGGGTCGGCGCCCGGGTCGTGGCCCTCGTAGGCGATGGCGAAGACGAGTTCGGGACTGGCGTACTGGGTGACGACTGGTACGTCGTGCACCGGCCGGGGCACTCCAGGGGCGGGTTCATCGCAGCAGGGCGGCAACATGAGTGTCCTCTCGGGTCATGGCGGTGTCGATGAGAGATCGGTAGAGGGTCCAGTCGACGTTCCCGCCGGAGAGGATCACGCCCACCGGACCGGGCGGAAGCCGGTCCGCAGCATGCAGGAGTCCGGCAAAGGCGACGGCCCCGGACGGTTCGGCGGCTGCCCGGTAGTGCCGCCACAGCCAGGCCATTGCGTCGGCGATCACCGGCTCCGGCACCGTCACCACCCCGGCCAGCAGTCTTCGGTTGATTTCGAACGTCAGGGCACCCGGCTGGGTGTGGCCGAGTCCGTCTGCGATCGTGGACGGCACGGGGATCCGGATTCGCCGACCGCTGGCGAGGGAGCGGTAGGTGTCGTCGGCGGCGGCAGGTTCCACTCCGATCACACTGATCTTCGTCTCGCGGTCGGAAGCGGCCAGGGCGGTGCCAGCGGCCAACCCTCCTCCGCCGACCGCCACCAGGATCGCGGCCAGGTCCGGGCGTTCCCGCAGCATCTCCCACGCCGCTGTACCGGCCCCGGCGATCACTGGGTGGGAGTCGGCCGAGGGCACGATCGACAGACCCTCCTGTTGGGAAAGCTCGTGCACGATCTCGTCCCTCCGGCCCATCGTCCGGTCGTAGGTGGCGATCTTCGCGCCGAGTGCCTTGATGCCCTGGACTTTCGTGTCCGGCGCGTCGGCGGGGATCACCACGGTGGCCGGGGCCCCGAAGTGCCGCGCCGCGAGTGCCAAGGCTTGGGCATGGTTCCCGGACGACGCCCCTACGATGCCCGCCCCGCGCGACCCGGGTGCGAGAGCGGCCACGGCGTTGACCGCACCCCTGATCTTGAAACTGCCAGTGAGCTGCAAATTCTCGGCCTTAATCACGATCTCCCGGCCGAAGCGCTCGTCAACTGCAGCCGAGGTCAGCAGCGGAGTCCTCGCCACCAGGTGGTGGATCCGGTCGGCGGCAGCCAGGATGTCGTGGGACGTCAGCAGCGACATGTCGGGCTCCTTCAGGGCTGGCGACGGCGGTCGGTGCGTGCGCTGCGGACGATGTGGGCGAGGAGCTGCTCGTAGGAGAGCCCGCCGGCCTCCGCCATCCGCGCCAGGTTCCCCCGGCGCGACAAGCCGGGCAGGGTGTTGACCTCCAGCCACACCGCGCCCTTCTCAGCAGAGACCACGAAGTCGTGGCGGCTGTAGCCGTGGCAGTGCAGGGCGAGGTGGGATCGGCGGGCGGCGATCTCCAGATCCTGGAGGACGGCCTCGGGGAACTGCGCCGGACAGTGGTAGGTGGTGACGTCCTGCTGGCGCTTGGCCCTGAAGGAGTAGACGCCCTCGTCGGTCGCTGTCTCCAGCGGCGGCAGGACATGCAGGGCACCGTCGTGATCCTGGAGGACTCCGACGCTGACCGACCGGCCGTCGATGTATGCCTCGGCCATCATCGGGACCTCGCTCGCCTCCCGGATCGCGGTGGCGAGACCCTCCGGGGTTTGGGCCAGGGTCAGCCCGATCGAGCCGCCCTCGCTCACCGGCTTCACAATCACGGGAAGCCCGTGCGCGTCGGCGATGCGCCTCGCCTCGATCTCCGGCACGGTGCCCGGCACGACCGGAGTGCCAGCCGCGACGCGCACACCGCGGGCGGACACGATGTCCTTCGCAGTGGTCTTGTGCATCCCGACAGCCGAGGCGAATACCCCGCTGCCCGTGTACGGCACGCCGAGGAATTCCAGCAGCCCCTGCAGCCGACCGTCCTCGGCCCCCCGTCCAGCGATGGCGAGGAAGGCCAGCTCGGTGCCCTGCAGTCCCGCCGCCAGCGTCTCCCGGTCCTCCCGCAGGTCGAACATCCGGGTCTCGACGCCGAGGCCACGCAAGGTCTCCGCGACGGTGGAGCCGGAAAGCAGGGAGCGGTCGCGCTCCAGGGACCATCCACCGGTGACGACAGCGACAGGCGCGGCGAACTCTCTGGGGTCGATGAAATCAATCTTCATGAACGGCTCCTTCAGCTTCAGCGGTACTGACTGGGTTGCTTCATCTGTTCGTCGCGGAACCCGATGCCGACGAATCGCCGACCCCCCTGAAGGCTCTCGGGGCTCGGGCCGGATAGAACCCCGCCGGAGAGTCCGTAACCAGCGATCAGGGCAAATTCGAGGCACGAAGCGTGCAGACGGCCCGTCGAGCGACCAAGCGGCTGCCCTGGCGCGGGATGCTTCGACTCGCTCGGACGGTGCCAGTCCAGCCGGTGCGGTCCCGTCTGGGGGAGGCCGATGACCAAGCAACAGAGCATGTCCCGTGTGGCGGTTGCCAGATCGTCCAGGTACTGACGGGCTTGAGTCATGGTGAGCGGGTCCTCAGCCCGCAGCAGGCACTCCACACGCCGAAGAGCTTTTGCGTCTCGTCTTCGCGCGGTGGATCCGGCTCGCTTGCGGAGCACAGGGACCAGCTCCCGCAGGTGATCCCTCAGGCGTCCGGTCAGGTCCTGGATGGTCGGGCCGGTCGGATAGGCGCCCTCCCCGATCACGGAGTCGAGGGACGCCTGCACCACGTCGAGGGAGACAGGCAGAGGATCGTGCTGGAGCCCCGTGAGCGCACCAAGCAACCGTTCGAGGACCTCTCGACCGTGAGGTGGCTCCCACTGTTCCGTGGGCACACGCTTCGGTACCCGATGCGCCAGATCGTGGCCGGGCCCTGTCATGAGGGCTCCATGCCCGCGCCCAGCACGCCCTGGAGTTCGCACCAGGTACGGGTGCCATCGGCGCTGGTACCCCACCTGCTGGCGATCTGGTCGACCAACAGCATGCCGCGACCGCTCTCGGCATACAGGTCGTGCTGTCTGCGTACGCTCGGCTGGCTGGTGGAGCCATCCGTGACTTCGATGCGTACCGTTGCCCCTTCGAACGAGACCGAGAAGCCGACAGAGCCACAGCCGTTCTGGATGGCGTTGGTGATCAGTTCACTGATCACCAACTCGGCCTCGTCCACCGTCCGGTGAAACCCCCAGCGGCGGAGGGCCGCCCGCCCGATGCGGCGCATCTGGGAGACGCGGCGGGCGTCCTGGGGACTGATCGATTCACCGACCGCGGGGTGGCCGCACTCGAACTCGACGGTATGGCGCCCGGCTGAAGGGCGGACCGCCGCAACAGCTCGGTGCAGGGTTACGGCCATCACGCGGCCCCCTCGGGGTGGGCATCTGAGCCGGTCAAGGAATTCATTGCTTGTCATCCCTCCCAGGTCCAATGGCGGAGGGTGTGCTGGGAGGACCTCATCCGCGTTTCCTCCGTCAGGAACTGAGTTCTCGCCTGATCGAGGCACCGGGCAAGCGGGACAGGGTTGGTCAGGTCGGGAGGGTGCATGCCAAGGGTCGTCGGCGGTTGCAGCCAGCACGCCGCCGAATCGGCCTTGGGCTCCAACGGCGGGATCAGGATGCGGTGGCCCGTCCCCAAACAGATGGGGCGGCGGGCCCCACGAGGCCACTGGGTCGCGTCCATCAAGTCGGACCATTGGCTGCTCGTCCCCGCCGGTACGAGGATGAGGACGAGGTCCAACGCAGTGTTGACGACCGCTGGCCCGATGGGCTGCTCGTAGGCGTCCAGGATCCTGTGGGCCAATTCGGCGACCGCTCGCCTGCAGAGCACGCCGTCGAAGGCGACCCCACAACGGACATTCCGCGACCGGAATGGTTCGCGGCGCCACGCGTTGATCGCATCGTCAAAGGCTGCGGCCTGCGCGAGCCAACTGCTGGTGACATCGGACTCGGGCGCTAACGCAGTGCTCATCACCATGGAAGAACCTCCAGGTTGTTGGCACCCCCCACACGCCGGACGCAGGCTGCGTGCGGCATCACTAAGTGCAGCCAAGTGTTGGGGCTCTGACCAGGTCGTTTCGCCGGAATCTTCACTGCCCTCGTGCCGCCTTCGACCCGCCCTTTACCCGCCCTTTTGCCTTGATGCCGAGGTCGCAGCGTTGCCGGGCTACTACGGTGAGTTGAGTCATCTGGAGCGAGAGGTTGCCGCTGTGGCAGATCCGAAGCAGGGGAACATCGCGCTGCGCCGGGCCCGAACCGCCCTGCAACGCACGCAGGAGCAGATCGTGGAGGATCTCGCGCAGGAGGCCGAGCGGATGCACGCGGCCGGCGAGATCGACAAGCGGCCCAGCTTCAGCGTCCGGCAGTACGGCAAGTGGGAGGGTGCCTCTCCTCCATGGCCCCACCCGGTGGCGCGCAAGGTTCTGGAAGCGGTCTTCGGCCAGTCGATGGCTCAGCTCGGCTTCACCTCTCCGTACGAGACAGGGCCGACCGTTCATGAAACAGTCCCGTTCCTGGCTTCGACAGATGCGCCCGGCACACCGCCCGGCGTTGCTCCCGACGTCTCTGCCCCTCTCTCCGATCAGCCGCTTCCCTGGCTGTCGTACTCGGGGAGGTCGAACGGTTCCGGCTGGCGCATCGGTGAAGCCGAGGTTGAACTCCTTCGCAATGCCGCTGACGACATGGACGCGATTGATCAACGCTCCGGTGGCGATCGACTCTGGAGGCCCACGCGTGCCCAGCTCCTCTGGGTACATCAGATGATCGATCGCGGCATCTACAACGAAGCCCTGGAGCGAGAACTCCACGCCATCTGCGGGAAATTCACAGCCAGCCTCGGATGGTTCTGCTACGACGCCGGCCTTCAAGCAGAAGCCCGCTATTACTTCTCCGAAGCATTGAACTCCGCGAATTTCACGGGTGACGACTCCCTCGCCAGCCGGACTCTGAGCATTATGGCAAGGCAGGCCGTCGACATACCGAATAAGGGCAGGGAGGCTATCCGGTGCGCGCGCCTCGGGCTGTTCCGCGCCAAGGACTGGAGTGCACCTCCCCGAGTGATGGCTCTGCTCGCGATCAGGGAAGCTCAGGGGCACGCGCGCGTTGGGGACGCCTTCGCCTGCTCAGCAAGCATCCGAAGTGCCTGGCAGCACTGGGAGAAGGGGACCACAGAAAGGGACCCCGACTGGACCATCTTCCTCAATGAATCCGAGATGGTCTGCCTGGAGGGCATGTGCTATCTCGACCTTGGGCAATTCGCACGGGCACAGAAGCTGCTGACCCGCTCGGAGAGGATGCAGGATGTCGCCCATTCCCGGAATCGTGGAATGTGTCTTGGCCGACTGAGCATCGCCGCACTCCAGAACCGCGACCTTGATCATACTGTCGAGGCCGCTACCCAATCGCTCCGTCTGATCGAAGGCGGCATGGCTTCGACCCGGGCGACTCATCAACTCCGAATCGTTGCCGATGGGCTTGCCTTACGCCACCGTGGACGTACTGCGGCAGCACTGGTGGAACAAATCAACGAGCATACTGCGTGAACGGAGAAAGGAAGTGCACGGCATGGAAGCCGAGTACCAGCGCTACGACGGGGTAACCGCGAAGACCGTTGCGGACGAGCTGGTCGACACGTACTCCGAGGTGTATTCGGTCCCTCCGTACGTGGATGATCCGTTCTTCACCGTTGACATGTTCGGGGACCGTCTCCACAGGGCGTTCGGTATGCCCGGGTTTGAGGCGGTGACGGCACGAGTGGACGGGCAGGTCGTCGGGTTGGTTCACGGAGTGACTCTGACGGCGGACAAGCCCTGGTGGGTGTCCCTCGATGACAGGGCCGGCGACAAGCTCCGCACAGCCGTCGAGAACGGCGAGGTCTTCTGGCTCCGTGAACTCATGGTTCGCCCCAAGTACGGTCGCCAGGGGCTGGGCCGGCAGCTCCACGACACCATCATCACGGGGCGCGAGGAAACGGCCACGGCGCTCACCTGCGTCATCGGCAATGAGCCCGCCCACAGCGCGTATCTGCGCTGGGGATATCGCATCATGGGACAGATCAAGCACGCGCCGGAATCACCCGTCTACGACGCGATGGTTCTCTCGTCCCACCCGATGTGAAAGAGGCTCGATGCTCCACCGCTCCACGGCTTCCCCCGCGACCGCGGTCGCGGGGCCCGACCGGCTCGCCGCCAACCCGGACGTCCTCTTCGTGTACGGAACGCTCCAATTCCCGGAAGTCCTTGAAGCACTTCTCGGACTAATACCGGACAGCGTCCCCGCCACCGCACGAGGTTGGCGCGCGGCGGCCCTCGCCAACCGCGTCTATCCGGGCCTGGTAGCCGCCGACGACACCGCCACCGGTCTCCTGCTGACGGACCTCAGCCCGGAGGAGTGGCGCGTCCTCGACACCTTCGAGGACGACTGGTACGACCTTCGCCGGCTGCACCTGGCGTCAGGCGGCCACGGCTGGGCTTACGTCTGGCCCGGTGACGAGGTGCTCCCTGGCAACTGGGACGCGGAGGCATTCCGTAGCAGGCACCTGTCGGCCTACGCGGCCCGCTGCGCGCGCATCACCACCCGAGATGATGCGCGCGTCAGCTGAGAGCTGTCGTCCGCGGGCCCGCTCCGTACGGCTGGAGCACGGGATACAGCCCTGTCCGGAACGCTCTGGAACCGGAGTCAGGGTGGACCTTGGACCCGGGTCACGGATACGATCTCGACTGTGGTCGAGACGTAATAGACGGTGATGCACCCGCCGACCACAGCCTCGCGGTAGTCCTGTTCCTTGAGCGCCTTCGAATTCAGTCCATAGGGGTCGGCGGCAAGTCGGCGGATGTCCGCCTCGAATCTCCTCCGGGTCTCAGAAGGCAGGGCCTTGAGGCTCGCCAGGGCCACGTCGGCATATCGCACCCGGTAGGGCCAGGCGGTCACCGCCCGGCCTCCAGGGTGTCGTCCTCCAGGCTGGTAAATCCGCTGAAGTCTCCCGCCCTGAGCTGCTGCACCAGGGCCTCGTCCTCGTCGTGGGCCTCCTGCGGCCGGCCCCAGCGCGCGGCGATCAGCGGCACCTCCGTCAGCGGAGCGGACCAGATCTCTCTCTCGAACTCGTTCCGCTGCTCCTCGGGCAGGGACGCACGGATGCCTTCCAGCGTGCCTGGGAGATCTACGATCTCCCCGCCGATAGTGGTTCGCAGCAACGGCTCCTGGCCCACGGGGGCTCCTCTCCACTCACAGTTCCGGCTGCTGAGCAGTCTCCCCAACCAGAGGCGGAGGCCGTGGGAGCGCAACACGGCTTTCCGGAGCACTTCTTGGAATTGCACAGCTTCATGCGCCCCCTGCGCTCAGGGGCCTGGGTCAGTGTCCGGGGTGACCGCTCCGGCAGTGACGCCGAGGAGCCGGTGGAGGTCCGCGGTGACGACGCGGTAGGCGTTGCCGAGTCGGAGGACCGTGACCGGG
>NZ_VCLA01000194.1:30780-63012 GCF_009600885.1 Streptomyces jumonjinensis
TCCTCGGTGGATCTCGGGGAGTTCCTGGTCCTGGCCAAGGTGTACGACGTCCCCCCGGTCACCCTCATGTTCCCGCTGGACACCGAGGCCGCCGTGGAGGTCCTCCCCGGCCAGGAGGTCCCGACCTGGGACGCCCTGGCATGGTTCACCGGCGAGACCCGGCTCGACCAGCCCACCCCTCAGGGCTCGTCCCGCGAGGTGCTCGACCTCTTCCGCGCCCACAGCGACGCCGTCGCCACCGCACTCACCTCTGCCCGCATGGCAAAGGAGCGCCGCCGCAAAGCCACACTCGCCACCGACGCAGGACGCCGCGACGCCCTGCTGGAGACCGTCGCCTCGTACGAGGAGCTGGCCCGGGAAGACCGGCGCGAGCTGCACACCTTCCGGGACCGGATGCGCGAGCGCGGACTGGTCCCGGCCCCGCTCCCGGGCGAGCTGGGCGACGCGGACGGGTCCGCGATACCAGCGGACGGGGACGATGCGTGAAAGACGGTTCCACCAGCAGGCGCTGCTCCTGCCGTAATCCCGCCACCGGCACCGCCTTCGGCGTGAAGTGCCCGAAGCTGTCGAACCGTCGGCACGGGACCTGGAGCGTGCTCCAGGAACTGGAGCCGAGGCAGGACGGCACCCGACGCCGGTACCGCCGCAGCGGGTTCTCCTCCGCCACCGACGCGGGCGAGGAGCTGGCGAAGGTCCGGGCGCTGATGGCGATCCCGGACAAGGACGACCCGGCTGGCCAGCTCGCCGTCAACGATCTGCTGGAGGAGTGCTCCCGGACCAAGGCACCGCTGCCCGACTACGACGAGACCCGTCGTCGTTTCCTGGTGGGCGAGACCCTGAACTCCAGGATCACGGTCGGGGAGTGGCTGGACGAGTGGCTCGAAGGCCGCAAGCGCCTGCGGCCGACCGGACTCAAGCGGTACGGCGTGGATATCCGTATTCACCTGAAGCCGCACCTCGGTGACATCCGGCTCGACAAGCTGCGGGTCGGCCACATCACCAAGATGTTCGACTCCATCAACGAGGCGAACATCGAGATCGCGGAGCAGAACGCCCAGCGCAAGGCAGCGCTGGAGGAGCTGAAGGCCATCCCGTGGAAGGGCGTGGAGAACCGCGCCCGGCGGAAGTGGCTGAAGGCCGCCATCGACCGGATGCCGCCGTTCCGCCGTATCACCGGTCTCAATACCCCAGCCCCACATCAAGGCAACGCTCCGGGCCGCGCTGAACGTCGCCATCGCCCAGCAGCGGATGCCGAACTTCAACCCCGCCGAGCACGTCGAGCTGCTGCCCGGGACCAAGCCAAAGGCTCTGATCTGGACCGAGGAACGGATCGCCCACTGGCGGGCCACGGGCGAGAAGCCCTCGCCCGTCATGGTCTGGACGCCGGAGCACACCGGCATCTTCCTCGACCACGTTGAGCGCGACCGCCTGAAGATGATGTGGCGGCTGATCGCCTTCCGGGGCCTGCGACGCGGCGAGGGCTGCGGCCCGCGCTGGACCGACCACGACCACCGCAACTCCTCACTCGCCATCGCCACCCAGCTCGTCCAGGACGGCTGGGAGGTCATCGAGGGCGCCCCGAAGACCAACAGCGGCATCCGGCTCGTCGCCCTGGACCGCGAGACGAACGAGGGGCTCGCGGAGCATAAGGAACTCCAGGAGCAGGAGCGGCTGAAGTGGGGGCCGGCCTGGGTCGACACCGGCCGGATCTTCACCGAGGAGGACGGCTCCCTGCTCCACCCGGGCAAGGTCTCCGACCTCTTCGACCGCCTCGTGGCCGCCGCCGGCCTCCCGCCGATCCGGCTGAACGACCTCCGCCATGGCGCCGCGACCCTCATGCTGGCCGCCGGGATCGACATCAAGGTCGTCTCCGAGACCCTCGGCCACAGCGACACCCGCGTCACCCGGGACATCTACCAGTCCGTCCTGGACGACCTCGCCCGCGCCGCCGCCGAAGCCGTCGTCCGGCTCGTCCCGCGCGCCCAGCGGCAACTGCGGGCCGTCCCGGCGCCGGTCGCCACGAAGCCTGATGCCGACCGGCCTGTGATCAGCAACCAGGGTGCACCACAGTCGGCGTAACGTTTCTTCACTCACGCTGCCCCGGTCAGCGAGCACTGACCGGGGCCACTCTCTATGTCTGACTGGATTCACCGACCACAGCTGAATCACGGCAGGGTGGAACGGTTCACAGGATTCGCCGCCCGCTCTACCCCTTCCAGGGGACCGAGGGACTTTGGGTGCCAGCAAAGCCGGTGGAGTCCCACCCAGGTGGGTGTGCGGAACCCTGAAGACGAGCGCTGCCGGATGTCGCGTACAGACCCTTTTGAACTGGGGGTTGGATCGTGAACGGCCCGCAGGTCTCGATCTGGTCGGCGTCGGTGAGGTCGATGCGACAGCTCTGCAGGGTTGATTCGCTCCTGGTCAGGTCGAACCTCTTGTTGTTCAGGTGTTCGCTGTCGATGTTCATCAACCAGATCCATACCGTTGCTCCGCCGGGTACACCGTCGGGTGTCATCGCCTTCACCTGAGCAGAGATGGCCAGTCCGTCAGGGCGGCGTTCGATACACGGCAGAAAGTAGAGGGAGGCTGACGACATCGACTCCCAGCTGGCTCGGCACTGCATTCGCGGAGAGGCAGCTGGCTCCGCTTCAGAATGCGATGTTGACGTGGGGTCTGGTTTAGCGCGTGGGGGACGGCCTTCCGAACTGTCTGGGGATGTTAGGTGCCATGCAGCCGCCAGGGCGACTATCACCACGATGGAAGCCACGGTAATAAATACCGAACGCCGACGGCTGCTCGACTGTTGGCGGATAGCCCTGCGCTCCGGCTGTACATCTCGTAACCAGGCTGCCCCGGCCTCCGGGCTCGCGCCCTGAACTGGTGCTTCATTGTTTGGTCGGGGCTCCTGAGACTCTCGACCAACTAGGGAATCGGCGCTCAGCTCGGTTCCTTGCAGAGCGGACTGCGCGAGCCGAGCACGCCGCAGCCGTTCCGACCATTCCTGGACATCACCGCCGCACGCGGTTACGTAGCCAGCCAGAGCCTCTTCGGTGGGGAGCCGGTGGCCGGCATCAGCCTGAGAGAGGACGTTCTGCGAGACGTTCGCCCGCTCGGCCATCGTGCGGTACGGCGGGTTGCCAGCCTGCACGCGCAGTTCGCGCAGGGCCAGGGCCAGGGCGGTAACCGGACCGCCGTCGTGGGCGAGTTCCTTCTTGCGACGGCCTGGCCTGTTCGCGTCGGTCATGCGGTCTCCCGGGCTCACGGAGTGCAACTTGCCGTGATCGTAGTAATGGTCGGGTTGGTCGCGATGCCTGTTTAGCCCAAGAGACCAACCTTTTCCCGACTGCACTCTGGCCCCATCGCACCGCCGTGAGCAGCGGACAGGCCCACCATCGGCTCACCGCTCCCGGTCGCTGCGGAGCTTCCGCGTCAGTACTCACCAGAGCGTGACCGTGCCGTTCAGAACCTCAGCCTTCGAGCGGCGACCTTCAGGGGGTTGCCCTGGTGACTCCCCGCGGAGCAAAGCCCTTCAGGCCAGCTGAGACACCTGAATCAGGAGGACCAGATCGTGACCATGCCAGGCCCGAACCTGTCGCAACCGCACGAGAGCCAGGCCCCCGTGCCCGACCCCGACCAGCCCATCGCAGGGTTTACGTCCGCAGAGCCCGCCTCGGGGTCGGTACCGCCCATGCCGACCGCGCCGCCCGAGGTGGCACCCAGGCCCGCCTTCGACACCTCCGCCGAGGCCACGGCGGTACTAGCCCTCGTCCCCAAGGCGCTGGCATCACTCGTGATCATGTACTTCCTCAGTCCCCTGCTGACTGTCGCATGGCTCGCGGCGGGGTTCGTAGCCTTCACGGACCGCTTCGAACCCATGGCCGCGAAGCTGATGGGGCTCCGGCCGCCCACCGCCAGGGAGAAGGCAGTTCTGCAGGCGGCTTGGGTGCGCGTCGCTGCATGCGCCGGCCTCGCCCCGGAAACCCACTCACTGTGGGTGCAAGACACCTCCGAAATCAACGCCGGCGCGACAATGGGACGGACCGTGGCCGTCACCCGCGGAGCCCTGACACGTTTGCAGCCCCGTGAGCTGGAGGCCGTCCTCGCGCACGAACTCGGCCACCACCAACGCGGCCACGCCCGGATCGGCTTCCTGCTCTACCTCTACGGCCTGCCAGTTGACATCGTCACGCGATTCCTCGGACGGTTCGCCTTCCTGCTCTTCGTACGCTCCGGCGTAGTCGGCAAGTTTGTTTTCCTCGGGCTGGCACCCATGCTGATGATCTTCCCGCCCACAGCGCTGCTGCTCTTCTCCTGGCCCATCTCTCGCTACCACTCCCGGCAGGGAGAGTTCGCCGCCGACCGCTTCGCGGCCGAGCTCGGCTACGGGCCCGCGCTCCACGCGACCCTGCAGAGCTGGCTGGACCAAGGCCGTGACGATGGCCCCAGCACGATCCTCGCCAAGGTCCTGGCCACTCACCCGCCGCTGGCGGACCGCATCCTGCGCCTCGAGGCGCAGGAGGGGCCGGCGTGAACACCGCGCACCCGGCGGGTGCCCCGGCGTCGGATGACGGCGCCGGGGCACCCGCCCCCTTCTCAGCAGCTGTCCAGGGCTGGCTTCCCGCATACCACCCCCGCGCCGCGTGCGTCCTGGGTGAGCTGTGGGCATCAGAAGACCTTGGAGACGTCGATCGTGCTCGCATTACCCGGGCTCTCCGCCAGGCTGCTACGCATCAGGACATGCGGGCAGAACTCTGCGAGGAAATCCTTGCCCTCGGCCCCGCTGCCGCCCTTCACGCCTCCGGCCAGCGGAGTCTGCCACCCAGCCCCCGGCGGGTCACCGAGCACAACCTCGACCACGGGCAGGTCCGCCTCGGCCGCGTCGTGCCCCACCGAACCACTCACCACTCACGCTACGACGCCGACTTCGGACTGGACCTGGACTGCTTGCGCACCAACCTCCTGGTCATAGGTCCGCCCGGCTCCGGGAAAACCCGTAGCCTCGCCCTTCCTCTTGTCGAACACCTCGCCCTGGAGAGCCTTGCCAACGCCGCCAGTGTGGTGGTCATCGACCCCAAGGGCGACGACTTCGCCTTCCCTGGCTGGTTCGACATCACCATCGACCCCCTCGACCCCAACACTCCCGGGCTCTCCCTGTACGGGGCCGCCGACGACCCAGAAGTGGCCGCCGACCAGATCGCCTCGGCGTTACTGCCTTCCGGCGTCTCCGCCGACAAGCAGTACTTCATGGACGCCTCGCGCAACGCGCTGTACAACTGTCTCGCCCCCTACCACACTGCACACCAGCGCTGGCCACCCCTAGACGAGCTGCTGGCACTGCTCCGAGGAGGAGACCAGCCATTGGAGGACGCCGTACGGGCGGGGCTGAACCGGCAAGGCAAAACCATCAAGGCTGACTATGGTCCGCTGCTCAGCTACCGCGCGGAACAGCGCAAACGCCGGGACGATCCAGCAGCGTCCCTGATCGAACGCCTCAGCCAGCTCAACCGTCCCCGGCTCAGGAGACTGTTCGACAACCCCAGCCCATTCTCAATGAAGGACATCAACCAACCACTGCGGGTCCGGATTGCCCTGCGTGAACCCCAGATGCCCGAAGCATCACGCTTCCTGGCCCGTCTCATCGTTTCCCAGTTCACCTATGTGGTCTGCGACCAAGAGACCAACCGTGGAATCTTCAAAGGGCTCCTCGTCGACGAAGCCGGACGCTTTGTCGACGAATACGTAGCGCACGCCATGGAACGGGCTCGCTCCAACAACGCCGGCCTGATGCTCTTCTCCCAGAGCCTCGGAGACTTCCCCGAGGACCTCTTGCCCCGGATCTTCGGATCTGCAGGAGGAAAGGCCGCCCTGGGAGGGATCGGCCCCGCTGATGCCGACATCTTCTCCCGCTTCTGGGGAGAAGCTGAAACGCCCGAATACAGCTACTCAACCGCAACCACGAACTCCACCGTCGGCAGCAGCCGGGTACGCACAGAGACCACACGAAATACCTACCGGGCACGCTGGACTCCAGGCGAACTCAGCACCGACCTCCCCCCTGGCCATGCGGTCATTCAACTCCGCTCCAGCACCGGAAGAACATCTCTTCCCGAACTGGTCGAACTGAGAGATTTCAACCGCTAGCACTTGTCCGAACACGGGGCAGGCGATAAGGTACACCAAACACTTCAGAGTCCTGCCGGTTAACTTTCTCGTCATCCGCAGGAGCCTGCTGAGGTTGCACCTCTCATTCCGCCTCCCTGTCAAGGGAGGCGGATAGGGGGTGGCAACATGGCTACGGTTGCACGTATTGCGCGCGCACTCGGAAGATGGGGATTGAAGTTTGCAATCCGATTCGGGCGCTACAAGACCCACACCTGGGAGAAATCTCACCCAAACACGGTGTGGCTAGTGAAGTTACTGGGACTCCTGAGGCTTGGCTTCTGGATTCTTCGTCTGATCTTAAAGATCATTGCGGACCTTTTCGGAGTGTAACTCGACCCCGGCCCCCTTCGGGGGGCTTTCCCCTTTCTCGCCCACCCTCTTCGCTCTGTCTGTGATGGAGGAAAGCGGCCACCCGCCGACACGTAGGGAGCTGCGAGACCTCCACCATCTGAGCCGTGCCTGTGGCCGTCCCACCACACCTCGATGCCGAACAGGGCATTGTCCGGTATCGACAGTCGCGACCACAGCGGACAGCGACCAGGAAGCGCACACCGTGGCCACCCATGTGCGCGCCCGCTGCGCACGCGGCCACCCCTTGGCCACCCCTGGCTCGTCCGACCCCTGACCGGGAGCTTCAGCACGGCGCCGAAAACGAAGAAACCCCAGGTCACGGCGAGTGAGTCCTGAGGTTCTTCAGAGCCGCCTTCGGGATTCGAACCCGAGACCTACGCATTACGAGTGCATCAGGCAACCCATTCCGGCACCAATCGGTCCAGCATTGGGGTCCGATCACCCCAGGAGCGGGCGGGGATGATCGTCAAAGAGGTCATGACGCAGCCCAGAAGCATGCGGCGGTCCTCGATCGTGGACTCCGCCCACGCTTCTGCCAGCGCTTCGCCGTCGGCGAAGAAGATGGAGAGGTCGGCTTCCCGGACGAGTTCGGCGGCCTCGATCTCCAGCGACTCGATCGCCGCCGACTGGTCGGCCCACAGGGATTTGAAGCGGCCCTCCGCGAGCATGCCCTCGACGTAGAAGTCGTGTTCCAGCTTGTCCCTACGCTGCTTGGCCGCGTCCAGGGCTGCCATGACGTCCTCGCGGCGGGCCTGCTTCTCTACATCGTGGAGGACCGCCCAGCGGCGGACGATGGCGTCGAGGCCCGCTGATCCGTGGTCGAGGGCGGTGACGTGGCTCAGCCACATCGCCTCGACCGCGGCATCGATACGGGGTGCGCGGACCACCACTCCTGGGCACGCCTCCGCGCCGTACGTCAGTCGGGTTCGGCACCGGTACATCCGGTTGCCCTTGCCACCGCTGCCGTTCATGGCCTTCCGGCAGTGAGGGCAGGAGAGGAAACCGCCGAGGAAGGTCGTGTGGGGCCGCTTGCCCCGCGAGCCCCCGCCCATCCGGGTGATCCGTGCCTCGAACAGCGTGAGGATCCGGAGCCGCTCCCCCGGACTCACCACGCCGACGCCGATCACCACCGGGTTGCCCTCGGCGTCTCGTACGGGGTCGGGCGAGGGAAGCCAGACGTCCAGCGGCTGGCCGAACTCGTCGTGCAGCCGCTCCTTCGCCGGCAGGAGGCCCGCCCAGGCGGGTGAGCGGACCATGCGGGTGATCGTCCGGGCGTCCCACCGGGCGCCGTCGCGGGTCCTGATGGCGTCGTGGTTCAGCCCGTGGGCCACGCGCATCGCGGATTTCCCGGCGAGGAGTTCGTCGGCTATGCGGCGTGCGTGCGGGTACTCCGCCGGGTCGGGTTCGATGCGTCCCGAGCCCAGGGGCGAGCGGACGCCGTACGGGGTGCGGCCACCCGGCCAGCGGCCCGCTGTGCGCGCGGCGGTCTTGCCGGTGGTCACCCGCAGGGTGAGGTCCTTGATTTCGTCGCGGGCGCGCTCGGCCAGGATCGCGAAGACGATCCGGTTGCCCGGCTGGCTGGAGTCCAGGTTCTCCTGGAGGACGTAGAGGCGGGCCCGGCGGCGGTCGAACTCGTCCAGTGCCGCGCCGACGGCGGCCATGCCCCGGCGGTCGAAGCGGTCCGTCTTCCACACCGCGAGCGTCTTGACCTCGCCGGCCATGACGGCGGCCATCGCCTTGTCGAGCTTCTCGCGCCGGACGTGCTGCTTGGAGGCGCTCCGCTGCTCCAGCCACACTTTGCGGACCGTGAGCCCCTGCCGCTCCATCTCCCGGCGCAGATCACGGGCGTGCTGCCGGAGGGTCTCGACGGTCTCCCGCTTCTTGCTCCGGCGCAGGTAGAGGTCGACAAGCTCCTCGGGCGTCTTCCCCACCAGTTCCTCGGGACTGGCGTCCCGGAACTCCTCCACCACCACGTTCTTGGCCATATAGCCCTCCTACAACACAGATCCGGCCGGTCCAAACGGCATCTGTGCAGGTGAGGGCCATGCTGTTTTACGCGGCGCTCTCCCAGGCCAGCGCCAGAAAGCGTTCGATCCGTCCGAGGTCCAGCTCGACGGCGAGGGAGACCGCGATGACCGCGTGGTCGACATTGGCGGCGAGGATCTGTCCCTCGGACCGCTTGGAGGAGGTGGAGCGTACGAAGGCGGTACGGCGCGGCAGCAGCGTCCGTACATACCGGGGGTCGCCGGCCGGGTCGACGGCGACCCAGTCGCCGGTGCACACGACCTTCATCGGGTCGCGCGGCACCACGAACTCGGTGTCGGCCCGCACGACGCCGTCACCGGTGACGATGTCGCACAGCCCCCGGTCGACGCGGACGACCCGGCCGGGGACAAGACCCTGGGCGGCGTACGGGGCGAACGCGTCGGCCCAGCCCTCGTCCCAGCCGTACGGGGTGAGAGCGGTGTGGACCTCAGCGGAGGCAGCAGAAGAAGACAGGTTCAGCGGAGTGCTGGACAAGACGGGGAAACCCTTCGGAGGGTGGCCCCGGCGGCGTGCTCGGCGCGCAAAAGTGTGTGGGTGTCAGCCGGAGACCACAGGGGTGGGAACGATGAACTCCTGAGTGCGGGCAGCGCCCGTGACCATGACCGTCATCACTGTCCTCACCTCCTGCTTCCTCAACGAACCGACAACCCGGCCGGGCGTGGCACACGGCCCTCCCGGTGGAACGGGATGAAGACTAGACCCGCCCCGCCGACGCGCGCCACCCATTTAACGGCGAGCGCCACCACACCCTGGCCGACTGTCGCCCGTCACACGGCGAGGCACATCCGCGCTGGCGAGAGCACACTCGGCCCGCCGATCTCCACCCTCGGCCTCCGGTAGCTCACCGGTACTCCGGACCGGGTGACGAAGTCGACCCGCTCGTACACCAGCGCGCACAAGAGCGGGGCTCCGGCCCGTCGCAGAGCGTCGGCCAGCTCGGGCAGCTCCTCCGCCAACTCCCACGACGTCGAGACAAGCGAGAACACCCCCAGCCCGGGACAGCCGGCCAGCCGGAACCCCAGCCGCACCTCCGGCGACGGTCCCCGCCCCGCCAGTGCTGCCGCCCTGCGGTCGCTCAGGCCCGGAGGGCAGCCGCAAGCCGTTCCGCGCATCGCTGCGGGCTCCAGGAAGCGGGCGCCGTCACAGGCGTGGAGCGACTCCTCCGCCCCCGTGGCCACCATACGGAAAGCGACGGACGCCTCTTCCAACAGCACCATCACACGGTCGCTGCTGGTCAGTACCTCAGTCACGGCCCCAGCCTCCGAGGCCGACGGTTTCGGCACGCCACCGCAAAGATCGCTGACTACGGCGGCCACATGGTCATCCGTCGTTGCCACACACCACGCCCCCATGGCCACGGGCCTCCCTGCTTCATGCCGGGCAGCATAGAACCGCCCAACCTCGCCGCGATGCTGTTGCAACAGGCCCATGACCGTCCTCCGGGGATCCAACGAACAGAGCCTCATTCAGCCGGAACGGCCACGGCTTGGCCCGACCGGTGGTATGCGCGTATAGGGGCCCCTCAGCCGCCACCCGGTTCACCTGCCCCAGCGACACCGGCAGGGCACCGCTCACCGAATCCCGGGTCCCCTTCCCTCAGCGCGGGTCAGGCGAGGCCGGAGCTACGATACGTATTCGAGAAGCCAGCTGACCGGTGCGTCGTCGACCACGTCGGTGGCGCTCTTCTTCACCCGTCCGATGCTGACCTTCTGTGTTCCTGCGGGTAGCTTTTCAGCAAGGCGGCCGGCGGCGGCGTTGATGTCCCAGTTCTTGACGACCGTCCAGGTGGTGCCGTTGTGGAGGGCCACCCGCAGCCGCACGTCGGCCCAGTCGGAGCCGAAGCTGAGGTATCCGTCACCCCAGACGGCGTTGTTACCCTGGTTGGGCTGGGGGATGGCCAGGACGATGCCGTACTTGTAGTGGATGAGCCCGCCGGCCTCGTTGATCAGGAAGCCGTGGGGGATCTCGCCGGTCTGGAACTGGGACTGGGCCACTTGCCACTCCTTGTCTGTCCGATGTTCAGCGCCATCACGAAAAGTGGGCGAGACACCGGAGATTCAGCGGTCCGCCGGTGAAGGCGGGCAGCTCCATATTCGAGCTACATGTGCCGCCATAGGTTGTTTTGTCGCGTTCCAGACAAAACTGTGGCGCATAGCTATGCGCAGGTTTATGTGCGATTCATCCCTTCTTCTCTGCTTCATCGATACCAAGACCGGGCCGCTGGCTCCGTATTGCGTGGAACCTCAGCAACATGCCGAAGTGCCGATGAGCCCCATCAGGTCTGTATCCGAAGAAGACGCTCAGGCGGCGGTCCGTACCGGGGCTGGGGCGGCTCGTGGCCGTGCCCGCTTTCTGGTCGGTCTGCGGGTGAGGCGGCGGGTCATCAGCGTGATGGACGCCCAGGCGATGAGTGTCGCACTGACCTGCGGCAGTCTTTCGTGGTCCCGACAGTGCCGGCGGGCCCGCATGATCCACGACAGAGAACGTTCGACCCCCCAACGGCGGGGCAGCACGATGAAGCCCTTGGTGTTCGGCGGTCGGCGAACGGTCTTCAGGGTGATGTCGAAGCGGTCCCTGGCCCATGCCGCCAGCTTCCCGGCATAGTTGGAGTCCGCCCACTCGATCGCGATCTCCGGGTGCATCAGGTGGAGCCGGAACAGCAGCTCCCTGGCCGCGTCGCGGTCGGTGACGTCGGCCGGGGTGACCATGACGAGCAGGATCAGGCCCCGGGTGTCGACCGCGATATGGCGTTTGCGGCCGTTGATCTGTTTCGCCGGGTCGTAGCCGCGGCTTTCCTGCCGACCGTCTCGGATGCCTTCACGCTCCGGGAGTCCACGATCACCGCGCCGGCCTGCGGGGTCTTGCCGCTGCCGATCCGTACGGCCCGGCGGAGCTGGTCGCGCATCAGGCTGACGATGCCGTCGGCCGCCCAGCGTCGGGCGAAACCGTAGATCGTCCGCCACGGCGGGAAGTCCGCCGGCATCGCCCGCCACTTGATCCCGTTGTCGACCAGATAGCGGATGCCGTCGATGATCTCCCGGCGGGGATGTTTCTCTGGCCGGCCCCGGCCGATCTCGCAGGCCGGGGGCGGCAGCAGGGCCTCGATCAGGTCCCATTCGGCGTCGGTGGTGTCGGAAGGGTAGCGGCGTCGGCGCATCAACAGGCACTGGGGCCCCGGCCGGGCGGGTGCGGGTGAGCCGGCCAGGGCCCGGGCTCTCCCGTTCGTGACCGGTGGCATCCCACATGGGTTCAGCGGGACTGTGAGGCCGCCATCTCCAGCGCGGCCTCCACCGCTGTGATCTGCGTGTTCAGATAGTTCGCCCACCTGCTCTTCGGGAAGAGAGCGAGGTGAGGGGCGAGGGTGCCGAAGATCATCCGGCACAACTGGGTGAGCCGCTCACTGATCCGCTCTCGCTCCCATTCCTCCAGTTCCGCCTCGCTCGCGCAGAAGTGGTAACCCACCTCGCGGGCCCACAGCATCGGCGGCCAGCCGCGTTCACCGCACAGATCCCGCAGCGCGGCGATACCGCTCCTGGTCTGATAGACGCTCAGCTCACAGGCGCCCACCAGGCGTTTCAGGGCGTCGGCGGTGGACCGCTTCTTCGGCACGGCCGTGCCGGGCGTCCGCGCCGCTCGGCGCACGGTCCACGGCAGGGCACACCGCTGACACAGGGTCAGCGGCGCACATCGCCGGGCGCGAGAAGGCTGGTCAGCGGCCCGGCCGCTGGCGTCCGTCGGGGACGACGAGAGCTTCCGCCCCTCCGCACCCGACCACCCCACCCGAGCTTCGCAGGGTGCGGCCCTTAGAAGATGTCTCACGTGGCGAGTTTCACGAGTCTCTTGTAGCAGGTCAGGGCTGCGGCGAGGCCGAGGAAGGCAAGGAAGTGGCTGCCTTTTCGTTCGTACCGGACGCTGAGGCGGCGGTAGCCGAAGAGCCAGGAGATCGACCGCTCGATCTTCCAGCGGTGCCGGCCCAGCCGCTCACCGGACTCGATACCGGGACGGGCGATCCGCGCGATAAGGTTCCGGCCGCGGAGCCAGCGGAGGTGCTCTGCGGAGTAGTACGCCTTGTCCGCACGGACCTTCACCGGCTTCCTCCGACGTGGTCCGCGCCGGGAGCGGACGGCGGGAATGCCGAGGATCAACGGCTTGAACGCCTGGCTGTCGTGCAGGTTCGCGCCGGACACCGCGACGGCCAGCGGCAGCCCCTGGGCCTCGGACAGCACGTGCAGTTTGCTGCCCTTCCTGCCGCGATCGACTGGATTCGGCCCGGTCAGCGAGCCCCCCTTTTCGCCCGCACCGACGCGGCATCGACGATCGCGGACGTCCAGTCCAGCTCACCCCTGGCACCAAGCTCGTCCAGGACCGCCCGGTGCAGCCCGCGCCACAGCCCGGCCTTGGTCCACACGGTGAACCGACGGTGCGCGGTGGCCGGCGGGACACCGAAAGACTCCGGCAGATACCGCCACGCGCACCCGCTCGTCAGCACGTACACCACGGCCGTGAATACCGCCCGCTCGTCCACCGGGGCAGTACCCCCGCCCTGCGGACGGGACGTGAACCTCGGCATCAACGGAGCTACCAGTTCCCACCGTTCGTCCGGAACCAGCCGACGCGACAGATCAACCCTCATGGTGCAGCATCATGTCGCACCCCGAAGCGCCACGTGAGACATCCTCTTACCCTCGCCTTTCAAGTGGGCCGCGAAATGCATCCCTGGAGGAAAGAGGCCCTCGTGCACGATGTGTACGACCGACTGCTTGGCCTAATGACTCTCGCATAGGGGGAAGAAGCCGATGGGGCCGCGCTTTGATACGAAGCAAGAGGTACGCAATGAGGTCTGGAATCTGCTCGACAGCAGGCAGGCTGTCAACGACCCCAGTGCTCACGGCCGAATCCCCGACTTCAAGGGAACGGAGGCAGCCTCTGCACTGCTCTCGTCCCTGCCGGAGTGGCAGTCCGCGGCCGTCGTCAAGGCCGTACCGGACCGGGCTCAACTGCCCGTGCGAGTAGCAGCACTTGAGGCCAGGAAGACCGTCTACATGGCCGTTCCGAAGCTGGCTACCCCCAAGCCGTTCTACCTGCTGGACCCCGCCCTCCTGACGGGGCGCCCGCTGGACGTGGCGGCCACGGGGAAGGGGGCCGCCGGACACGCGCCGACCGTCGAGGTGGACGCGATGGCACCCAGCGACGTGATCGTTCTGGGCAGTGTGGCCGTCAACCGAACGGGAGTGAGGATCGGCAAAGGGGCCGGGTACTCGGACATCGAGTTCGGACTTCTGGTTGAGGCCGGCCTTGTTACGGACCGAACGTTGATCGTGACCACGGTCCATTCGCTGCAAGTTATCGACAGGCCGATACCGACTGCGGAGCACGACGTCAGGGTGGATGTCATCGTGACACCCGAAGAAGTGATTCGCTGCGTGGTCGACAGTCGCCCTAGAGGAATTTATTGGAAGAGCCTCGATCCCGAGAAGATCGCGGCCATCCCTGCATTGGGAGCCCGACAGGGCAGGACCATGGATTCACGTTCATAAGCGACTGATTCCACGCCGCCTACCCCCTCCCAGGCGGGCACACTCAACCCGGCCCCATCCTCGTGGCCGCGTAGCCGCACCGCTCCCAGTCCGTGCGGAAGATCACCAAGGAAACCGACCGCGACACCCGGCCATGTCCGAACGCCGATCGCCATGGCGCTCGTCTCTCCCTCATTGGAGGTCGAGATCCCCCACCCCAAACAATACGAGTTTTGTTAAGGTGGCTGTATGGCTACCTCCCAGGCTCCCGGCGAAGGACCCATCCGACCCGTATCCGTCTCGCTCCACGAAGGCACCATCGCCGCCCTCAAGGCACGCACGGGAAAGCGAGGCATGTCCGCCTACGTCGAAGCCCTCATCCAGCGCCAACTGGAGCGGGAGCGACTGCGCGAACTCATCGAGGACGCGGAGGCCGAACACGGCCCGGTCGATCAGGCGGCGGTCGACGCCAAACGCGCGATCCTCCGCGGTGACGCGACGAGCTCGGCGGACGCTGCGTGAGCGGCACGCTCGTCCTGGACTGCGAAGGCTTGTCCGCGCTGGTGCGACGCACGCCCGAGATCACCGAGTGGATGGTGGCAGCCGGGGCTGAAGACATCCGCGTCGTCACCAGCTCCGTCACCCTCGTCGAAGCACGCGACCCCAGGATCAACCAGGCCCGCTTCGACTACGCCGTCTCCCGCGTGAACATCATCCCGCCCACCGAAGCCATCGCTCGCCACGCCGGCAAGCTCCTCGCCGCAGCCGGCCTGCACGGCCACAAGTACGCCCTCGACGCCATCGTGGCCGCCACCGCACTCACCGCGGCGGGCCCGGTGACCGTCCTGACGTCGGACCCAGAAGATCTCCTCATGCTGTGCGGCCCCGGCATCCGTGTGATCAAGATTTGACCCGCGGGCGATGCGGGTGCCGCGGCCAGGCCAAGTCGGGGTGCTCAGGACAAGGGTCCCGGCTTTCGTATCGGTGGGAGCGCGCCCATGATGGAGTGAGCTACGTCTTTGGGAGGTATCCCGATGCACAGCACTCCGCCCCGTGATCCGGCGTCCGACCATCTGCTGGCGCCCGGCAATTCCGCTCTGCTGCTCATCGACTACCAACCGCCACAGATATCCACGGTCCGGTCCATCTACACCGGCGATCTGGTCAACAATGTCGTCGCCCTGACCCGGACCGCCCGGACGTTCGGCCTTCCGATCGTGCTGTCCACCGTCAACGTCTCCACCGGGGTCAACGCGGACACGATCCCCCAGCTGCGCGGAATCCTGGAAGGCGTGCCGTCCATCGACCGCACGTCCATCAACGCGTGGGAGGACGACGACTTCCTGGCCGCGGTACGGGCTGCCGACCGCCGGAAGCTGATCATCGGCGCGCTCTGGACCGAGGCGTGTCTGCTCTTCCCCACCCTGGACGCGATGGCCGAGGGGTACGAGGTCTACCCGGTCGTCGACGCCGTCGGCGGCACGACCCGGGAGGCCCATGAAGCGGCGCTGGCCCGGATGTACCAGGCCGGCGCCCGGCCCACCAGCTGGAACTCGGTGGCCTGCGAACTCCAGCGGGACTGGAACCGCTCCGAGACGGTCAAGGGCTTCCGGCAGAACACCATCGCCCACCACGCCGCCTGGGGCTGGTACCTCGCACTCGCGGAAGAGGGCACCCGGATGATGGGCGACTGAGCCACGCCGTGCAGCGGTCGCATCGACGGCCCCGGCGAGCACGGCGAGACCGGTCGCGCAGGCCCTGGACCCTATACGAGACCGGCCGCGCAGGCGTCCGGGTCCGGGTCCACGACTCCGTCTCGCGCCGTGGCGTCGATGATGGCGTCGAGCCGGTCGCGTGCGGACAGCAGGCCGGACACGGCCTCGTCGATGCGTTCACGCTCCCGGCGCAGGTCGGGCAGCATGCCGGAACAGGCCGGCGCCAGGATTCGTCCGGTGTCGACCATGCAGGGCAACAGCTCGGCGATGACGGCGGTGTTGAGACCGGCGCCGAGCAGCATGCGGATGCCGCGCACGGTGGCCACGTCCTCCTCCGCGTACTCGCGGTATCCGCTGGGCCGCCGCTCCGGCCTGAGCAGCCCCTGCTCCTCGTAGTACCGCAGGAGCCGCTGACTGACCCCCGTCCGCCGGGAGAACTCTCCCATGCGCATGTGATCACCACCACGTTCAGTTGACTCTCACACCGATGTGAGACCGCAGTGTAGGTCGCATGACACAGCAACGATCAACCGATCCCCGGCACGCACCCGTCACCGTCATCGGCCTCGGCCCCATGGGCCTCGCCCTCGCCGAGACGCTCCGGGAGCGGGGCCACCCCCTGACCGTCTGGAACCGCACCCCGGCGAACGCCGACGGCGTCGTCGCCCAGGGCGCCCGGCGTTCGGCGACCGTCGCCGACGCGGTGTCCGCGAGCCCTGTCACGATCGTCTGTCTCAAGGACTACGCGTCCCTGTACACCGTCTTCGACACCGCGGGCGACGCCCTGAAGGGCCGTGTGCTGGTGAACCTCTGCTCGGGTACGCCGAACGAGGCCCGGGCGGCGGCCGACTGGGCGCACGAGCGCGGCGCCGCCTATCTCGACGGCGCGATCATGGTCCCGCCGCCGCTCGTCGGACATCCCGGATCCGTCTTTCTGTACAGCGGTCCCGAGGACGTCCTCGAAGCACACCGGGCGACGCTGGCGAGCCTGGGCGACCCCCGGCATCTGGGCTCCGACCCCGCTCTGGCGGTGCTCTACAACACCGCGCTGCTCACCATGATGTACGCGACGATGAACGGGTTCCTGCACGCCACCGCCCTGGTCGGCTCGGCGGGCGTCCCGGCGACCGCGTTCGCCGATCTCGCTCTCAACTGGTTCATGCCCTCGGTGGTGGACTCGACCCTCATCGCGCAGGCGCCCAGCCTTGACCGGGGCGACTACCCCGGCGACCTGGGCACCATGGAGATGAATCTGAGCGCGCTGGAGCACATCACCCGCGCATCGGCAGAGCAGGGCGTCCACACCGACCAGCCGCGGCTGATGCAGGAGATCGCCGAGCGGGCGATCGCCGCCGGGCATGGCGGCGACAACTATCTGGCCGTGTTCGAGATCTTCAAGAAGGCGACGCGGACGCCGTGACCCCGGAGCCGCCAGTGGACGGGCCGGACGGCGGACGGGAGGCATCCATCCGGCTACTCCATGTGGCGAGGGCCCTTGATCGCCCCTAGCTTTCGCCTTATGACACATCGACAAAAGCACCATAGAAGACATATCGGCCGCGTTCTCGGGGTCGTCGCCGCCCTGGGAGCGGGGCTCGTCGCGGCGCCCGCGCCCGCGGGGGCGACCAGTCACACCGTACGGCCCGGGGAGTCCATCCAGGCGGCGGTGGACGCCGCGGCCCCCGGTGACACGGTCGTCGTCGGCCCCGGCCTCTACCGGGAGAGCGTCCAGATCTCCAAACGGCTCACCCTGCGCGGGTCGGGGCCCGCCACCGTGCTGACGCCCGCCCCGGCACGCCCGCTCGCCGCCCACGGCTGCGAGCGCGACGGCAACGGCATCTGTGTGACCGGCACCGAGCAGACGGCCGCCGAGCAGGTCACCATCCGCTCGCTCACCCTGCGCGGCTTCCGCAAGAACGGTCTGTGGGCCTCCCACACCGACCGGCTCTCGGTACGGCAGGTGACCG
The DNA here is from genome assembly GCF_009600885.1 of Streptomyces jumonjinensis. GTDB lineage: Bacteria > Actinomycetota > Actinomycetes > Streptomycetales > Streptomycetaceae > Streptomyces > Streptomyces jumonjinensis. The sequence continues at coordinate 48,538 of NZ_VCLA01000194.1, forward strand.
CCGAGGCCAACGGCGTCTGGGGCATCGCCCAGCAGCGCTCCACCCGGGCCTCCTTCCGCGCCAACACCGTCCGGGAGAACGGCGACGCGGGCATCTTCATCGCCAACGCCGTCGACGCGGAGGGCGGGGCCACCGACACCGGAGGAACGGTGATCGCGGAGAACACGTTGACCGCGAACCGCATCGGCGTCACCGTACGGCGGGTCAGGAATCTGGCCGTGCGCGGCAATGAGATCTTCGCCAACTGCGCCGGGATGTTCATCGTCGGCGACGAGTCCAAGCCCACCGCCGGGGCGATGACCGTCCGCGACAACACCATCCGCGAGAACAACAGACTCTGCGCGGCCACCCCCCGGCTCCCCGCCATCCAGGGCTCCGGGATCGTGCTGACCGGCTCAGAGGCCAGCGTCATCAGGAACAACACGATCCGGGACAACAAGGGCTCCGCGCCCATGTCCGGCGGGATCGTGCTGTTCGAGAGCCTGGTGGGCGCGGCCAACACCGACAACGTCATCGAGAACAACGAGGTGAAGGGCAACTCCACAGCCGATCTGGTGCACCGCGGCGGCGGCAGCGGCAATCGGTTCGCCGGGAATGTCTGCACGTCGTCCGAGCCCGCCGGGATGTGCTGACCCCCGCCCCGCCCGGCCCCGCACACACCCGGCACGCCCCGCCCGGCCCCGCACACACCCGGCACGCCCCGCCCGGCCCCGCACACCCCCCTGCCAGGAGATTCGAGGACGTATGACCACGCTCAGTACCCGACCTGTCCAGACCCTCTCCGCCGACGCCGACCCTCCCCCGGGCATGCGGCTGCGCGAACTCGTCTTCGGGGCGGCCTGCGCCGCCTCCGTCCGGGCCGCGGCCCGCCTCAAGGTGGCCGACGCGCTCGGCGACGTCCCCGCGAGCGCGGAGAGACTCGCCTCCGCCGTCTCCGTCGAAGCGGGCCCGCTGCGGCGGCTGCTGCGCACCCTGTCCTGTTACGGGGTCTTCGAGGAGCGGCCGGACGGCACCTTCGGCCACACCGAGATGTCCCGGTTGCTGCGCGAGGACGACGCGCAGAGTCTGCGCGCCATCGCGCTCTGGTGCACCGAGCCCTGGACCTGGGCCGCCTGGCCCCGGCTCGACGACGCCGTACGCTCCGGCGGCGATGTCTTCCAGGAGCTGTACGGCAAGGGCTTCTTCGAGTATCTGCACCAGGACGCGCACGACTCGGCGCAGGTGTTCAATCAGGCGATGACCACCTCCAGCAGACAGTCCGCGCTGGAGGTCGCCGAACTCCTCGATCTCACCGGTGTCGCGACGGTCGCCGACATCGGCGGCGGCCAGGGGCATGTGCTGGCCGGTCTGCTGGAGAAGCACCCGGACGTCCGCGGCACCCTGCTCGATCTGCCCGATGTGGTGGCGAACGCGGATCCCCGGCTGCGCGACGGCGGGACGCTGGCCGCGCGGGCGACCGTCGCCGCCGGCGACTGCCGCCGGGAGATCCCGGTGGACGCCGATCTCTACATCATCAAGAACATCCTGGAGTGGGACGACGCCAGCACCAGCGCGACCCTGCGCAATGTGGTCGCGGCGGCCCGGCCCGGCGCACGGGTCGTCGTGATCGAGAACCTCGTGGACGACACCCCGTCGATGAAGTTCACCACCGCGATGGATCTGCTGCTGCTGCTCAATGTGGGCGGTGCGAAGCACACCCGGCAGAGCATGGTGGACCGGATGACCCGGGCGGGGCTGCCGCCGGGCGAGATCCGGCCGGTGAACGCCTATCTCCACGCGTTCGAGGCGATCGTGCCCGCGGCCCCGGCCGTCCGGAGCTGAGCCCCCGGCCCACTGGACCTCGGGAAGGCCCCACTGGACCTCGGGAACGCACGCCGACGCCCCGGGCCCCTCCTCGCCGAGGGACCCGGGGCGGCTTCGCGTGCTCGTGCGCTGGTCAGACCGGGACGGGCTCCCAGGTGTAGAAGCGGTTGGCCATCGCGTCCTTCGGCCCCTTCCAGGTCTCCGGGTCGTACGGGCTGATGAACGCGGTCAGCCGGTCGCTGAGATCCCTGAACTCGGGGTGCTCGACCGCCTGGGCGATCGCCGGTCCCGGCGGCCGGTCCGACTCGATCAGATGCAGATACACCTCGCCGAACTGGAAGAGGCTGCGTCGCCGTACGCCGATGAGATGCGGCAGTTCGCCCTCGTCGGAGGCCGCGAACAGCCGGGCGATCCCGGCGGCCGAATCCGGGGCCATCCTGGCCACGATCATCGTCTGATGGGGATAGAGCGTCATGATGAAACGTTTCTCCTCGTTCGGTTCAGCCGGCCGCGGGCGCCGTCCGGCGTTCCCGGTCGCGCTGCTCGATCTTGTCCCGGATGAGCGCCATCTGGACCTTGGAGTTGCGGTTGATGTTCTCCGTCATCCACTCGTCGTCCACCGGGGCGTCCGGCTTCATCGCGAAGTCCTGCCGCCAGTGCATCCGGGTGCCGCCGGGGACCTCGGTGTACTCCCAGCGGATGTTCATGTGCTGGAACGGCCCGGTCTCCACCCGCCGGGCGCTCACCGTGCGGCTCTTTCTGTCGGGGGTGCGCTCCGAGACCCAGCTCCACACCTTCCCGTTCTCGTCCGGGTGCATGGTCAGCCGGAAGGCCGTCGTGTCGCCCCGCCGCTCCAGCACCTCGACCGAGGCGTACTCGCTGAAGAGCTGCGGCCAGTTCTCCAGGTCGTTGGTGATGTCCCAGACCAGGTCCAGGGGGGCTCGGACGGTGATCTCGTTCTCGGTGTGTCCGGTCACTTCTCAGGCTCCGCTCTTGGTCAGGGTCTGGTTCACCAGGTCGAGGAACTCCCCCGGCGTACGGCACTTCTCCGCATCGGCCGGCATGGTGCTGCCGTGCCGGTTCTCCAGCGCGGCGACGATGCCGAGCAGGCCCAGCGAGTCGAGTCCGTACTCCTCGAAGGAGGTGTCGGGGTGGTCCGTCAGATCAACGGGCTCCACCGGGATGCCCGCGTTCTGGCGCATCAGTCCGGCCAGCTCCTCGGGGGTCACTGTCTCTGTCATGCGTTCTCTCCTTCTCGGGTGGGGTCGCTACGGAGCCCGTCGGGGGCCGCGCTGCGCAGCACGAGCGCCGAGTTCGACCCCATGAGCCCCCTGCTGAGCACCAGTGCGGTGCGCAGCGGCGCCCGGCGGGCCTTGCCGGTCACCACATCGATGTCATGGCAGACGTCGAAGACATTGGGCGTGGGCGGTACGACTCCGTGCTCCATGGCCATGACCGCCGCGGCCACATCGAGCACCGGACCGCCGCAGTACGCCCGGCCGATGCCGGTCTTGGGCGCGGTGACCGGCACCCGCCGGCCGTGTGCGCCCAGGGCGTCGGTGATGGCCAGGGCCTCGGCGCGATCCGCCGCCGGCACCCCGAGCGCGTCGGCGAAGACCACATCGACCTCCTCCGGCGCGCAGCGGGCGCTGCGCAGCGCGCCCTGGATCGCCCGGGCCAGCCCCTCTCTGGACTCCGGCCACCGGGAGGGGCCGGTGAAGGTGGCCGCGTGTCCGGCCAGCCAGGCCCGTGGGCGGGCGCCCCGGAGCAGCGCCGCCGACTCCTCCTCGACCACGAGCATCGCGCCGCCTTCGGCGGGGACGAATCCGCAGGCGTCGGCGGTGAAGGGCCGGTAGGCGCGGGTGGGATCGTCGCTGGTGCTCAGATCCTCGTAGCCGAGCTGGCAGACCACCGAGTAGGGCGCGAGCGGGGCCTCCGCCGAGCCGGCGATCATCGCGTCCGTGCCGCGCTCGATCGCTCCGGCCGCGTGGGCGAAGACGTCGAGGCCGCCGGCCTCGTCGCTGCACACCACTCCGCAGGGGCCCTTGAAGCCGCCGCGGATGGAGATCTGGCCGGTGCTGGCGGCGTAGAACCAGGCGATGGACTGGTACGGGCCGACGAAGCGGGAGCTCTTGCCCCAGAGCGCCTGGAGTTCGCGCTGGCCGAACTCGCCTCCGCCCGAGCCGGACGCGGTGACCACGCCGACGCTGAACGGCGAGTCCGCGTAGTCGGCGCGGCCGAGCCGGGCGTCGGCGAGGGCGAGATCGGCGGCGGCCATGGCGAAGTGGGTGAAGCGGTCGGTCTGGACGAGGAACCGCTCTTCGACCAGGGTGGCCGGTTCCAGATCGCGTACCTCGCCGCCGACCTTCAGCGGCAGCCGCTCGCACCCTTCGCGGCTGACCCGGTCGAGGACGCTGATCCCCTCATGGGTGGATTTCCAGAAGACGTCCGCGCCGATGCCGTTGGGTGCGATGACGCCGATGCCGGTGATGACGGAGCGCCGGGCGGCCGGGGCGGGGCCGGGCGCCCGTGCGGTGCGCCGGCCGGGGCTTCTCCGTTCGCGCCGGTCGGGGCGGGAGTTGCTCATCGTTGCCTCCCACTGGGCCTGGTCATGACGACCGCGGACTGGAATCCGCCGAACCCGCTGCCGACGGAGAGCACATTGCGCAGCTTCCGGGGGCGGGCGGTGCGCGGCACATAGTCCAGGTCGCACTCGGGGTCGGGGGTCTCGTAGTTGGCCGTGGGCGGCACGGTCTGGCGGTCCATGGCCAGGACGCAGGCGACGAGCTCTATCGCGCCGATCGCGCCCAGGGAGTGGCCCACCATGGATTTGATGGAGCTCATGGGCGTGTCGTAGGCGTGTGCGCCGAGCGAGCGTTTGACGGCGGCCGTCTCGTGGCGGTCGTTCTGCTTGGTGCCGGAGCCGTGCGCGTTGACGTAGTCGATGGCCGAGCCGTCGATCCTGGCGTGGCCGAGGGCGAGGTCGATGGCGCGGGCCATCTCCACTCCCTCGGAGGTCAGTCCGGTCATGTGGTAGGCGTTGCCGAAGGTGGCGTAGCCGCTGATCTCGCAGTACACGGTCGCGCCGCGGGACCGGGCGTGCTCCAGCTCCTCCAGTACCAGGACGGCTCCGCCCTCGCCCATCACGAATCCGTCGCGGTTGGCGTCGAACGGCCGGGAGGCGTGCTCCGGGTCGTCGTTGTTGGGCGAGGTGGCCTTGATGGCGTCGAAGCAGGCCACGGTGATCGGGGATATCGGCGAGTCCGACGCGCCGGTCACACAGACGTCGGCGCGGCCCTCCTGGATGGCGTGGAAGGCGTATCCGACGGCGTCGAGGCCGGAGGTGCAGCCCGTGGAGACGGTCTGCACCGGCCCGTGCGCGCCGATCTCCTCGGCGACGGCGGAGGCGAGGGTGCTGGGCGAGAAGGCGCGGTGCAGATGCTCCCCGGCGGGCCGGTGGTCCACATCCCAGTGGGCGCCTCTGGCGGAGACGAGCACATAGTCGTGCTCCAGCCGGGTGGTGCCGCCGACCGCGGTGCCCAGCGAGACCCCGATGCGCCAGGGGTCCTCCCGGGCGGGGTCGAGCCCCGCGTCCCGTATCGCCTCCCGGGCTGCCACCAGGGCGAACTGGATGTACCGGTCCGAGCGCGCCGCGTCCTCGGTGCTGAGGCCGTGCTCGGCGGGGTCGAAGTCGACCTCGGCGGCGATCCGGGAGCGGAAGCCCTCCGCGTCGAAGAGGGTGATGGCCCGGGTCGCGGTGCGGCCGTTCGCCAGCAGGTCCCAGAACGCCGGGGCGCCGACGCCGCCGGGGGCGACGACGCCGACCCCGGTGACCGCCACCCGCCGGTTCACGACACGGCCCCTGACCGTTCCGGGGGGCTGCCGTGTGCCACGGTCCGCGCCGGGTGATCGGTGGTCTCCGTGTCGACATGGCCGAGCTCCGGCCGGGGCGCGAGCGGGCCGAGGTGGAAGACCATCCGGGCCTCCACATCGCCGACGTTCCGGAAGCGGTGGCGCATGTTCAGCGGGATCAGCAGGCCCTGATCGGGGCGCATCGGATGGGTGACGCCGTCGAGGTCCACTTCGAGCCGTCCGCTGACCACGTAGACGAACTCCTCGGAGTACGGGTGGTAGTGCTCGCCGATGCGCTCACCGGGCTGCACGATGGCCAGCCCCATGAAGCCGGTGGTGGCGCCCACCGCGGTCGGGGTGAGCATGGCGCGCAGATCGCCTCCGCGCCGGGTGTTGGGCTGGGTCTCGCTGAGGTCCACGATGCGTGGGCTGTGCGTGGTCATACTGCGTTTCCTCCAGTTGGCCTCGGCGGGCCTCGATGGGCTTCGGTGGCCTCGGTGGCTCGATCGGCTTCGATCGGCTTCGGTCGGCTTCGGTTGGCTTCCGTCGCCTTCGGTCGACTTCGGTCGGCTTCGGTCGGCCGGGCCGCCCGTGGGCGGTGCGCGGTCGGACTCGGGCGCGTTCAGGACTCGGGCGCTGCGAGCCGGTCGGTGATCAGTTGCATGTCGGATTCGGTGACGAAGCGCGCGATGTCGTCCTCGCCGCCGCCGGCCACGGCGTCGCCGTCGATGAGGAGCCGGGCGAGGATCGCGGCCTTGCGGTGGCCCTGGACGCCGAGAGCGAGCGCCGGGTGGTCGTCGAGAGGGCCGTTGACGTCGATGAGGCGTACGACGATGTCGTCCCGCTGGAAGACCGTGCTGCCGACGATCGGGTTGTCGGGGTCGTCGGCCGCGGACTCGTCCTGGAGGGCGAGCAGCCGGGCCACGGCGAGTCCGCACTCCTCCTTCGCCCGGTAGAGCAGCGCGTGCCGGTTCACTTCGTCGGGTCCGCGCCCGTCGGCCGTCACATGGTGCACCGCGGGGAGGGCGGCGCGGGTGAAGAAGAGCCGGGCGGAGTTGGAGTCGTCAAGGTCCCGGTCCTGTTCCAGATAGGGGTTGATGGCCTCTTCCACGGCCCGTACCTCGGGCTGTCTGGCGACGTGGCGCAGGGCCGCCATCAGATCGCCCTGGACCTCGATGGCGCGCACCACCCGGTTGCCGTGCATGAAGAGGGAGGTGCGGCGCAGCCGGGTCTGGTCGTCCACGCGCGCGGCGGGCGAGGTGTATCCGGCGAGGATCTTCGCCACGGCCTTCTCGCTGCCGGGCTTGACGGTGAAGGTCAGGGCATGGCGTACGACTCCGTCGCCGACCCTCGGGGAGGGCTGGAGTCCGCCCTTGGCCTGCTGCTCGGGGGCGGCGCTGAAGGCCTGTCCGGTCTCCCGCAGCACGCTGAACCTGAGCGAGCGGGTGTCCCGTACGCAGCTGTGCAGCGGCAGGACGGTCTCCACATGCTCCTCGCTGTTCACCCAGGCGAGGAACGGCGGCGCGCTCTCCCATTCGCTGGTGATGAGCCACTGCGAGGGGTTCTCGATGGACTGGCACAGCTGGTCGCTGATGTGTCCGGGCACCGAGGCGACGTGGTTGCGCATGTGCTCATAGGCCTCCAGGAACTGCTTCTGGGCCCCGTCGTAGAGGTCCAGCAGCAGCACGACCCGGAGTCTGGAGCCGTCGAAGGCCGACTGAGATATACGTACCGACAAGGTGGTCACCCTGTTCACACTCCTTCGCGACCGCGCCGCCGCCACGGACATGGCCCGTCGTCAGTCATCAGCTGGAATCCGCCCCGGGAGCGGTGGTCGGCCGCCCCGGGGATGCGCGCGATCGCCCCGTGACACGCGGCGATCCCGTGAACCGATCGTGGGCCGTTACCACGTGTGGCGCGAGAGATGGGCACCATGCGGGTGAATGGGCGGGGCAAGGGCCGTCCTGACGGGCACACAGACTCCATGCAAGGGACCGCTGAGACTGTCGATCGAACCGATCGAACCGAGAAGACCGAGAAGACCGAGAACGCCGATCGCACCGCGAACACCGACCGCACCGCGAACACCGACCGCACCGCGAACACCGACCGCACCGAGAACGCCGAGAGCACTGTCCGCCGGGTACCGATCCTGATCGTGGGCGGGTCCCTGGTGGGCCTGTCCACCTCGATGTTCCTGAGCCGTCAGGGCATCGGGCATCTGCTGGTCGAGAAGCACGCGGGCACATCGACCCATCCGCGCGGGCGCGGCATCAACGTCCGCTCGATGGAGCTGTTCCGCAGGGCCGGGGTGGACGGCGATATCCGCGACGCCGCCGCCGTGCTCTCCGGGAACCATGGGATCCTCCAGGCCGGATCGCTGACCGGCGACGATCAGGAGTGGCTCTTCAGGGAGATCGACCCGGGCGGCGGGCTGGCCCGGATCAGCCCGTCGAGCTGGTGTCTGTGCAGCCAGAACGACATCGAGCCGGTGCTCATGGCCCGTTCCCGCGAGGCGGGGGCCGAGCTCCGCTTCTCCACCGAGCTGCTCTCCTTCGAGCAGGACGCCACCGGGGTGACCGCCCTGGTCAAGGACCGGCTCTCGGGTGAGCACACGACGGTGCGCGCGGACTATCTGGTGGCGGCGGACGGGCCGCGCAGCCCGGTGCGCGAGCAGCTGGGCATCGGCCAGAGCGGCAACGGCGAGCTGTTCCACAACGTGAGCATGACGTTCACCTCGCAGCAGCTCATCGGCATCGTGGGCGACCGCCGCTTCATCGTCTGCTATCTCACCAAGCCGGGGGCGGACGGGGCGCTGCTGCCCGTGGACAACCGGGAGCGGTGGGTCTTTCACGCGCCGTGGCACCCGGAGCTGGGCGAGACGCTGGAGGAGTTCACCGACGAGCGCTGCCGGGAGCACATCCGCCGGGCCGTGGGCGCGCCGGACCTCGATGTGGAAATCACCGGGATGGCCCCGTGGCACGCGGCCGAACGGGTCGCCCGCCGTTACTCGGCCGGCCGGGTCTTCCTGGCCGGGGACTCGGCGCACGAGATGTCGCCGACCGGCGCTTTCGGCTCCAACACCGGTATCCAGGACGCCCACAATCTCGCGTGGAAGCTGACCGCGGTGCTGAAGGGCTGGGCGGGGCAGGGGCTGCTGGACACCTATGGCGAGGAGCGGCTGCCGGTGGCGAAGGCGACCGGCGAGCGGGCGTCGGCCCGTTCGGCGGAGCACGCCCATCCCGGCTACGCGGCGCCGCTCACCCCCGGCGGCCGGCGGGGCGGGGTGCTGACGGTGGCCATGGGGTACGGCTATCCGGGCGGCGCGGTCATCGGCGTCGACCCGGGGCGTCCGGTGGTGCCGGAGCGGATGCGGCTGTCCGGGGAGCCGGGCACCCGGGCTCCGCATCTGTGGGTGCGCCGGGACGGCGAGCGGCTGTCGACGCTGGATCTCTACGAGCGGTCCATGGTGCTGCTCTGCGGTGAGGGGGCGGTGTGGCGGGACGCCGCGCACAAGGCCGCGGTACGGCTGTCCGTGCCGCTGGACGTGTACGCGATCGGCGACGGGCCGCTGGCGGATCTGGTCCCGGAGGAGGGCTGCGACTGGACCGGGACGCATGGCACCACGGCGGAGGGCGCGCTGCTGGTGCGTCCGGACGGCTTTGTGGCCTGGCGTTCGGCGGGGGGCGCGCTGGACGCGGAGCGGGCCGTCGCCGAGGCGCTGGTCGAGGTGCTGCGGTTGCGCTGAGCGCCGGGGGCGGCAGCTCGCGGAGGCCGCACGCACGACGGGATTCCCGCAAAAACGTCGCGCGTGTGACCTCCGCGTTCTAACGTGCGCGGATAGCCCACCGCTATCGGGAGGTGTAGAAAGAGGACATGGCCGCACGTTACGGTCGCCCACTCTCGGTTCTGAAGATGCGGACCGTGGCCGGGCAGGTCTTTCTCCTCCAAGTGGCGATCGTGCTGCTGCTCGTCGCGGCGGGCATCACCGCGCTGCTCGTGCAGTCGCACGCCGACAGCCGCCGTGAGGCCGTCAACCGGTCGGAGGCCGTCGCCACCACCTTCGCCAGCTCACCGGGGATGGACGCGGCGCTCGCGAGCCGTGATCCCAGCGCGATCCTCCAGCCGCGCGCCGAGGAGGCGCGGAAACGTTCCCATGTCGACTTCATCGTGGTGATGAACACCGACGGGATCCGCTACACCCATCCGCTGCCGGACCGGATCGGGAAGAAGTTCGTCGGCGACATCGGGCCCGCGCTCCGCGGCGAGGTGGTCACCGAGAAGCTCACGGGCACGATCGGGCCGCTGGTCCAGGCCGTGGTGCCGGTCTACGGCCCCGGCGGGAAGGTCATCGGTCTGGTGGCGGCCGGGGTCACGCTGGAGAAGGTCGGCAATGTGGTGGAGGACCAGTTCCCGCTGCTGTTCGGGGCCGCGGGCGGCGTGCTGCTGCTGACCGCCGGCGGCACGGCCCTGGTCACCGGGCGGCTGCGCCGCCAGACGCGCGGGCTCGGCCCGGAAGAGATGACCCGGATGTACGAGCACCACGACGCGGTCCTGCACGCGGTGCGCGAGGGGGTGATCATCGTCGGGGGCGAGGGACGGCTGCTGCTCGCCAACGACGAGGCACGCCGGCTGCTGGATCTGCCGCCGGACGTCGAGGGCAGACAGGTCGCCGAGCTGGGGCTGGACGAGCCGACGGTACGGCTGCTGGCGTCGGGGCAGATGGTCACCGACGAGGTGCACCGGGTCGGCGACCGGCTGCTGGCGGTGAACCACCGGCCGACCGACCGCAACGGCGGACCGCCCGGCAGTGTGACCACCATCCGGGACACCACCGAGCTCCAGGCGCTCAGCGGCCGGGCGGATGTGGCGCAGGCGCGGCTGCGGCTGCTGTACGACGCCGGGTTGGAGATCGGCACCACCCTGGACGTGCTGCGCACCTGCGAGGAGCTGGCGGAGTTCGCGGTGGGCCGGTTCGCCGACTTCGCCACCGTCGATCTGGTGGAGGCGGTGCTGCGCGGCGAGGAGCCGAGGGCGACGGGCGCGGGCGCGGACATGCGGCGTATCGCCGTGGGCGGGACCGGGGACGCCACGGCGCACTTCGCGCTGGGGACCACGATCCGCTTTCTGCCGACCACCCGGATGGGCGCGGGCCTGGGCAAGGGCGAAGGCATCCTGGAGAAGGATCTGGCCTCGTACTCGGGGTGGGAGCAGCAGTCCCCGGAGCGGGCCGCGAAGCTGGTGGAGGCGGGCTTCCACTCGATGATCGCGGTGCCGCTGCGGGCGCGCGGGGCGATTCTGGGGGTGGCGATGTTCTGGCGCTCGCGGACGCCCGAGTCCTTCGAGGAGGAGGACCGCTCCCTCGCCGAGGAGCTGGTGGCGCGGGCCGCGGTGAGCGTCGACAACGCGCGCCGCTACTCCCGTGAGCACACCATGGCGGTGACCCTTCAGCGGAGTCTGCTGCCGCGCGGTCTGCCGGAGCAGGACGCCCTGGACGCGGCCTACCGCTACCGTCCGGCGCAGGCGGGTCTCGGCGGGCTCGGCGGGGTGGGCGGCGACTGGTTCGACATCATTCCGCTGCCGGGCGCGCGGGTGGCGCTGGTGGTGGGCGATGTGGTGGGCCATGGTCTGCACGCCGCCGCGACGATGGGCCGGCTGCGGACGGCGGTGCACAACTTCTCCACCCTGGATCTGCCGCCGGACGAGCTGCTGTGGCATCTGGACGAGCTGGTGGCCAGGCTCGACGCGGAGGAGTCGGGCGGCGACGACGGCCAGGTCACCGGGGCGACCTGTCTGTACGCGATCTACGATCCGGCCTCGGGCCGCTGCACGATGGCGCGGGCGGGGCACCTTCAGCCGCTGGTGCTCCATCCGGACGGCACGGCGTTCTTCGCGGAGGTGCCCGGCGGTCCGCCGCTGGGGCTCGGCGGGCTGCCGTTCGAGACCCTGGAGCTGGAACTCCCCCGGGACAGCACCCTGGTGCTGTACACCGACGGCCTGGTCGAGGACCGGGACCGGGACATGGACGAAGGGCTCACGCTGCTGCGGGAGACGATCGCGGGCCGTCCGGAGCGCTCCCCGGAGGAGATCTGCGAGGCGGTGCTGGGCGCGCTGCTGCCCGAGCGTCCGCGGGACGACATCGCGCTGCTGGTGGGCCGGACCAGGGTGCTGAGCTCGAAACGGGTCGCCGAGTGGGAGGTGCCCTCCGATCCCTCGGCGGTGGGTGAGGTGCGCGCGGAGGTCGCCCGTAAGCTCGCGGAATGGGATCTGGAGGACGAGGCGTTCACGACCGAGCTGATTCTCAGCGAGCTGGTGACCAACGCGATCCGTTACGCGATCGGCCCGATCCGGGTGCGGCTCATCCGCGATCGGGCGCTGATCTGCGAGGTGTCGGACCACAGCAGCACCTCGCCGCATCTGCGGCAGGCGGCGAGCACGGACGAGGGCGGCCGGGGGCTGTTTCTGGTGGCCCAGTTCGCGGACCGGTGGGGGACGCGCTACACCCTGGACGGAAAGGTGATCTGGACGGAGCAGCCGCTGGCGGGGGCGGAGTGAGGGCGCTGTGGATCGGCGGCCCGCCGGGGGCGGGCAAGACCACCGTCGCCCGGCTGCTGGCCCGCCGTCATGGGCTGCGCTGGTACGGCTCGGACGCGCACACCTGGGAGCACCGGGACCGGGCGATCGCGGCGGGGCATCCGGCGGCGGTGCGCTGGGAGGCGCTGCCCCGCGAGGACCGCTGGTCGGCCCCGCCCGGGGAGCTGCTGGCGATGTCGCTGCACCGGGAGCGCGGGGCGATGATCGCCGACGATGTGCGGGCGCTGCCGCCGTGGCCGATGACGGTGGCGGAGGGCACCCCGGTCGTCCCGCCGTCCACGGGCGCTCACGCGCTCTGGCTGCTGCCGACGGCCGAGGTGCGGGAGAAGCGGCTGGCCGAGCGGGGGGAGGCACCGGGTCCGCTGGCGCTCTACCGGCGTCTGGCGCGGGAGATCGAGTCGCGGGTCGAGGCGTACGGGGGAGCGATCCTGCGGGTGGACGGCTCCCTGGGTGTGGCGGAGACCCTCGCGGCGGTCGAGCGCTGTTTCGCGCCGGTGCTGGCGGCGAACCCCGGAGCGCGGACGGCGGCGGACCGGGGCGGGCTGCTGCGGTACGCCAATGAGGCGGTCGTCGCCCAGTACCGGGCCTTCGCCGCCCGGCCCTGGGCGCCGCCCGGCGCCATGGCGGCGGTGGTGGGCTTCGCCTGCGAGTGCGGCCGGGCGGAGTGCGGGGAGGACGTGGAGCTGGCGGTGGCGGACTATCCGGCGGGCGGGGGCCTGACGACCGCAGGGTGCTCCGGAGGCCGGGGGGACCGGCCTCCGGAGCGGACGGGGGTCAGGGGGCGGAGTCCGAGCGGCGCTTGATCATCCAGAAGAGGGGCACACCGGCCGCGATCGCGACGACGAGGACGATCAGGGAGGTGTCGACTCCGCCGTCGTCCTCGTCGGCCGCGTCCTCCCGCTGCCCGGACGGCTCCGGTGAACTGGAGGGCTCCGATGAGCCGGAGGGCGACGGGGCGGCTCCGGTGGACGGCTGCGAGGGCGCAGAGGACCCCGACGACGCGGCCGGTGTCTTCCCGGCGGTCTTGTCAGCGGGCTTGTCCGCGGTCTTGTCCGCGACGGGCGGCGGATCGAGAGGTTCCAGGGAGGCGCCCTTCGCCGCGGCCTTCAGGGTGAGGACGGGGGCCGGGTTCTCCGGCTCGGCGCCGCCCTTGGGCTCCTCGATCCAGCGGGATATCTTGCCGTCGCCATAGGTCTCGACGGTCTTGAAGACCAGCTTCCGGGCGTCCGGCAGCTGTCTGACGGTGATGCTGTACACGGCGTCCTCGCCCACGTCGAGCGGCTTGCCTCCGATGAGATAGCCGCCCTGGGCATGGGCGAACGTCCAGCCCTTGGGGGCCTTCTTCAGGCTCACCGCGCCCGGTGAGATACCGGTGGGCAGCACGACCTGGAGCCCCGCGATGCCCGCCGAGTCCGACTCGGCCTCCGATGTGAAGGTCACGGTGACGTTCTTCGCCAGGGCGCGGGGGTCGGACGCGGTCACTCCGGCATGGGCGGCGGCGGGGCCGGCCAGGGCGAGGACCGCGCCGAACGCGGCGAGCGCGGTGACGGCGGAGAGAGCCGTACGGTGGGGGGTGCTCATAGGTCTCCTTCTGCGAACGGGGCGGGCAGGGGATGGAGCCGGCCCGGCGGCACTCCATCGTGACGGGCGACATCATTCACGACGAGCGGGTATTTCCAAGAGGGCCCGGGGATATCTCCCGTCACAGCCGCTTCTCCGGTACGCGGGTGCGCTGTTGGGACCGCTCACCAGCCGTCCGCCGACGGGGGCGCCCCAGATCACCGGGCGGCGCTGCCGACAGGGCGTCAGCCGGGTGCCGCAGCAGAGGTCCCAGCCGGGGCGTCCCCGGACCACCGGGCGTCCACCGATGAAGGCGCCAGTCCAGCACCGCGGCAGAGGTCCCAGCCGGCCCGTCCCCAGGTCACCGCCCGTCCGCCGCCGACGACGGCGTCAGCCGGGTGCCGCAGCGGAGGTTCCAGCGGCCGGATCTGCCGGTCAGCCCGGTCAGGGTGAGGGGCTCGGCGTCCAGCCGCCAGAACGTCGCGGGCGCCAGGCCCAGCGCCGCCACCAGCGCCGCCCGCACCACCGCGGGCTCCACCACCGCCAGCACCCGGCCCGCGTCCGGGGGCAGTGAGTCGAGCCAGCCGCCCACCCTCGCGCACAGCCCGGCCAGCGGCTCCCCGCCGTGCGGCGCGGCAGCGGGATCGTCCAGCCACCGCGCCACCG
>NZ_VCLA01000194.1:63022-176919 GCF_009600885.1 Streptomyces jumonjinensis
CCGTTTCCGTTTCCCCGGCTTGTGGCGGTGGGTCGTTCACCCTCATCCCCCCCTCTTCTCATTTGTTCTGCCCGGCCGTCGCTGCCGGGAACAACAACATATGCACACCCCGCCCAACACTCCAGCGCACAGAGGGTGTTCGGGCGCATCGACACCAACACGACATCTATGCCTGGAAGGTGCTTCCGAGCAGGCGTTCCAGCCGGGGTTGCGGACACGCGCCGGGCCTTCCGGGAAGCCTCGTTCGCCGCGAAGTGCGGAACTGGTCCGGGTCCCCCCGCGACCGTGTCAGCGGAAGGGGCCCGACGGCGGCCCGGTGCGCGAGTAGGCGCCGGGCCGGGCTGTGGCCAGCGCCAGCACGGCCGGGCAGGGGGCCGGCGGTCGCGCCCAGGGGACGACGCCACGCCTCATCTCTCTCGCCCTCCCGGTCCGCTGACTGCCCCGCTGATCACCGGGCCCTTTGGATTTAAACGGCGGTTCATCCCCCCGTCAACGCCCCATAAGCCGGGTACAGATGCACAGCGCAGGGAAAAAACAGACAGCATCCCGAACCTGCCGGTAACTCCAATTCCCTTTACTGTCGGCCTATTTATCCACGCAGCGTGGAACCAAATGCCAAGATCGTCAATCTGGCGACGCCGGAGACGCGGGGTGCGTGCACAGAAAAATGGGCGTGCTCAAAAACCTGAGCACGCCCGCGAATAAGTCATACCAATGTCCGGTTCGCCCTGCAATCAACAAGATCGCCACTCGGCCAAAGCTGAACATTGGTTCAATGTCGAACAACACCAGAGATGAGGCGCCTGGTCAATTCCCCCACCGCCCATTTCAAGATCGCTTTGCAGATCCTTTACTCTGTTACTGACACGTAGGGCGGGGCACCACAAGTGCTCCCGCCCTTTTCCGTGCGCCCGGACACCCCCGGGCCCGCATCCCCCACACCCCTGGAGGAACCCATGGTCGACGGCGCCCTCGCGCCCTGCCCGGACACCAGCTCCGAGCCGCTGTCCCCAGGACAGCTCCTCGGGCACCCCGGCCTACTGCGTGCCTGGCGCGCGGTCGCCGGGGAGAAGCTGGGACTGGGCGGACCTCTGTCACAGGCGGAGGTCGCGGAGGCCATCGGCCGCAGCCGGGGCTGGTACCAGAACCTGGAGAACGGCGCCCGCCCCAAGACGGACCGCGCGGTCCTCGACGCCCTGGCGAAGACCCTGCTCCTGGGCCGCGACGAACACCAGGCACTGGTCCTCGCCCTCCTCGACGGCGCCCTGACCACGATCCCGGACTCGTTCGGCAGCGCGACCGTGCGGCGCGATCTCCAGATGCTGCTGGACCAGCAGCTTCCGAACCCGGCCTATCTGACCGACCGGGTGTGGAACATCATCGGCTACAACGCCGCCATGGCCGCCCTGTGGCCCTGGGTGCGGGAACCGGGCGCGAACCTCATCCGCTGGGCCATGCTCAGCCACGAGGCCCGCTTCCAGTACGTCGACTGGCAGCACCACGCCGCCGAGTACGTCAAGCTGCTCCGGTACGCCAGCACCCGCTACCCGCACGACACCGACCTGTCGAAGCTGATCACCGACGTGAAGGCCGACCCCGTCTGCGGCCGGTTCTGGGACACCGATGTCGCGGCCGTCTCCGAGTCCCGCGACGGCCACCTCTTCAAGATGGCCCTGCCCTCCATGGACTACCAGCCCATCGAGGTCATCTCACACGTCCTCTTCCCCGCCTCCCTCCCCGGGGCCCGTGCCACCGTGATCACCTGGGCGGGAACCGACGAGGACACCGCCCAGGGTGCCGTGAGCGGGCAACCGACCGACCGCACACAGGAACGCCCCTCCGTGCTCTGGCCCGGCCTGCCCTTCGCCGCTGCGGAGCCCACCGCGAGCCCCCGCCTCACCGCCACCCCCGCCGAGGCCGTCGAACTGGCCGGCCCCCGGGCTGTGCCCCTGCCGCTGCTCGGCACCCTGCTCGGCGGAGACGACTGCCACCTCGTCCTGGCCCCGGACACCGGAAGCGTCATCCGTACCACTCGCCACCAGGACGGCGAGTGGTACTTCTCCGAGACCTCCGCCGCCGACCTCCTTCGAGAACTCCGGCCGACGGAGTTCACCGGCGGCACCCTGGTCGAGTACAAGCTCGTCCTCCGGGCCTCTCTTCCCAGTGATCCCTTCGATGCGTCTCGCGCCTGCGACACTCAGCTCCGAGAGGCACGGATCCGCGCGGAGACATTGGCCGGGATCCAAGACGAGCTGGCCCATTCTTGGAACACACTGGTGCCGCTGACGTAGGGGCCCGCCCCTCACGAAGGCTGGACTGCTTGCCGGATGGACTCTCAACGGGCCCGTCGGCGGCGAGCTGACGCGGGCGGAGACCGCCGTCGGGTCCGAAGGAGGGAACACCAGGCGGCGGGGTACCAATGCACCAGGGTTTTTACCGGCGTTGGCGGACAGGGACAGTCCTTCGGATCGTACGGTCGCTCGTACCCGCCGCCGCCATGAGCAGTTCGCGTAACTCGTCGGGAAGCCTTCCAGCCCCGAGGGCGCACGCGTCCAGGATCTCTCGGCAGTCCCTTTGCTGTCCTTCGGTGACGAGGGCGTTGAAGAGGGGATGCCGCAGATTCTCAAGGGCGGCGTATCCGTCGTTCTGCTTGGTCGCCCGGCGGTGCAGTTCAATTGCGACGCGACGGGCGGTGGCGGTGTCGGCCCCGATGACGTCCAAGATCGTCAGCCCGAGACGGCTGCTGAAGACGGCCGTGCCGGGGTTGGGCTCCAGGCTTTTGTACATGCCCACCAGGCTTTCCACATCGAGGTCAGCGGTTTGCTGGGCGGCTCGATGGCATAGCGCGGTGAGGCATGCCGTCACGACTTGTTCCCAGGGTTCGCCGGGTGTGGTGCCGTGGAGGAGGTCAGCGGCGTGGGCTGGGTCGTCCGTGGTGAGCGCGGCGAGGACGGCGACTTGCCGTCCGTCGAGCATCCGCTTGCCCACGCCACGGTGTTCCTCGATATGGGTGAGCGCGTCGTTCCATCGGCCTTGGGCGGTGAGGGCCCGTGCTCCGTCGGCGAGGAGGACCGTCCACAGCCAGGTCCGGACTTTGCGGCGGTCCTCCGTCGTCGCGGTCAGGCGGGCGGGGACGGCGATGCTGCCGATCTGTGCGTCCGTGTTCGTGCTGACGGCTTCGTACAGCGTGAGGAGGTGTTGTCGGGCGGTGTCTCCGTTCCCGGCGCGGATGTGGAGGCGGGCGAGGTTGACGACGGGTTCGAGTGCCCGGATGGCGCTCTGTCCGGGGAGCGGACAGGCACGGAGGTAGGCGTCGGCGTGCCGATGGCACAGGTCTCTGGCGAGGGTGGGGAGGCCGAGGTCGGAGGCGAGGAGGGCCGACTGGTTGTAGACGGCTGAGGCTCGCGTCGGATCGTTCTGCCGTGCCGCTGTCCGGGCGAGGTCGAGCAGTGCGTGGACGCGTTCGGTGAGCGGCGGGCAGGCAGGGCGAGGCCGGGCGACGAGTGGGAAGCGCTGAGCGATGGGGTCGTTCGGGTGCATGGATCCCCTGTGGGTGAGCGGGTCGACGCCGTCAGCGGCGAGACTGGGCGGGGTCGGGAGCGCCGGCGCTCGTGGTCGCCGGGGAAGCCTTGTCGTAGGTGGTGGGATTGGGCCCGAAGACCACGTCCTTGGCGGTGGCGGCGAGAGCGGCCTGTGTGGCGTAGGGCAGGCCGAGACGGTTCCAGGCGAAGATCACGTGGTGGGCGAGGACGTCGCGGAGTCCGCGGTGGAGGGCTCCGGCGGCGGTGAGGCTGCTCAGCTCGTGTCCGGCGGTGGTGTAGGCACGGGCCCACTCCCTGGTGCGGGCCAGGAGTGCGTTCTCGCAGGTCTGGAAATCCGCGTCCACGGTGATCAGCCGTTGCACGGCGGTGCGCTGCCGGGCGGTGCTCCGCCGGCCGACCGGAAGGGGGCGGTGGGCGGCAACGCGTGCCCAGACATCGCCCTGCTCGTACCAGTCCAGGTCGGCGGCGCGCATCAGGGCGCTGCACAGCAGGAGGGATATCTCCCGCCGGTGTCCGCCGGCGGCTTGGTCCCCGTCGCGGAGATAGGTGAGCAGTCCGCGGCTGTCATGGTGGAAGAAGCGGTGGGCCGTTTCCATGGCTTCTGTTCCGCCGAAGGCGTGGATCTCGGGTTCGTAGACGATGGGAGTCCAGCCGGTGATGTGGCCGGCAGTGGTCAGCACGTCCAGTAACCGGCCGATCTGCGAGCCGGCATCGGTGGACGGCAGGTAGCGGAGGCGCCAGCACGGGCGTTTGCGGATGTGGAACCACGCGGTGATCGCGCCGTCGTCCTCGGCGGCGAACACGGTCGGGGCGAGGTGCTTGAGGGCCGTGTGCTCGGCACGGGTCCAGTCGGGGAAGGAGATGTTCACCTGCTGCCACGTGGGGCTGTCCATGTCGTCTCCAGGGGTTCAGGCCAGGGCGAGGAAGGTGTCCCAGTGCGGGGCGGAGGTGGTTCCAGTGCCGACGGTGTGCAGGGCCAGGGCCGCTCCAGCGGTGCCGTCGAGGAGTTCGGGGGCCCGGTCGGACCGGTTGAGCGCGGCCGTCAGCCGGTCGGTCATCTGCGGCAGCTCCGCCGCGATGGCCGGGTTTCCGGTTAGGTCGGCCATCCGCCACGCGGCGTGGAGCAGGCCGGCGGTTCCGTGGCACAGCCCGATTTCGGGAACCTGGTCCAGTTGGGCCGGGTCGTGCAGAGCGGCGAGCATCGCGTTCTCGGCGGCGCGGACGCGGGCGGGCTCGCCCAGTGCGAGACCGGCGAGTTGTTGGGCGCGGGCGGTGCCCGCCACGCCGTAGCACCAGGAGGGCCGGGGACGGAGAGCCGATTCGATGCGCCCACCGGCCGCTTGGCCAGCCGTGATGAACCCCGGCCACCACGGTTCGGTGTCGTCGCCCTGCCGCCATCGGTCGGTCCAGGCACAGATCCGACCGGCGGCGTCGGCCAGCCCGGGAACGTCGGCACCGCGCAGGAGCGCCAGCGAGAGCACGGACAGGGTCGCGCCGATGCCGTGGGCCAGTCCGAAATTCCCGTGGCCCCCGGGGAAGTCCGGGGTCGGCTCGCCGCTGGGAGAGACGTCGGTCCACCACGAGGGCAGGGCGTCGTCCCAGTCCGGGAGGGGTTCGGTCAGCCGTACGAGATAGGCGAGCGTGTCGGCGGTGATCTCGTGGTCCGGGTGGCGGGCGAGGTGGTGTGCGGCGAACCCGGTGAGCCCGCGGATCAGGTCGAACTCCTTCATCACGGGGCGGTCGCCACGGTCGATACGGGCGTGGGACTCGGCCAGACGGCGCCGGGTGATCGAGATGGTGGCGGCGTCCAGCTTCTCCAGCGCCTTGCGGTAGCGGCCGGTCGAGCCTGCGGCAGTGTGCAGGACGAACGCGAGGGCCGGGGCGCCGAGGTAGAGGCCCGCGTTGGCAGCAGCGGTGAGGTCGTCGGAGGCTGCCCGGGAGATCCAGGTGCGTGCGGTGTCCCAGTCGCCGTGCCCGGTGCGGGCCCGTACGACATGAAGCAGGGCGATGCCCGCCGCGCCACCGGCCAGGGACTGCGGCCAGGCCCGGCCGCTGCTGGCTTCAGGCCCGGCGAGGCGCGGGTCGGCCAGTTCGGTGGCGAGGGCGTCGGCGGCGGTGAGCGCCTTCGATATCGGTCTCACGAGCGGGTCCTTCCTCGTGCGGTCCAGCTCAGCGCGGCGGCGCGGGCGAGGTGCAGGCACTGGCCTTCGGCGTCGAGGTCGATCCCGGCGACGCGGGTGTGGTGCAGGTGCAGCAGTTCGGGCAGGAGGACGTTCACGTGGGCCGTGTCTGTGGTGTCGAGTACGGCCCGGTAGTCGGCCAGGGTGTCGCGCCGCCGAGTCCAAGCGGCGGCGATCCGCTCGCCACCCGGCTGCCGGGCCAGGGCGCCGTGGTCGTACGGATTACCCAGGCTCACCGCCTCTTCATAGACGTCGCGGGCGGGGGAAGTGCTGGTGGTGTGGGCGTGGTCGATCAGCCAGGCCATCGCGTCGGCGGGGTTTCCGATCAGGCCGATCGTGAGGTCGAGCATGCTGGCGGCGGTGACGGCTTGGGCGGCGGGGCCGCCGTTAGCCGCACTGGACGCGATCTGCGCGGCGGCGGCCTCGGAGTCCGCCGCGAAGAACGCCTCGGCGGCGTCGATCGCCGTGGCACCGCCGAAGCGGGCGGTCTCGGGGAAGTCGGTGTCCCACCGCACCCGGGAGAGCAGCCCGGCCCGGCGCAGTGCACGGGTCCAGCCGCCGATCACGGCGGGGGCGTCGGCAGCATGGCCGACCGGTACGACGAGGCGGAGCCGCAGATGCTCGTCAGGGTCGCGGTAGGGCAGAAACCACCACCGTGTCGTGCCGCCGAGTCCCGCGAGCAGTTCGGACAGTCGGCGCAGGATGTCGCCGTGGCGTTCGGGACGGGCGTAGAGCTTGACGAGGAACCGCCCGTCGCAGCCGGGAAGATGACCGTGTTCGTCCACCGTGCCCGGCTCGCCGTCCAGCCACCACGGTGGTCTCCGTCCCCGGCCGGTCCGGGCGAGAGGGATGACCAGCTCGTGGGGGCGCCCGCCGATCCACCCCGCGTCCGGGGCCGCCTCCGCGCGGAGCACGGCAGTGCCCGAACGCTGCACCTGCGCGCGCAGCAGCACCCGGTGCGCGGGCTCGTCCAGGTCAAGGCGGAGGCGCTGGTCGCCGTCGCCCGCGTACACCGTGCTCGGGACGGCGACCTGCTCCCGCCACGCGACCAGGGACTCGTCCCACTGGGGCTGGTCCGTATCGCGGGCGGCGAGGTCGGCGGTGGTGAGCAGCCACCGGGCCGGGGACAGGATCGTGCGGCCGTAGCGCAGCGCGGGGAGGAACGGCAGCGCCGTCGCGGCTCCCCAGTCGAAGACCGCGCACGGGGCGCTCATCGCGTGGGTGGCCTCGGTCAGGAACCTGACCAGCGGGTGGGTGCGGTGGACCGGCTCCACCGCGTTGAGGGTCACGAACTCCAGCGGGCACCGCCGGGACCGTGAGACCAGGTAGAGGCGGTGGACGTCGGCGGTCACCGCGATGTCGTCCAGGAGCACCTGCTCCCCGGTGTGATCGTGGCACTCGCCCAGGGCGAGGATCGCGGGCATCATCGCCGGGACGCGGGCGACGTTCTCCGTGGCCGCGTGGAGCGGGGGCGCGGATATCTGTACGGGCAGGGCACCGTCGGTCGCGTTCGCCGCCGTCGCGTACGCCTTCGCCATCCGGTCGCGGTCTTCGGCGTCGAGGAGGTGGAGGAATCGTCCGGTCACCGTCCCGGTGGTACGAGACACCCCGGTGACCGCGAGCGTGAACTCCCCGTCCTTGAGGGCATCGGGGCTGGGGGCGTTGACGCGGGCGATCAGCTCCGTCGTCGGCTGGACAGCGGTGTCGGGGCCCATCGTCGTGAGGGCGGTGATCACGGCGTCGTCCACCGCGATCTCGTGCTGACGGCGCAGGGCGGCGTTCTGCGCGAGCACGAGCAGTTTCCCGTCCCGCTCGGTCAGCGGGGCGCTCGCCGGGGCGGACGGTCCGCCGAGGAACCCGGCCGGGTAGCCGATGCCGGCGTCGCCGTCCACCGCGTCCAGGACCGGAACCACGGCGCGCGGGCCGTACCGTTCCAGGAAGCGGCCGTGCCAGCTTGACCAGCCGCTGCTGAGGAACGGGTGCCGGGCCAGCCGTACGAGTGCCGTCGCGGCCCGCGCCGCTTCGTCGGCGACCGCGGTCGGGACCGTCGCCTCCCCGTCGATCCGCAGGTCGATGCCGAGCACCGGCCCGGAGCCGGGGGCGAGTTTCCGCATCTCGGCGGTGAGCCGGTCACGGTGTTCTCCGCCCTCGGGAGACGCGGTGTGGGGCCGGTCCAGAGCGTGGGTGAAGGACCGGAGCTGCGCGACGGTGGCGGTGACCGGCTGGATGTTCTCCGCTTCAGCCGCGTCGAGGGCGTTCAGAAGGTGGTTCAGCGGATTCGTCGTGGTGATCGGGGCGCGGAGGTTCGTGACCAGGAAGCGCTGGGCGGTCAGATCCGCCAGCAGTTTGCCGATGACCTCAGCGGGCACGCGGGGGAAGTCGCCGGCCAACTTGGCAACGAGGTCCGCGACCCGGATGGGGTGGCGGGCCGCGCCCAGGGCCAAGGTGACGGGCGGGGTGGCACGGACCTGCACGCGGACCGGGGCGCCGCCCGAGCTGCCGGTGCCCCGGTGGTCGAGCACCAGGTGCCCGCCCTTCTCGGCCACCAGCGCATGGGTCTGCACCCTCAGGTGGGGTAGCAGGGCGCGATCTGCTTCCAACTGTTCAATCACCGTGGCCAGCCGCACGGCATCGGGCCTGCCGACGGCCCGGTGCCCGGAACCGATGCGCACGGTCACCGTGTCGGCTAAGCGCACGGGTGCCACCCCGGCGAAGAAGCCGAACGGGGTGGCCCGGCTCGACGCCCGCAGCAGATACCGCAGGACGGCGAACGTCGCCTTTCGTACGGCGCGTTCGGGCAGGTTCTGTTCATCGCGGATGTCCCGGACACGGCGGGCCAGCACAGGACTGGCCTGTTCCAGAGCGTCCGCGAAGCCGGGTATCCGGAGGGTTCGCTCCAGCCACGCCCGCCAGGATTCCGCGTCTCCGCCAGGGTCGGGCCACGGCTGGACGAGATCGTCCGGAGCCCAGGCCCCGGCCCGCAGTAGCAGGGCATCGACGTGCGCGTACACCGGCAACTCCCCTTCGTGGAGCGCGGTGCCCGGCCGGCCGAAGCTGGCCGGGCACCGCAGTTCAGTCCTTCGGGCCTGCTACGGGCAGGTGGTCGAGCAGGCGGACTGGCAGGTCACACCGCAGCCGTCGTCGGTCATCCGGATGAGCCGGTCGGCCGACGGGCCGGACTCCACGATCGAGACATCCAGGTCCCAGTTCTCGAAGCTCTCCTCCTCGCCCGCGTTCTGCGGGTGCGGCGCTATCGCCGCGTCTTCGATCTGCTGTACGGACACAACAACCTCCCTGATAGTTGGGTGGTGCGAATGCCCCGTGCCCCCGTGACGATGCCGCAGGGGCCGGGGAGCCTATGTCCAGGAGAAGGCGACGGTTCCGAGCCGCTTCGCCACAACCCCCTGGGACGGTTCAGCCGTGCCGGCGGGCATCGGCCGGTACGCGATCCGGGCCGCGCCGCGCCGCTGGTGGTCCGACGCCCATCGGCGCAGCAGCTCGACGTAGCGGGCGGCGACCTCTTCGGCGTCGGGACCGTGGGCGAGGACGCCGCTCTCGAAGCCGCCGGTCTCTTCATTCGGCCGCTTCGTGCGGTAGGCGAAGCTCCCCCCGCTGACCAGCGCCGGGACGCCGCGCGTCACCGACAGCGCGAGGAGGCCCTGATCGACCAGGTCCTTGCTGCCGTGGAGCATCACCATCTCCGGCGTGTTCGTCGCCAGGAACAGTTCCAGCTCGTCCGGCAGGTCGAAGGCCGCGCCGGACCACACCTCAAGCCGGGGCGAGCGCACGGCGGCGGCGAGGGCGTCGATGTCGAAGTCCTGCTTCTGGTCATCGACCCGCAGCGCGAGGCCCTCGGTGACGTGGACGAGCCGCTCGGTGTACGCGCTGGCCCCCTGCATGGGCACGAAGCCGCACAGGCGGTAGCTGTCGCTGACCAGCTCCGCTTCCGGGCCGCTGGTCCGGTCGAACGCGATCGACCTGGTGAGCCCGCGCATCCGGAGCGGGACGACGATCCGGCCGCGCTCGGAGAGCTGGTCCAGCCACGCCGACGGGATGTCCCAGGCCCCGGCGGTCACGATGATCCGGTCGAACGGCGCCAGCCCCGGCACCCCGGCGACGGCGTCCGCCTGCACGACCTCGACCTGCTCGTACCCCGCCGCGTCCAGGCACTTCCGGGCGCGCTCGACGATCTCCGCGTCGATGTCCACCGAGATCGACGCACCGTTCTTGCCGACGAGTTCGGCGATCAGCGCGGCGTTGTAGCCGCCGGAGCCGACTTCGAGGACCCGCATGCCGGGTTCGATCCCGGCCTGCTCCAGCATCACCGCCTGAATGTGCGTGGCCGACAGCGAGCTGAGGGCCGTTCCGTCCTCATCCCGCTTGATCACCAGGGCCTGGTTGGCGGCGTACGCGGCCTTCAGCGGCTCACCGACGGCGAACAGATGCCGGGGCACAACGGCCACCGCGCCAGCGACGGAGTCAGAGGTGATCGCCCCCAGATCGCGCAGCTCACGCACCATGGCCGCCCGCAACGAGGCCGCTTGCTCATCAATGTTCTTGTCTCGTACCGTAGTCACTTCGTCACCCTACCGATCGTGATTCGTGGTCCTGCCCCATTGCCGGAATCACCGCGGCTCCCCAGGAGACCGCCCCCGAACCGGCCCGTTCTTGGGCGTCGAGCCGCCCGGCGCGGCTGCCTGTTCCGGATGGCCGGTGGTGGTGCACAGGTACTGCTGAACAGGCAGAAAGAGCCCGTCAGGGATGTAGTGGAATACGTCGCGGACAGGCACCCAGTTGATGTCCGCGACTTCGTCGGGGGCCGCGCGGTGGGCGGTGCCGGACCGGATCGCGCAGGCGAAGTAGAGGATGCGGACGCCGGTCGCCGGGTGGATTCGCTCTCTCAGCTGTTCCGTGACGGCGACGGCGAGGCCGGTCTCCTCCTTCACCTCCCGTACGACAGCTTCCTCGGGGGATTCGCCCTGCTTGACCTTTCCGGCCGGGAACTGCCAGGTGAGCGATCCTTCGGGCACGGCCCGTTTGACGAGCAGGAGGCGTCCGTTCTGAAGGATCACGCCGGCCGCGACCGTAGTCGTCGGGTGGGTGCCGGGCATTGGCTGGTACGGATGTTCCATCTCTGTCCGCCTCACCTGGCGAAGGAAGGGGAGCCGACCGGCTGCCGGTTGAGGATGTCCGCGAGGAGGTCACCATCCAGGGTGAGCCGAAGGACGTGGTGATCCGACATCACCAGAGGCACCGGGATGACGTCCACGTCGGTGACGGCGGGCAGCAGCTCGGCGGTGACGTACACGCGGTCGATCCGGGCTTCAGGGCCGTGCGTCTCGCAGGCGTCCACCGTGGGGGCGATGGCGTCGGCGCTTCCCCCTGGCCGGTCGGCGTGGTGCTGGGCGACGTCGTGGAGTCCTGCGGTGTAGAGGACTTCGTCCGGACGGGTGTCCATGCGCCGTCCGTCCGGTGAGTGGTAGGAGCGGTTGGCCCGGTGCGGTTCGTCGCGGATGGCGTCCAGGGCCGGGAGTGCGGGCTCGTCCAGTCCGCTGGGCTCGGGGTAGCTGTTGGTGTCCCCGCCGAGGAGCGCCGGGATGCGTACGGTCTCGCCGCCCGGGGTCGTCCACCGTTTGTCGGCCCAGGTGGTGAGCCACTCCGCCTCTGCCAGCCGGGTCGTGCCGGAGGCGTAGTTGAGGTGGAACGAGCCGACCACCAGGGGCAGGGCGTTCCAGCCGGCGGGCAGGTAGCGCATCGTGAGTGCGGTCGGCGGCAGCACCCACATGGGGCCGGTCTGGGGCCATTCCCGTACGGTGCGGAACACTTTCTGGTCGGCGAAGACGGCGGTGCAGGAGCGGGGGCCGAGCCAGCCCCGCATCCCGAGGACGTCCTCCAGCTCGTACATGACCGCGGCACCGTCGTCGTCCGCGCCGGGCATCTCCTGGCGGAGCACGAGAGCGGGGTTGTCCAGGGCGAGGAGTTCGTGGGCCTTCTGCCGCAGGGCCGGGTCCTGTTTGCCGTTCTGTTCCAGGTTCCAGCAGTGCACTGTGAGCGTGGACAATCCAGTTCCTTACGGGTCGAGAGAGTGAGGATGAGTGCCGCCCGAGGGCCCGGGACCTGCGTCAGCCGGGGCCCGGGGCGGCGGTTCGAGAGGCGCGGACGGCTGCCGTCAGCGGCGGCTGTGGTCGGTCTTGACCGTGATGCCGGCGAACGCCGGGGCGTCGGAGGCGCGGGCGGGGTACGGGTTGAAGTGGCGGACGTTCGAGCCGTGGGCGGACCACTGGCTCACGGGCGCGAGCCCGGCGCCGAGGTGGGTGAAATCGCCGAAGAAGGCGTTGACCTCGGCGCGGCTGCGCGGGCGGACGGCGATGCCGTGGCGCTCGTAGACGGAGACGACCTCGGGCACCTGGCCGGGGTTGAGGTCGGGGGTGAGGTGGGTGATCGACAAGGTGCTGCCCACCGGCAGCCAGGCCCGAAGGGCGGCCATCGCGTCCGTGATCGCGGTGCCGTCCGTGTTCCACGGGAGCACGTCGTGCACCGTGACCGCGATCGGCTGCGAGAGGTCGAACGCCCCGGTCACCTCCGGCGAGGCGAGCAGCCGTTCCATGTCCAGCAGGTCGGCGGCCACCACGGTCGTCCTGTACGGCGGGCCGGGGTCGAGCCGGGTCTTCGCGTGGGCGAGAACGCCGGGGTCGCGGTCGGTGTAGACGACGGGGCAGCCCTCGGGCACGAGCTGGTGGAGGTCGGGTCGGTTCGGCAGGCCGCAGCCGAGGTCGAGGAACTGCCGGACACCGAGGCGGAGCACGGTCTCGGTGGCCACCTCGGTGAACCAGCGGTTCGTCCGGGCGGCGAGCATCACCCAGGCCGCGACCATGTAGAGGTCGAGGGCCGTGTCCCGGTCGCACTGGTACATCTCGGTCCCGCCGAGCAGCACCTCGTACACCCTGGGGGCCCGGGCACGGGAGAAGTGGTCGGGACCCAGCTGCTCCAGCTCCACCGGGCAGGGAGTCGTCGTCATGCCGTCACCCCCGCCAGCTCCGCGACGAGATCGGGTAACCCGTGTCCGGGGGCCGGTTCGGTTTGCGGAGCCCACCCGAGACGGCGCCGCAGGGTGCTCCGTGCCTGCGCGTACGGCGGCAGACCTACCGTGGCACGGCGCAGATCGAGCTGCTCGGGGTCCTGGACAGGCGCCGGCTCCGGACCGCCCTGGCCCATGCGGTACTGGGTGCCGTAGAGCTGGCGGTCCCCCGCGTTGACCGCGCACCGGTCGTGGAGGTGCGCCCACTGCTGCGCAGTCGCCTCCCCCCGTTCGACGGCGCCGACCAGCAGTTTCAGCGCCAGGCGCTGGAAGTCGGCCATCGGGTCGGCGTGCAGGGCGATCTCCCACGCGGCGAAGACCGCCGCCCCGCCGACCAGGGTCGGGGTGGGCCAGCCGTGTTCCGCGACGATCCGCCGTAAGACCTGGGAGTTGGTGTAATCGAGGTGCCGCGCCTGTCCGGCCTCAGCGGCAGGAAGCTGGGACCGGAAGAGCTGGTGGCGGTGCCGGCGGGCCGTGGCAGCCCGGTGCAGGAGATCCCTGGCGATGAACGGCTGATCGAGCGGCGGAATCATCGGCTGCCCCCGTACTCCAGGGCACGCAGCAGCCGGCGGGCGGCCTTGAGGGGGATGGGGCCCGTGGAAATGACGGGCGTCTTCCCGCAGCGGAGGCATTCGGGGTGGAACAGCAGGTCGAGGAACGTGATCCCCGTAGCACTGCGAAACGCCTCGTGGAGGCGTGCGACGACCTTCTCCGCCTCCGGCCAGTCGTCCAGATCCAAGGCCGACCGCGACTCCTGCGGAGGCGCTCCCAGAAGTTGAGCCAGGCGCTCCGAAGTCGGCACGGTGAGATCACCGAGCACTATCTCCCGGTGTATCAGCCCCAAGCCGGGAGTCTCCAGATCATGGGCGGCCAGCGCCCGACGCAGCCCGTCCACCGTTTCGTACGCGCGCTTCATGCCCGTGCGCAGCAGACCCGTCAGCTGAACGACCGTTTCCTCATTGACGGTGCCCAGCTCGACCCTGGCCTTCGGGTCATCGACGCTGGGACTGACCGCGAGGAGCAGACCCGCTTCCCGGCACACCGTGTCCAAGTCCCTGATCGCCCCGGGAAGGGACGACTCGCCTGGGCGAGGGTGGGAGGCGTATACGTTCACGCGGTGCTCCAGGTGGTGCCGGGGTGAGAGACGGGGGACGTGTGCGAAGGCGCAGGAGGTGGGAGGCATCCCGTGTCCGCGAGCGGGAGGACGGTGACCGGGTAGACGGTCCACCTCAGCCGTCCGTCCCCGGGCGTCGCGGTCGTGAAGGTGTAGGGCTGGCCCTGGCGGAGCGCGATCACCGCAGCGTCAGCAGCCGGATGGTCGCCCAGCCATCCCCAGACCGTGTGGAAGTCCTCCCGGCCCAGGAGCGGTGCGACCGTACGCACGGAGTCGCGCACCCACTGGACGGCTTCCCCGGAGGCTGTGGTGGTGCCGCCGGACAGCGGGGTCCGGACGGTCCCCGGGGCAGCTTCGTCAAGGTGACACCAGTACGTACGCGGGAGTTCCTTCACTTCGACCCCTCGCTTTCCGGGTCGCCGGCGCGGTCGAGGAGGTCGCTGACGAGCGAGGCCAGGAGACGCGCGTGCGACTCGGTCGGCATGAATCCCTCCTTGCCTCCTTCGGCGTCGAGCCGGACCGCCGCCTTGACGAGCTGACGGAGGACGTCGTCCGGACGGCCCTTCGTGTCGTGCAGCGCACCGGTCACCAGCGGCCAGAGGCAAGCACGGAGACTGCGGACAAGGTTCCTGGTCTCCTCCGGGGACAGCGCCTCAGCGCCCCAGCCGAGAATCCGTTCCAGAACGTCCTCCACGCCCTCCTCGATGAAGGACTTCCGCAAGCTGCTGGTCAGCTTCAACAGGAGATCCTGGGAGGCGGGCCGCGCGGGCTCGACCCGCCGTGCCCCAGCCGCCGCGTCCCGCACGGGCAGGTCATCGAGGGCCGTGGGCACGGCTGTCATGCCGACCGCCGGGAGTTGTCCGTGGGGAGGGGGAGGGAACACCACTTCGTCCCTCCGTCTTCGCTCACACCCCACGCCTCGGCCATGGCGGCGATCAGGAACAGCCCACGCCCGCTCTCGTCGTCGTCCCCGGCCTGGCGGGGAACAGGGACGACCTGGCTTCCGTCGGTAACCTCGACGAGCAGTTCACAGGGATGGTGCTCGACCGACAGCGAGACCGGGCCCCCGCCGGCATGCTGGATCGCGTTGGTGACCAGCTCGGAGACGACCAGCGTCGCGGCGTCGGTCAAGTCGTCCAGGCCCCAGTGGCAGAGGTTGGCGTAGGTGATCCGCCGCATCTGCCGGACGCGGTACTCGGCGGGGGCGAAGCCCACGGTGAAGCTGTGAAGTGCGGCCGAACGATTCGCCGCAGGGGGGAGCCCTTTCGTCATGAGCGTTCTCCCAGCAGGTGGGCGTGAGGACGAATCAGGCGAGCGGGTGCAGATTTCAGGACCGATACGGCGCATCGGGGAAACGGTGCACGTCCTGGGGAGCCGATCACCTCGCCGGCTGCGAAGTGGTGCCACTCGAACTCGTCGGCATGGCAACCGGTTGAAGGACGCGGCGGAGAGACAACAGCCGCTGCAACAGCCCTTCGCAGGGTCACGGCGGCCCCCTCAGGGTAAGCAGCGGAGCCGGTCAAGGAATCCATCGCGAACGTCCTCGTCGTGGGAGCGACACACCTCACATCACGATCACCCGGAGTTTCGGATCAACTGCCTCCGGTAGTGATCGGGTTGGAGTATGGCATCGGGATCTCTCTCCCTGTAACGCTCACACTGGAAGTGTCCGCATGGCCGTTCCGTGAATATGCCGGGCCCGCCCACCCGGTTGTTCCGCCGTGTAACTTCCTTGTGGCTGCCGTAGGCCAGCGGCAACACTTGCTGCACTCACCAAGGGAGCATGGCCATGACGAGACCGCCCAAGGAGACTCCTCAGAGCAGGCCGGCCGAGGAGGACGAGCCGACAGCTCGGCGGCGACAGCTCGGTTTCAGGTTGCTGGCGCTGCGAGAGCAGCGAGGCATGACCGCCGAGCGTGCCGGAGAACTCGCCGGTCTCTCGAAGGCAACGGTGAGCAGGTATGAGCGGGCCAAGGGGAACGTTCGCTGGGGCCACGTCGAAATGCTCTGCCGCGCCTACGAAGCCCCGGCCGAGGAGCGGGAAGCCCTGGTCGACCTGGCGAAAAACTCCAAGGTCAAAGATGGCTGGTGGGTGCCCTACGCGGGCAAGCTGGCTCAACCTATGCGGCTGTTGATCGCCGTGGAGGACGAGGCCACCCGGATCAGCCAGCACACGGTGGGTGTGATCCCGGGGCTGCTGCAGACCATGGAGTACGCCAGAGCGATCAAGGCGACCCCAGGACACGAATTGTCCGACGAGGCCCTCGACGAGTACCTGTTCATGAGGAGACGGCGCCAGCAGATCCTCGATCGCGCCAGCCCGCCCCGATATCAGGTGGTGCTGGACGAGGCCGTAATCCGGCGTTCAGTGGGTGGCCCAGACGTCATGTCCGCCCAGCTCAGCTACCTGCTGGAGCGAGGGCACGAACCCAACATCACCATCCAGGTTCTGCCCTTCTCGGCTGGCATCTGCACCGCCGCAGTCAACAGCTTCATCGTGTATGGCGGCTCCGATCCGTCCTTGGACGTCACCTTTGTCGAGAACCAGGTCGGCACTCTGGTCCTTGAAGAGGATCAGGCCCGTAAGGAGTTCGCCAGCGCCATAGCGTTCCTGCGCCACGAGGCGCTGGATCCTGTCTCCTCGGCTGCCATGATCGCCGAGGCCAGCAAGTCCCACCTGCGACACCGGAACTGAGGAAGATCAGTGGAACAGCCCAAGCCCCAGTGGTTCAAGAGCAGCTACAGCGCCTCACCCCAGAACGAGTGCGTCGAGTGCGCGACAAACGTGCCAGAGGTCGTCCTCGTCCGGGACTCCAAGGTCCCCGGGGGCCCCATGGTCGGCATCGCTCGTGGTCCATGGGCCTCCTTCACTTCTGCGGTACGCACAGGCGCGCTCCACCCGCGCTGACGTTGACCGCCTGAACGCTCGTAGCCCGGCCCGGCCGCCTGGAACCCCGGACCGGGCTTCGTCGGCCGGGTGTCGAGCCGGCCCCATCGGTTGGCCGTGAAGGTCTGGCGGGCAGTACCAGAACCGGGAAGTGTGGAATCGTTCGGCGATGCGGACAAGGTGAAGCTCAGGATGTTGTCCGCATCAGGTCGCTCGGAGGCACGCAATGCCACAGAAGCCGAAACGGCTGGATGATCTGAAGTCCACGCGCGATTGGTGGGGCGTAGAGCTTCGCAACTGGAGACGGGTGCGGAAGCTGTCGTCAAGGCAGTTGGGCGAGCTGGTCAACCTCAGCGGTACGACCATCGAACGCATCGAGAAGAACGAGCGCCCGTGCGACACCGCCCTGGCTGGCCGGCTTGACGAGGTACTCGACGCCGGCGGTGCCTTACGTCGGCTGTGGAGCCGAGTGGAAGCGGACAAGTGCCGTGCTGATGCGGACAACTCCGGCTGCACAGAATCGGTGGACGGCGTCGAGCTGAGGGTCCCGGGCATCCTGGAGTCGGACCGATCGACCCGTCTGGATGGAGTGCCTCCCGTGGAACGCCGTGCCTTCGCCATGAGCGGTGCAGCCGCTCTGATTCCGATTCCCTTCACCAGCCTGATCCCGAAGGCTGGCCAGAGCCCCCCTCCCAAAACTGTCCACGCCGAAGACATCGAACAGGTGGATGCTGCCGCCACGACCCTCGCCGGATGGGACAACTTGCACGGTGGCGGCGGCATGGTCCGGGAGGCATCTGTCGGCCACCTGAACTGGGCGAGGAATCTGCTCAGCGTGAAATGCCCGCCTGCCCTGGAGAAGAACCTGTTCACAGCGGTCGGGCGGCTGGCCATCACGATCGGAGCCTCGGCGTTCGATGCCTACGAACACGACAACGCTCGTCGGCTGGTGACCTTTGGCGTGCACTGCGCGGAGGCCGCCGACAACTGGCACCTTCGGGCGCGGGCCCTCAACGTACTGGCTCGCCAGGACATCTGGCTCGGATCCCCGAACACCGGTCTGACCCATGCAGAGAACGGG
This sequence comes from Streptomyces jumonjinensis, assembly GCF_009600885.1. Classification (GTDB taxonomy): domain Bacteria; phylum Actinomycetota; class Actinomycetes; order Streptomycetales; family Streptomycetaceae; genus Streptomyces; species Streptomyces jumonjinensis. Next base: position 80,905 of record NZ_VCLA01000194.1, read on the forward strand.
CTGGTGCGCGCTGACCGGCTCACCCCCCGTGAGCAGGCCATGCTGCACAACGCGAGAGCGCGTGCCTGGGCGAAGATGGAGAAGCGGCAGGAAGCGCTGGCCGCCATCGGCCGGTCCGACGACGCGTTCAGCCGGGCACGGCCGGGGGAGGACGTCGTCTGGATGTCGTTCTACGATCACGCTCAGCACTACGGCGACACCGGTCACGCGCTGTTCGACATCGCCCTCCTGCCCGGACAGAGCCCCCGGGAGGCAGCGGAGCGATTGCGGACCGCGGTCAATGGTCATACCAACGCGTACGTGCGCTCCCGGGCGTTCTCCGGCACGAAGCTGGCGACGCTCATGATGTCGACCGGGGATCCTCACGAGGCTGTGGCCACCGCGAACCGGGCGCTCAACGAGGTCGGGAGGCTCCGCTCCAAGCGGGCAGCCGATGATGTCCGGGCGCTCTCGCTGGCGTCGGCACGGCACAGGTCCCCAGAGGTGATCGAGCTGCGCAGGCGTATCGGGGCTGTTGTCCGGGCATGAGACCCGACTCCACTTCCCACGACGCACCGTTCGAGGTCTTGCGGCAGGTCACCTTGACCGCCGGGTTGTCCTCCAACGGGGCGGTGCCGATACGCCTCGCCGAGAACGACCTCTGGCGTCTTCCGGAAGGCATCGTGCTGCGTATCGCCCGTGCGGGCCAGTCCGCTGCGGCAGCCCGCGAAGTAGCGGTCACACGATGGCTCGCCACCCAGAAGGTGCCGGCCGTACGCCCCCTGGACCTGGAACAACCTGTGCATGCCGCCGGGCGTGCAGCGACATTCTGGGAAGAACTGCCACCCCACCAGAGCGGAACGCCGGCCGACCTGGCACCGCTCCTCCGCCGCCTGCACGACCTTCCCCCACCCAGCACCGTTCCGCTCGGCCTGATGGACCCATTCGTGCGGGTCGCCGAACGGATCGCCGCAGCGCGCTGCATAGGAGGAGACGACCGGCGGTTCCTCACTGCCCGTCTCGGCGAACTCCAGCACGCATGGGTGGGGCTCCCAGCCGGACAGGCTCCGTGCGTGATCCACGGCGATGCCTGGGGCGGAAATTGTGCCGTCACGGAAGACGGCCGACGGTACCTTCTGGACTTTGAGCGGGTGTCCTTGGGGATGCGGGAGTGGGATCTCACCTCGACCGCGATCGCGGTGGACACGTTCGGCACACTCTCCGAAGAAGAGTACCGCCGGTTCTGTACCGCGTACGGGTACGACGTCCGGTCGTGGGACGGATACCCGGTCATGCGAGCGGTGAGGGAACTTCGTCTGGTGACCTTCGCCCTTCAGACCGCCGACCAGAACTCGGGCGCGCTCCAGCAAGCACGGTACCGGCTCGCCTGTGTCCGGGGGCGCCGGGGCCCCCGGCCCTGGCGCTGGGAGGCGGTGGGATAACCGGACAGGGGCCGGCTTGAGCGGCCGGGCCAAGTGACGGCTCCTGTTACAGGGTGACCCCTGAACCTGGGCCATCACGACGACGCCCCCTGCACGCACCACTCGGCCGGTCCGGCAGCCAGCTCTGGCGTGACGCCGAGGAGCCGGTGGAGGTCGGCGGTGACGACGCGGTAGGCGTTGCCGAGTCGGAGGACCGTGACCGGGTAGTCGCCCTGCTTGGCGAGGGCGTAGCCGGTGCTGCGGCCGATGGTGAGGGCCTTGTTCGCGGTGTCGAGATCGACCGCCACGGGGAGGGCGAGCAGCTCCTCACGGGTCATCCCTCGGACAGTGCCCTGTGCAGCCATGATGTGTTCCGATCACCAGAATTGCCCTGACGGCAGAATCTGTATCACGGATGTTGCAGCCACACCTTTCCCGTGCGTAACTTGCATGCATGACAACGAACGATTGGGCACCCGCGTTCACCGCCCGGGTGGCCTCGCAGATGCGCCGGGCGCGGAAGGCCGCCAGCCTCACCGTCGCCGATGCGTCCGCGGCATGTACCGACCTGGGTCTGCCGGTCCCGAAGACCACGATCACCAACCTCGAACTCGGCCGACGCACCTCGGTGGATCTCGGGGAGTTCCTGGTCCTGGCCAAGGTGTACGGAGTCCCTCCCGTCACCCTCATGTTCCCACTGGACGCCGAAGGCATGGTGGAGGTCCTCCCCGGCCAGGAAGTCCCGACCTGGGACGGGCTGGCGTGGTTCACCGGCGAGACCCGGCTCGACCAGCCCGCCCCGGAGGGCTCCTCCCGCGAGGTCCTCGACCTCTTCCGCGCCCACAGCGACGCCGTCGCCACCGCACTCACCTCTGCCCGCATGGCGAAGGAGCGCCGCCGCAAGGCCGCCCTCGCCACCGACGCCGGACGCAGGGATGTGCTCCTGGAGACTGTCGCCTCGTACGAGGAGCTGGCCCGGGAGGACCGGCGCGAGCTGCACGCCTTCCGTGAGCGGATGCGCGAGCGCGACCTGGTCCCGCCCGGCCTTCCGCCGGAGGTGGCCGTCATCGACAAGTCCTCTGGGGAGGGCCGGGTTTGAGTACGAAGACCGCCCAGGGCGGCACGGCCACGCGGCGCTGCTCCTGCCGGAATCCCGAGACGGGGAAGAACTGGGGCAGTACATGCCCGAAGCTGTCCAACCGGCGGCACGGAACCTGGTCGATCCGGCACGAGCTGGTCAACCGACCGGATGGGACCCGCCGGGAGTTCCGGCGCTCCGGCTTCGCGTCCTCGACCGACGCGACCAAGGAACTCGCCAAGGTCCGGGCCCTGCTCGCCATCCCCGACGAGGACGACCCCGAGGGCCTCCTCGCCGTCAGCGACATGCTGGAGCAGTGCGCTGCGGGCAAGGATGTCCTCCCGGACTACGACACAACGCGGGAGCGGCTGAAGGCTGGGCAGCCCCTCAACGCGCGGACGCTCGTCGCCGAGTGGCTCGATGAGTGGCTCGGCGGCAAGAAGAGCCTGCGCGTCGGCGGCTACAAGCGGTACGAGGTCGACATCCGCGTCCACCTCAAGCCACACCTGGGCGAGATACGCCTCGACAAGCTCACGGTCCAGCACCTGAACCGGATGTTCGACGCGATCAACGAGCGGAACATCGAGATCCAGGAGCAGAACACCCAGCGCCGGGCCGCCCTCGCCGAGCTGAAGGAGATCCCCTGGAAGGGGGCCGAGAACCGCGCCCGGCGCAATGCGATGAAGGCCGCCATCGCCGAGATGCCGCCCTTCCGCCGAGGCACCAGTGTCAACACCCAGCACCACATCCGCGACACCCTGCGAGCCGCGCTCAACGTCGCCATCGGCCAGCGCATCCTGCCCTCCGGCTACAACGCCGCCGAGCACGTCGAACTACTGCCCGGCACCAAGCCCAAGGCCCTGCTCTGGACCGACGAACGGATCGCCGAGTGGAAGCGCACCGGCGTGCGCCCCTCCCCGGTCATGGTCTGGACCCCGGAGCAGCTCGGAACCTTCCTCGACCACATTCTGGGCCACCGTCTGGAGGCGATGTGGCGGCTACTCGCCTTCCGGGGCGTCCGGCGAGGTGAAGGCTGCGCCCCGCGCTGGACGGACTTCTCGGCGAAGAATCGTTCCCTCACCATCGCCACCCAACTCGTCCAGGATGGCTGGGACGTCCACGAGGGCCTGCCGAAGACCAACAGCGGCATCCGGGTCGTCGCCCTCGACACGGAGACCGTCGAGAGCGTCGAGGCCCGGCGGGTGATCCAGGACGCTGAGAAGGCCAAGTGGGGCACTGCCTGGCAGGACACCGGCCGGATCTTCACCGAAGAGGACGGCTCCCTGCTGCACCCCGGGAAGATCTCGGACCTCTTCGACCGCCTCGTCGCCGAGGCCGGCCTCCCACCCATCCGTCTGCACGACCTCCGCCATGGTGCCGCGACCCTGATGCTCGCGGCCGACGTGGACATCAAGGTCGTCTCCGAGACCCTCGGCCACAGCGACACCCGCATCACCCGGGACATCTACCAGTCCGTCCTCGATGACCTCGCCCGCGAAGCCGCCGAAGCCGTGGTCAAGCTCGTCCCCCGGGCACCCAGCGCAATCCGCTCGGTCATCGGACAGCGAGCGGCACGTGCCGCTACCGCGATCGGAGCTTCGCTTCGCTGTAGCTGCGAGTGCTCCTGCGGAGCAGGTGCGCAGGGCAAATCGCCTGCCTAGTCCACAGCAGCGGACATAGCCGGGCCCGTCAAACGGGCCCGGCTTTCGTCCGCCAGGCGAGAGCCGTAGCCGAAGCAAACGCCCTCACGGTAAAGGCCCAGCGCGAGCAGGCAGAGCCATATGTCATCGTGGACATTCGCCCCCGGATCCCGGGGTCCTCGCTGCTGGTACTGGTCGTTGAAAACATCGGCCAGACCCCTGCGCGTGACGTACGCATCACTGTGGATCCCCCGCTGGAGACAACCTTGGGGGCGGAGAGAGCTGCGATCCTCGCACGCGCGGTCGGCCGTCCGATTGCCACCCTGCCGCCGAAGCGGCGACTCCCCTTCGTGATGGACGTGAGTCACCGCCTTTACAACTCGGATCTTCCGTTGGTCTACGAGTTCAGGATTGAGGCAGTTGGCCCGTTTGGCCCGATCGAGCCCCTCGTCTACACCGTGGATCTCGAAGCCCTCAAGGAATCAGCCCTTGACACCGACTCCCCAGAGTGGAGCGCGCACTTGATTGCCGGGCACCTCGAAAAGAGCGCGGCAGCCCACAAGAGTCAATCCCAGTCGATCAAGCTTCTTACTCAGCAGCTTCAGGTGGTGATGCAGCAGCAGGCCACCCGGGATGAATCGCCCACCGGCTCAACCGGTGAACCCGACTCCGCTCTGTTGCAGGTTCCCACGCAGCCTCTGGGCGACGGGTTCCAGTAGTTCCCGCCGAAAAAACAACGCTAAGCCCGCGAGGCTTCTTCTGATTTGGGGTGATCTCGGTGATCACGGGACGGTTTCCGGCCGCCTGTGAATGTTCGGCTGCATGAGGTGACGGCGGGTCCTACGGTGAGCGGAGGGCTCGCGCCGCGGCGGCGGGCTTCGCGGGGGTCCCGGGTTCACGCCGGGTTCGCCTCGCGGTGCCCGGTTCCCGGTGTGGGGCCGTGTCATGCCGGTGACCACGGTCGGGAGGCCGCATGTCCACGTTTCTCACACCGGACGAACGGGTCGCGCGGCTGCGCGAGCAGTTGTCCGGCACCGGAGCCGGTTCGCGCGAGGGCCGGCGATTACGGCAGAGCCCGGCGGCGAACGTGCTGATCGGGACTCTCCTGCACGGTGCGGCGCGCCGCGAGCAGGGCCTGGAACTCACGCCGCTGGAGAAGCGGCTGACCGACCAGTTCGCCTTCCTGTTCGGCCAGGAGACCCTGGCCGAGTTCGGCCGGGTCTACGCCGAGCCCGCCTCCCGCGCGGGCGCGGACTCCCTGTTCCCCCCGCTGATCACGCGGCGGTCCCTCAGGGAGGGCGTCGGCGTCGAGGACGTGCGGGCACTGCTGCCCGCGATCGACGCCGAGGTCGCGGACCTGCCCACCGTGCGCCGGGTCACGGTCGAGGACCTGGGCCGGGGGGTCCTCACCGGTGAGGAGAACGTGGTGGTGGTCACCGGGGCGCCGGTGAAGGGCACCGAGTTCGAGGTCGACGACGTCTACGAGGCGCGGGTGCGGTTCGTGAAGTTCCGGTGCGACCGCGAGTCCGGGGAGGAGGGCAGGGACGAGATCTACTGGATGTCGGCGGCGGCCGGTGACACCAAGGCGCAGATCGTCGTCCTGTCTCCCGAGTACGGCGGCATCTCCACGGGGACCGTGCGCGATTTCGGGACGGACGCGTACCTGTTCAAGGGCGCGGCCGAGAAGTTCATGGCCGGGAACATCCAGGTCTGGGAGGCCGACCACAGCAGCCCCAATGAGGTCCGCCAGGTCCTTGCCGACATCGCCCGCACCTTCGCCGAGGCCGCGCTGGAGGAAGGCCCCACCTGGGAGGCGGTGTTCCTGGCGCTGGTGGCGGCGGCCTCGGCCCTGGTCAACTGGATCATGTCCCTGAACAAGGACGACTTCGTCGCCGAGAAGACCGTCGCCTACACCCGCGCCGCCCTGGCCCGTATGGCGGCCACCAACGGCGGACGCTCCGACCTGGTCTTCGACGGCGGCGGCGGGGGCAAGCACACCCTGACCATCGAGGTCTCCTTCGGCCCGGTCATCGCCACCGGGCTCAGCCACTCCATCTTCTACAACGACACGTGGTCCACCCCGGTGAAGATCCCCCACCTGGTGTCCGCGAGCCGCCCCTCCATGACCACCCTGCGCGAGCGCCTGGACTCGGACGTGGAGATCAAGGACAAGTGGGTCGACACCCTCTACGTGGCCTACAAGGACTCCTCCCACATCATCCAGCTGACCCACTACGACGGCGAACACTGGGCCAAACCCCTCGCCGTCCGCGACGACGCCGGCGCGGTCGTCCGCGCCAACAGCACGGTGAACATCGGCACCCACAACGGCCAACTGTTCCTGACCTGGGTCAGCAGCTACCGCTTCACCGCCCGTATCGACCCCCGCACGGCGCGGCTCGTGGGCCCTGTGCGAGAAGGCTACGTCGGGTACAGCCAGGAATGCGCCTTCATCACGGTCAACGGGGCGATGACCATGGTCTGGATCGACAACAGATGGATCAGAATCAGCCACATGAACCCCGACAACACGCAGGGCTGGTACGACCTCGTCACCTACCGCGAGGTCAACGCCTTGGGCAGCCCGGCCGCGGTGGTGTTCAAGGGCAGGATCTGGGTGTTCTACCCCGACAGAGTCCCCGACGGTAACGCCCCCAACAGTTACAAGGTCGTGAGCTGCTCCCTCGCCGGGACGGACTGGCGGCCCCAGCAGGACCACATCGTGCGGGACCACAGGGGCACCATGCCGCCCCACGGCGCCGTCGCCGCCTACGGAGTGCACGACTTCCCCCGGGAACGCATCTTCCTCTCCGGCCACTCTCCCCAGGCCGGGTACCTCTCGACCCACTTCTTCGACGAGAACGGCTCCCTGGGCTACGACGCCCCCCGGGGAAGCGCCCTGCACGGAATCGCCCTCGCCTGGAACGCCGGCACCCTCCACCGACTCCACTGGTGAAACCCCCGTGCCCTGGTCCCGGCGTACGGCCGGGACCAGGGGCACGGGCAGGAGGGGCAGTGACCGGCAGAGTCAAGCGGAGAAGGGATACCTCTCGTTGGGTGCCGTCCGGATGACGATATTCAGGGCCATGAGCGCCGTCAGCACTGCCTTGTCCTGGTCCGTGTGGCTGCTCCTGTAGGCCACCCCGGTTTCGCCGTCCCCGGTCACGACCTTGAGCCCTGCCGGGATGAACTTTCCGCCGCTGGCGACGATCACGGGCCGGCCGTCGCGGTACTCCAGCGCCAGCGTGGCCACGTCCTCGGGGTCGACTTCGGAGACCGGTACCAGTACCGGTTCCGCAGGTGTCACCACCGACTCGGGCGACATCTGCACCTGGGCGGGACCCTTCGAGTTGGGTGTGGACTCGGACATGTGTCTCCCTATTCCGACCGGCTGGCGCGCTATCACCGTTCCTGAATCCTCCCATGGCGGAACGTCACCGGACCAGCACCGAGCCAGCCGCCTTCCGGGAACTCAGCCATGTGTCATGAGCCCGGAGCCGGCCACATCGCGCGGTTGGCGTGTGTTTCATAGGTGGTCCCTGTTGCAGCACCGCGTCCGACCGACGTTCCCGCAGGCCACCGTGTTTTTCAACAGTCGTTTCCTTCCTCTTGGTCGGTGAAACGCACTCGTGAAACGATTTGGCGTGATCACCGACCCGCATAAGCTCGTCGAAGCCAGCCCGTGCCCGATGTCCACCTGCACCGCCCCGGCCGGCTCCCCCTGCCGGACCACCGCGGGCAAGGTCGCGCTCAAGTACCACACCGCCCGCTTCCGGCTCGTCCCCGCGCTCCGCTCCGAACTGCACGTGGCCACCCCGGCCGTACGGCATCCCGGCTCAACCTGGCAGGCCCTGCCAGTGCAGAAACTCGCGGCGCCCTCCGTCCCGATGGAGATCCGCCTCGGGTACGCCCGCGTCTCCACCCGCACCCAGGAGATCCAGTCCCAGGTCGACGCCCTCGAAGCCTCCCAGGTGCACCGGCTGTTCCATGAACAAATCAGCACCCGCGTGCGCGAGCGGCCCGAGATGAAGGCCGCCCTCGCCGCCGCCCGCGAGTACCGCTCACTGGGGGCAAAGGTCACGCTCGTGGTACACGAGATGAAACGGCTGGGACGCGGCGCCCTGGAACTCCTCAAGGTCGCCGAAGACCTGCGCGACGCCGAGATCGAGCTGGAGTTCCTCACCGGCCCGCTGGCCGGCAAGCACGATCCCGCCGGCCACGGGGCCGCCCTGTTCGCGTTCTTCGCCGCCATGGCCGAGTCCGAACGCGACTACATCCGCGACAAGACCCTCGAAGGCCAGGAGACCGCCCGTACGAAGGGCAAGGCCATCGGCGGTACGAAGGTCTCCGACGAGGACATGCTCGCCACCGCGCTCCGGCTGCGCGACGACGAACACCTCTCGCTGCGCGAGGTCGCCTCCCGCCTCGTCATCCGCACCGGAAAGAAGCGCGGCCAGCACCCCGCTCCGGCGACTGTGATGCGGATGCTGCGCGAGCACGACGAGCAGAAGGCCGCGATGGAACCCGCGCGCTGACCTGCGGATTATTCCTTAGCGTTGTTTTTTCGGCGGGAACTACTGGAACCCGGGCGAGGCCGACGTCCCTTCGTGACATACGGGTGTCGGACAGACCGTCGCCAGCCTGGCCGGGGCGGATCCGGGTGGGTTCTCAGGTACTCAGGGACGCCCACCGAGCGACCTGGAACCCCCCGAGGTTCACTAGTCCGAAGCCCGTTCAGCGAGTCGGAGAGCCAGCGCCACGTGGTGACGCATGACCGGCACGGTTCCGGAGTTCACCTCGTTCTGGCCGTGCATCTCCCCGCAGGGGCAGATACTCCAGCCTTCTGCCTCTACGCGGTCGGCGACCGAGTCCACGAGTTCCGCGAGTTCTGCGAACACTCCGACGGGAACCTCGGCGGCCCCTTCGCGATGACGCTTCACGAGAGCAGCGCCGATCTCTGTAGCGATGTCCATGAGGTGCGCTGCCGCCGGGCCGTCGCCGTTGAGGGTGGCGTACTTGCCAGCCTGTGAGGCGGCCATGACCAGGTGACCCAGTGACTCGACGGGTACGTTCACCGTGCGGTCATCGATCCGGACCGGTCGGACCGCGTGCGGTGGGGCAGCTCCCTCTTCTCTGTGGGCGGTGGCCTTCAGGATGACGTCGGCGACGGCCTCGGGAGTCACCAGGTGGACGGCTTCCTCCTCGTCCATGTTGACGCGCTTGGCCATGCCTTCGACAAGGTGGGCGACGACGCCGTGCACGGCGGTCGGTTCCACCTCGACTCCATGGGTCAGCAAGACAGCGCTCGCCTGGGCGACCAGGGCTTTGAACGGAACGGAGTCCTTCGCGTCTGCCACGACTCCACCCTACGAGTCAGCCTTGGAGCGTTTCCACAAAACCGGCCCATTCGTCGGCGAGCGCCACCGGACTGTTCCCGGGCGGATCGGTGGCATCCCCCGCGCTCCCCGCCGCACCGCCGCCGCGCACATGCGCTCCCCTTGCGCTCCCCTTGGACCAGGCAGCACCAACCGGCGAGGCCACGACGCCCCCGAAACACCCTCCGGATATGAGAAAAGCCAGGTCAGACGGGGTCTGACCTGGCTTCCAGCCGAGCCCCCTGTCGGATTCGAACCGACGACCTACGCATTACAAGTGCGTTGCTCTGGCCAACTGAGCTAAGGAGGCAGCCGTAGCAGTGTAACCAAACCGCCGCGTCGTCCCACCCCCCGATCTCGTTCCCTTCCTGTTACTGACAGATCAGAAATCGCCGGGTAGCGTCACCATCAGTCCGCACGAGTGGACTACACCAATCCTTTACTCGGATCGTCCGGCACGTTCCTGCCGGTGAGGGGACACACAGCCATGGCTACCGTCACATTCGACAAGGCGACCCGGATCTACCCGGGCTCCGAGAAGCCCGCCGTCGACCAGCTGGAGATCGAGATCGCGGACGGGGAGTTCCTCGTCCTCGTCGGTCCCTCCGGCTGTGGCAAGTCCACCTCCCTGCGCATGCTCGCCGGGCTTGAGGACGTCAACGGCGGCGCCATCCGCATCGGTGAGCGCGATGTCACGCATCTGCCGCCCAAGGACCGGGACATCGCCATGGTGTTCCAGAACTACGCGCTCTACCCGCACATGAGCGTCGCCGACAACATGGGCTTCGCGCTCAAGATCGCCGGTGTCAACAAGGCCGAGATCCGCAAGAAGGTCGAAGAGGCCGCGAAGATCCTCGACCTGACCCCGTACCTCGACCGCAAGCCGAAGGCGCTCTCCGGCGGTCAGCGGCAGCGTGTGGCGATGGGCCGTGCCATCGTCCGGGAGCCGCAGGTGTTCCTCATGGACGAGCCGCTCTCCAACCTGGACGCCAAGCTGCGTGTCTCCACCCGTACGCAGATCGCCTCGCTCCAGCGCCGGCTCGGCATCACCACCGTCTACGTCACCCACGACCAGACCGAGGCCCTGACCATGGGCGACCGGGTCGCCGTGCTCAAGGACGGTCTGCTCCAGCAGGTCGACTCCCCGCGCAACATGTACGACCGCCCGGCCAACCTCTTCGTCGCCGGCTTCATCGGCTCCCCCGCGATGAACCTGATCGAGGTCCCGATCACCGACGGCGGCGTGAAGTTCGGCAACAGCGTCGTCCCGGTCTCCCGTGACGCCCTGAGCGCCGCCGCCGACCGCGGTGACACCACCGTCACCGTCGGCATCCGCCCCGAGCACTTCGATGTGCTGGAGCACGGCGGCGCCGCCGCCACGTCGCTCTCCAAGGACTCCGCGGACGCCCCGGCCGGTCTCGCCGTCCTGGTCAACGTCGTCGAGGAGCTGGGCTCCGACGGCTTCGTCTACGGCTCCGCCGAGGTCGGCGGCGCGGAGAAGGACCTGGTCGTCCGGGTCGGCGGTCGCTCCGTGCCGCAGAAGGGCGCCACGCTGCACGTCGTGCCCCGCCCCGACGAGCTCCACGTCTTCGCGACCTCCACCGGCGAGCGCCTCACCGACTGACGCGCACGCACCCGGCAGTCACCGGCGGACAGCCGGGAGACAGTCGGCGCGACCCATGGAACGGCCCCGCGATCCCGCGGGGCCGTTCCGCGTTCACGGTCAAATAAACCTCCACTACGGGCATTTCGCCTCCATCCGTCAACCCGCGATTCGAAAGACGGTCGAGAACTGTCCCCCACGTGAGTGACTAAATGTCGCCAAATCATCACTGCCCGCTACGCTCACTCGCGTGACCCACACAGCACGCCGAATCGGCCGCACTCTCGCCCTCGTTCTGCCCGTCGTCCTGGTGCTCTCCGGAACCCTCGCGGTCACCAGCGTCCCGTGGGCCGGACAGGCCGGCGAGTCGCAGATGCTCACCGCCTCCTCCGAGAACGTCTCCGTACGCGCCACGTCACGCGCACCGCAGGACGTGCTGCGCGACCGGCTCCTGACCGAACTCCAGGAGAAGAGCCCCTCCGCCGCCCTCACCCACCTCCAGCGCGAGGTGGAGGCCCGCCCGTCGCTCGCCCAGCACTGCATGTCGATCGCCCGCGCCCTCGGCCGCGCCGCCGTCGACCGGCTCGGGCCCACCCGCGCCCAGGCCCACTCCAAGCCCGTCTGTGACACCTCCTTCGCCACCGGAGTCGCCCAGCAGACCCAGAGCAGCTGAGAGGCCGCGCGGCCCGCGCCGCATATCGTTCACGGCATGCATACGCCTACGTATCCGACGCAGGCCGTGGTTCTGGCGGGCGGCCAGGGCTCACGGCTGCGCCCGTACACCGACGACCGCCCCAAGCCGATGGTCGAGATCCCGGGGACCGGGACCCCGATCATCGGCCATCAGCTTTCCTGGCTGGCCGCCGAGGGCGTGACCGACGCCGTCGTCTCCTGCGGCCATCTCGCCGAAGTGCTCCAGGAGTGGCTGGAGAGCACCGAACTGCCGCTGCGGGTCACCACCGTCGTCGAATCCGAGCCGCTCGGCCGCGGCGGCGGCCTCAAGTACGCCGCCGCCCGCCTGCCCCACCCCGAACTCCCGTGGTACGCCACCAACGGCGATATCTGGACCCGCTTCTCGCTCCGCGAGATGGCCGCCTTCCACGCCGAGCGCGACGCCGTCGCGACCCTCGCGCTCGCCCGCCCCCGGATTCCCTGGGGCGCCGTGGAGACCGATGCCTTCGGGCACATCACCGACTTCATCGAGTCGCCGCCGTCGCCGTATCTGATCAACGCGGGCGTGTACGTGTTCTCCGCGGCCTTCACCGATCTGCTGCCCGAGCGCGGCGACCATGAACGCACCACCTTCCCGGGCCTGGCACGGGAGCGCCGCCTCGCGGGCTTCCCGCTGCCGAACGGCGCGTACTGGCGGGCCATCGACACCGCGAAGGATCTGACCGAGGCCGCACGCGAGCTGTCAGCCGCCGCCCCGCCCGTCTAGCCGCGTTCCCGGACCTCCCCGGACCCCGGACCCTCCCCTGGGGGCTCAGCCGCCGAGCAGCGGCTCTCAGGGGCGCATACGGCCGCCCCCGGGTCCCGCGAACACGCGACGAACACACGGGTGGGGCGGCCCCGGACCTCCGGAGCCGCCCCACCCATGCCGTGCAGGTCAGCCCAGCAGGCCGCCGATCACCTTGCCGCCGCCCGAGGAGCCGCTGCCGCCCGAGGCGCCGCCCGTGGAGCTCTCGCTCTCCGAGCCCGCGCCGGGCGCGCTGCCGGTGCCGCCGCTGCCCGTGCCGCTCACCGCCGGATCGGAACCCGCGGCCGGCGGAGCCTGCTGCTGCTGCGCCGGCTCGGAGCGGGCGGGCTGCTGCCGGCCGCTGCCCGTGCCCTGGGTCTGGCTGGGCCGCCCCACGCCCGTGTCACCGGTCTCCTGGGCCGGCCGGCCCGTGGACGGGGCCGTGGACTGTCCCTGCTCGGGGGTGCCGGAGCTGCTGACCGAGGGGGACGGCTTGTCCTCGCCCGCGCCGCTCGGGCCCGAGGAGCTGCGCCCGCCGGACGGCTTGTCCCGCTCCAGTGAGGAACCGGGCAGATGGTTGGTCGGCGCCTGGTCGGGCCCCGGGACGGTGACCATCTCGGTGGAGCGCACGGCCCCGCCGAGCATCGAGCCGATGAGCAGGGTGAGCCCGACGACGACCGCCGCCACGACCGCCCCGCGCCGCAGCACCCGCTGCCGCAGCTGCCACAGCTCGGAGCGCGGCCCGAGCTTGCGCCACGCCTCCCCCGCGAGCCGCCCGTCGATCGAGTAGACCGGCGCACCTGCGATGATCAGCGGCGACCAGGCGGCCAGATAGATGATGTCCGGCGCGTCATAGGCCGGCACGGTCTTCCAGCTCACCGTGAGGATCAGCGCCGCCGACAGCAGCGCCCCGACGACGGCCGCGACCCGCTGCCAGAGCCCGAGGACCGTGAGCACCCCGACGACGACCTGGAGGAAGGCGACGGTCAGCCCCGCGCCCACCGGGTGCGAGAGCGCGAAGGCGCGCAGCGGTTCGGCGAGCGCCCATGGGTCCAGGGAGTTGAGCCACACCACCATGGAGCCGCGCTCGCCGCCGTCGAAGTAGACGGGGTCGCAGAGCTTGCCCATGCCCGCGTAGATCGAGATGAAGCCGAGGAAGACCCGGAGCGGCAGCAGCACCACGCCCAGGTTCATCCGGCGGCCGGGGTAGTAGGCGTGGCGTACCGCGTCATTGCCGTGGCGCTGGGGGCGGCCGTCGTCGGCGCTCTCGTCGTCCAGCTCCGCCGGGTCGGCCGACGCGGCCGGGTCGTCGGAGTAGCGCTCCCGGGGTCCGGAGGACGGGTACATGCCGTCGTACGCGCCGGTCGCCTGGCGCATCGGCGGCAGCAGCGGTCTGCCCGGGGCCGGTACGAGCGGGTTCGGCGCGGTGTCGTCGAGTACGCCGGCGCCCTCCCCGGCGAGCTGGACCCGGGGGATCACCTGGGTCGCGCCGGTGTCATAGCCCGCGTATCCGGCGCGATCAGCGGTGGCGGTGTTGTCGCGGACGGCCTGGAGGAGACCGGTGGCCCCCGCGTCGCCCGGCGCCGATCTGCCGCTCCAGACGACGGGCGCCCGCCGCCGGACCACCGCCCCGCCCGCGCCGACGGTGGGGATGCGGGCCGTCTGCGAGACGGCCCGCAAGGGGCGCGGGCGCTGGGCGAGCTGTACCCGGAAGCTGGCGTGGTTCACGATGACCTGCGCGGGGTCGCAGTCAACCTTGATCATGCTCAGCGCAGGCTGATCATCGAACCCGGGCCGGGGCGTTCTGGTGTCCACACTCATCTAACCGAGTGACATGGGGTTTGGACACTGCTCTGACGGGCCCTATCTGTCCGAGACCCGTCAAGGCTGGTGAGAGGCTTGGGAGCGGTGCCCGGGCGCGGTGTCCACGCTCCGTACGCGCGCTCCCGCGCCCCTCACCGCCCCGGCGTACGCTCCCGCGCCCCGTCCTCCGCCCCGGCGAGGGCGGGCCCTCGGACCCTCGCGCCCCGGCGGGGCCGGGCCCTCAGGCGCGGCGCTTGGCCGCCTCGTAGAGCACCACTCCGGCCGCGACGCCCGCGTTCAGCGACTCCGCGCCGCCGGGCATCGGGATGCGCACCAGGTAGTCGCAGGTCTCGCCGACGAGACGGGACAGCCCCTTGCCCTCGCTGCCGATGACGATGACGACCGGGCCGCCGAGCGCTTCGAGGTCGCCGACCTCGTGCTCCCCGTCCGCGGCGAGGCCGACGACGGTGAGCCCGGCCTTCTGGTACGACTCCAGGGCGCGGGTGAGGTTGGTGGCGCGGGCCACCGGCGTACGGGCTGCGGTGCCCGCGGAGGTCTTCCACGCGCCCGCGGACATCCCGGCCGCGCGGCGCTCGGGGACGACGACGCCATGGCCGCCGAAGGCGGAGACGGAGCGGACGACGGCGCCCAGGTTCCGCGGGTCGGTCACGCCGTCGAGCGCGACGATCAGCGGGTCCTCGTTGTGGTCGGCGGCGCTCGCGGCGAGGTCCTCGGGGTGGGCGTACTCGTACGGCGGGACCTGGAGCACCAGGCCCTGGTGGTTGAGCCCGTTGGTCATCCGGTCCAGCTCGGGGCGGGGGGCCTCCATGATGTGGAGGTTGCCGCGCCCGGTGGCGAGCTGGAGCGCCTCGCGCACCCGCTCGTCGTTGTCGATGTACTGCTGGACGTAGAGCATGGTGGCGGGCACGCCGTCGCGCAGCGCCTCGAAGACCGGGTTGCGGCCCACGACCATCTCCGAGGTGCCCTTGCCGCCCCGGCGGGCGACCGGCCTGCGGGCGGCCTGCTTGGCCTTGGCGTTGGCGACCCGGCTCTTGACGTGTCCCTTGCGGGCGGAGGCAGGCGGGGTCGGACCCTTGCCCTCAAGGCTGCGGCGTCGCTTGCCACCGCTGCCGACCTGCGCGCCCTTCTTGTTGGACGTGCGGCGGTTTCTGCGCTGGCTGTTCCCGGCCATGACTGTTACCTGTTCCTGAATCCTCGTATGTGTGTACGTATGACAGTGTGCCGCCCGGATGGCCGGGCGGCACATTCGTCGCTGCTCAGCGGGGGCCGAGCGTCCAGCGCGGGCCGTCGGGGCCGTCCTCGATGACCAGCCCGGACTGCTGGAGCTGATCACGGATGGCGTCCGCGGTGGCCCAGTCCTTACGGCTCCGGGCCGCCTCGCGCTGCTGGAGGACCAGGCGTACGAGCGTGTCGACCGCGCCGTGGAGATCCTCGCCGCCGTCCGTCTCGCCCGCCCAGTGCGGGTCGAAGGGGTCGAGCCCGAGGACGCCGAGCATGGCCCGGACCTCGGCGAGCCGGGCGACGGCCGACTCCTTGTCGTCGGCGGCCAGCGCCGAATTGCCCTGGCGGACCGTGGTGTGGATGACCGCGAGCGCCTGGGGCACCCCGAGGTCGTCGTCCATGGCCTCGGCGAACGCGAGCGGGACCTCGGCGGCGGGCTCGACCGGCCCGCCGGCCTTCTCGCAGACGCGCTGCATGAAGCCGACGATCCGGGCGAACGCGGACTCGGCCTCGCGCAGCGCCTCCTCGCTGTACTCGATCATCGACCGGTAGTGCGGGGTGCCCAGGTAGTAGCGGAGGACGATGGGCTTCCAGTGCTTGACCATCTCGGAGACGAGGACCGAGTTCCCGAGGGACTTGGACATCTTCTCGCCGCTCATGGTGACCCAGGCGTTGTGCACCCAGTACTGCGCGAAGTCGTCGCCGTACGCCTTGGCCTGGGCGATCTCGTTCTCATGGTGCGGGAAGACGAGATCGAGTCCGCCGCCGTGGATGTCGAAGGCGGCGCCGAGGTATTTGTGGGCCATGGCGGAGCACTCCAGGTGCCAGCCGGGCCTGCCGCGGCCCCAGGGGGTCTCCCAGCTCGGCTCGCCGGGCCGGGCGGCCTTCCACATGGCGAAGTCGCGCGGGTCCCGCTTGCCGGTCTCCCCCTCCCCGGAGGGCTGGCGCAGCTCGTCCAGGTCCTGGTTGGAGAGCTGGAGATAGCCGGGGAAGGAACGGACGTCGAAGTAGACGTTGCCGTCCGCCTCGTACGCGTGGCCGCGCTCGATGAGGCCGCGCATCATCTCGACCATCTCGGTGATGTGGCCGGTGGCGCGGGGCTCGTAGGTGACCGGGAGGCAGCCCAGGGCGTCGTAGCCGTCGTTGAAGGCGCGCTCGTTGGCGTAGCCGATGGACCACCAGGGGCGGCCCTGTTCGGCCGACTTCCGGATGATCTTGTCGTCGATGTCCGTGACGTTCCGTACGAAGGTCACGTCGTAGCCGCGGTAGTCGAACCAGCGGCGCATGATGTCGAAGTTCAGTCCCGACCGGATGTGCCCGATGTGCGGAGCGGCCTGCACGGTCGCACCACACAGGTAGATCGAGACACAGCCCGGCACGAGCGGGGTGAAGTCACGAATCTGCCGGGCGCTGGTGTCGTACAGGCGAATAGTCACGCAACAAGGGTAGTGGGCACATAGCAGTGCCCCGCGACCCTTCGCGACCGCGGGGCGAAGATTGTGCGTCTGCCGCAACCCCGGAGAGCCGCGAAGCGGTCGGAACCATCTGAAAGCGGATGGTTCGGTGCGGCGGTCAGACGCGGCCGACGACCTTGCGCGGGGTGATGCGGATGACGACCCGGGGGGCGTCCTCCGCGGCGGCGGGGTTGAAGTCCGCGTACCTCTTGCCGGTGTACTTGAGGGCCAGCTCGTCGATGAGCTCCTGGCCGCCGTCGGTGGTGAGGGTGGCCGTGCCGCGGATCTCGGCGTAGGTGTAGGGCGCGTCGAAGGGCTGGACGACCACGGTCACCCTCGGGTCGCGGCGCAGATTGCTCTCCTTGCGGCGGCCGACCGTGGTGGAGATCAGCACATCGTCCCCGTCGCGCTTGACCCAGACCGGCGACACCTGAGGGCTGCCGTCGGGCTGGATGGTGGCGACGTTCACGAAGACGGGGCTGTCGAGCAGCGCTTTGAGCTCGTCCGAGAGTGCGGCAGACATGAGTGCGGCCTTTCTGGTGGCTGAGCGTGAACTGATCATTGACCGATCGGGATAACCAGTACCCGCACGGTGAACCACGCCACACCCGGCGCTTATTTCCGTCCGCCCTCATGGGTTTCAGCCGTCCCGCGCTCATAAGGCGGGCGGCCCCGCGGGCACGGGCACGGGCCGTCCCCCGTACGGCTGACGGCCCGTGCCCGTGCCCGTGCGTACTCAAGCGGGGCCCGGCCCGCCGCCACCGCGCGGTTCAGCGGTTCGCGGGGGAGCCCGGTTCGCCGGCGCGGAAGACCAGTGCCGTGGCGATGGCGGCGAGGCCCTCGGCCCGGCCGGTCAGCCCCAGACCGTCCGTCGTCGTCCCCGACACCGACACGGACGCGCCGACAGCCGCGCTCAGGGCCCGCTGGGCCTCCTCCCGCCGCTTGCCGATCTTCGGGCGTACGCCGATGACCTGGATGGCGACATTGCCGATGCCGAAGCCCTCGGCGCGCACGATCCGGGCGGCCTCGGTCAGCAGGGTGATCCCGGACGCGCCGGACCACTCGGGGCGGCCGGTGCCGAAGTGGGCGCCGAGGTCGCCGACGCCCGCGGCGGAGAAGAGCGCGTCACAGGCCGCGTGGGCCGCCACATCGCCGTCCGAGTGCCCGGCGAGTCCGTCCTCGCCCGCCCAGAGCAGTCCGGCGCACCACAGCTCGCGGCCGGGCTCGAAAGCGTGGACATCGGTGCCGATGCCGGTACGGGGGATCAGGGGGAGGTCAGAAGCCATCGTTGGCCCTCCTGCGGGCGAGCACGGCCTCGGCCAGGACGAGATCGAGCGGGCGGGTCACCTTGAACGCCTCTTCGTGTCCGGGCACGACGACCACCGGCTCACCGAGCCGCTCGACCATGCCCGCGCAGTCGGTCGCGCCCTCCCCGTCGGCCGCGATGGCGTCATGGGCGCGGAGCAGGGTGGCGCGGTCGAAGCCCTGGGGGGTCTGCACGGCGCGCAGCCGGGCGCGCTCGGGGGTGGCGACGACGGGCTCGGGGCCACGGCCGGGCTCCACCTCTTTGACGGTGTCGGCGAGCGGCAGCGCCGGGACGACGGCGGGCGCTCCGTCGCGTACGGCGTCGATGACGGCGTCGACGGTGTCCACCGGGACGAGGGGGCGGGCCGCGTCATGGACGAGGACGACGCCGATGTCGTCGGGGAGCGCGTCGAGCCCGCGCCGGACGGACTCCTGTCGGGTGTCGCCGCCGGGCACCACGACGACCTCGGTGCGGTCGGGCAGCGCGAGGTCGGTGAGGAGGCTCTTCACCGAGGGGGTGTCGTCGGGCGGTGCGACGACCACGACGAGGGAGACCGCGTTGGACGCCGCCATGGCGCGTACGGCGTGTACGAGCATGGGGGTTCCGTTGAGCGTACGGAGCGCTTTGGGGGCGCCGGGCCCCAGTCGCACGCCTCGGCCGGCGGCCGGAATCACGGCCGCGGTGCGGGGCGGGAGCGGTTCGTCTGTCATCGGTTGCACTCCGGCAGGTTTGTTTCCTCGGCCGACATGGGTATGGCCACAGCGTGCCGGGCGCGACGCCTTGACGGACCCTTCCGTGACTACTGGTCTGCGCCAGCCGCCCGGGCCCGGCACACCACAGGGGTCAGGTGCTGCTGTGTCAGGGGCCCCTGTGCGTGGGATATGAACATGCCGCAGCGCCCGGCGACAGTTCCATGGTCAAAGATGATCATGGCATGTCAGCGGGCACCGCGGCATTGGTGCGTCATGCGTCAGGACGCGAGGACCTCGTCGAGAAGAGCCTCGGCCTTGTCTTCGTTGGTGTTCTCCGCGAGGGCGAGCTCGCTCACCAGGATCTGGCGAGCCTTGGCGAGCATCCGCTTCTCACCTGCGGAAAGCCCACGCTCACGCTCACGACGCCACAGGTCGCGCACGACTTCGGCGACCTTGATGACATCGCCCGAGGCGAGCTTCTCCAGGTTTGCCTTGTAGCGACGCGACCAGTTCGTCGGCTCTTCGGCATACGGCGCGCGCAGCACCTCGAAGACCCGGTCGAGCCCGTCCTGGCCGACCACATCCCGCACACCGACGAACTCAGCATTGTCCGCCGGCACACGAACCGTCAGGTCGCCCTGGGCGACCTTGAGCACCAAGTAGGTCTTGTCCACGCCTTTGATCTGGCGAGTTTCGATGGCCTCGATCAGCGCGGCCCCGTGATGGGGATAGACCACGGTGTCGCCAACCTTGAACGTCATGTGACAGGTACCCCTTCCGTGGCTATCCAGGGTAACACGGATACAGCTTCTTCTGAATGGCGTTTTCGCAGGTCAGGGCATATCTCGGGGCTTGACAACAGCAACGGGGACGTGCTGCGGACGGCATCCGGAAGACGGTATTCGCAGGTGGGAGCGGTTACGCAGGGGAAGGGAATCGGGGACGATACACCCGCCGAGGGGCCTCTCCGCATGGGCGAACGTCCCGATTTGCCGGGTTCGCGGCGGTGAACTTCCCGTACTCCGTTCGGCGGTCGGTCACCCGTCCGGACGCTCGTGGCGGAGAATCTGGAATTGATCAACGAAGTCACGCCGAAGATATCGACGGAATGCGCGGGACGGCCGGGAAATTGATCACCGCGATAAGCGCGCGGAGCGGCGAACGGCGACATCAGGACTTCGGGCAGAACTCCGGACGGGACTTCTGGCGCGACTTCGCCGTGACTTCCACCATGACTTCCGTGTGACGTGTACTGAACGACTCTCGGAAGACGGCGCGGGAGACGGTGCAGAAGACCTCGGAGAACGGCGCGGGAACGGCGGCGGAACAGCGCGGGTAAGACCTCGGGGAAGACCTCCGGAAGACGGCAGGAAGGCATCGCGGACAGCCGCACGGACGCCCGGGGGAGTTGCGCCGCGCGCCGCCGTGGCTCGAAGGGGCGGGTCGGGTGCGAGTGCGGAGCGGCGGCTCTGTAATCTGTCCGCGAACTGAAGTGATCTCGGACGGTATCGCGAACTGACGCGGACCGGGCCGACATTGCGCCGGTTCGACCGACCCGTCCACCGCCAGTCCGTACGACAAGGAGATGCCGCCGTCGTGAGCCTCCCCCAAACTCCGTCCGGGGGCGCCCCCGGCCTTCGACGCGGCGCCCTCGCCGTGACCGCCGTCGTGCTGTCGTTCACCGTTCTCACCGCCTGCGGTGCGGGCAACAACGCGCAGTCCCTCGGCGTCAAGCCGGACACCGCAGCGGTGACGGTCGACACGATCAGCGTCCAGAACGCGAATGTGATCACCCAGCCGGAGGCCGGGACCGCGGGCCCGGCGGTCGTCTCCGCGACCGTCTTCAACAAGGGCGACAAGGACCAGACCATCGAGTCGATCACGCTGCCGGGCGGCACCGGCGCGGTGAAGCTCTCCCCCGCGAAGGGCTCCGGCCCGCTGATCGTGCCCGCGCTGGGCTCCATCGTCATCGGCGGCAAGGGCAACGCCACCGCGGTGATCGACGACGGTACGGCGCTGACGCAGAACATCGGCGGGGTGCAGAAGACGGTCTTCCGCTTCAGCGAGACCGGTGATGTGGAGCTCAAGTCGTTCGTGATGCCCGCGACCGGCGACTTCAAGGACTTCGGTCCGAGCAGCCTGCCGACGCCGCCGGCCACGGCGCAGTCGCCCGGCGCTTCGGGCAAGCCCGCCGAGGCCGCCTCGAAGGCGGCGAGCGGCCGTCCGGGCAGCGAGGGCGAGGCGTCCGAGACCGACGCCGGGGCTGAGGCTGAGACCGGGACCGGCGCTGAGACCGGCACCGAGGCCGAGACCGAGACCGGCGCTGAGGGCGAGACCGCCCACTGACATCCGAGGCCGGGACCGCGAGCCGGTCCCGGCCTGGAGACAGAAGCGGGGCCCCGCCGGAGATCCGGCGGGGCCCCGCTTCTTCATGCTCCGTCCTCAGGGCCCGCCGAACGGCCGGCCGGGGCGGGCCCGGGTGTCTCTACGGTTCGAACTTGTAGCCGAGCCCGCGCACCGTCACCAGATAGCGCGGCGCCCCCGGGTCCGGCTCGATCTTGGCGCGCAGACGTTTGACGTGGACGTCCAGGGTCTTGGTGTCGCCCACGTAGTCCGCGCCCCACACCCGGTCGATGAGCTGCATCCGGGTGAGCACCCGGCCCGCGTTCCGCAGCAGCATCTCCAGCAGGTCGAACTCCTTCAGCGGGAGATCGATCTTGCCGCCGGAGACGGTGACCACATGGCGGTCCACGTCCATCCGGACCGGTCCGGCCTCCAGGGCGGCCGGTGTGACCTCCTCCGGCTCCCCGCGGCGGCGCAGCACCGCGCGGATGCGGGCGACCAGCTCCCGCGAGGAGAAGGGCTTGGTGACATAGTCGTCCGCCCCTATCTCCAGCCCCACGACCTTGTCGATCTCGCTGTCCTTGGCGGTGACCATGATCACCGGGACATTGGACCGGCCGCGCAGCTGGCGGCAGACCTCGGTGCCGGGCAGACCGGGGAGCATCAGATCGAGGAGTACGAGGTCGGCGCCGTTGCGCTCGAACTCGTCGAGCCCCTCGGGGCCCGTGGTCGCCACGGCGACTTCGAAACCCTCCTTACGGAGCATGTAGGACAGGGCGTCGCTGAAGGATTCCTCATCCTCGACGACGAGCACTCGGGTCACGGAAGGACCTCCGGGGCAGGGATGTCGGTGGGTGGATCGGTGTGGTGCGGCCGGTCGCGGTGGTCGCGAGCCGGGAGGTCGCCGGATCCGCCGTGGGGGGACGGACCTGGGGCTGAGGCTGAGGCTGGGTCGGGGACCGTGTCCGGCCCGGATACGGGATCCGGGCCGTCGTCGGAGCGGGAGTCGGGATCGGGCCCGGGATCGGGCCCAAGGTCCGGAGCCCGGTCGGCGGACGTCTGGCCGGCGGGCGCGTGGTCACCGGGCGCCTGGTCGGAGCCGGTGGACGCACGGTCCCGCGTGGAGCCCGCTTCCGGAAGGCGCAGGGTGAACGTGGACCCTTGCCCCTCGGTGCTCCACACCGTGACCTCCCCACCGTGCGACGCGGCCACATGTTTGACGATCGCCAGGCCGAGGCCGGTGCCCCCGGTGGCACGGGAGCGGGCGGGATCGACCCGGTAGAACCGCTCGAAGATCCTTTCCCGGTCCTTCTCGGATATTCCGATGCCCTGGTCCGTGACGGCGATCTCGATCAGTCCGGCGGTGCCTCTCGGCTGGGTGACGCCGCTGGTGCCCGGCATCGCGATCCGGCGGGCGGAGATGCCGACGCGGGTGCGGGCCGGGGAGTAGTTCACGGCGTTCTCCACCAGATTGCCCAGGGCCGCGGCGAGTTTGCCGCGATTACCCCAGATATACAGCCCTGAGGCGCCTCCGCTGGCCATAGTGATCTGTTTGGTGGAGGCGGGATGCCGGGAACGGTCGATGGCCTCGGCCACCAGCTCCTCCACGCGGACGGGCTCGGCGTCCTCCAGCGGATCGTCGTTCTGGACCCGGGAGAGATCGATCAGCTCCTGGACGAGATTGGTGAGCCGGGTCGCCTCGATCTGCATCCGGCCCGCGAAGCGGGAGACCGCCTCGGGGTCGTCGGAGGCGTCCATGACCGCCTCGGAGAGCAGGGAGAGCGCGCCGACCGGGGTCTTGAGCTCATGGCTGACATTGGCGACGAAATCGCGCCGTACGGCTTCGATCCTGCGGGCCTCGGTGAGATCCTCGACCAGCAGGAGCACCAGCCGGGAGCCGAGCGGGGCGACCCGCGCGGAGACGGCGAGGGCCTCGCCCCGGCCGGTGCCACGGCGCGGCAGGTCCAGTTCGACCTGGCGTATCTCTCCATCACGGCGGGTGTCACGTGCCATCTGAAGCATGGCCTCGACGGTCAGTTTTCCGCCACGGACCAGGCCGAGCGCATAGGCCGCGGAGCTGGCCTTCACCACGGAGTCGCCTTCGTCGAGGACCACCGCGGAGGAGCGCAGCACGGAGAGCACCGTGTCCACTCCGGGCGGGAGCACGGCGTCCGTGTGCAGCGAGCTGCGGGTGGGTCTGCGCTGCTCCCGCTCGCTCCAGCGGAACGCCAGCATGGCAATCACGCCGGTCAGCAGACCGGCGATCGCAGCCACAGCGGCGACTGCCGCGTTCACGTCCATGCATCCAGGTTATGCGTGGCCACGGACATGCTCACCACCGATCGGGCCGCGCCCCCGGCAGTCGTCGCCCAGAGTTCACCGAGGGGATGAGACCGGTTCATTTGGCCGGGAGGCGCAGGACGTGTTCCGGACGGACCGTGGGAGCGTGGGGGTCCGAGAGCCCACCCGGACCTCTGTTCACAGGTAGAAAGGGAACTCGATGCGGGACGCGTACCACGAGGAACTCGACTCGATCGGCGAGGGTCTGGTCGAAATGGCCCGGCTGGTCGGGTCGGCGATAGGACGCGCCACCACGGCCATGCTCGACGCCGATCTGAAGTTGGCCGAAAATGTGATTGCCGCCGATCAGCGGGTGGACGATCTCCAGCACGACCTGGAGGCACGGGCCATCGCCCTGCTCGCCAGACAGCAGCCGGTGGCCACGGATCTGCGGATCGTGGTGACCTCGCTGCGGATGAGCGCCGATCTGGAGCGCTCGGGCGATCTGGCCCAGCATGTGGCGAAGCTCGCCCGGCTGCGCTTCCCGGAGTCCCCGGTGCCCCGCGATCTCCAGGCCACCATTCTGGAGATGGGGCAGCTGGCACAGCGGCTGATGGCGAAGGCCGCGGAGGTGATCATCACCAAGGACGTCGATCTGGCGCTTCAGCTGGAGACGGACGACGACGAGATGGATCTGCTGCACCGCACGCTCTTCCAGCATCTGATGGACGACCGCTGGAAGCACGGCATCGAGACGGCGGTCGATGTCACGCTGCTGGGCCGTTACTACGAGCGGTTCGCCGATCACGCAGTGTCGGTGGCGAAGCGCGTGGTCTATCTGGTGACGGGCGAGCACGCGGACGAGATCCAGTCGACGAATTCGGTGGAGGGCGCGTAGCGGCCGGATTCCGGCGACCGGCGGCGTGCCTCCGCGCGCTGTTGACGCGCCCGTCGCGGCAGGCGTGGAATGGGCGGGGGCGGCGGTCGCGCGCGCCCGTACGCCCTGTCCGTCCCGTACGCCCGGTGCGCACCCGTCCCGTACAGCCGGGCAGGGAGCCCGTCCCGCTCCGACGCCGTGCGGACGCCTTCCGCACGTCCCGTACGTCCCCTACGCCACGTCCTGTACGCCCCGTACACCCTTGTGCACCGTGCGCGTCTTGTGCGTCTTGTGCACCGCGTGCGGATCAACGCCCCGTACGGACCATACGCTCACCAGGAGGGACATATGACTGAATCCCCCACAAAGGCCACCCAGCGAAAGACCCCGGCGGAGCCTGTTCCGCTGCCGCTGCTCAGCGGCTGCACCTGCGGACCGGGGTGCAGCTGCGGCTGCCAGTCGGGCGGGTCCTGCCAGTGCGGCGGGGGCTGCGGGTAGCCGCGAGGAAGTGTCCGGCGGCTCCGTCCCACCGGACGGAGCCGCCGGAGTGCGGGCTTCCGGGGTTCGGAGGGCTGCTCCGGGGCAGCCATCTCCCCGGCACCCACCCCAGGAGGAATCGATGGACGCCACGGACCTCGCACACGCAGTGTGGACGAAGAGCTCCTACAGCCTTACTCAATGCGTCGAGATCGCCCGGCTGCCGGGGGGCGCGATAGCGCTCCGGGACTCGAAGTCCCCCGGGCGACAGCCCCTGCGCTTCACCGCGGACGAGTGGTCCGCCTTCCGGCACGGAGTACTGGCCGACGGACCGCTGGACTGACCCGGCCGGCGTCCGAGCCGCCCGTACCCGGGCAGCGATGAGCCCCCTGCCTGCGGGGATCCACGGGCAGGGGGCTCGACCGGAGAGTGGGGCTACTTCTTCTTGCCCTGGTTCTTCACGGCCTCGATGGCTGCGGCGGCGGCGTCCGGGTCGAGGTAGGTACCGCCCGGCTTGAGCGGCTTGAAGTCGGCGTCCAGCTCATAGACGAGCGGGATGCCGGTCGGGATGTTCAGACCCGCGATGTCCTCGTCGGAGACGCCGTCGAGGTGCTTGACCAGCGCACGCAGCGAGTTCCCATGGGCGGCGACCAGGACCGTGCGGCCCGCCAGCAGGTCCGGGACGATGCCGTCGTACCAGTACGGCAGCATCCGGACGACGACGTCCTTCAGGCACTCGGTGCGCGGGCGCAGCTCCGGCGGGATGGTGGCGTAGCGGGCGTCGTCGCTCTGGGAGAACTCCGTGCCGTCCGCGAGGGCCGGCGGCGGGGTGTCGTAGGAACGGCGCCAGAGCATGAACTGCTCCTCGCCGAACTCGGCGAGCGTCTGCGCCTTGTCCTTGCCCTGGAGCGCGCCGTAGTGGCGCTCGTTCAGCCGCCAGGAGCGGTGGACGGGGATCCAGTGGCGGTCCGCGGAGTCCAGCGCGAGCTGGGCGGTGCGGATGGCCCGCCGCTGGAGCGAGGTGTGCAGCACATCGGGGAGCAGACCGGCGTCCTTGAGCAGCTCACCGCCGCGGACCGCCTCCTTCTCGCCCTTCTCGGTGAGATTGACGTCCACCCAGCCGGTGAACAGGTTCTTCGCGTTCCATTCGCTCTCGCCGTGGCGGAGGAGGATCAGCTTGTACGGTGCGTCGGCCATGCGTCCGAGCCTAATGGACGGGTGTGCGGTCTCCGTTCGAGCCCTGTTCCGTTTGACGGTCCGCGTCAATCGACTAGCCCCCCAGCCGAGGCATATGTAATGCTCGATTTCTAGCTGTGCCACTTACATTATCTGCTGAAGGTCCTGGGGGGATCCATGCCTGTCGCCGGTCTGCGCCGCGCCGTTCGGGAAAGCGTGTCGGGGCTGCCCCGCGAGTTCTGGTGGCTGTGGACGAGCACCCTGGTCAACCGGCTCGGGGGCTTCGTCGCCACCTTCCTGGTCCTTTATCTCACCTCCGACCAGGGCTATTCCGCGGCGTACGCGGGGCTCGTGGTCTCCCTGTACGGACTCGGCGGGGTGGTCTCCTCCCTCGGCGGCGGGGTGATGGCCGACCGGCTGGGGCGGCGGCCCACGCTGCTGATCGCCCAGACCTCCACGGCGCTGTCCGTGGCCGCGCTCGCCTTTGTCCACCATCCGGTGGCGATCGCGGCCGTGGCCTGTCTGGTGGGCATGGCCACCAACGCCTCCCGGCCCGCCGTGCAGGCGATGATGGCGGACATCGTCCGTCCCGAGGACCGGGTGCGGGCGTTCTCGCTCAACTACTGGGCCATCAACCTCGGCTTCGCGGTCTCCGCGATCGCCGCCGGTTTCATCGCCGAGTACAGCTATATGGCGGGCTTCCTGGGCGAGGCCGCCATGACGCTGCTCTGCGCGATCCTGGTCTTCGTCAAGGTGCGCGAGTCCCGGCCGGAGCAGACCGGGACGGCCGGGGACGGCGCGGCGGAGGTCAGTCTGATGACCGTGGTGCGCGACGGGCGGTTCATGAGCGTGGTCGGACTGTCGTTCCTGATCGCGCTGATCTTCATGCAGGGCCATGTGGGAGTGCCGCTGGCGATGGGCGCGGACGGACTCTCCGCCTCCGACTTCGGCACCGTGATGGCGCTGAACGGTCTGCTGATCGTGGTGCTCCAGATCCCCGTCACCCGCTTCATCGAGCACCGCGATCCGCGCCGGCTGCTGATCATCTCCTCGCTGCTCGCGGGGTACGGCTTCGGGCTCACCGCCTTCGCCGGGTCGATCGGGTTCTACGCGCTGACCGTGGTGGTGTGGACGCTGGCCGAGATCGTCAACGCGCCGACGCAGACCGGTCTGGTGGTCCGGCTCTCCCCGGTGCACGGCCGGGGCCGCTATCAGGGCATGTACACCATGACCTGGTCGGTCGCCACGCTGATCGCACCGCTGGCGGCGGGCTTCGTCATCGACCGGTTCGGCTCCGCGTGGCTGTGGGGCATGTGCGCCGCGCTGGGGACGGTGGCCGGGCTCGGGTACTGGGCGCTGATGCGGAACCTCTCGCGGGACGACGACGAGGTCTCGGGGCAAGCCGACTCCGGGCCGGGCGGGGCGGTGCAGGGCCCGGGGACCAAGGGCACGGCGGTCCAGGGCACGGCGACCGAGGGTGCGGCGGTGCAGGTGCAGGGCCAGGGCGGCGGGGAGCGGCAGGCGGTCGCCGAACAGGTCTGAGTCACCGCCCGAGGGGCGGCACCTCCGTCACTCTCGTCCCGGGATGCGCCAGCGCGCAGAGGAAAGCGGCGGCCAGCGCGGCGGCCATCCCGTAGAGCACCCACTGATTGGCCTCGGCGAAGTCCAGCCGGATCGCCTGCTCCGCGTCCCGGAGCCCGGCGGCCACCGGCCCCTCCCCCGCCCCCTTCCCCGTCGCCTCCCGCTCTCCGTGCCCCGAGACCGACCGGGCGATCCCGTGCGCCGCGTCCCTCGCCGCCGCTTCGGACACGCCCCGCGACTGAAGCGTCTGCCCCACCCGGTCGACCGTGACATGGCTGAGCACCGTCCCGTAGACCGCGAGCCCCACCGCCGCCGCGTAGTTGCGGGTCGTCTGGGTGATGCCGGTGACCTCGCCGTAGGACGCGTCGATCGCCCGGTTCACCGAGTCCGTCGACGCCGGAGCGAGCAGAAAGCCGATGCCCGCGCCCGCCAGCACCACGTAAGGCCACTGGGCCCCGATGGACAGATCCGTCAGCTTCACCGCCCACAGGGCGAATCCGGCCGTCCCCAGCGCCGCGCCGAGCACCATGGGCGGCCGGGCCCCCCTTTTGTCCAGCATCCGGCCGCCGGCCTGGGAGGCGAAGACGAAGCCGAGGAAGAAGTAGAGGAGATAGAGCGCGGCCCCGCTCGGCGACTCGCCGAGCGAGACCTGCGCGTACACCGAGGCGAAGAAGAACAGCGGGACGAAGGCGAGCATCGCGAAGAAGAGGACCGCCGTGTCGACGGTGAAGGCCCGGTCGCGGAAGACCCTCAGCTTGATCAGCGGGTGCCGTGGGAAGCGGAGTTCGTACCAGCAGAAGACCGCCAGCAGGGCGAGGCCGCCGATGATGCAGGCCCAGGTGGCGGTGGCGGCCCAGCCCCATTCGGATGCCTGCTGAAGACCCAGCACGCTCAGCCCCATGCCGCAGGCCGCCAGCGCGGCGCCGGGCAGATCCAGGCGCTCCCTCCGTACGGTGTCGGGGATCCGGGCCAGCACCGTCAGGGTGATCGCGATCATGGCGACCGGGACGTTCACCCAGAAGATCGCCCGCCAGGTCCAGGCGGTGAGCAGGCCGCCCAGCAGGGGGCCGATCGCGGTGAGACCGCCGGAGAGGCCGAAGAAGAGGGCGAGGGCCCGGCCCCGGCGCTCCACCGGGAAGACCGCGACGACCACGGCGAGCGCGGCGGGGAACAGCAGCGCGGCGCCCACCCCCTGAACCACCCGGAAGGTGATCATCCAGGTCTGGGCGGAACTCCCCGCCGGGGCAGAGCCGCAGAGCACCGACGCGATGACGAAGATCAGGGTGCCGATCAGCATGACCCTGCGGTGGCCATGGATGTCGGCGAGTCTGCCGCCGAGCGCGAAGCACGCCGCGAGGGCGAGCAGATAGGAGTTGACGACCCAGCGGATGCCGCCGGAGGTGAGGCCGAGTTCGCTGGTGATGTCCGGGGCGGCGATGGAGACGACGGTCTGGTCGATGAAGGTCATCGCCACGGCGAACATCATCGCCGCGAGCGCCAGGGTCTGGTTCGTCCCGCCTCGCGCCGCGGCCGGACCGTTCGCACCGCCCCACGCCGCCGCCGGTTCGGAGCCGCCCGCCGGTCGGGCAGGGCCCGTGGGTCGGGCAGGGCCCGTGGGTCGGGCAGGGCCCGTGGGTCCGGTGGGTCCTGCCGATGGGTCAGCCGCGGTCGGGCCGGGGCCCATCGCATCTCCAGCCCTTCCCGAAATGTCGGTCATGCCGGGATTCTCCCCCTCTCCGGGGCCTCGCGCACACCCGGAGAGGGGGGAAGTCCCGACGGCCCAGCCAGCCCCGACGGCCCAGCCGGGTCAGCCGAGCCGGAGGGCGCGCTGCGCCTCGTACAGATTGCGCGGCCAGACGCCGTCCGGTGTGCCGTACGCCTCCAGCCGGGAGTTCAGCGCCCCGGTGAAGTCGGGCTTGTCGATCTGGCCGAACTCGCGGACCGTGGAGATGGCGACGGTCGCGCTGTACGGAGCGACCTCGTCGATCTTGACCAGCCCCGCCCGCCCATTGGTGACGGTGATGTTCCAGTGGGTGAAGCGGGCACCGTAGAGCGGTCCGGCGCTCGCGTCGCCGCCATGGCGTCCTTCGTTGTTCACCGTGACCTCGGTGCGGACGTTGGCGAACGGCATCCCTCGGTGCGTGTCGAAGGTCCCCGTCTCCATCACCCCCCGCGACCAGACGTTATGGCTGGAGAGTCCCTCGACGTTGATCCCGTGCAGCTGAGTGCCCGAGGGAGCGGGGACCGTCGCTTGGGCGATGACGAAGTCCTCGATGAGATTGTCGTGCGCGCCCTCGCGGCAGAAGTACGGATGGTGGGAGCCGCGGCCCTCCACCCGGGTCCGGCGCAGGGTGCACGCGGAGGCGGCGACCAGCCCGAAGCCGTTGTCGGCGTGGCGGACGGTGACGTCCTCGGCCCAGCAGTCGTACGCGCACTGGAAGGTGACGCCGTTGTAGCCCTTGTCCAGGAGGTGGGGGGACTGCGGGGTCTCCACCGCCTCCAGGGTCAGCCCCTCGACGCCCGAGTCGGTGAGCGGGGTGACGGGGGTGACCAGCCGGGGGTCCCATTCGGGCCGCAGATCCAGCGGCAGCGGCCGTTCGAGGGTGATCTCGTTCCCCTGGACGGAGACGGCCCGCACCGGCCACTCATAGGGGACATAGCTGGTCAGCTTGGTCTTGTCGGCCCAGTGATACGCCTCGGGGCCCGGCCCGCCGCCCGCCATGTGCTCCAGCAGGGTGTGGTCCGCGTCATCGGCGATCCGCAGCAGGACCAGCTGCCCCCGGCGCACCGCCCGGGGGTCGCGCACGGTGATGACACGGTCCCCGCGACGCGCGGGCCGCACGGTGGTGAGGGTGCGCCAGGCGTCGCGCGCATTGCCGGTCCAGCCCTCGAAGGGCCAGTCCTTCGCCCTGATGGCGTCGGTCAGCGCGGCCCAGCGGTCCCGGGGGCAGAGCCAGATGAGCCCGCCGGCCCAGGACCAGGACGATTTGTCTCCGCCGTACCGGCTGCCGTACGGGCCGATGAGCTCGGTGAGGTGCTTGGTGGCGTACAGCCTGGTGCGGGCGCTGCCCGCGCCCTTGAGGACGACGTTGCTGTGGCCGATGCGGATGAGATCGTCGATGCGGTAGACGCCGGCGGGCAGCAGGACCGTGCCGCCGCCGCGCTCGCCGGCGTCGGCGATGGCGCGGTTGAGGGCGGGGGCGGAGTCGGTGGAGCCGCTGGGGTCCGCGCCGTAGTCGAGGGCGCGGACGGTACGGGGTCTGCGGGCACGGCTGCGACTGCCCGCCCGGCCCACGAAGGGGATCTGGGGGTGGGTGAAGGGGGTGCGCAGATACTCGCGCCAGAGGGCGGAGCTCACCGGAGCGGCGGCGGCCGGGGCCGGGCGGGCGACTGGGCCCGGGCGGCTGGCTGGGCCCGGCGCCGTCCGGGCGGCGGCGGCAGCGGGGCCGCCGGTGATCCATGCCGTCGCGACGGCGGTGGCGCCGCCGAGCAGGGTGCGTCTGGCGAGCGGGGTGCGTCCGCCTGCGGAGCGCCGGTCTCTCTCCATGAGCCTCACCTCCACGGATATGAACAGCGTTCATATGTGCGTCGATGGGCGCGAGCATGCCATGTGGTCGCGGGCACGGGAAGGGGGCGGGCGACGGGGGTACGAGGAGCTGCCCGCGACGGGCGGGGATCCGGGCTGGTGGCTATCCGGGTCGGTGTCCATCCGGGTTGGGCCGGTGTCCATCCGGGTTGGGCCGGTGTCTACCCGGGCCCGTCAGCCGGTGGGCTCCCCGGGCTGCCGCCCCTTGCCGGTCAGGCTGGTGAACGCGTCCAGATTGCGGGTGGACTCTCCGCGCGACACCCGCCAGGCGTACTCCTTCCGGATGGCGCTCGCGAACCCCAGCTCCAGCAGGGTGTTGAACGCCCCGTCGGCCGCTTCCAGAACCGAGCCCAGCAGCCGGTCCAGCTCCTCCGGGGTGATCACCGAGAGCGGGAGCCGGCCGGTCAGATAGATGTCGCCGAGATGATCGATCGCGTAACCCACCCCGTACAGCCGCAGATTCCGCTCCAGCAGCCAGCGGTGCACCGCCGCGTCGTTCTCGTCGGGGTGGCGTACGACGAACGCGTTCACCGAGAGGGAGTGCGCGCCGACGCGCAGGGAACAGGTCGTCGACAGCTTCCGGGTGCCGGGCAGTTTGACCGCGTACGACCCGGGCTCCGGGCTCTCCCATTCGAGATCCGCGTCCGTGAGGGCCCGCTCGATGATCTGGGTGGGCGACTGCCGTACGTCAGACATGGACCGAGCGTACCCGGCGGCGGTGTTCGCACAGGGCTGCGGCGTACACGTCCGCCGTGGCCGATGCGGCCCGGTCCCAGCCGAAGGACTCGGCGTGCCGGGCGGCCTTCTCGCCCATCCGGGCGGTGAGCGCCGGGTCGGCGATCAGCCGGTGCAGGGCGCGCGCGTAGTCGGCCGGGTCGTGGCCGGCGACGAGGATTCCGGTGTCCCCGTCGCGTACGGCGACCGGGAGGCCGCCGACCTCGGCCGCCACCACCGGGGTGCCCGCGGCCTGCGCCTCGATCGCGACCAGGCCGAACGATTCGCTGTACGAGGGCATCACCAGCGTGGACGCGGCGCGGAAGCAGTCGGCGAGCGCCTCCTGGGCCACCGGCGGCTGGAAGTGGACGACATCCGCGATCCCGAGGCTCGCCGCGAGCTTCTGGAGGCCCTCGGGGCGGGCGAGACCGCTGCCGCTGGGGCCGCCGACGACCGGAACATGGACCCGGGAGCGGAGCGAGGGGTGGTCCGTCAGCAGCCGGGCGACCGCGCGGAGCAGGATGTCGGGGGCCTTCAGCGGCTGTATCCGGCCCGCGAAGAGCGGTACGAAGGCGTTCTGCGGGATCCCGAGGCGGGCACGCGCCGCGGCGCGGCCGTCCGCCGGGCGGAAGCGGTCGAGATTGACCCCGGGGTGGACGACGGCGACCCTCGCGGGGTCGGCGTCATAGAAGCGGATGAGCTCATCCGCCTCTTCGGCGGTGTTGGCGATCAGCCGGTCGGAGGCGTTGACGATCTGGGTCTCGCCGATGACCCGGGAGGCGGGTTCGGGGGTGTCGCCCGAGGCGAGGGAGGCGTTCTTGACCTTCGCCATGGTGTGCATGGCGTGGACGAGCGGCACGCCCCAGCGCTCGGCGGCGAGCCAGCCGACATGGCCGGAGAGCCAGTAGTGGGAGTGGACCAGGTCGTAGTGGCCGGGCCGCCTGCGGGCCCAGGCCCGCATCACCCCGTGGGTGAAGGCGCAGAGCTGGCCGGGGAGGTCTTCCTTGGCGAGGCCCTCGTAGGGGCCCGCGTCGATATGGCGTACGAGAACGCCGGGGGCGAGCTCCACGGAGGAGGGGAGTCCGCCCTCGGTGGCGCGGGTGAAGATCTCGACCTCGATGTTGATGGCGGCGAGCCGGGAGGCCAGCTCGACGATGTAGACGTTCATCCCGCCCGCGTCGCCGGTGCCCGGCTGGTGCAGCGGGGAGGTGTGGACGCTGAGCATGGCGATCCGGCGGGGCTTGCGCTGGCCGCCGGGGAACCGGATCCGGGGCGCGGCGAAGCCGCTGCCGAGGCGGGAGACGTACTGGCCGTACTGGCTCACGTCGGCGTTCCTCCTCGTTCCGGCGATGCGCACGGCCGGGGTTCTGGGTGGGGCGAGTCGGGCAGGGCCTTCTCTCCACCGGCACTCAACAGCGGAGTCCGCGCTTCCATTTCCCGCACTTCGTCAGTTTGCCAAATCATTACGGTCGGGGGGCGCTCAGGGGTGGGCCGGGGGCTTCGGGGTGCTTCGGGCTGGGCGGCGGTGTGCTGGGGTCCGGGGGCCGCTCCGGGGTGGTGCCGGGACTCATGATTTACGGCGCGTTTCCAGTCCCTGTTTGATGGCGGGCCTCCTTTGCGCCACAAAATCACGTTTTACGTCCCGGCACCACCCCTGCGCGGCCCCCTCCCATGAGACCTCAACCCGCCCGCCGTCTATCCCGGCAGAACCAGCCCCTTGGGGGTCCCCCCGGACGAAGTCTGGGGGAGATTGAGGAGCGGGGAGCCAAATTCAGCCTCGCCGGCGTTTGAGGCGCGGGGGTTCGGGGGCTGGCCCCCGACAAGGGCCCGCGCAGGGCAGGGTGGCCCCCTCCCGCCGCCCTCGCGCCAAGGGGGGCGCGGCATCCGTCCCTGGCGGGGAGGTCCGGGGCGGGGGCAGTCCGGTGCAGGGCTTGAGCCGGGGCGGGGGCCGGGGTCGGTCGGCGGGGCAGGGGCCGGGAGCGCTTACGCTCGTTGGCATGACCCGTCCCGTCGGCACTCCGACCCGCGGGACGACCAACCCCAACCGGCTGCGCCGGATGGACCGCTGGATCGCCGCCGCACACGGCCAGGCGCTGCGCCGCAGCGACCGGCCGGTCGCCGTCGACCTCGGATACGGCGCGGCCCCCTGGACCACCCTCGAACTGATGCGGCAGCTGCGCACCGCCGCCCCCCGCTGCGAGGTGGTCGGCATCGAGATCGACCCCGGGCGGGTCGCGGCGGCGAAGCCGTACGAGTGCGAGGGGCTGAGCTTCCGCCACGGCGGCTTCGAGCTTCCGGTGGCGGGCCCGCCGACGCTGATCCGCGCGGCGAATGTGCTGCGGCAGTACGACGAGGGCGAGGTCGCCGCCGTCTGGGCGCGGCTGTGCGGACGCCTCGCGCCGGGCGGACTGCTGGTCGAGGGCACATGTGACGAAGTCGGGCGGCGGCATGTGTGGGTCGCGCTGGGGCCCGAGGGCCCGCGCACGGTGACCTTCGCGACCCGGCTCGGCTCCCTGGACCGCCCCTCCGATCTGGCGGAACGGCTTCCGAAGGCGCTGATCCACCGCAATGTCCCGGGCGAGGCGGTGCACGCGTTTCTGCGGGACTTCGACCGCGCGTGGGCGGCGGCGGCGCCGTACGCCTCGCTCGGCGCGCGGCAGCGCTGGATCAAGGCGGTACGGGAGCTGGCGGCGGACTGGCCGCTCAAGGACGACCGGCGGAGATGGCGGCAGGGAGAGGTCACGGTCGACTGGGCGGCGCTCGCCCCCCGCTCCGGGTAGCGTGCCCGGTTTCCACCCGTCCGGGTGAAGAGGGCGTGCATCGGGAACGCCCGGGGCGCTCTGTTCGTAATTGCACGTGGGGAGGATCCGCCGGCGGACCCTGTCGCTTTGGAGCGTGCCGTGGCACCATCTCGTCAGCGCCCATAAGTTACTGACGGTAAATCAGCTAACGATGGAGGGGGAGTCGTGAACCGACGCCGCTGTGCCACCGCCGCGATCACCCTGGTCTGCGCCCTGACCGTGCTGGCGTCCCCCGGCACCGCCTTCGCGAGCCCCCTCGCCCCCGCGGCCCCGGCCGAGGCGCCGCTGCTGCCCCGGACCCCGGCCGCGCCCGAGCCGCCGGACGGCGCCGCGGAGAAGTCGCTCGACGAGGTGCGGCTGCGGATAGAGGACCTCTACCACCAGGCCGTCTCCGCGACGGACGCGTACAACCTCGCCAAAGAGCGGGCGGAGCGGCAGTCGAGCGAGATCGTCAAGCTGGCGCAGGAGATAGCCGATGGCCAGGAGCGCATCGAAGACCTCAAGGACCTCGCCGGGGCGACGGCCCGCGCCCAGTACCAGGGCGGCGGACTGCCGCCGGGGGCCCAGCTGGCGCTCACCGACGACCCCCGGCTCTTCCTCGACGGGATCGACAGGGTCCAGCAGGGCATGAAGGCCACCAAGGATCTGCTGGACGAGCTGGAGCAGACCCAGTCCGAGCTGGAGTCCTACACCAGTGACGCGAGCGCCCAGTGGCGCAAGCTGGAGGCGAGCCGCGTCAAGCAGGCCAAGGCCAAGAAGGAGATCAAAGCCAAGATCGCAGCCGCGGAGAAGATAGAGAACCGGCTGGAGAAGGAGGAGCGGGACCGGATCCGGGAGCTGGAGCGCGAGGCGGCGGCAGAGGCGCAGGCCGAGTGGCTGAAGAGCGGCGCGCTGGGCGACACGGCCGGGAAGGCGGACGCGGAGACGGGCGCTGGGACGGGCGGAGAGGCCACCGGCCGGGGCGCGGAGGCGGTGGAGTTCGCGACGGCGCAGCTGGGCAAGCCGTATCAGTGGGGTGCCGAGGGCCCCGGCTCCTACGACTGTTCGGGACTGACCTCCCAGGCATGGGCGGCGGCCGGGCGCACCATACCGCGCACCTCGCAGGAGCAGTGGCGGCAGCTGCCCCGGGTGCCGGTGGACGACCTGCGACCCGGCGATCTGATCGTCTACCACGCGGACGCGAGCCATGTCGGGATGTACATAGGCGACGGGACGATCGTGCACGCGCCGCGGCCGGGCCGGAATGTGACCACGGCGGGCGCGGGCTCCATGAAGATCCTCGGCGTCGTCCGCCCGGGCGGCTGACCGGTCGCCTGCTGTAGCCGCATGGCGACCCGGGGTCGCCGGAGGCGTGATGTTCGTCATGAGTCGAGCGCCAAGTGCCCCCCGATGCCCGTCATATGGGCTCTTCACCCTCCCCCGCTCATTCCACCGGGGCGGAGGCTGCCGCTAGGGTCCCCGACTGGCGGGGGTGTAGACCGTCGTCCCCGCCGCATACCCGGGGGGAGGGAAGGAACCCGGACCCATGCCCGTACCCGCACCCGTACCGCGACAGCGCAGCGCGCCGGTCGCGGAGAGCGCCACACGAAGCGCCGCCGGCGGTGACCTCACCCTGCTGGTGATCGAGGACGACCCCACAGGCGCCTTCTCCCTCCCCGAGCTGCCCGGCGGCACGGGCGGCTCCCGGGTCCGCATCCGCAGCGCGCGCAATCTCACCGAGGCCGAGCGGCTGCTCACCGACGACGTCCACTGCGTTCTGGTCGATCTCGCGCTCCCCGGCGGCGCGGACGGCGACGAGCTGGCCCCGCTGAGACAGGTGCTGCGGCTCGCGCCCCGGCACGCGGTACTGGCGCTGACCTCCTCGGGCGACGCGGAGCGCGCGGCCGACGCGGTGCGGATGGGCGCGCAGGACCATCTCTTCCGCGATGAACTGGACGAGCGGCTGCTGAGCCGCACCGTCCGGTACGCGGTGGAGCGCAAGCGCGCCGACACCGCCCAGCGGAAGCTGGCCGAGTCCCGGCTGCGCGCCCAGGAGAACGCCCGGCTGGAGCGCGGGCTGCTGCCCACCCCCCTGCTCCAGGGCTCGGATCTGCGATTCGCCGCGCACTACCGGCCCGGCCGCTCCCGCGCGCTGCTCGGCGGCGACTTCTATGACACGGTCCGCACCCCGGACGGCACGGTCCACGCCATGATCGGCGATGTCTGCGGCCATGGCCCGGACGAGGCCGCGCTCGGCGTCGAGCTGCGGATAGCGTGGCGGGCGCTGACCCTCGCGGGGCTGAGCGGGGACGAGCTGCTCTCGACGCTTCAGCAGGTGCTGGAGCATGAGCGGGAGAGCGAGGAGATCTTCGCGACGCTGTGCGCGGTCGACATCGCGCCGGACGGTCTGCGGGCGGGGCTGTCGCTGGCGGGCCATCCGGCCCCGCTGCTCACCAGCGGCCCGGGGAGCGCGCGGCTGCTTCCCTACGAGGGCGGAGGGCCGGCCCTGGGGCTGCTGCCGCGGGCCCGCTGGCCGCGACGGCAGGTGGAGCTGGGCCCGGCCTGGAGTCTGATGCTCTACACGGACGGGCTGATCGAGGGGCGCTCGGGCCCGGATGCGCGGGAGCGTCTGGGCGACGGCGGAATGCTGGACGTGGTCAATGAACAGCTGACGGCGGGCC
Source organism: Streptomyces jumonjinensis (assembly GCF_009600885.1). Taxonomy (GTDB): domain Bacteria; phylum Actinomycetota; class Actinomycetes; order Streptomycetales; family Streptomycetaceae; genus Streptomyces; species Streptomyces jumonjinensis. The sequence goes on from NZ_VCLA01000194.1 coordinate 118,449, forward strand.
TGGCGGGGGAGGCGCTGCTGGAGTCGGCGGTGACCCGGGTGCGCGAGCTCAACGGCGGGGAGCTGACCGACGATGTGGCGGTGCTCCTGCTGAGCAGGGGCTGACGGCGTCGGCGGTTACCGGCCGCCGTTGTACGGGCCGTAGGGGCCGTCGCTGCTGGATCCGCCGCGCCGGCCACGGCCGCCGCCGGACACCTGCGCCAGCGCGGGCCGTACATCGACGAAGAAGACGATGGTGGCGATCAGTCCGGCGATGGACAGGAAGAGCATGGAGACGAACAGGTTCACCGCGACCGTGACACCGAGGATGACCAGCCAGAAAGCCTTCGTCTGCTTGTCGGCGGCGCGGTAGGCGTCCTCCCGCGCGAACGCGGCCATGATCAGCGCGGTCACCGAAGAGACCAGGAAGAACAGGTTCAGTACGAGCCAGAGGGTGAATTCGAAATTCGCGCGCAACATCGTGAGCACCGCCTACGCCTAGTGGGTGATGGGAGCACCTCGCCGCCACGGTACCCGGAGAATGGACCGGGCACGCTGGAAGCTGCCCGGTCCATTGTCGCTCCGCGCCCTCACTCGACGGGCGGGGTGTCCTTCTTCGCGGCCGGCTTGCGGGCGGTGGTCTTGCGCGCGACGGGCTTGCGGGCGGCGGGCTTCTCGCCGGTTCCGGTGGACGCGGGCTCCGCCTCGCTCCTCGGCTCGGCGATCCGGGCCTGCCGGGTCCGCGCGGCGGGCTCCGACCTCACCGTCGTGGGCCTGGCCTGCTCCGCCTTCTTCGGCTCGGGCTCGACGGCGACGGCGATCTCGGTGATCTCCTCGGCCGCCTCGCCGCGCCAGGAACGCACGGTCTGCTCACCGTGCTCGGCGACCTTGTCGTAGGTCTCCCGGGCCTTGACGGCGTACTCGGCGGCGACGCCCACCCCGCGCAGGGCCAGGTCCTGAGCGGTCTCGCCGATCTTCTTGAAGTCGGCGTCGAACCCGCCGAGCACCTCGGTGACCTTGGCCTGCACGGTGGCCTGGGCCTCCTTGGCCTGGCTGGTCACCTTGGACTGCACGGCCTTGGGGTCGGCGTTGCGCACGGCCTCGATCCGTCCGGGCGCTTCCGCGGCGAGCTGTTCGAGCAGCGCGGGCACCTTCAGGGCCTGCTGGACGGCGAGGTCCGCCGTGCCGGCGGCGAAGTAGAGGGGGGTCGGGTCGGTGAACGTCTTACGGAGGTCATCGGTGATGGCCATGACTGTCGTCCTCCTGGAACGCATCTCAGGGTGAGGGTTGGCCGGCATCACTGCCGCCGGCCGTGCGGGGGCCGTCAACAGCGGTGTCCGATTCCGGCTCCGGGCCGGAGTCCGCGTCCGGCTCCTGGTCCGGTCGCTGGGGCGCGCTCGGGTCGTCCGTCCCCGGTGCGCTCTCGAATCCGTTCTCCTTGCGGAAGGACTCGTAGATCTGGAGCAGCACGGCCTTCTGCCGCTCGTTTATGGAGGGGTCGGCGATGATGACCGCCCGCGTCTCCAGTTCGTCCCGGTCCCGCTCGTCGAGGATCCCGGCCCGCACGTACAGCGTCTCGGCGGAGATCCGCAGCGCCTTGGCGACCTGCTGAAGGACCTCCGCGCTCGGCTTGCGCAGCCCGCGCTCGATCTGGCTCAGATACGGATTGGACACCCCGGCGGCGTCGGCGAGCTGCCGAAGCGAGAGCTGGGCGTTGCGCCGCTGCTCGCGGAGGTACTCACCGAGATTGCCGACGTTGAGTGATGCCATGCCCCGATGGTGCCCCGCCCCGCTAACTATTGCAAGCAAGTGCTTGCAACAGTGTCACACGCCACGCTGAGCCGTGACGCGTCAGTCGGACCCTGGTCACGCATGCCGGAACCGGGCGATGTCCGCGCCCGTGCCGACACGGTTCCGGCGGACCTGCACACCTCTGGGAACCGGGCTGATGCACCCCGCCCGCACCCCTGCGTACCCTCTTCCCCGTGCCAGCCTCACCCCTGCATCACGTCGCCGTCCTCGTGCTCGAAGGTGCGAAGCCTCTCGATGTCGGTATTCCCGCGCAGGTGTTCACGACCCGCGCGAGCATGCCGTACGAGGTGCGGGTGTGCGGCGCGGCGACCGGTCCCGTGACCGGCGGCGACGGCCTGTCGTACCACGTCGCCCACGACCTCGACGCACTTGCGTGGGCCGACATCGTCTTCGTCCCCGGCTACCGGTTCCCGGACCGCGACGACCCGCCGCAGGCCGTCGTCGACGCGCTGATCGCCGCCCATGACCGGGGCGCGCGGCTCGCCGCCATCTCGACGGGCGCCTTCGCGCTCGCCGCCACGGGCCTGCTCGACGGCAAGCGCGCCACGACGCACTGGCACTACACGCGAGCACTCGCGGCGAAGCGTCCGCTCGTCCAGGTCGACAAGAACGTTCTGTTCGTCGACGAGGGCAGCGTGCTGACGTCGGCCGGCGCCGCCTCGGGCATCGACCTGTGCCTGCACATTCTGCGCGGCGATCTCGGGGTGGCCGCGTCGAACCACGCGGCCCGGCGCCTGGTCGCGGCCCCCTACCGCAGCGGCGGTCAGGCGCAGTATGTGCCGTACAGCGTGCCCGAGCCGCTCGGCGAGCGGTTCGCCGCCACCCGCGAGTGGGCGCTGCACCGGCTCGGCGAGCCCCTCACCCTTGACGTGCTCGCCCGGCATGCGGCGGTGTCGCCGCGTACGTTCTCGCGGCGCTTCGTCGAGGACACCGGGTACACGCCGATGCAGTGGGTCATGCGCGCTCGCATCGACGTGGCCCGTGAGCTGCTGGAGCGTTCGCAGCGGGGCATCGAGCAGATCGCCGCCGACGCCGGTCTCGGCACCGGCGCGAATCTGCGGCTGCACTTCCAGCGCATCCTCGGCACCACACCGAGCGAGTACCGGCGCACCTTCACCCAGGGCGAGTAGCCCACTGCCACGTGGCGTGATCCTTTCGGACCGTGGCGATCACGCCGCTGTCACCGGCGGATGCCGCACGAGAGCCTGATGGCGAACCGAACAAGGGACACCACTCATGACTCGCATCGCCATCAACGGATTCGGCCGCATCGGACGCAATGTGCTGCGCGCACTGCTCGAACGCGACAGCAGCCTGGAGGTCGTCGCCGTCAACGACCTCACGGAGCCCGCCACCCTCGCGCGGCTGCTCGCCTACGACACGACGGCGGGCCGGCTCGGCCGCCCGGTGACTGTCGACGGGGACGCCCTCGTGGTGGACGGCCGTCGCATCACCGTGCTCGCCGAGCGCGAACCGGTGCGGCTGCCGTGGGCCGAGCTCGGCGTCGACATCGTGCTTGAGGCGACCGGCCGCTTCACATCGGCCACGGCCGCCCGCGCCCACATCGACGCGGGCGCGAAAAGGGTACTCGTCAGCGCGCCGGCGGACGGCGCCGATGTCACACTCGCGTTCGGGGTCAACACCGACGCGTACGACCCCGCCGTGCACACGATCGTCTCGAACGCCTCGTGCACGACCAACGCGCTTGCCCCGCTGGCCAAGGTGCTCGACGATCTCGCCGGCATCGAGCACGGCTTCATGACGACGGTGCACGCCTACACGCAGGAGCAGAACCTCCAGGACGGTCCGCACCGCGACGCCCGCCGCGCCCGCGCCGCCGCCGTCAACATCGTGCCGACCACGACAGGCGCCGCCAAGGCGATCGGCCTCGTGCTGCCGAACCTCGACGGCAAGCTGTCGGGCGACTCGATCCGCGTGCCGGTTCCGGTGGGATCGATCGTCGAACTCAACACGACCGTCGCCCGCGACGTGACGCGCGAGGACGTGCTGGCGGCATACCGCGCCGCGGCGCAGGGGCCGCTCGCCGGCGTACTCGAGTACTCGGATGACCCGCTCGTGTCGTCCGACATCACGGGCAATCCCGCCTCGGCGGTCTTCGACTCGGCTCTCACCCGCGTCGACGGCCGCCACGTCAAGGTGGTCGCCTGGTACGACAACGAGTGGGGCTTCTCGAACCGCGTGATCGATACGCTCGAACTCCTCGCCGCCAGCTGACCGGAGACCGGGGCGGCCCTCCTGCCGCCCCCAGTCAGCTTCGGCGGATGCAGAAGGGATGACCAGCCGGATCAGGTCTCGGCGGGCGCGGTCACCCGATGACGCGGTCAGCCTGCCTGTCGCCTTCCTGGCCGACTTCCGGTTCGGCACACGCGAATTCATACGTGCCCCAGTCTGCGAGCGTGCGATATCCGAGGCGCTGGTAGAGGGCGTTGCTGGTGGGGTTGGCCGCGTCCGCGAACAGCACGACATCCCTCGCGCCCGCGGCCAGCGCGGCCCGGCTCACCTCCACCGTCGCGGCGGCCGCGTAGCCGCGACCGCGCAGGTCGGCCGGGGTGTAGACGACATCCACCTGGATCTGGCCGCCGATCAACGGGTTCATGCCCGCGATGGAGACGGGAGCGCCGTCCGGGGTCTCCCAGAGCGTGTAGCGCTTGTCGGCGTAGCGCGTGCTCGCCCAGGAGTCGGCGTCGATGGAGACGACTTCCCCGACGGCCTTGGCGAACTCTCCGCACCAGAACATGACTTGCTCAAGATCCTGCTCGCCCAGGACGCGGCCCCGGCCCGCCGGCATCGGCTCCGGTGGGGTGAGTGTGCCGAGGCGGTACAGACGGAGCCTTGTGTCGCGGATTTTCGGCGTCGCCCCGGTGTGCCGCTGCCAGGCCCCGGCGAAAGCGGTGGCGGTGCTGTGGTCCGCGCTGACGGAGCCAAGGGAGTGCCCGAGGGCGGCCAGGCGGGCGGCGAGGGAGTCGGCCTGCTCGGGCGAGAGCGGGGAAAGGCCCAGAACACGGGGCGGGAGGCGGTAGAAGGTGGCGCGGACCTCGCCCGCTCGCTCCAGCACGCCGAAGACGGGGGCTTCGGCGCCGAACGCGTCCGCCCCACGCTTTCGCACTCTCTCGGCCCACGTCAGCTGCATGACGTGCGGGCCGGGCCGCGAGCGCAGGAACTCCCCGGCTCGGGCGAGAAAGTCGTCGACGTCTTCGGTGAGGTACCAGTCGTCAGGGTGCATGCTTCATGATCACCGATGTGCTCGCCACGGGGAATACGGGAGACTCCTCCGCGACGAGCTGAACGCCGAACCGCTGGACCGCCGAACCGCTGGATCGCTGGACCGCCGAACCGCTGGATCGCTGGACCGCCGAACCGCTGCACCGCGCCGTGCTCGCCGCGCTCTCCGGACTCGTGCAGGCACCAGGCACCAGGCACCGGCCCGGCCGTCGACCACGGCCCGGCCTCGGCCCCGGCCCCGGCCACCGCAGGCGTGTACGGCTCCGTCCCGGCCATGCGCGAGCGACCACGGCCGGAGACGCCGAAGCCCTCTTGAACCGCTTGATCTTGCTCCGAAGATCGTCCTGTTGGAGGCTGAGACATGCAGACTCCACCGACATTCGTCTTTGTTCACGGAGCGTTCGCGAACTCGTTCTCGTTCGCGCCGCTCCAGGCCGAGCTCGCCCTGCTCGGGCACCGCTCGGTCGCGGTCGACCTTCCGGGGCATGGGTTCGAGGCGACCTTCCCCGCGGCCTACCAGGCCCCTCAGGACCTGAACGCGCTCGCCGTGGAGCCGGGGAGCATCAAGGGAGTCACGCTCGCCGGCAACGCCGCCCGTGTGATCGAAGTCCTCGAACGGGCGAAGCGGAACGGGCCGACCATCCTCGTCGGCCACAGCAGGGGCGGCATCACGATCACCGCGGCCGGCAACGCCCGGCCTGAGCTGATCGACCGGATCGTCTATGTCTCCGCCTGGTGCCCGGTCGACCTGAACGTCCAGGACTATTACGCCGAGCCGGAGATGGCGGGCACCGACCCGGGCGCCATCGCTCCGGCGTTCGTCGGGAACCCGGCCGAGCTCGGTCTGCTCCGGACCAACTTCCGCACCGCCGACCCGGCGGTGCTCGCCGCCTTCAAGCAGGCCATCTCCGCCGACCTCACCGATGACGAGTTCCGGACGTTCCTCAACACCTTCCAGCCCGATGAGAACCTGGACGCCGGCACGTCCGCCGACCGGGCACAGGCTGCGACCTGGGGCCGGATTCCCAAGACCTATGTGCGCCTGGCCGCCGACGCCAGCATTCCGCTCGCCATGCAGGACCGCATGATCCGCGAAGCCGACGCGCTCACCCCCGACAACCCCTTCGAGGTGCGGACCCTCGAAGGGAGCCATCTGCGCTGGCTCGCCCACCCGAAGCCCGCCGCCGAGCTGCTCGCCGAGCTCGCGGCGCGCTGACGCGAAAGCCCGTCCGGCCAGGGCCCTGGTGCGGACCCCGGCCGGACGGGCCGGCGGGTGGGCGCGGCGGAGGCGGACTCCGCCGCGCTCACCCGGTCGAGGCGCTCAACGGCGTCCGTAAGGGGCCGGGGCCTCGGGCTGGGCGGTGGGGCTCACTTCACGTCGACGGTGTCGCCGACCGCGTTCATGGCCTGGGTGGTGGTGGTGCCGGCGAAGCTGTAGCGGTAGACGCCGTCCGAGGTCGCCTTCACCGTGGTCGACAGCTTGCCCTTGCTGTCGGTGGTGACCGTCTTGACGGTGGTGTAGGTCTTCGAACCGCTCTTACGGAACTGAAGCTTCACCGGCTGGTTGGTGTAGCCCTGGTAGGTCAGGGTCTCCCAGTTGGCGCGGCTCAGGGTGCCCTTGACGGTCAGGCTCTCGCCCTTCTCGACCGGCTCCGGGGCGGCGTCGACGCTGAGCTTGGACGCACGCTGGAGGAAGAAGGTCTTGGCCTTGTCCTTCCTGGTGATCGAGCCGTTGAAGTCGACGGACGCGAGGGCGACGTTGTGCGTGCCCGCCGCGTCGTTCAGGAACAGGTGCTGGGGGTTGATCTTGAACTTGGCCTTGCAGGTCACGGTCGTGGCCTGGCCACAGGCCGCCGTGCCGTCCTTGGACTCCGTCAGGTAGGCGAAGTCCGGCTTGTCGGCGGAGCCGCCGCGCCACAGCATCGGAAGGGCGTCGTAGACCTTGTCCCGGTCGGACGCCTTGAAGGTGAGGTTGAACGTCTTCACGGCGGAGACGCCGAGCACCACCGGCTTGCCGCCGTTGACCGAGACGCTGGAGAACGTTCCGTTGCCGGCGGGAGCAGCCGCGAACGGCGCGGCGAGTGCCGAGCGCAGGGCCTTCTCGCTGGGCTGCTCGTCCGCCTGGGCGGCGGGGACGGCCAGAGCGGTGAGAGCCAGAGCGCCGGTAGCCACGGCGACGGTTGCACGAGTGCGCATGTACTTCCCAGTTCTGAGGGGGCTCCGAGGCGTCAGGCGCATGCCAAACGGGGTGCCCGGGATATCGGTGAGTCAGCCGACTCACCGATTCCAGACACACTAAACAGGTGAACGGTTGTACGTAAAAGTTAAATTCGAAGCGGCCGCTTCGGACGGCCGCTTCGGACGGCCGCTTCGGACGGCCGCTTCGGACAGGCGGGGCGAACGGGCTCAACGGCCTTGAGCTCAGAACGCCGTACGGATCTCCCCGACCTCCGCGCCGCCGCCCAGCAGCGGGGCCCGCCCGATCCGCCCCACCACCGGGGAGTCGACGCCCAGCAGTTCGAGCGCCCGGCCGAGCACCGGGCCGAGCGCCCGGAGCGAACCGTCGTCGACCTTGAAGGCGAGCGCGCGGCCGTCGGCGAGCGCCACCGCCTGCACGGCCTCCGCGCCCATCTTGGAGAGCGTGCCCGGCAGCTCGCGCATCAGCCAGGTGTCCGCGCGGCGGGTGCCCGCCACATACTCGGGGTGCGCGCGCATCGCGTCCGCGACCCGCCCCCCGGCCGAGCCGGGCTCCGCGAGGACCAGGGAGCGGAAGGCCCGCGCCAGCCCGGTCAGGCTGATCGCCGCCAGGGGCGCGCCACAGCCGTCCGTGCCCATCGCGGCGACCCGCTCGCCCGCCGCCTCCTCGATCACCGACCGGGTCAGCAGCTGGAGCGGGTGACCGGGGTCGAGATAGGAGGTGCGGTCCCAGCCGTTGAGCGCGCAGGCGGCCAGCATCGCCGTGTGCTTGCCGGAGCAGTTCATGGTGACGCGGTCCCGGACGCCGCCGGCCGCGAGATAGTGCTCCGCCTCGACCGGGTCGAGCGGCAGATCGGGCGGGGTCTGGAGCTCATCGGCGGATATCCCCTGCTCGGTGAGCATGGTGTGGACGAGATCGCGGTGGAAGCGCTCCCCGGAGTGGCTGGCGGCGGCCAGGGCGAGCTGCTCTCCGGCCAGGTCGAGACCGGCGCGGAGGACGGCGGCGGCCTGGAAGGGCTTATTGGCCGAGCGCGGGAAGACGGGGGCGGCGGGATCGCCGAGGGAGAGCTCCACACTGCCGTCGGCGGCCAGGACGACCAGGGAACCGCGGTGCCGGCCCTCGACGAAGCCTGAGCGTACGACCTCGGCGAGGACCGGGGATATGGCGGTTGCGGCAGGGGTCATGGTCGGCCTCCGGGGCGGGCGGGAACCCGCTTCCGGAAGGGTCGCTTCAGGTCAGCAGGTCGTCTACTTGTGCTTCTCCTTCACGGTACCTGCGCGCAATCTCCGCACTGCAATCGTCGGCCGTGCGCTGGATCAGCTGGCGGCGGCGGGATACCTGCTGTTCATAGCGGATCAGCCGCCCCATGCCCGCGTGCAGCTCGTCGTCCGTACGGGCGTCGAGGTCGGAGAGCTCCACATCGGCGAGCATGTCGGCGGCCAGCCGCCGGTACTCCTCGCCGTGCGGGGTGGAGAGCGTCACATGGCGGGCGGAGGCGCGGTGCCGGGAGGGGGCGTCGGCGAGGATCTCGGAGAGCCGCTCGACGGAGAGCCGCTCGACCGTGAGCCGGTCCACGACGGGGGTCCGCGGTTCGGTACGCCGGGCCAGCTCGGCCCGGAGGATGTCGATCCGGCCGTGGAGCAGCCGGCGCACATAGCTGAGGTCGGCTTCGTCGCGCTGGGAGTCCCGGCGCAGGGTGCGCAGCTCGGGCAGGCGGAGTGTGGGCAGATCGTGGTGCGGGGGGTCGGGGAGCGCGTCCACGGTGGCGCGCGGCTGCGGGGGGCGCGGGGCGTGCGCCGGGGCCACCGGGTGCGGGGAGTGCGGAGGGTGGGCGACGGCCGCTGGGACGCCGGGTGCGGCGCCGGGCAGCGGATGGGCGGTCGCGGTCGCCGTCACGGTGACCGACGGCGCGACCGGAACGGCTGGTGCGGTCGGCAGCGGGAGCGCCGGAGTCGATACGGGACCCGTCGGCCGCCTGGTTCCAGATGTGCTCATAAGCGTATGTCCGTCCCCTCGACCGGTGCATGGGATATCCCGGGGCCCGGAGGGCCACAGGGACGCACCGCCTCCGTGCATCGTGCCACTCCCCCGCCGTCCGACGCAGGCGCTCTGCACCCGTTCAGCCCCAGATAGGTTGGTCTGTATGCGTGCAGTGGTGCAGAGAGTCGACGGCGCGAGCGTCGCCGTGACAGACGGAGCCGGTACGAGAACGGTCGGCGAGATCATCGGCGAGGGACTGTGTGTGCTGGTGGGGGTCACCCATGAGGACACCCCTCAGAAGGCGGCGCAGCTGGCCCGAAAGCTCTGGTCGCTGAGGATTCTGGAGGGCGAGAAGTCCTGCTCGGATGTGCATGCGCCCTTGCTGGTGATTTCGCAGTTCACTCTCTACGGGGACGCCCGGAAAGGCCGCCGCCCGACGTGGAACGCGGCGGCCCCCGGGCCGGTGGCGGAGCCGCTGGTCGATGAGGTGTGCGCCCAGCTGCGGGCGCTGGGCGCACGGGTGGAGACGGGCAGCTTCGGCGCGGACATGCGGGTCTCGCTGACGAACCAGGGCCCGTTCACGGTGCTGCTGGACATCTAGGCGTTCTGTACGGATCGGGCCGGCCCGGCCCGATCCGTACAGAACGCAGGCTTCCGGATGTCGGGGATCCGGTACGCGGGGCGGGCCCCGGGGAGCTCACGGCTCGACGACCGTCTCCTGCGCCGCCGCCGTGTTCCCGGCCATCAGCTCCGCGTCCACCGGAACGTTCCGCTTCACCAGCGCCAGGGCGATCGGCCCCAGCTCGTGATGGCGTGCCGAGGTGGTGACGAAGCCCAGCTTGCGGCCGTCCTCGCCATCGGCGGCGAGCCGGATCGGGGTGCCGGGCACCGGCAGATGCACCTCGCTGCCGTCGAGATGCAGAAAGACCAGCCGGCGCGGCGGCTTGCCGAGGTTCTGCACCCGGGCGACGGTCTCCTGGCCTCGGTAGCAGCCCTTCTGGAGGTGGACGGCGGTGCCGATCCAGCCGAGCTCGTGCGGGATGGTGCGGTGGTCGGTCTCGAAGCCGACGCGGGGGCGGTGGGACTCGACGCGCAGTGCCTCGTACGCCAGGATCCCGGCCAGCGGCCCCTGCGCGAGGGCGTAGGACTCCAGGTCGGCGCGGGGCAGAAACAGATCACGGCCGTGGGCGGTCTCCCGTACGACCACACCGTCCGGCACCTCGGCGATGGAGCCCGCGGGGAGGTGGACCACCGCGAAGTCGCCGGTGCGGTCGGCGACCTCGACCCGGTAGAAGAACTTCATCGACTCCAGATAGGCGATGATCTCGCCCTGTGAGCCGGGCTCGACATGCGCCCAGACCGTGCTCCCGTCGTCGACGAGATAGAGCGCGTGCTCGATATGACCGTGGGCGGAGAGGATCAGCGCTTCGGTGGCCACGCCGACCGGGAGTTCGCTCACATGCTGGGTGAGCAGCAGATGCAGCCAGCCGAGCCGGTCGTCGCCGGTCACGGCGATCACGCCGCGATGCGACAGATCGACCAGGCCGGCGCCTTCGGCGAGGGCGCGCTGTTCTCGGAAAAGGTCGCCGTAGTGCGCGGCGACGCCGTCATCGGCTCCCTCGGCGGGTACGGCGCCGGGCTGGGACAGCAGAGGGCTCTTCACAGTGGCCATGGGGAAAGCCTACGACTCGGTAGTTGAAGCCTCAGCCGTGCAGCCGCCGCATCGGCCGAAGATCGCGAAGTGCTTCAGGTCCGTGTGGAATCCGAAGGTCTCACGGAGCTTGGCGGTGAAGTCGTCGGCCACCTCGACATCCGCCTCGATGACCCCTTCGCAGTCCCGGCAGACCAGATGGAGATGGTGGTGCCGGTCGGCGAGATGGTAGGTGGGCGCGCCATGGCCGAGATGGGCATGGGAGACCAGGCCCAGCTCCTCCAGCAGCTCCAGCGTCCGGTAGACCGTGGAGACGTTGACACCCGACGCGGTTCTGCGGACCTCGCAGAGAATGTCGTCGGGCGTCGCGTGCCCCAGCGTGTCGACGGCCTCCAGGACAAGCTGGCGCTGCGGAGTCAGCCGATAGCCTCGCTGCCGCAGATCGCTCTTCCAGTCGGTGCTCACCACGCTCCCAGTGTAGGCAGGCGGCGGAAACCGCCCAGGGAGGGAAGCGGCCTACTTGAGGCGTCCTGCTTGAAACGGCCTGCTTGCGGCGGCCTGCTTGCGGCGGCCCCGGGAAGCGCCTACTTGAAGAAGGCGATTCCGTCGTCCGGGAGGTCTCCGAGGTCCTTGGCCCAGGCCGCGACCTGCTCCGGGGTGACGACCTTCTTCAGATGCGCCGACATGTACGGCCGCAGCGGCACCTCGGGGGTGGACTTCTCGCCCACCCACATCAGATCGCTCTTGACATAGCCGTACAGCCGCTTGCCGCCGCTGTACGGGCCGGAGGCGGCGGTGCGCGCGACGGCGTCGGTCACCAGGTCGATCTGCGGCTTCTGGTCGGCCAGCTCGCCGTACCAGATCTCCACGATGCCCTGGTCGCGGACCATGACGACCTCGACCTTGCGGTCCTTGTCGATCCGCCAGTAGCCGCTCTCGCTCTCCAGAGGGCGGACCTTGTTGCCCTCGGCGTCGAGCACCCAGCTGTGGGAGACGTACTCGATGAAGTCACGGCCGTCGTGGCTGAAGGTGACGGACTGGCCGAAGTTGCACTTCTCGGAGCCGGGGAAGTCGGACACGCCCGCGCCCTCCCAGGTGCCGAGGAGGAAGGCGAGGGGGACGAGGTCCGGGTTCAGGTCGGACGGAATCTCGATCATGGTCAGCTCTGGCGATCTGTTAGGTGCGGGGGGGGGGGACGGCGTCGGGGATCAGCGCTGGCCCTGGTACAGCTTCTTCACGGTCAGGCCCATAAAGGCGGCGACGCCGATGCAGACCAGGACCAGCAGGGCTTCGAAGAATGCCTCAAGCACGGGGTGCTCCTCGGATGATGCGGTGGGCAATACCCTGCGGACAGGGTCCGGGCCCCAGCCTAATGGGTGGGGGCCCGGTGATCTCTGTGAGGTACGGCGCGTGCCCCGGACCGGTGGAGGCACGGCGGAGGCACGGCGGGCCCGGATTACAGTTCGGTCATGGCGAAAAAGCTCGTGATCAAGGTGACCGCAGGCGCCGACGCGCCCGAGCGCTGCTCCCAGGCATTCACCGTGGCGTCCGTCGCCGCGGCCAGCGGGGTGACGGTGTCGCTCTGGCTGACCGGCGAGGCTTCGTGGTTCGCGCTGCCCGGCCGGGCGGCGGAGTTCGCGCTGCCGCACGCCGCTCCGCTGCCGGATCTCATCGAGGCAATCCAGGCGGCCGGGCAGATCACCCTGTGCACCCAGTGCGCGGCACGCCGGGAGATCACGGAGAAGGATGTGCTCGACGGCGTACGCATCGCGGGGGCTCAGGTGTTCGTCAGCGAGATCATGGCGGACGGCGTCCAGGCGCTCGTCTACTGACCCGGAGCCCCAGGCATCGGACATCGGCCCCGGGTCAGCGGCGGCGTTTGCCGTCCAGCTCGTCCCACCAGCGATCGGACTCGGGGTCCCCGGAGGGGTCGTCCCACCAGCGGTCGTCCGGCCCCCGCCGATTGGCGACCACCGCCGCGACCGGCGGGATGATCATGGCGACCACGCACATGCCGACGGCCACCGGGACCGACCAGAGCCGCACGACGGCCCAGGCGGAGACGAAGAGAAACAGGCATCCGCCCATCAGCAGGAAATAGGCACGCCGTCGCCGTGCGTACATGCTTCCAGCGTACGGCGGCGGGGCCGTACCCCGCGCCCCGTACGGCATGGGCACGGGCGTGAGCACGACCGAAGGGCCGCACCCCGATCCAGTGGCGTCCAACCCCCGGGGATGCGGCCCTTCGGCCGTTCGAGCGGGCCGCGGCGATCAAGCGATGCCGCGGCCCGTGATCGCGGTGACGGTGCTCAGACCGTGACGACGGTGCTCAGAGCAGCGTCCCGGCGCTCAGACCGTGACGACGGCGCTCAGACCGCGATGGCGACCTCCGCGAGACCGCCCGTCTGCGCGACGACCGTACGGTCCGCCGTGCCGCCCGGCACCAGGGCACGCACGGTCCAGGTGCCCTCCGCCGCGTAGAAGCGGAACTGCCCGGTCGCCGAGGTCGGCACCTCGGCGGTGAACTCGCCCGTCGAGTCCAGCAGCCGGACGTAGCCGGTGATGGGCTCGCCGTCGCGGGTCACCTGGCCCTGGATCGTCGTCTCACCGGGCTTGATCGTCGAGGCGTCGGGGCCGCCGGCCTTCGCTCCACACATACAGCTCTCCAAATGTCCGCGGTTCAGAAATTACTTGCCGGAGCCGAGCTCGATCGGCACACCGACCAGGGAGCCGTACTCGGTCCAGGAGCCGTCGTAGTTCTTGACGTTCTGGACGCCGAGCAGCTCGTGCAGCACAAACCAGGTCAGGGCCGAGCGCTCACCGATACGGCAGTAGGCGATGGTGTCCTTCGCCAGGTCGACCTGCTCGTCGACGTAGAGCGCCTTGAGCTCGTCGTCCGACTTGAAGGTGCCGTCGTCGTTGGCGTTCTTGGACCACGGGATGTTGCGGGCGCTCGGCACATGGCCGGGGCGCTGCGACTGCTCCTGCGGCAGGTGCGCCGGGGCGAGCAGCTTGCCGCTGAACTCGTCGGGGGAGCGCACGTCGACCAGGTTCTGCGCGCCGATGGCGGCGACCACGTCGTCGCGGAAGGCGCGGATCGAGCTGTCCTGCGGCTTGGCCTGGTACGCGGTGGCGGCGCGCTGCGGCACCTCGTCGCCGTCGACCAGGTCGCGGGAGTCCAGCTCCCACTTCTTACGGCCGCCGTCGAGGAGCTTGACGCTGTCGTGGCCGTAGAGCTTGAAGTACCAGTAGGCGTAGGACGCGAACCAGTTGTTGTTGCCGCCGTAGAGGACGACGGTGGTGTCGTTCGCGATGCCCTTGGCGGAGAGCAGCTGCTCGAAGCCCGCCTGGTCGATGAAGTCTCGGCGGACCGGGTCCTGGAGGTCCTTGGTCCAGTCGATCCGGATCGCGTTCTTGATGTGGTTCTTCTCGTACGCCGAGGTGTCCTCGTCGACCTCGACGATGGCGACCTGAGGGTCGTCGAGGTGTGCCTCGACCCAGTCGGCGTCGACCAGGACGTCGCTGCGGCTCATGCTTTTCTCCTCCGGGGCAGTGTGCGGCGGTTTGGTGCGAAGAAGTGCAAAGAAGTGCGAAGAAGAGGTACGCGGATACGCGTCAGACGCGGCGTACCGCGAGGGGGCGGCCCTGATCAGAGGTCGAAGGGCCGGGGGGCGGAAGAGGTGAGGGCTCCCGCTCAGACGGCGCGACAGAGCATGGCGGCGACGCGGCACAGATCGACTGCCCGCCGCTTCGTGAGATCCGCCTGTCGCTGCTTCATGCGTCCGATCGTAGGGACGTGTCGGCCGCCATGTCACCGGTGTTTCGCATATTGAGATGCGATCGTCCGCCATGCGGGACAGATTCCGGGGCGAGGCCGTCGCGCCGGGCGTCCCGGAGGCCCCCGTCCCGGGAATCTTCTGCCCATCGGACAGAGCCGTCTCAGAATGCGGCCATCAGCCGTTTTTCTCTCCTGGCGGGGCCGCCTGCTTCGGCTGACGCCCTGAGCCCCTGAGCCCCTGAGCCCCTGAGCCGATGTGCGACGGGCCGGGCCCACGAGGGCCCGGCCCGATCCGTGCGGAAGCCGTCAACGGAAGACGACAGCGGAAGGCGTCAGCCGACCAGGGTCACGCCCTGGCCCGTGCCCATGACCTTCAGCCCCTTCTCGTCCGCCGTCACCTGGTTCAGCCTCAGGCTCACGGGGATCCCCTCGATGTCCAGCTCGTAGTCCATGGCCCGGCGCAGATCGGCGTCGAAGCCCGGCACGGGCAGCTCCGGCAGCGATTCGGCCTTCAGCCGGACCGCGTCCCCGCCGGCGATCTCGACCGTGCTGTAGGCGGTGACGGTGCGGTCGCCGAGCAGGGCGCTCGCGGTGTCCGGGAGCCGCAGGCCCGCGCCCTCCAGCATCTTCACCAGCGGGCCGGTGACCTTGACCTGGTTCTTGGCGGCCCGCTCGGGGCCCGCGTAGCCGACGACAGCGCCCTCGGGGGCGGCCTGGGCGAGGTCCTCGTACGAGATCCGGGCGGAGCCTTCCGCGCGCGCCGCGACGGCGGAGGTGTAGCCGCTGTCGATCGTCACCTCGGAGAGCTCCGCCCGGACCTCGGAGACCCTCACGACCCGCTCGCCCGCGAGGGCGGCGACGCCGGAGAGGCTGATGTCGACGTCGTCGAGCTGCTTGCCCACGACCTGGGTGAGAAAGGGGAAGCCGTTGATGGACACCTCGGGAGCGGAGGACAGCCCCTGACTGGTTCTGATCTTCTCCGCCGCCTCGGATTCGGCGAAGTTGACCGCGATCCGGTCCAGCGCGGTGAACACCACGCCCAGAATCACGGCGATGATCAGAGTTATTCGCAGTGCACGCATGGCCGGAGGTCCCCTGCCTGATTCATCCGTCTACGCGCCCCTTTCCGGTCCTGAGTCCGGCGGAGACCGGGCCCGGACTGTGACGCCTGTCCTCAGACACCGACGCCCGGTCGGGGGGTTTGGTTCCCCGGCCGGGCGTCGATGATCTTCGCGAAGCGGAAAGCGGAGCGGGCACGCCGGACGGCTCAGACCAGGACCCGGCCGATCAGATAGACGGCGGGCGCGGCGGCCGTCAGCGGCAGCGCCACCCCGGCCGTGAAGTGGACGAACCGCGACGGATAGTCATAGCTCGCCACCCGCAGCCCGACCAGCGCGAGCACGCCCGCGGCGAGACCGAGCAGTCCGCTCCCGGCGGTGGGGAGGTCCGTCATCCCGCCCGCGACGAAGCCCATGAATCCGGCGGCGAGCAGCGCCGCCGCGACGGACACGGCCCCCGGCAGCGGCAGCGCGCGGACCACGACGGCGGCGGCGACCGCGATCGCGCCGACCACCACGGCGTCGTCCGCCGCCGCGAGATGCCCGGCGGCGATGACGGCGAGGGCGGCCGACGCGACCGTGGCCATCAGTCCGTACATCCGCTCATCGGCCCCGGCGTGGCTGCGGAGCTGGAGCACGAGGGTGATCAGCACCCAGACGCCCAGGGTGCCGAGCAGGGCGAGCGGGGCGTTCTCCCGGCCCACGGAGAGCAGGACGGCGTCGGCGGTCAGTCCGCCCGCGAAGGCGAGCGCGATGCCCTGCCGGGCGGGCCACATGCCGTTGAGCCGGAACCATCCGGCGGCGGTGACGGCCTGGAGCAGTACCAGCGGCACGACCAGGCCGAAGGGGCCGACGGCCGCGCCGGCCGCGAGCAGCAGCGCGAGCACGGCGGTCAGGGCGGCGGGCTGGATACCCGGGGCGATGATCGGGGAACGGCCCTCGGCGCGGGCGCGCTGAGCGTCGGTGACCCGGGTGTTGCCGCCCATGGTGGGGGCGCTGTAGCCCTCGGCGGCGGGGGCCTGTGGGGCGGGCGGGGCCTGTGGGGCGGGGTGCGGGGCCGGTGCGTACGGCCCGGCGGGGGCCTCGGGAGGCAGCGGATGGCCGGCGGTGACCGGCGGAAGGTACGCGGTCTCCTCGGCGGCGGCCGGCAGCGGCGGGACGACGGGCTGGTACGTGGTGTCCCAGGTCTCGCCCTCCCAGGTCTGGGCGGCGTCCTGGTGGTGGCCGGGCTGCTGCGGATATCCCTGCTGGGCGTACGGGCCCTGGGCCTGGCCTTCCGCGTACTGCCCCTGGTCCTGGCCGTACTGCCCCTGTCCCTGGCTGTACTGCCCCTGGTTCTGGGCGTACGGGTCGTACGCGTCGTACGCCTGATACTGCTGCTGCGGCGGCTGCGGCGGCTGCGGCGCGTAGGGATCGTACGGATACTGCTGATCGCTGCTCATGGTGTGCGGTTCACCCTCCTGCGAACGGCGGGAGCACCTCGACCGTGCCGCCCTCGGCAAGCCGTACGGTCTCATGGTCCCGGGTCCCCACCGGATCGCCGTCCACCAGGAACGAGCACCGGAGCAGGACGCGGGTCAGCTCCCCGGGGTGCCTCCCGCGTGCCTCGGCGAGCGCCTCGGCGAGCGTCTCCGCCGCATAGGGCTCCTCGGCCGTCCCGGTCGCGGCCTTGGCCGCGGCCCAGTAGCGGATCGTCCCCGCCGGCATGGGCGACTCCTTTCGTCGGCCTCCATCATGGGCCATGGGCGGGCGGCTCCGGGGCAGCGAGCCACTGCGCGATACGGGCGAACAGCCGGTCGTCGTCGGCGTTCCGGGGGTCCCCCGACGCCTTGCGGGCGTAGGAGGTGTGGCCCATGCCCGGCTCGATCCACAGCTCGGCGGGGCCGGCCGCCGCGAGCGCGCGGGGGTGGTCCAGGGGGAAGTAGGGGTCGCGGTCGCCGTGCACGATCAGCAGCGGGACGGGGGCGATCAGCGGGACCGCCGCGACCGGGGAGAGCGGTACGGGGTCCCAGGCCCGGCCCTGGATTCTGGTGCGCAGCCCGTAGCGGCCCACCAGGCGGCCCAGCGGGTGGGTGATCATCCAGTGGAGCCGCCGCATCGGGGCCGTGCCCCGGTAGTACCAGCGGGCGGGGGCGCTCACGGAGACCACGGCGTCGGGGTGGGCCGAGGGCTCCGGCCCGGGGGCGGCCATGACGGCTTCCGGGGCGGCCTCGGAGGCGGTCGTGGCGGCCTCCGTGGGGGCGGGGAACCGGGCGCGCGCTCCCTCCCGCGCCGTCCGTGCTTCGATACGCCCCCGGTCCGTCCCGGCCGCCGGCCCCCGGCCGTCCGTGGAGAGCGCCGCGTGGCGCAGGACGACCGAGCCGCCCATGGAGAAGCCGACCGTCACCACCCGGGGGTGGCCGAGAGTGCGCGCCCAGCGCACGGCCGCCGCGAGATCGAGCACCTCCCGATCGCCGACCGTGGAGCGTCCGCCGGAGCGGCCATGGCCCCGGAAGGAGAAGGTCACCACCGCCGCACGCTGGGCGAACACGGCTGCCGCCCGCCGTACGGCGGGCCGGTCGAGCGAGTGGGTGAGGCCGTGGGCGAGCACCACGGCGGTGGCGGAGGTTCCCTCCGCAGACGGCCGGTACTCCGCGTCGATGCGGACGCCATCAGCGGCGATAAGGGTGGTACGGGTAGTTTTGTACCTAGAGCCGGAACGGGCCATGGAACCGTCCACAGTGTGAAATCGGCCCGCTGGCTCAGAAGTCATGTGGGTTATTCTGCTCGGAAGAGGATCCGGGCGAAGCAGCCCCCGGGTCCTTTTGTGTTTCCGGCCTGTTGTTACAGGCAGGTGAACCAACCGTACGAAGCAGGGCCGCAGCACCATGTCCTCGCAGGGACCGAGGAGGAACCGACGCAATGGGCGAGCGAACCGTGCACCACCCCGAGACGACGAACCGCGCGCAGACAGGCGGTGTGCGATGAGCTCGCTGCTGCTGCTGACCAATGCCCTCCAGCCGTCGACGGAGGTGCTCCCCGCTCTCGGGCTGCTGCTGCACAGCGTGCGGGTGGCCCCCGCCGAGGGCCCGGCCCTGGTCGACACCCCGGGCGCCGATGTGATCCTGATCGACGGCCGCCGCGATCTGCCCCAGGTGCGGTCGCTCTGCCAGCTGCTGAGGTCCACCGGGCCCGGCTGTCCGCTGATCCTCGTGGTGACCGAGGGCGGACTCGCCGCCGTCACCGCCGACTGGGGCATCGACGACGTACTCCTCGACACGGCCGGACCGGCGGAGGTCGAGGCACGGCTGCGGCTCGCGATGGGCCGCCAGCAGATCTCCATGGACGATTCCCCCATGGAGATCCGCAACGGCGATCTCTCCGTGGACGAGGCGACCTACAGCGCCAGACTGAAGGGCCGGGTCCTGGATCTGACCTTCAAGGAGTTCGAGCTGCTGAAGTATCTGGCGCAGCACCCGGGCCGGGTCTTCACCCGGGCGCAGCTGCTCCAGGAGGTCTGGGGCTACGACTACTTCGGCGGCACGCGCACGGTGGACGTCCATGTCCGGCGGCTGCGCGCCAAGCTCGGCCCGGAGCACGAGTCCCTCATCGGAACCGGACGGAACGTCGGCTACCGGTTCGGGGTGCCGGAGAAGGCCGAACGGGAGGCGGCGGAGGCCGTATCGGCCGTCGCTCGTTCGGAGGAGGCCGCCGAACAGCAGAAAGCCGCCGTACGCCCTGCCCAGAGGTAGGTCACCCCGCGTAGACTGCCGCGCGTGGCCAAGGTGACGCGGGACGATGTTGCGCGACTGGCGGGGACTTCGACCGCCGTCGTCAGCTATGTCATCAACAACGGACCGAGGCCGGTCGCCCCGGCCACGCGCGAGCGGGTGCTCGCAGCCATCAAGGAGCTGGGGTACCGGCCGGACCGGGTCGCCCAGGCGATGGCGTCGCGGCGTACCGACCTCATAGGCATGATCGTGCCGGACGCTCGGCAGCCCTTCTTCGCGGAGATGGCGCACGCGGTCGAACAGGCGGCGGCCGAGCGCGGAAAAATGGTTCTGGTCGGGAATTCCGACTACCGCCGTGAGCGGGAGGTCCACTATCTGCGGGCCTTCCTCGGCATGCGGGTGGCCGGACTGATCCTGGTGAGCCAGGGGCTGACCGAGCAGGCGGCGCAGGAGATCGAGGCGTGGGACGCCCGGGTGGTGCTGCTGCACGAGCGCCCGGAGGCGATGGACGACGTGGCCGTGGTCACGGACGACATCGGCGGCGCGCAGCTCGCCACCCGTCATCTGCTGGAGCACGGGAACGCGTATGTCGCCTGCCTCGGCGGCCCGGACACGACGCCGCCGGTCGGCGACCCGGTGACGGACCATGTGGAGGGCTGGCGCCGGGCGATGCTGGAGTCGGGCCGCTCGGTGGAGGGCCGGCTCTTCAAGGCCCCGTTCAACCGGTACGAGGCGTATCAGGTCGCGCTGAAGCTGCTGGCGGGCCCGGAGCGCCCGCCGGCGATCTTCTGCTCCACGGACGACCAGGCGATCGGGGTGCTGCGGGCGGCCCGGGAGCTGCGGATCGACGTACCCGGGGAGCTGGCCGTCGCGGGCTTCGACGATGTGAAGGAAGCCCATCTGACCGACCCGCCGCTCACCACCGTCGCCTCCGACCGCCCGGCGATGGCGCGGGCGGCCGTCGATCTGGTCCTGGACGAGAGCCTCCGGCTGGCGGGCTCCCGCCGCGAGCGGGTGCGCCAGTTCCCCTCGGGCCTGGTGATCCGGAGGTCGTGCGGCTGCGGGTAGTCCCTGCGGGGGCCCTCGCGGGGGCCCTTGCGGCGGCAGGCCGTCGCTCGCCTCATATGCGATCACCGGCGACGGCGGTTCGGTCCGTCGCGGCCAGGCGGCCGTGGATCGCGGCGGCGAGCCGTGCGTACGCGGGACCGGTGCGGAGCGCCTCGTACTCCGGGTCGGCGCACTGGAAGTTGTGCCCGCCCGGATGGCACCGGTAGAGGGTGCAGGCATCGATCTCCGACGACTACACCGGCGTGGTCCCGGTCCGGGACTCCAAGCGGCGCTCCGGACCGGTGCTGATGCTCTCCCCCACCGCCTTCGCCGGACTCGTCACCCTGGCCAAGCACACAAGCGCCTGACCAAGCCCGCCCCGTCGCTCCCCTCAGGAGGAGTGGCGGGGCGGCTATTTTCGCCACCCTGAGCTCGGACGCCAACGGGATGCCCACCTATCACTCTTGTGGGTTACGGCAGTTTCGGCCTTGTATGCACCGCAGAGACCACCCGGACCTTGTACACCAGTCGAACGGGCAGAAATAAACGTTCATTTTCAGATTATTCGAGCACCTCGTCGGCATGCAGAGGTGTTTATATGCCATCGGCACGCGCCAAGTACCCGTTGCGACAGTCCAAAGCGAAGGGCACATGAATGGCTGATTGGAAGAACATCTCCGGCAGTCTCTCGGCGATCTCGGTCGGGTCCAGAACCCACGTCTGGGGCGTCAACTCATCGAACGCGCTGTACCGGTACACCGGTCACGACGCGAACCCCTGGATCAACATCCCGGGCAGTGCCGTCGACATCGGCGTCGCCGCCGACGGCACCGTGTGGTGCGTCAACTCCGCCGGCGCAATCTACCGCTACACCGGAGACCAGAGCTCGACCGACTGGGTCAACATCTCCGGCAGCCTGTCCCGCATCTCGGCCGGGTCCAGGACCCACGTCTGGGGCGTCAACTCCTCGGACGCGCTGTACCGGTACACGGGCCACGACGCGAAGCCGTGGACCAACATCCCGGGCAGCGCCGTCGACATCGGCGTCGCCGCCGACGGCACCGCGTGGTGCGTCAACTCCGCCGGCGCGATCTACCGCTACACCGGAGACCAGCCGAGCTGACCTCGTCGGCAGCACACCACGATGGGCTCTGCCCTCCGCAGGCGGACCCTCACCGTTCACGCCCGGAGCCAGCGGCGATCTCGGCGGGAGCTGTACGCCTTGTCGCCGCTGACGCGGGCCGGGCGGGATGGACGGTCTTCCAGGACCCCTACCGGTCCGGCAGGTCACGCCGGGTAATACCGAGCGGACCCGGAGCATGAGGGCGATTTGACCTTATCCGGGCCCTACGCACTTCTCGCCCGGTTCTCAGTGGCAGCTCAGACTCCTCTCATCTCCGGCCGGGACAGTCGTTCCCATGACGGACCTCCACCACGACGAGCAGCCCCAGCCCGAGCCCTACCACCCCCAGGCATACGACTCCGCCTACCCGCCGCCGCCCGCCCAGCCGCCCCACCCGCACCGGGCCAGGGCCAGGCGGCCCGTCGCGCTGCTCGTCGCCGTCGCCATCGCCGCCGCCGCTGTCGGAGGCGGCACCTCCGTACTGCTCGACCGGGTGACGGGGGAGCCCGGCGGGGGCGGCGGGAACGGGATCAGCGGGACCAATGTGTCCGCCAGCAGCTCAGGAACCGTCGCCGGGGTCGCCCAGGCCCTGATGCCGAGCACCGTAGAGATCCAGGCCGACAACGCCTCCGGGCAGTCCACCGGGTCCGGGGTGATCATCACCTCCGACGGCGAGGTCATCACCAACAACCACGTCGTCGCCGGGGCCGACACCGTCAAGGTCCGGCTCAACGACGGCAGCACCCACACCGCCGACGTGATCGGCACCGACCCCGACCTTGATCTCGCCCTGGTCAAGCTCCAGGGGGTCCGGGGTCTCCAGGCCGCGACCCTCGGCGACTCCAGCACGCTCAAGGTCGGTGAGGAAGTCGTCGCCATCGGCTCCCCCGGGGGTCTGACCGGGACCGTCACCAGCGGAATCGTCTCCGCGGTCGACCGCGATGTGACCGTGGCCAAGGAGCCCGGCCGAGGTCAGCCGCCGAGCGGCGGCTGGCCCTTCGAATTCGGCGGGCGGGAGTTCAACGGCGACACCGGCGACTCCAGGACCACCTACAAGGCCATCCAGACCGACGCCTCCCTCAACCCGGGCAACTCCGGCGGCGCGCTGATCAATATGCGCGGCGAGATCATCGGCATCAATTCCGCGATGTACTCCCCCAGCACCAGCACCTCGGGCGACTCCGGCACGGGCAGCGTGGGCCTCGGCTTCGCCATCCCCGTCGACACCGTCAAGAGCGTCCTCGGCGATCTCCGCGACGGCGACGGCTGAGCCGCACCCGGACAGCGGCCCGTGCGAGGCTGGTGTCATGACGACTCCCCGTGAAGGCGACCCCCGTGAAGGCGAGCGCATCCTCATCGTCGACGACGAGCCGGCCGTCCGCGAGGCGCTCCGGCGCAGTCTCGCCTTCGAGGGCTATGAGACCGAGGTCGCCGTCGACGGCGTCGACGCCCTCGCCAAGGCGGAGTCCTACGGCCCGGATCTGATCGTCCTGGACATCCAGATGCCGAGGATGGACGGGCTGACCGCCGCCCGCCGTATCCGCGGCGGGGGCTCCACCGTGCCCATTCTGATGCTCACCGCCCGTGACACCGTGGGCGACCGGGTCACCGGCCTGGACGTCGGAGCCGATGACTATCTGGTCAAGCCGTTCGAGCTCGACGAGCTCTTCGCCCGTATCCGCGCCCTGCTGCGGCGGCGCTCCTACGCCACGGCGGCCGGCGCCGCCGGGATCGACTACGGGCACGAGGTGCTCTCCTTCGGCGATCTCCGTATGGATCTGGCCACCCGCGAGGTCCACCGGGGCAGCCGCCCGGTCGAGCTGACCCGTACCGAGTTCACCCTGCTCGAACTGCTGCTGGCCCACCCCCGGCAGGTGCTGACCCGGGAGCAGATCCTCAAATCGGTCTGGGGCTTCGATTTCGAGCCCACCTCCAATTCGCTGGATGTGTATGTGATGTATCTGCGCCGCAAGACGGAGGCCGGCGGTGAACCCCGTCTGGTGCACACGGTGCGCGGCGTGGGGTACGTCCTGCGCTCGGGCGGCGGTGACGGGTGACGGGACGCACCGGACGGTTCCGTACGCTGCCCCTGAGATCCCGGCTGGCGCTGCTGGTGGCCACCGCCGTCGCGGTCGCCGTCGCGGCCGTCGCCGTCGTCTCCTGGCTGCTGACCCGGGCCCAGCTCTACGAGGAGCTCAACAACACCCTGCGTAACACCACCGCCCCGGCGGGGATGGTGCAGGAGGCGTACGACAACTGCTCCCAGCAGCGTACGGACCGCAAGAACTCCCCGTCCTTCGCGTACATCCAGCTCATCGACGTCAACGGCAACCGCTGCGTCAGCCCGTACTCCGAGCCGGTCAGGGTGCAGCCCACGGACATCGCCGTCGCCCGGGGCGCCAAGGGGACCACCCTGCACAACAGCGTCACCGACGACGGCGACCCGGTGCGGGTGCACACCACCCAGGAGCTGCTCGGGGACGGCACCCGGATCGCGATCTCCGTGTCCCGGCCGCTCGACGAGATCAGCACCTCGCTCAACCGGCTCGCCCTGCTGCTCACCGGTCTCGCGGGCGTCGGGGTCATCGGCGCGGGCGCGGCGGGCCTGCTGGTCGCGCAGACCGGGCTGCGGCCGGTCGACCGGCTCACCGAGGCGGTGGAGCATGTGGCGCGTACGGAGGATCTGACCGTGCGCATCCCCGCGGACGGCGAGGACGAGATCGCCCGGCTGTCGCGCTCCTTCAACTCGATGACCGCCGCGCTCGCCTCCTCGCGGGACCGCCAGGCCCGGCTGATCGCGGACGCGGGCCACGAGCTGCGTACGCCGCTGACCTCGCTGCGGACCAATATCGAGCTGCTGGCGCGGAGCGAGCAGACCGGCCGGGCGATCCCGGCCGCCGACCGGCAGGCGCTGATGGCGTCGGTGAAGGCGCAGATGGCCGAGCTGGCGTCGCTGATCGGCGATCTCCAGGAGCTGTCGCGGCCGGACGCCGTCCACGGCGGGCCGCTGACGGTGATCGCGCTGCACGAGATCACCGAGGCGGCGCTCGCCCGGGCCCGGCTGCGCGGCCCCGAGCTGGAGTTCTCGACCGATCTCGGGCCCTGGTACGTCCGGGGCGAGGCCGCGGCGCTGGAGCGGGCGCTGGTCAATGTGCTGGACAACGCGGTGAAGTTCTCGCCGCCGGACGGCACGGTCGAGGTGCGGCTCAAGGGCGGCGAGCTGACGGTGCGCGACCACGGCCCCGGCATCACGGCCGATGAGCTGCCGCATGTCTTCGAACGGTTCTGGCGCTCCTCCTCCGCGCGGTCGCTGCCGGGGTCGGGGCTCGGTCTGTCGATCGTGGCGCGCACGGTTCAGCAGGCGGGCGGTGAGATCCGGCTGGAACCGGCGGCGGGCGGCGGCACCCTGGCGGTGATCCGGCTGCCGGGGGCCTCGCATCCGCCGCCGTCGCAGCTCTGAGGCGGGGGCGTGCGGCGGCATGCGCCGGGCCGTCTAGTTGTGGCGGATGAGGGAGTCGACCAGGCCCGGGCGGGTGGCGGGGAAGTCCAGCGGGACGATCCCGAGGCCGCGCCATCCGCTCGCGGTGGAGTCGAGGAACGTGTGCGTCCGGGGGTTGAGGCTGTCCGAGTTCCAGCGCGGCGGCAGCAGTGCGGAGGTGCTGACGTAGTTGACGAAGAGCTTGCCCGGCTGCTGGACCGCTCTGCGGAAGTGCTCCTCGATCTTGGGGTACTTGGCGCCGGGCGCGGCGTTCCAGTCGTCCTGGATGTCGAAGAGCGCGCTGTCGGCGTAGCGCACCCCGGGCAGTCCGCCGTTGTCGCCGAGGAGGACGACCCGGCCGCGGGACGCCCCGAGCGAGGGGATGCCGTCGCCGATCCGGAACAGCGACCGCCAGCCCTTCTGGTCGAGATAGAGATCGAAGACCCGGCGGAACGCGGCGTCGGACTCCGTGGAGTACTCCTGTTTGACCCGCATCAGCACGGTTTCGGAGGGGCGTGCCGCGAGGAAGTCACGGCAGGCGATGAGTACGTCCCCGAACATCATGTTCTGGTACGCGGCCCCGTGGTGGATGGCGTAGGAGTCGCCGGTGATCCGGCAGCGGATGTCCAGGAAGCGGATTCCGCTGTTCAGCTGGTCGGCGACGGTGGTGTTCTGGCACTCGGCCCATAACCCTCCGAAGCGCGCGCCCGAGTCATGGGTACCGGGGATGGTCAGCCGCTGGAGGGCCGTGGCGTCGGGGTGGCCCGCCATCCAGTCCTGGGGCGAGCGGGGGGCCGCCGCCCGCACGGCGGGCGCGGGGACGAGGGCGGTCGCGGTCAGCGCGGCGGCGGCCGTGAGAAAGCCGCGCCGGCGCATGGACCGTCCGGCGGGGCGCTGCGGGTTCAGGGGGCTCTCCATGACGGGATTATGTCGCGTACACGTCAAAGAGCAAGTCTTTGGAAGGGCGGCGGGTCGCCTTCTCCCGCCGCCCCACTGCCGAGGTCCCCGCCGAGCGGGCAGGGACCGGCTGTCGTACTGCCGAGGCCGTTACTTCACGACCGTGATCCGCCCGGTCGCCGGCGGGGCCAGCGGAGAAGACGCGCTGGAGTGCGCGGCCAGATAGCCGATGAACACGTCCAGATCGGACGCGCCCACGACCTTGTTGCGGTGCTCCTTCAGCACGGAGAAGCCGTCGCCGCCGCCCGAGAGGAACTCGTTCATCGCGACCCGGTACGTCTTCGCCGGGTCGATCGCCGCACCGTTCAGCTTCACCGAGCCGGTCACCACCCGGTCCGCGCCCGTCTTGGTCATATCCAGGGTGTAGGTGAAGCCCTCGGACACCTGAAGGATCTTCGGCGAGCCCTGGTTCGCCCCGCTGACCTGCTGCTGAAGCGCGGTGATCAGCTGGGCGCCGGTCAGGTCGACCACATTCATCATGTTGGTGAACGGCTGCACCGTGAATGCCTCGCCATAGGTCACCACACCGTCGCCCTCAGCGCCGGACGCCGTGTACGTCAACGGCGCGCGAATCCCGCCCGGGTTCATCAGCGCGAGCTGCGCGCCGCCCTTGTCGGCCGGAGCGAGCGCTTCGAGCTGGGCGTCCGCGATCAGATTGCCCAGCGGGCGCTCCGGGGCGGCCGGGTTCTCGATGTCGGCGGAGACATGGCCGACCGGCCGGTTGGCGACCGGGGCGGCCAGCGTGTTCCAGCGGTCGATCAGCTGCGTCATGTCCGCGGCCTTGGGCACATCGCGGGTGACGACGTGGTTCGCCGACTCCACCGAGGTGCGGACCACGTCCTTGGTCCGGCGGTCGTAGGTCAGCGTGGTGTCGGTGTACAGCCGGCCGGCGGACGCCGCCGATGTGACGGTGCGCGGCTTGCCGGACGGGTCCGGCACCGTGCACGCGTACGCCTGGTGGGTGTGGCCGGTGACCAGCGCGTCGACCTGCGGGCTGACCTTCTTCGCGATGTCCACGATCGGCCCGGAGATCCCGTCGCCGGGGCCGGGGCTGTCGCAGTCGTAGTTGTACGAGGAGGACGCGGGAGCCCCGCCCTCGTGCAGCAGCGCGACGATCGCCTTGACGCCCTTGCGCTCCAGGATCTTCGTGTACTTGTTGATCGCCTCGATCTCGTCGCCGAACGTCAGGCCCTTGATGCCCTCCGCGTTGACGATGTCCGGGGTGCCTTCCAGGGTCACCCCGATGAAGCCGATCTTGACGCCGTTCTTCTTCCAGACGAAGTACGGGTCCAGCAGCGGCCGGCCCGACTTCTCATGGGTCACATTGGCGGTGAGATAGGGGAAGTCCGCGCCCTTGAACTTCTTCCCCTGCTCGTAGCAGCCCTCGGTGGGGTGGCAGCCGCCGTCCTGGATACGGGCCAGTTCCCTGGCGCCCTCGTCGAACTCGTGGTTGCCGACCGAGGACACGTCGAGGTCCAGCTTGTTCAGCGCCTCGACGGTGGGCTCGTCGTGGAAGAGCCCGGAGAGCATCGGCGTCGCGCCGATCAGATCGCCCGCCGCGGCGGTGACGGAGTACCGGTTGCCCTCGCGCGCGTCGCGCAGATGGGTCGCGAGATACTCGACGCCGCCCGCGTCGATGGTCCTGGTGGTGCCATCGGGGTTGGTGTGGGTCACCCGGCCGCCCGAACCGGACGGCGGCTGGAGGTTTCCGTGGAAGTCGTTGAAGGAGAGCAGCTGCACATCGACCGTGCGGCCGTGGCCGTGGCTGCGCTCTCGCGCCTCGGGGGACCCGGCGGGCATCGCGGCGACGAGCGCGCCGACGGTGGCCAGTCCGGCGACGGCGGTGAGTATGCGGCGGTTGGCGGACGGGCCGGTCCTGTGCGGTCTGGCTGACATCGCTCCCCTTGCTGATTGAGCGGCGGATATGAGGGCTGCGAGCGGCAGCCTAGGGTCAACGCGCGTAGCGCGACAGAGGGATGAGGTCACGACCTGGTTGCCTTCTCCCGTCGTTCCTTGTCACTTCCCACTAAAAGTCCCTTTTCAGCCAACATCGGTCTTCGGCCATTCGGCGGCACGGCGGTCAACCTGCGCGCCCCCGTGCGCGGTCACTTCAGGCGATGCCGGCTCGTGGCGGGATCCGAGGTCAGGTCACGGTCACACGTCGCCCCCGGGACCGCCCGAGCCAGGCAGCGCCGGGAGGCCGACACCGCACGGCCCAGCAGCACCAGCACGGCTACCGCGGACCCCGCGGACCCCGCGGAACGCGGGGAAGAGTGAGGAGCAGGGCATGACAGCACGAGGCATGGCACGTACCGGCGCGGCGGGGATCGCGGCGGCGGTGGCGGTCGCCGCGTTCGCCGCACCGGTCCAGGCCGACACCAGCACCACGGAACGGCAGCGGCACCAGGCCGTCCAGCGCGCGTTGGACACCGTGGTGACCGGCGGCGTCCCCGGAGTCACCGCTCAGACGAGAGACGGCCGGGCCGTCTGGAACGGTGCCTCGGGCGTCGGCGACCTCAGAACCGGCAAGGCCCGCGGCAAGAACGACCTCTTCCGCGTCGCCAGCATCACCAAGACCTTCGTGGCCACCGTCATGCTCCAGCTGGAGGCCGAGGGGAGGCTCAGCCTGGACGACACGGTGGAGCGCCATCTCCCCGGGGCGGTGACCGGCAACGGCAACGACGGCGGCGAGATCACCGTACGGCAGCTGCTCAACCACAGCAGCGGGATCTACGACTATCTCCAGGACCCGGAGTACATGAAGAAGTACATGCTGGGCGACGGCTTCCTCAAGCACCGCTACGACTACCGGTCGCCGCAGGTCGCCGTGGACGTGGCGATGACCCACCGGCCGTACTTCGCCCCCGGCACGGGCTTCCGGTACTCCAACACCAACTATGTCCTCGCCGCGCTGATCATGGAGAAGCTCACCGGGAACAGCTACGAGCACGAAGTGCGCGAGCGGATCGTCAAGCCGCTGAAGCTGCGGCACACCACCGCCCCGGGCGACAGCTCCGCGATGCCGAAGCCCAGCAGCCGCGCGTACTCCAAGCTGACCGAGGACCCCGCGGCCACCAAGATCTACGACGTCACCCGCCAGAACGCCTCCCAGTCCTGGGCCGAGGGCGACATGATCTCCAGCTCGAACGATCTCAACCGGTTCTACCGCGCCCTGCTCCGCGGCAAGCTGCTGCCGGAGAAGCAGCTCACCGCGATGAAGACGCTCAGTCCGCACTCCGTCGAGGGCGGTTCGGGCTATGGCCTCGCGCTGGAGAAGATGAAGCTGAGCTGCGATGTCGAGGTGTGGGGGCACACCGGCGGCTGGATCGGCAGTCTCTCCGTCGCGTACTCCACCGAGGACGGCGGCCGTCAGCTCGCCTTCAACACCAACGGCGACTGGGAGGGCAAGGATCTGCTGGGGGTGGTGGAAGCAGGGTTCTGCGGCGCCAAGGCGAAGGCCGAACCGAAGGCCGCGCCGAAGACCGCGCCGGGGGCCGCACTGAAGACCACGCTGAAGACCATGCCGAAGGCCGAGACGAAGGCCGCCGCGAAGACCGCATCGTAGAACACGCCGAAGATCCTCCGCCGGGGCACGATGTCATGACGACACGTTACGAGAGGAGCACCGTATGACGACACGACAGCTCACCCGTACCAGCGTGGCGGGCATCGCCGCGGCGGCGGTCGCCGTCGCCGTGTTCACCGCCCCGGCGCAGGCCGACACCAGCACCACGGAGCAGCAGCGGCACCAGGCCACCCAGCGGGCGCTCGACGCCACGGTGGCGGCCGGCATCCCCGGCGCGCTCGCCCGGACCCGGGACGCGCACGGCGTCTGGCAGGGCGCGTCGGGCGTCGCCGACCGCGAGACCGGCAGGGCACGCGGCTCGAACGACCGCTTCCGGATAGCCAGCATCACCAAGACCTTCGTCGCGACCGTGCTGCTCCAGATGGAGGCCGAGGGGGAGCTCGACCTCGACGACACCGTGGAGCGCCATCTCCCCGGGGTCGTCCGGGGCAACGGCAACGACGGCAGCAAGATCACCGTACGGCAGCTGCTCAACCACACCAGCGGGCTCTACAGCTACTCCTCCGACCCGGAGTACGCGAAGAAGTACCTCGCGGGCGAGAACTTTCTGAAGCATCGTTACGACGCCGTGTCGCCCGAGACGAAGATCAAGGTGGCCATGGGGCACCGGCCGGACTTCGCGCCAGGGGCCCGGCACTCGTACTCCAACACCGGCTATGTGCTGGCCGGGATGGTCATCGAGAAGGTCGGCGGCGACAGCTACGAGGACGAGGTCCGCGAGCGGATCATCAAGCCGCTGAAGCTGCGGCACACCACCAACCCCGGCGACAGCGCCCAGCTGCCGAAGCCCAGCGGCCGGGCCTACTCGAAACTCTCGCGGCAGAACACGCCGGAGATCTGGGACGTGACGGAGATCCACGGGTCCCGGAGCTGGGCGGGCGGGGACATCATCTCCACCACCGGGGACCTCAACCGGTTCTTCAGCGCGCTGATGGGCGGGAAGCTGCTGCCGAAGAAGCAGCTCACCGCGATGAAGACCACCGTGCCCAGCCCGGATTACCTCCCCGGCAGCGAGTACGGCCTCGGCGTCCACACCTACCGGACGAGCTGCGGCACCCGGCTGTGGGGCCACGGCGGACGCGGCGTGGGCTCGGTCACCGAGGCCGCCACCACCGGGGACGGCCGCAGACAGCTCTCGTACAACTTCAACGGGGACTGGGCCATGCCCGTGAGCATCGTGGAAGCCGAATTCTGCGACGGAGCCGGGGCCGAGGACGCGCGCTGAGGACCGGCGCTGAGGACTGCCGCACCTCTCACACCAGCGTCAGAAACCTCACCGGACGCACGGACCATTCAAAATGCTCGCCGTTGAGCGCGGTGAAGGCGAACCCGACCGGCAGCCCCCGGTGGAGCGCGGCGACCGCCTGCACATCCCCGGAGAGTCCGTCGTCGCTGTGATCGTCGAGCGCTTCGAGGATCGCGTGCCGGTCGCGCGAGGTCAGCTGCCCGGCCCGGGTGCGGACGGAGTCACGGAGCATACGGATCGCCTGGCGCGGGCTGCCGGGCGCGGACAGCTCGCACGGCTCCGGGCTCCGTTCGTTCTCCTCCTCGCCGCAGGGATGGTGGAGCAGCAGCTCGTACCAGAGGCCGGAGCGCAGCAACGGCGGGCGGACCGGACGCGGAAGCCGATCCGTTCCTTCGAAGATCGCCAAGTGGGACGGTGCGAGCATGTCTCGCCTCCTGTCACGGTGGCAGGGGCCGGGAGTCGACCCCGAGTGACGACACACAGCGACCGTACCGCCACGAAGAGCGAGGTGCAACAGTGGGACGGCACACTGTTGCAACCGAAATTCACCCCTCCGCCCCCGTGCGAGGCCCTAATGGACCAGATGATCGAACTCCCCCGCCTTGACACCGAGGATGAACGCCCGGAGCCGTTCGACGGGAATGGTGATGACCCGGTCGGGATCCTCGCTCTCCCGTAGCTTGATCACCCCGTCGACGCCCGCCATCTCCACACAGTTCTGGCTCTCGTCCGACCCTGAGAACGATGACTTCTGCCAGGTGACACGCCTGTCCGGCCGGTCGCCGACGTGGTCGCTGATGCGCTCGCCCATGGGTTCCGACTCACCGTTCCCGAGCTATGCGCCGCAGGACCGCGCGCGAGGCGTCCGGATCGAGCGCGGCGGCCCTGACCGAGTCGAACAGCAGCCGGTAGCGCGCCAGCTGGGCCTCGGCGTCCAGGAAGCCACTGCCGAAGGCGCTGTCCAGCTGAACCGTGTCCAGCTGCGGAATCGTCGCGCCCACATACATCGCCGAATGCACCGAGCCGGTGATCTGCGCCTCGAAGGGGATGATGCGCAGCGTCACACTGGGCCACTGCGAGACCTCGTGCATGAAGTCGAGCTGCTCGCGCACGACGCCGCCCGCGCAGTAGCGCATCCGCAGCGCCGCCTCGTGCACCAGCGCCTCGTACTCCATGGGCACCGGGCGGTCGAAGACCCCCCGGCGGGCCATCCGGTGCTCGACCCGCGGGCCCGCCTCGGCCGGGGGCAGCGCGGCGATCCCGCCGAGCATCAACTCCCGGGCGTACTCCCTGATCTGGAGCAGTCCGGGGATGTGCAGCATCTCGATCTGACGGAGGCTGGTGGCGTGGTGCTCCAGCTCCGCGAGGTCCAGAAAGCCGGGCGACAGCACCCCCCGATACGCCTCCCACCAGCCCTTCGTCCGCTCCTCGGCCATGCTCGCCAGGGCGTCGACCAGGTGTTTGTCGGTCGCCGAGTAGTGGGCGGCGAGCCGGCGGACGCGTTCGGCGCTGACCCCGTAGCGGCCCGACTCGATATGGCTGATCTGCGCTCGTTCGCCGCCCAGGAAGGCCGCCGCCGTGCTGCCGGACATCCCCGCCCGCTCCCGCAGCTTCCGCAACTCCGCCCCCAACCGCCGCTGCCGGGCGGTCGGATAGCTCCTCGGCGGCATGGCGTGCCTCCCCTTCCGTAGGTAAGTGTGCGGCCACACTCTGCCACGGCCCACCCGTTCGATTGAGACGGCCGTCGCACTGTTGTGCCGGGGCGGGGCCGCCGTGCACGGCATCCACGGTCGTAGGCTCTTCCCATGACGACTGACGCAGTGAATCCGGGGCCCGGCAGGGAGATCGAGAGCCTTGACGAGCTGTCGGCCCAGCAGGCGGAGGCCGTCCTCGCCCTGCTCGCCGACGCCGCCGAGTCGGACGGGACACAGGCCGTCTCGGAACAGGGACGGCTCCAGTTGCGCGGCGGCAAGCGGGAGGGCGTACGGCACTTCCTCCTCACCGTCGGCGGGGAGCTGACCGGATACGCGCAGCTGGAGGACGTCGACCCGGTCGAGGCCCCCGCGGCCGAACTCGTCGTCCACCCCTCGCGCCGCGGCTGCGGCCACGGCCGGGCCCTGGGCAGCGCGCTGCTTGCGGCCTCCGGCAAGCGGCTGCGGGTCTGGGCGCACGGCGGGAGGTCCGCCGCCCGGCATCTGGCGCAGGTGCTCGGGCTGACCCTCTTCCGCGAGCTGCGGCAGCTGCGCCGGTCGCTGGAGCCGCTGGACATCGCCGAACCGGTCTTTCCGCCCGGGGTCACCGTACGGACCTTCGTCCCCGGCCAGGACGACGCCGCCTGGCTGGCGGTGAACGCCGCCGCGTTCGCGCACCACCCCGAGCAGGGCTCGCTGACCCAGCGGGATCTGGACGACCGCAAGAGCGAACCGTGGTTCGACCCCCAGGGCTTCTTCCTCGCCGAGCGCGACGGCGAGCTCATCGGCTTCCACTGGACGAAGGTGCACGCCGCCGAGCAGCTCGGCGAGGTCTATGTGATCGGCATCCGCCCCGACGCCCAGGGCGGCGGGCTCGGCAGGGCGCTCACCGCCGCCGGGCTGCGCCATCTGGCGGCGCAGGGGCTGCCGACCGCGATGCTGTACGTGGACGCGGACAACACGCCCGCCGTCACGGTGTACGAGCGGCTGGGCTTCACCACGCACGAGGTCGATCTGATGTACCGGACGGAGTCCTGAGGCGGGGGGCGGGCCGGGGCGTGTCGAGCGCGGGCCGGGCCGGGGCATGTCGAGCGCAGGGGGCTGCTGAGCATCCCGTGGGCGCGGGGGCCTGAGCACGGGGCCGTGAGAACAGGGCCGTGAGCGCAGATCCCGTGAGCACGGGACGCCTCAGGCCCCCCGAGCCGACCGCGCAGGTCAGCCCTCCGCCCCCCGCCCGCTTCCCCTGCGTCATGTCGTCGTCACCGGCCATTCAGACAGCGCTGCGACCCTCGCCCCATGCAGCCCGCTCGGCCCGCCTCCACACCCTCCTCCCGCAGTGGGAAGATCGCTTCCGCTCGCTCCGACGCGCCTCTCTTCCCCACTACGCGGAAGAATGGGTTCATGAGTCAGCAGCCCGCCGAGGCCTCGGTCCAGCATCCCCAGCCGTCCGTCGGCTCCATAGCAGCGCACCGGCCGCATACCGTCGCCGCCACGGTCTCCGATCTGGAGCCCGACCTCGACGCGGACCTCGACGCGTACGAGGAGGAACGGGGCTCCGGAGCCGAGCTGCCCCAGGGCCGCTTCCTGGACCGCGAGCGCAGTTGGCTCGCCTTCAACGAACGCGTACTGGAACTCGCCGAGGACCCCGCGACCCCGCTCCTCGAACGGGCCAACTTCCTCGCGATCTTCGCGTCCAATCTGGACGAGTTCTTCATGGTCCGGGTCGCCGGCCTCAAACGGCGCATCGCGACCGGGGTCGCCACCCGCTCCGCCTCCGGCCTCCAGCCCCGCGAGGTGCTGGATCTGATCTGGACCCGCTCACGTGAGCTCATGGCCCGGCACGCCGCCGCCTTCCAGCAGGATGTGTCCCCCGCCCTCGCCGAGGAGGGCGTCCATCTCATCCGCTGGCCCGATCTGACCGAGAAGGAGCAGGCACGCCTCTTCACCCTGTTCCGGCAGCGGATCTTCCCGGTGCTGACCCCGCTGGCCGTGGACCCGGCGCACCCCTTCCCGTACATCTCCGGCCTCTCGCTGAACCTCGCCGTCGTGGTCCGCAACCCCGTCAGCGGCCACCGCCACTTCGCCCGGGTCAAGGTCCCGCCGCTGCTCTCCCGCTTCCTGGAGGCGTCGCCCCAGCGGTACGTCCCCCTCGAAGACGTCATCGCCGCGCATCTGGAAGAGCTGTTCCCCGGCATGGAGGTGCTCGCGCACCATATGTTCCGGGTGACCAGGAACGAGGATCTGGAGGTCGA
The DNA here is from genome assembly GCF_009600885.1 of Streptomyces jumonjinensis. Lineage (GTDB taxonomy): Bacteria > Actinomycetota > Actinomycetes > Streptomycetales > Streptomycetaceae > Streptomyces > Streptomyces jumonjinensis. The sequence goes on from NZ_VCLA01000194.1 coordinate 153,236, forward strand.
GGAGGACGACGCCGAGAATCTCCTCAAGGCCCTGGAGAAGGAGCTGATGCGGCGGCGCTTCGGGCCCCCGGTGCGCCTGGAGGTCGAGGAGTCCATCGACCCGTACGTCCTCGATCTGCTGGTCCGCGAGCTGAAGGTGTCCGACGCCGAGGTCTATCCGCTGCCCGGCCCGCTCGATCTGACCGGCCTCTTCGGGATCGCGGCCCTGGACCGGCCCGAGCTGAAGTACCCCAAGTTCATCGCCGGGACCCACCGCGATCTCGCCGAGGTCGAGTCGGCGTCCGCGCCCGACATCTTCATGGCGCTCCGTGAGCGCGATGTGCTGCTGCACCACCCGTACGACTCGTTCTCCACCTCCGTACAGGCATTCCTGGAGCAGGCGGCGGGCGACCCCGACGTACTGGCGATCAAGCAGACGCTCTACCGCACCTCCGGCGACTCCCCCATAGTCGACGCGCTGATCGACGCCGCCGAATCCGGCAAGCAGGTGCTCGTCCTGGTCGAGATCAAGGCCCGCTTCGACGAGCAGGCCAACATCAAATGGGCGCGGAAGCTGGAGGAGTCGGGCTGCCATGTGGTCTACGGGCTCGTCGGCCTCAAGACCCACTGCAAGCTCTCCCTGGTGGTACGCCAGGAGGGCGAGCTGCTGCGCCGCTACTCCCATGTCGGCACCGGCAACTACCACCCGAAGACGGCCCGGCTCTACGAGGATCTGGGGCTGCTGACCGCGGACCCGCAGGTCGGCGCCGACCTCTCCGATCTCTTCAACCGGCTGTCGGGATACTCCCGGCGCGAGACCTACCGGCGGCTGCTGGTCGCCCCCAAGTCGCTGCGCGACGGACTGGTCTCGCGCATCAACAAGGAGGTCGCGCACCATCGCGCCGGGCGGCCCGCCTATGTCCGCATCAAGGTCAACTCGATGGTGGACGAGGCGATCATCGACGCCTGCTACCGGGCGTCGATGGCGGGCGTGCCGGTGGAGATCTGGGTACGGGGCATCTGTGCGATCCGCCCCGGGGTGACCGGACTCTCCGAGAACATCCGGGTACGCTCCGTGCTGGGACGCTTCCTGGAACACTCCCGGATCTTCTCCTTCGGCAACGGAGGGGAGCCCGAGGTCTGGCTCGGCAGCGCCGACATGATGCACCGCAATCTCGACCGCCGCATAGAGGCGCTGGTACGGGTCACCGATCCGGCCCACCGTGCGGCGCTCACCCGGCTCATGGAGACCGGTATGTCCGATTCCACGTCCTCCTGGCATCTGGGCCCGGACGGCGCCTGGACCCGCCATGCGACCGACCCCGAGGGCCAGCCGCTGCGCAATGTCCAGGAGATGCTCATCGACGCCCGGAGGCGAAGGCGTGCACAGCCCTGATCTGTCCCGTGTCCCCGCGCAGGGATCTCCTCCGGCTCAGGCCCAGGCCCAGGCTCAGGCCGGAGGGGACGGAGCCGCGGTCGCGGTCACGGTCGCGCTCACCGCGTATCTGCATGCACGGGCGGGTGAATTCCTGCGCGGTCTGCGGCTGTACGGCGACTCCGGCGCGGACACGGCGGCGGCGACGGAGGCCGCCCGCTCCCTGCGGATGACCGCGCGGCGGATCGGCGGCACCCTGCACACCTTCCGGCCGCTGCTCGACCCGGTCTGGGCGGACGGGCTCCGTACCGAGCTGTCCTGGCTGTCCGGCACGCTGGCCCAGGAACACGCCTCCACGGCACGGCTGAACCGGCTGCTCGACGCGCTGGCCCGGCTCTCGGGCACGGCGACGGGGGCGGAGGCGGGGGCCGGGACCGGGGCAGCCTCTGGTACCGGTGCGGCGGGGGGCGGTCCCGGGCGCGGGGCGCTCACCGTGGGCGCGGCCCGCGCCGCCGCGCTGCTGGAGCGCCGGCTGACCCTGGCCAGGACCCGGGCCCACTCGGCGACGCTCCAGGCGCTGGGCTCCGCCCGCTGCCACGCGGTCGCGGACGCCGTCGCGGTCCTCACGTCCGAGCTGCCGCCGGCTCCGGCGGCCGGGGCGCTCCCCCTGCCGGCCGAGGCCGACGCAGCCGCCGAACGGCGGCTGCTCGACGCGGTCGCGGCGCTTCCGCTGGCCCGCGCGGGGCATCCGTACAACGCGGAGGCCCTGCTGAACGGGCTGGCCACCGCGTCGGCCGAAGAGATCCAGGACGAGCCCTGGCACCGGGTCCGCACCCTGCTGAGGCTCCACCGGTACGCCCTGGAGGTGCTGGGCCCGGAGCGGAATCCGGTGCTGGACCGGGCGGGGCAGGTGCTGGACCGGCACCGGGACGCGTCCGAGGCCGCCGCGGCGGCGGCAGCGGCGGCCCGTACGCCGAGGATCGCCCCGGCGACGGCGTACGCGCTGGGAGTGCTCCACGCCGACCAGCGTCATGAGGTGGAGGCGGCCCGGTTCGCCTTCCAGGAGATCTGGCAGGGGTCGATCGCGGTACAGGCGGCCCTGTAGGGAGGTTTTCCGTGTCCCCGATAGCGGTTTCGGCCATTCCGATCGCGAAGGCACCGCCTGTCGTCCCGTCCCCGGAGCGTCCGCGATGACGGCGGACCGGGTCGTGCTGGCGGCGGGCTGTGTGCTGTGGCGGCACTCCCCGCGCGGCGACGGCCGGGTGGAGATCTGTCTTGTGCACCGCCCCCGATACGACGACTGGTCGCACCCGAAAGGCAAGCTCAAGCGCGGTGAGGACGCCCGGCGGGGCGCACTGCGGGAGGTGCTGGAGGAGACCGGCGCGACCTGCTCGCTCGGCACCGAGCTGCCCACCGTCCGCTATCCGGTCGACGGCCGCCCCAAGGAGGTCCGCTACTGGGCGGCACGGGCCACCGGCGGGTCCTTCATCCCGAACGACGAAGTCGACCAGGTGCTGTGGCTCTCCCCCGCCGCCGCGCGCGCCCGGGCCACCCAGCCGCGGGACCGGGATCTGGTGACGGCCTTCCTCAGCACGCTGCGTCCGGCGTCCGGCAGCCGCTGACAGACCTGCGCCCACTGACGGACCGACCGGAGCCACCGGGCGGTTCATCATATTGAGCGATCAACACCCGGAATGTTGTGCGACCAACGCCTGCACTTCAGCCAGCTCAACCGCCAACGACCGTACCCCGTACGCCGGATGGCCGGGGAGCAGCCCGCCGGGCAACCGGTGTACGGTCGCGAATCATGCCTGTTCGTCACACCCCCACCACCGACCGTCATGAGTCCCCCGCCGGCCCACCGCTCGCCGGGGAGCACATACGTACCGCCCCCGACCAGCGGTAACCCCCCAGGCGTACATCCATGCCCGGATGCCGGGGCGACCGGACGGTCATGGTCCGGACCTGTCGGGGCCGGGTACCCAGCCGCCCGACACGGTTCACCTCCCGTTCACTCTCCCCCATGGGCAGCTTCACCTGATCTGCCTAATTTCAGACTTACGAGGTGACCGGCACAGGCCGGCTCCCCCACCCGACACACGCCGCCACAGAGCGTCCGACAACGGTCGCCCTCCGGGCGGCTTCTGGAAGGAACACCCGAAAGTGAAGCTTCAGCGCAAGAACGGGCTGCGCGCCACCGCGCTCGGCGCGCTCGCCGTCACCGGCGCCCTGGTCCTCACGGCGTGTGGTTCGGACGACAACGCCGCGAGCACCGGCGGCAACGACGGCAAGACCAACGCCGCCTCGGACATCTCGTGCGAAGGCGCGAAGGGCAAGCTGCTCGCATCCGGTTCCAGCGCACAGAAGAACGCCATGGACCTGTGGGTCAAGAACTACATGGCGGCCTGCTCGGGCGTGGAGATCAACTACAAGTCGTCCTCCTCCGGTGAGGGCATCGTCGCCTTCAACCAGGGCACGGTCGGGTTCGCCGGCTCCGACTCGGCGCTCAAGCCCGAAGAGGTCACCGAGTCCAAGAAGATCTGCAAGGGCGGCCAGGGCATCAATCTGCCGATGGCCGGCGGACCCATCGCGATCGGGTACAACCTCTCCGGCGTCGAAGACCTGAACCTGGACGCCGCCACGATCGCCAAGATCTTCAACGGCAAGATCAAGAACTGGAACGACCCGGCGATCGAGAAGCTCAACGAGGACGTCGAGCTCCCGGACAAGGCGATCCAGGCGTTCCACCGCTCCGAGGACTCCGGCACCACCCAGAACCTCGGCAAGTACCTGGGCGCCACCGCGAAGTCCGACTGGCCGTACGAGGCCGAGAAGAAGTGGCCCGCCCCCGGCGGCCAGGCCGCCTCCGGCTCCTCCGGCGTCGCCGCCCAGGTCAAGCAGGTCGACGGCGCGATCGGCTACTTCGAGCTCTCGTACGCGACCTCGCAGTCCATCCCGACCGTGCGCATCGACACCGGCGCCTCCGCCCCGGTCGAGGCCACCTCCGAGAACGCCTCCAAGGCGATCGCCGCCGCCCAGGTCAAGGGCGCGGGCAAGGACCTCGCCCTCGAACTGGACTACGCCACCAAGGCCGACGGCGCCTACCCGATCGTCCTGGTGACGTACGAGGTCGTCTGCGACACCGGCAACAAGCCGGAGACGCTGGACACGGTCAAGTCCTTCCTGACCTACACCGCGAGCGACGCGGGCCAGAAGGTCCTCACCGACGCCGGGTACGCCCCGATCCCCGCCGAGATCAACGCCAAGGTCCGCGAGACGGTCGCGGGTCTGAAGTAACCCGGGCGGGCGGGCGGGGGCCGGCCCCCGCCCGCCGCCCCCTCCGGTGCACCGCCGCCAGGGGAGCCGCCGCTCCCCCACACAGACCGGAAAGACCATGGCATCAACCACACCCATAGACTCTCCTCCCCCGACGCAGGCTCCGCCGGTCGCCACGGAGAAGAGCACCTCCACCGGCCGCGCGGGCGACAAGATCTTCCTCGCCCTCTCGCGCGGCTCGGGCATTCTGCTCCTGGCGATCATGGCGTCGATAGCCGGGTTCCTCGCCTACCGCTCCGCGATCGCCATCTCGGCCGACGAAGGCAACTTCCTCACCACCTTCGACTGGGACCCGGCCGGCGACCCGCCGGTCTTCGGCATCGCGGTCCTGCTCTTCGGCACCGTCGTCAGCTCCGTCATCGCGATGGTGATCGCCGTGCCGATCGCCGTGGGCATCGCGCTGTTCATCTCGCACTACGCGCCGCGCAGACTCGCCGCGCCCCTCGCGTATGTGGTCGATCTGCTGGCGGCCGTCCCGTCGATCATCTACGGCATCTGGGGCGCGCTCTTCCTGGTGCCGTACCTCGAAGGGCTCAACCTCTGGCTGGACGAGTTCTTCGCGTGGACGTACCTCTTCGAGAAGACCGAGGTCGGAGTCGCCCGCTCGCTCTTCACCGTGGGCATTCTGCTCGCGATCATGATCCTGCCGATCGTGACCAGCGTCAGCCGGGAGGTGTTCCTCCAGGTCCCGCGGATGAACGAGGAAGCCGCCCTGGCGCTCGGCGCGACCCGCTGGGAGGTCATCCGGATGTCGGTCCTCCCCTTCGGCCGCTCCGGAGTCATCTCCGCCTCGATGCTGGGGCTCGGCCGCGCGCTCGGCGAGACGATGGCCGTGGCCACGGTCCTGTCGCCGAGCTTTGTGATCTCGTTCCATCTGCTCAACCCGGGCGGCGGCACCTTCGCCCAGAACATCGCCGCGAAGTTCGACGAGGCCAATGAGCTCGGGCGGGACGCCCTGATCGCCTCCGGCCTCGTGCTGTTCATCCTCACCCTGCTGGTCAATGGCGCGGCCCGCCTCATCATCGCCCGCCGCAAGGAGTACTCGGGGGCCAACGCATGAGCCAGACAGCCGTACAGGACCGGCCCGCCCCCGTGCCGCCCTCCCCGAAGTCCCCGCTCAGCAGCCGGGCCCTGCCCCGCTGGGCCCCCGTGGGCTTCGCCGCCGCCTCGATCGCGCTGGGCTGCGGCCTGGGCGCGCTGGCCGGCTGGGAGAGCAGAACGCAGTGGGGTCTGGTATCCGCCCTGTTCTTCGTCCTCATCTCCTACACCGTGACCTCGGCGGTCGAGAACAAGCGGCAGGCCAAGGACCGGCTGGCCACCAGCGTCGTCTGGGTGTGCTTCATCCTGGCCGTGGTGCCGCTGCTGTCGCTGATCTGGGTGACCGTCAGCCGTGGCATAAAGGTGCTCGACACCTACTTCCTGACCCACTCCATGGCCGGTGTGCCGGGCTTCGAGGCGGGCGGCGGCGTCTACCACGCGATCATCGGCACCCTGGAGCAGGTCGGCCTCGCCACCGTGATCTCCGTGCCGATCGGCCTGCTGACCGCGGTCTATCTGGTCGAGTACGGCAAGGGCGCGCTGGCCAAGGCCGTGACCTTCTTCGTCGACGTGATGACGGGCATCCCGTCGATCGTCGCCGGTCTCTTCATCCTCTCGATCATGCTGATGTTCCAGCTGAGCCCGTCCGGTCTGATGGGCGCGCTGGCGCTGGCGATCCTGATGATCCCGGTCGTGGTCCGCTCCACCGAGGAGATGCTCAAGCTCGTGCCGAACGAGCTGCGCGAGGCGGCACTCGCCCTGGGCGTCCCGAAGTGGCGCACGATCGTGAAGGTGGTCGTCCCGACCGCGCTCGGCGGGATCACCACCGGCGTGATGCTGGCGGTCGCGCGGATCGCCGGCGAGACCGCACCGATCATGCTGCTGGTCTTCGGCAGCCAGCTGATCAACGCCAACCCCTTCGAAGGCGCGCAGTCCTCACTGCCCTTCTACATCTGGGAGCAGTACCGGGTCGGCAGCGAGGCGTCGTACGACCGCGCCTGGGCCGCCGCTCTGGTCCTGATCGCCTTCGTCATGCTCCTCAACCTGGTGGCCCGCGGCATCGCCCGCTGGAAGGCCCCCAAGACCGGCCGCTGACCGCGGCCTCCTGGAAGTGATCTAAGAAGATGGCCAAGCGAATCGACGTCAGCGGACTGACCGCCTACTACAGCGCCCACAAGGCGATCGAGGACATCTCGATGACGGTGGAGCCGCGCTCGGTGACGGCCTTCATCGGACCCTCCGGCTGTGGCAAGTCGACCTTCCTGCGCACCCTGAACCGGATGCACGAGGTCACCCCCGGGGGCCGGGTCGAGGGCAAGGTGATGCTCGACGACGAGAATCTGTACGGGTCCAACGTCGACCCGGTCGCGGTGCGCCGCACGGTCGGCATGGTCTTCCAGCGCCCGAACCCCTTCCCCACCATGTCGATCTTCGACAATGTGGCGGCGGGCCTGCGGCTGAACGGCTCGTACAAGAAGAACCAGCTCGCGGACGTCGTCGAGAAGTCCCTGCGGGGCGCCAACCTCTGGAACGAGGTCAAGGACCGTCTGAACAAGCCCGGCTCGGGCCTCTCCGGCGGCCAGCAGCAGCGCCTCTGCATCGCCCGCGCCATCGCCGTCGAGCCTGAGGTCCTGCTGATGGACGAGCCCTGCTCGGCGCTGGACCCGATCTCGACGCTGGCGATCGAGGACCTGATCGGTGAGCTGAAGGAGCGGTTCACGATCGTGATCGTGACCCACAACATGCAGCAGGCGGCCCGGGTCTCGGACCGTACGGCGTTCTTCAACCTGGCGGCGGTGGGCCAGCCGGGGAGGCTGATCGAGATAGACGAGACGGAGCGCATCTTCGCCAACCCGTCGGTGCAGGCGACCGAGGACTACATCTCCGGCCGCTTCGGCTGAGCCCCACGCCCGCACCCCGACGCCGAGCACCGACGCCGAGCACCGACGCCGAGCGCCGACGCCGAGCACCGGCGACGAGCACCGCCCCGATGCCGCCGGCGGCCGGGGGCGGAGCCGGGTCCGTGCCACCGGGCGGCCGGGGGCGCGGTAGGTCCGCGCTGCCGGGGCCGCACGGTGCGGATCCGGTCCGCGCTCTGAGAACGTCTCGCGGTGCTGCATGGCGGTGCCACCGCAAGACGAAGGGCCCGCCCTCCCTCCCCGGGGGCGGGCCCACTCGCATCCCCGCCAGGGCACGAGCGCCGACCGCCCCCGAGGACCCCGCGCCCGACCCGCCACACCCCCGCCGGGCGCCTCCCGGCACCGGACCCCAGGCCGTGCCACGGACGCCCCAGGACGGCCTCAGCGCCCTACGGGAACAGTAGGGGACGGCACTGACAACGCCCGGCGGACTCCGGCCTGAGCCTCAGCCTCAGTCTCAGCCGAAGACCAGCCACACCACGCCGTAGCTCATCGCCGCCACGGCCGCCGCCGCGGGCATCGTGATGAACCACCCCAGGACGATGTTCTTCGCGACCCCCCAGCGGACCGCGTTCACCCGCTTCGTCGCCCCCACACCCATGATCGCCGAGGTGATCACATGGGTGGTGGAGATCGGCGCCTGGAAGAGGAACGCCGATCCGAACATGATCGAGGCCCCGGTCGTCTCCGCGGCGAACCCCTGCGGCGGGTCCAGCTCGATGATCTTGCGGCCCAGCGTCCTCATGATCCGCCAGCCGCCCGCGTACGTACCCAGCGACAGCATCACCGCGCACGCGATCTTCACCCACACCGGGATCTCGTCGCCCTGCTGCTCCACATCGGCGATGACCAGCGCCATCACCACGATGCCCATCGTCTTCTGAGCGTCCTGGAGGCCATGGCCCAGCGCCATCGCGGCGGCCGAGACCGTCTGGGCGATCCGGAAGCCCCGCTTGGCCTTGTGCGGATTGACCTTGCGGAACATCCACAGGATGGCGACCATCACCAGATAGCCCGCGACCAGCCCGACCAGCGGCGAGACGAACATCGGGATGACGACCTTCTCCAGCACCCCGGACCAGATCACCTCCGTGCCGCCCGCGAGCGCCGCGCCCACCATCCCGCCGAAGAGGGCGTGCGACGAGGACGACGGCAGGCCGAAGTACCAGGTGACCAGGTTCCATACGATCGCGCCCAGCAGCGCGGCGAAGAGGATGCCCATCCCCTTGCTGCCGTGCGGCGTCTCGATCAGCCCCTCGCTGACCGTCTTGGCCACGCCCTGACCGAGGAAAGCGCCCCCCAGGTTCATGACCGCGGCCATGGCCAGCGCGGCCTTCGGCGTCAGTGCCCGGGTGGAGACGGATGTAGCGATCGCGTTCGCGGAGTCGTGGAACCCATTGGTGTACGTGAATCCGAGCGCGACACCGATGGTCACGATCAGAGCGAAGGTGTCCACAAGCGTCAGGACTCCTTGACCGCGATGGTCTCCACGGTGTTCGCCACATGTTCGAAGGCGTCGGCCGCCTCTTCCAGCACATCCACGATCTGCTTGAGCTTGAGCACCTCGATCGCGTCGTACTTGCCGTTGAAGAGCGTCGCGAGAAGCTTGCGGTGGATCTGGTCGGCCTGGTTCTCCAGGCGGTTGACCTCGATCCAGTACTCGGTGAGATCGTCCATGGTCCGCAGATGGGGCATGGCCTCCGCCGTCAGCTCCGCGGCCCGCGCCAGTACCTCGATCTGCTGCTCGACGCCCTTGGGCAGTTCCTCGACCTGGTAGAGGACGACGAGGTCGACGGCCTCCTCCATGAAGTCCATGATGTCGTCGAGAGAGGACGCGAGCTTATAGATGTCCTCGCGATCGAATGGTGTGATGAACGAGGAGTTCAGCTGGTGGAAGATGGCATGGGTGGCGTCGTCGCCCGCGTGTTCCGCCGCCCGCATGCGCTCCGCGATCTCGGCACGTGCGGAGGGTTCGGCCCCGAGCAGTTCCATGAGGAGCTTGGAGCCCGTGACGATGTTGTCCGCGGATGCGGCGAACATGTCGTAGAAGCTCGTCTCCCTGGGGGTCAGACGAAATCGCACGTGGAGTCCTCGGGGGCTCTGGGTTCGGACACGCTGATGCTAGGCGCATTCATCCGGCCACGGCCAACCGGTGTTCCTCAGTGTCGCCCATCGGGCAGAGAGCTGAGCAGGGGGCCCGGCGGCGCGGGCGGGCGCCGATGCCGCGCTGTTCGGTAACATATACCCGTGAGGGGTATATGGCCTCGCGTCGTGGACCACTCTTTTCCGGACACAGACCTTTCCGGACGTTAGATCTTTCCGGATACACACCGCAGGACAACGGGAGGACCCGATGACGACCACCGAGGCGGCCGGCGCCCCGGTCACGGACACCGCCGCAGCCATCGACTGCGCGTCGTCCGCCGACCAGGACCGCGGCACCCACGGCTACCACAAGCAGAAGGACGAGCACCTCAAGCGACTGCGCCGGATCGAGGGGCAGGTCCGGGGCCTGCAGCGGATGGTCGACGAGGACGTCTACTGCATCGACATACTCACTCAGGTCTCCGCGTCCACGAAGGCCCTTCAGTCCTTCGCGCTCCAGCTGCTCGAAGAGCATCTGCGCCACTGCGTCGCCGACGCGGCCGTGAAGGGCGGCGACGAGATCGACGCCAAGGTGGAAGAGGCGACGAAGGCCATCGCCCGACTGCTGCGCACCTGAGCCCGCCCGAGCCGCCCGGGACGCTCAGCCTCCGGCGGCATCGCGGGACGGGCCGCCGGAGGCGAAGCGGGACCGGGAGCCAGCTTGGGGCCGGGAGCCGGCGCGCGGCCGGGAACCGGCTTGGGGCCGGGGCGCACCGTCGCCCCGGCCCCGCCGTGGTCACCCCTGCTGGACCTGCTGCCCCTGGTGGACCTGGAGCGCGGAGCGCTCGCCCGCCACCTTCAGCACCTCGTCGATACGGTCGAAGCTGAGCCGTTCCCCGTCCGCGGCCGAGGCTGCGATGATCAAATCGCCGCACAGCTCGATCTCGGCGAGGGCCACGTGGTCCTGGACCAATGTCGTACTGGGCGGAGCCACGTGCATTCACCTCTTCCTGCCGGTACCGACTTCCTAGCGTAGGAGCGACGAACGGACGGCGCATGGCACGTCCGGACCATTGAGCCCCTGATCCTTCCGGCGTAAATGTCCTGCCGTTCGGGCAGACGTACGGCGACCGGAGTCCCGAAGTCATGGAGCACCGTGGTCGAGGTGACCGCGACCGTGCCGCCGCCATGGCTGAAGCTGAAGCGGTGGATCACCTTCCGGATACGGCCCTCGTCATCCAGATAGACGTCGAACGGCACGGTGTCCCTGGCGAACCCTTTCGCCGCCGCCGCCATCGAGGCCCTCGCGGGCGATGTCGCCATCCGGGCCGCCGCCTGCCCGATGTCGGCCTCGCCCCGGTAGTGCCGCACCGCGGCGCCCTCGAACTCCTCATCCCCCGCATACGTCACCTCCCGGGCGCCGCGCAGCAGCTCGGCCGCGGCGAGCGGATCGGTCGCGCCGCCGGTGACCAGATTCCCGTCCGCCAGCGTGGTCGTATCGACCCGCACCCATTTGTCGGCGGGCACCCCCGCGCCCCGGTTCTTCATGTACAGCGCCCCGGGCGTCATCAGCTCGGTCACCGGACGGTGCTCGTCCGCGCCAGCCGGATCGCTGGGCAGCACGACCGTGAGCCGGCCCGTACGGCGGACGAAGTCATAGCCGCCCGCTCCCCGGATCGTCACCCGGGTGCCCCCGGCGGCCGTCTCCATCGACGTACGCGCCCTGGCGCTGCCCGCAGCGACCAGCGCGTCGGCCGCCGCGCGCACCTCCGCCACGGGCCCACCCGCCGCCCGCCCCGCCTGCTCCACCCGGCCCGTCTGCCCCGGTACGCCGCCGAGCGCCGGCCGCTCATCGGCACCCCGCCCGTCCACCGAGCAGCCGCCCATCGCCATCGCCCCCAGTACGGCGACGGCGGAGACCGCCGCGCCCCTGAGTCCGTGCTGCCGCACCATCGTCCGCCAACCCCCTGACACCACAACCGCCGCTTCTCAGGGACCTCAGCCCGTCTCGCCTAACGAGAACCGGGGCCCGTCGTCACGCGGTGATCCCCCTGCGGACCCTGCCCAGTACCGTGGTGCCGTGCTTCTGCAAGACGCCCCGGCCGACACTCCCGGGCCGCACCGGACGACCACCGACGAACGCGGCTCCTTCACCGTGGCCCGCTGCTCCTGCGGCTGGGCGGGCCCGGCCCGCCGCTCCCGCGACCGAGCGCGCGCGGACGCCCTGACACACCGGTCCGCCTAGGTCGGTACGGAATCCGGTCGGTACGGAATCACGGAGTCCGCGGGCGCCATGACCCGTATGGAGGCGTCCGGATGGCCTCCCGCCCGCTGAGGCGGTGCGCTTGTTCACAAGAACTCCCCGCCCCCGGGCATCGCACCCGCACCGGACATCGACCTCAGGACGTCATGCCATGAAGCGCTCCACATTCCGCCGCGCACTCCACGGCGGACGAATAGCCGTGCTCACCGCGGCCACGGCCGTCACCCTCGTACTCCCCCTCGGCACAGCCGCCGGTGCCGCCTCCCTCCTCCCTCCCGCCGCCGCGCCCGTGTCCCCGCCCGGGCCCCCGCCCTTGTTCCTGCCCGCCGCCGCGAAGCCGGAGGGTCCGATCGAAAGCTCGCTCTCCGTCGCCGCGACGGGAGCGCTGGCCGCCCTGAGCACAGTCGTGATCGTCCGCCGCCATCAGCGGCGCGGCCGGGACCGCCGTCGCGACCGTCGCTGAACGAACCGGCCCCCCGTGCACCCGCCGCCCGGGCCGATGGCTCGGGGGCGGTGCGCGGGGGGCCGATGACTCAGAGGGGCCTGGCAGGTTCAGGCAGATTCAGACGGCTGTCAGGCGGCTTCAGGCGGCGAGATCCTTCTGCCCGGGGCCCTCGGCCCTCGGCTCGGGGATGCCCAGCCGTCCGGACCGCCCGCCGCCGCGCCCCGGGCGCTTCGCCCGTACGAGCACACCCGCCTTGGAACCGGCGATCGCGGACACCAGCGGGGTCAGCAGCGCCATCGCCAGCGGAGCGAGCAGCAGGGTGACCGCCGTGCCGAGCGCGAACCCGCCGATGACGTCGGTCGGGTAGTGCACTCCCATGTACACCCGGAGGAAGCCCTCGGTGACCGCGAGCCCGAGCGCGGCGAAGCCGAGCTTCCGGTGCGCGAGGAAGATCCCCACGGCTATCGCCATGGCCATGGTGGAGTGATCGCTGACGAAGGAGAAGTCGGTCTTGCCGGAGACCAGGACCTCCAGGCCGTCATGGTCGACGAACGGCCGCGGTCTCTCCACGAAGCCGCGGATGGGGATGTTGACCACCACGGCGACAGCGGCGGCGAGCGGGGCCCACACCAGTCCGGTGACGGCCGCGATCGAGTCCTCGCGGGTGCCGCTGCGGCGGACGCTCCACCAGGACCAGAGCCCGACGACGACGAGCCCGAACATGATTCCGTACTCGCCGACGAACCCCATGATGCGGTCGACCCAGGGCGGGGCGGCCTTGGACAGCCCGTTGATGTCGTAGAGCAGACTGAGATCGGGTCCCGGCCCTCCGCTCGCATCCGCGAGGGAGAGCCCCGCCTTTGGCTCCGCGAGGGGGATCCCCATTGCGAGTCCAGCCATCTGCTGCGGCCCCTTGCCTTCCGTCGCCCTGAACTGCTCTATGTCTGCGTGCGCCCGCGCCCTCGCCCGCTCCGGCACGGTCGCGGCGCATCGCGGGACGCACCGCTGCCGCCGGCCTGTGCTGACTGTCCGGTGACTGCTGCGGGACCGGCGCGGCTGCTCCGTCCAGGGAACGGCCTGACTCCCGCCGGCGTTCCACTCTCCACTGAACGATCACCATGACGTTATCGAAGAGAAATACGTCGCCGCAGCTCAGGGCCTTGACTCAACAGAGACGCGCCGGCCGTCCGGAACACCCTGTCAGGCCGCCGGAGGCAGCGTGGGCAGCGATTTCGCGCCGTCCTCGGTGACCCGGGTGGCCCCGAAGTAGTCCGGAGTGTCGATCTTGTCGAAGCGGATCACGGCTCCGGGACGGGGAGCGTTGATCATATATCCGCCGCCGACATAGAGGCCGACGTGCCGGATGGCCCTGGAGTTCGTGAGGTCGTCGGAGAAGAAGACCAGATCGCCGGGGAGCAGTTCCGCACGGGAGGGATGCGGTCCGGCGTTGTACTGATCATTGGCCACCCGGGGCAGCTCGATGTCCACCGTGCGGTACGCGGCCTGGGTCAGCCCGGAGCAGTCGAAGCGTCCGTCCTGCTCAGCGGTGCCGTTGCCGCCCCACAGATACTTTGTGCCGAGCTTCTGCTGGGCGAAGGCGATCGCCCCGGCGGCCTGCCGTGAGGGATCGACCCGCCCGATGGGCCGGGCGAAGCTCTTCTCCAGGGTGCGGATGACCTTCACATAGTTCTGTGTCTCCTTATAGGGGGGGACACCGCCGTATTTGATCACCGCGTACGGGCCCGCGTTGTAGGCGGCGAGCATGTTGTTCGTGGGATCGCCCGGCGCCTTCTTCACATATTTGGCCAGCGAACAGTTGTATGAGGCGGCCGACGGAATCGCGTCGGACGGATCCCAGACATCGCGGTCCCCGTCCTTGTCCCCGTCGACGCCGTGCACGGCCCAGGTCCCGGGGATGAACTGAGCGATGCCCTGTGCTGCCGCCTGGCTCTGCGCCTGGGGGTTCCAGCCGCTCTCCTGGTAGAGCTGGGCGGCCAGCAGCGCGGGGTTGATGGCCGGGCAGAGATTGACCCACTTCTGCACCAGCGGCTGATACCGGGCGGGCACCGCGCCCTTGGCGAGCCCGACGGCCCCCTTGGTCCCGGCGTTCGCGCCGAAGAGCCCGGCGGCTGCGGAGAAGGTGCCGATCACGAGCAGTGCGACAAACGCCAGGGCGGTCCCGAGGGACACCACCACGACCAGCCACGCCTTACGCACCGTCAACCGCCCTTCACCCCTGGGGAGTACGCACCCTGCGCCAGTGTAGGTGGGGGAAGGGTGATTCAGGAGGTGGACGAAGGGGACGGCATCGGGTGTCCGGCCGGGCGGGCCCCGCGGCCGTACGGCGTTCCGGCCCGGGGCGTCCGGCCGGACTCCCGCGGCCCTACGGCTTCCTGGCCACGCCCCCGAACATCGCCACCTCGTCGGGCTCGGCCGCTCCCCGCTCCCGTACGTCCTCCGGCCCCGATCCCGATCCGGATCCGGACGGCGACCCCGATCCGGACGGCGACCCCGACCCGGACGCCGACTCCGGCCGCCAGCGGGAGCAGGACACCACCCCCGGTTCGAGCAGCTCCAGCCCGTCGAAGTACCGCTCGACCTGCGCGGGTGTGCGCTGGGTGAGCCGGGGCGTGCCGTGCTCGTTCCAGAACGCGACCGCCGCGTCCACCTCCGGCATCGACGGGCTGGTGATCGTATGGGAGAGGACCAGATGGCTGCCGGAGGGGAGCGCGGCCATGAAGCGGCGTACGACGTCGTACGACTCCTGGTGATCCTCGACGAAGATCACCACGCCCAGCATCATCAGCGCGACGGGCTCGGAGAAGTCGAGCGTCCCCGCCGCCCGCTCCAGGATCGCGTCCACATCGCGCAGGTCGGCGTCGAGATAGTCGGTCCGGCCCTCGAAGGTGCTGGTGAGCATGGCCCGCGCATGGGTGAGGACCAGCGGGTCGTTGTCCACGTACACGACCCGGGCGTCGGGCGCGGTCCGCTGGGCGACCTCGTGGGTGTTGTCGGCGCTGGGCAGCCCGGTGCCGATGTCGAGGAACTGCCGGACGCCGGCGCGGCCGACCAGATGGTGCACGGCCCGCCCGAGGAAGAGCCGGTCAGCGAGGGCGTAATCCCCTATGCCGGGATGGATCGCCCGTATCTGGTCACCGGCTTCACGGTCGACGGGGTAGTTGTCCTTCCCGCCGAGCCAGTAGTTCCAGATACGGGCGGTGTGCGGGCGCGTGGTGTCGATCCGCTCGCGTATGTCCTCGTTTCCAGTCACGCCGGACAACGTATCCAAGGAGCCGCCCGGGGGAAGGCGTTGCGCGGAACAGACCCCGCCGGCCGTCCGGAAACCCACGGCGGCGGGACCCCGCGCGCCCCGACCGGAGGAGGACGCCAAAGCGGACATCACCCGTCCGAAACGTGAGTAGCGCCCCAAAGGTGGAACAACGACAGTCATTGCCCGGAGTCACGCTCCGTGATACACAGAGTGACGAAAGTGAACCCCTCTCAGTGATCTGGCCCTGTTCTCCGCAGGCCGGAGCAGCGGGATCGGTCATACGTGCGGAGATCGGGTAAAGAGACCCGCCAAGTCGGCATACGCGGGCGGTTTCATCAGCGAAGATAGAGCGATGACCCGTGCCGAGGGGCACGGGCGGCGAACAACCCGACAGGGGCGGTGAGTTACACATGATCCTGGCAGCCGAAAAGGGCGACATCACCACCATCATTGGCGGAATCGCTCCAAACTGGGGGCCTTTCGGAGGCCTGGGGAACGAGGCCCGGGTGATGATCGAGGTGGTGATGGCGGTGGCCATCCTGCTCTGCCTCGGCATCGCGATCTGGGGCGCGGCCAAACAGCGCATCGGCGCGACGGCGCTGCGCGACACCTTCAGCGCGGAGCAGGGCAAGGGCCTGATCGTCGCCGGACTGACCGGCGTCTTCATCATCGGCTCACTGGGGACCGTATTCACGATCGTGTACGGGATGGCCGTCTGACCCGACCTCGCGCCTCCCCGCTCTCCCCGGCCCCATCCCCTCCCCCCACCGCGTGCCCGGCCCACCCTCAGAGGTTGCGTCTCCCTGATGTCGAGTCACCACACCGCGCCCGCGCGGAACGCAGCACGACTACCGTCGTCGTATGACTCCCTGTCATGCGACACGGAGCCGGCGCAGCCATACGACACGGATCCGCATCTGGTTGAGGGAGGACGTCTCCCCCAGCGGAGCGAGGGGAAACAAGCGAAATGAGCCTCGGCGACGACCACGGCTACCGCGGCGACACGGGCGGCCGCGGGGACGACGACTTCGGCGGCACAGGCCAGACCCGCACTCGCCTCCCCGGCACCGCGGACACCGACGCCTACGGCGCCCCCCGCCGCCGGCCCCGGGGCTCCCGCTCACTGATCGCGGTGGTGGGGGTCATCGTCCTCCTGATCGCGGCGATCGCCTTCGCGAACCGAGGCGGCGACGACAGCGACTCCCCCGCCGGCGCCAAGCCGGGCGGCGCGGACCCGACGGCGGCCACGGGGGTAAAGCCGGTGAAGGGGAAATCGGGCGGAATCCCCACCGGATACGCCCGGGACGAGCAGGGGGCGCAGAGCGCGGCGGCGAACTACGCGGTGGCGCTGGGGTCCGACGGGATGTACGACAAGAGTCTGCGTGACCCGATCGTGAACACGGTCTACGCCCCCAGCGTGGCCGATGCCCGCCGTGACGACCTGGACCAGGTGTACTCCGACGAGAAATTCCTCACCGGCATCGGACTGCAGCCCGATGGGACAGCCCCGAGCGGCATGCTCTTCGTCTCACGCTTCAACCCTTTGGGGACCAAAGTCGAGAGTTTCAGCCGCGAGACCGCGCGCGTCTCCGTCTGGTACTCAGCTCTGTTCGGGATGGCGGGCGAGAGCTCCAAGACCCCGGTCAGCCAGAGCTGGTACACGAACACGTTCCAGCTGACGTGGACAGACGGTGACTGGAAGGTCATCGACTACACGCAGAAGGACGGTCCCGTGCCGGTCGGCCGCGATCAGAGAGCTTCCGACGCCGAGGAGATGGCCGATGCCGTCGAGCAGTTCGGAGGGTTCACTTATGCCCGGTAGTCGTCGCCGTGCCGTGTCGCTGTCCGCTGTACTCGCCGGCCTCCAGGCATCAGCAGTGGTCCTGGCCGCCAAGGCGGCAGCGGCTCCGACTCCCACCCCGAATCCCACTCAGTCCGGTTCCCCGTCTCCGTCTCCGAGCCAGAGCGACGGATCGTGCGATCTGATTCGTGGCCCAGCCCAGGACTTCTGCAACGACGGCGAGCCGGGTGGCACCAGCCGCTCCACCCTCGACCCCACCAGCGCCGCCGACCCCCTCGCCGCCCTCGGCCGCGCCTGCGCCGACGCCGCGTCCTGGACCGTCGACACCCTCTCCAAGGCGGTCAACTCCACCGCCTCCGTCGACTTCACCAACACCACCTTCCTCTCCCAGTACGCCATCGTCTTCGCCGCCACCACCGTCCTCACCCTGCTTCTCTGGCTCCTCGCCATCGCCAAGCGGGCCATCCGGGGCGTCCCCCTCACCACCGCCCTCTCCGAGGCCATCGGCTTCCTCTGGCTGACCGTCCTCGCCTCCGCCTTCACCCCGCTGATCCTCTACACGCTCGTCTCCGCCACCGACAGCGTCACCGAGGTCATCATCGGCGGGAACACCGACACCACCGACAAGTTCTTCGGGACCTTCTCCGCCGCCCTGAAACAAGGCAATGACATCGGCGGCGGACCGATCATGCAGATCGTCGTCTCGCTCGTCACCATCGTCGCGGCGGGCGTCCTCTACCTCGAACTGTTCATCCGCGCGATCGTCCTCTACGTCGGTGCGCTCCTCGGCGTCGTCGTCTACTCCGGACTCGTCGACAAAAACATGTGGGGCAACATCCGCCGCTGGGCCGGCATCATGATCGCGATCATCCTGGTCAAACCGGTCATCGCCATCGTGCTCGGCCTCGCCGGCGCCCTCACCAACGCCGAGGACCCCGACGGCATCTCCGCGATCGTCTCCGGACTCGCGATCATCATCCTCGCGATCATCGCCTCCGGGATGATCTACCGCTTCGTCCCGGGCTTCGGCGACGAGATCGTCGCCTCCCGCAACAACCGCGTCCAGGGCGGAGTCGAGAACCGCGCCGCCGCCGTCATCAGCTCCCCCGCCGCCCTGGTCTCCCAGGGCATCAAGACCCACAGCGCCCGGGGCAACACCGGCGGCGGAGGCGACAGCGGCTCCGGCGGAGGCGCCGCCCGCCCCGCCAATCCCATCGGCGGCGGCGTCGCCGCCCACAGCAGCCGCCCCACCGGAACCGCCGCCGCACCGGCCGCCCCCTCGGGAGCCGCCGCCCCGCCGCCGCGTAGCGGCAACCCCGCCACCAACACCCCGCACAGCAACCGCAAGAGCACAGGAGGTGGAGGGCGTTGACCACCCACTCCCATCCCATCGCGCCCCGCCGTACCTATCTGATCGGCCGGGCCCGGCCGAACGCGATCGTCGGCAAGAACCGCGAGACCGGCGAGATCGCCCTGATCGTCGCCGGCGGGTTCCTCGGCATGATGAGCGGACTGCTGGTCCCCGTGCTCACCCTGCGGATCGTGCTGCTGATGGGCTTTCCGCTGCTCGCGCTCGCCGCCGTGTACGTGCCGTACAAGCACCGCACCTTCTACAAGTGGTTCGAGATCAACCGCAGCTTCAAGCGGACCGTGCGCCGCGGCACCGCCTACCGCTCCACCGCCGTCGAAGCCGGCACCCGGCTCGACGGCCGCGAGGTGGAGGTCGGCCCGCCCCCGGGCATCGGCCGGATCAACTGGCTCGCCGCCCCCTTCGGCCCCGACGAGATCGCCGTACTCCTCCACGCCGACCGCCGTACCGTCACCGCCGCCATCGAGATCGAGGGCCCCGGCGTCGGACTGCGCGACAGCGAGGACCAGGAAGCCCTCGTCGACCGCTTCGGCACCCTGCTCAAGCACGTCGCCAACGGCGACGGCTTCGTCACCCGCATCCAGATGCTCGCCCGCACCCTCCCCGCCGACCCCGACGCCCACGCCAAGGACGTCGCCCAGCGCGGAGACGCCCAGGCCCCCCCCTGGCTGCGCGACTCCTACGACCAGCTCCAGTCGATGGTCTCCACCTCCAGCGAGCAGCACCGCGCCTATCTCGTCGCCTGTATGCACTACACCCGCGAGCTCGCCGCCGAGGCCCACGCCATGGCCCGCGCCACCCGCGCGGCCACCAAGTCCCGCAAGCTCGACAAGGACGCGGGCCTGGCCGTCGTCATGGCCCGTGAGCTGACCGACATCTGCGCCCGGCTCGCCGAGGCCGACATCCGGGTCCGTCAGCCGCTCGGCCAGGGCCGGCTCGCCTCGCTGGTGCACTCCATGTACGACCCCGACCACCCCATCGACCACATCCAGGCGATGACCAAGCGGAACGCCTGGCCCGCCGAGCTCGACGCCATGGAGCCCACCTACCTCCAGGCCAAGACCCGTGAGTCCTCCACCCGCGCGCCCTGGTGCCATGCCACCGCCTGGGTGAAGGAGTGGCCGATGACCCCGGTCGGCGTCAACTTCCTCGCCCCGCTCCTCGTCCACACCCCCGATGTGATCCGTACGGTCGCGGTCACCATGGACCTCGAACCCACCGAGGTCGCCATCGAACGCATGCTCACCGAGAAGACCAACGACGAAGCCGACGCCAGCCGCGCCGCCAAGATGAACCGTACGGTCGACCCCCGCGACATCGCCGCGCACGGACGGCTCGACCAGCGGGGTGAAGATCTCGCCAGTGGTGCGGCAGGCGTCAACCTCGTCGGGTACATCACTGTGTCGTCCCGCTCGCCCGAGGCGCTGGCCAGGGACAAGCGGACGATCAGGGCCTCGGCCGGTAAGTCGTATCTGAAGCTGGAGTGGTGCGACCGCGAGCACCACCGGGCCTTTGTGAACACCTTGCCGTTCGCGACCGGCATCCGCCGTTAGGGGCCTTGATCCTGATGCGAGATCCGCTGTCCGCCCTCACCGAGGCCTTCACCTCCTTCGTCCTCGGGAAGGTGGAGACGACCCGGCTGCCCGTGCGCACCTCCACCGGGCAGGCGCAGGCCGTCTATCTGCCGACCGCGGCGCCGGGCCTCGGCGACTCAGGCGTGATCATCGGCCGTGAGGTCTACAGCGGAAAGGGCTATATCTACGACCCGTTCCAGCTGTACGGCCAACAGCTGCCCGCACCCCACTGGCTGGTCCTCGGCGAGTCCGGCAACGGCAAATCGGCGCTGGAGAAGACCTACGTCCTGCGCCAGCTCCGCTTCCGCGACCGCCAGGTCGTCGTCCTCGACGCCCAGGGCGAGGACGGGGTGGGCGAGTGGAATCTCATCGCACAGGAGCTGGGGATAACCCCCATCCGGCTCGACCCCATGACCGCCCTCGACGGCGGCATCCGGCTCAATCCGCTCGACCCCGCGATCACCTCCACGGGCCAGCTCGCCCTGCTCCGTACGATCATCGAAGTCGCGATGGGCCATGGCCTGGACGAACGTTCCGGCTTCGCCCTCAAGGTCGCCCACGCCTACGTCAACGAGACCATCACCAACCGCCAGCCGGTGCTGACCGATATCGTCGAACAGCTGCGCCACCCGGAGGCGGAGTCGGCGGAGGCGATGAACGTCGACATAGACGATGTACGGGCCTGGGGCCTGGATGTCGCGCTGGTGCTGGACCGGCTGGTCGACGGCGACCTGCGCGGCATGTTCGACGGCCCGACGACCGTGGGCATCGATCTGGACGCCCCGCTGATCGTCTTCGACCTCTCCCATATCGACCGCAACTCCATCGCCATGCCGATCCTGATGGCGATCGTCGGGGTATGGCTGGAACACACCTGGATCCGCCCGGACCGGAAGAAGCGCATCTTCCTCGTCGAAGAGGCATGGCACATCATCAACTCGCCCTTCGTCGCCCAGCTCTTCCAACGGCTGCTGAAGTTCGGCCGCCGGCTCGGCCTCTCCTTCGTCGCCGTCGTCCACCATCTCTCCGATGTCGTGGACGGCGCGGCGGCGCGGGAAGCCGCGGCGATCCTGAAGATGGCGTCCACCCGTACGGTCTACGCCCAGAAAGCCGACGAGGCCAGGGCGACCGGCCGGGTGCTGGGGCTGCCCCGCTGGGCCGTCGAGATCATTCCGACGCTCACCCCGGGTATCGCGGTCTGGGACGTCAACGGCAATGTGCAGGTCGTCAAACATCTGATCACCGAGGCGGAACGGCCGCTGGTCTTCACCGACCGGGCCATGACGGAAGCCTCGGCACCCACGCTGTCCGAGGACTTGGCCGCCGCGGAGTGGGAGACCGAACAGCGCGCGGCCCGATTCAACGGGTCGTCCGAGTCGACGGTGGCATGAGATGCGCGAACCGGAACAGCGCCGCCCGGGTCAGGGGGGCGCCGGAGGCGTCCCGGACGGCCTGCTGCTGGGCCTGCTCGCGCTGGGGGCCTCCGCACTGGTACTGATCTGGACCGGGACGGGCCTGGCGGGCCTCCTGGCCCACGGCTCCTGGCCCACGGCCGTCACCTTCGAGAACGCGCCACTGGCCGTACGCTCCCTGATCTCGGCACCCCAGGATCTGCCCGCCGCCTGGCCCGCCACTCCCGCGGGGGAGCTGCCGCGGTACGGGCTGTTCTGGGGCCTGGTGATCGGCCAGCTGATGGTCCTCGCGGTGCTGACGGTCTGGGCCCTGGGGACCCTGGCCCGCTGGAAGGCGGTACGGGAGGCACGCCGGGCCGAGGTCCGTGCGGCCCGCGCCGGAGCTGGGGCAGGGGCCAGGGCCGGGGAAGCGGCTGTCTCCCCTGCGCCGGAGGCCGCCGCACCACCGTCTCTGACGAAGACCGTGTCCGCTCCGGCGCCGGATCCGACGCCGGGGCCCGTCCCGGTGACAGATCCTGTCCCTTCGTCGGCTCAGGCCCAGGCTCCGGCCCCTGCACTGGTACCGGACCCCGTCCGCGATACGGCTGTCTCACCCCTCCCGGTCGGCAGAGCGGTACCGGGCCCCCGGGCCCCCCGGCTTCTCTATGGAGACCAGGCCACCCGCCGTCCCACCGCCCTTCAGGCCGTCCTGGACGCCGAAGGCCCCGTGCTCGTGGTGACCTCCGACCCCGGCCTGTGGTCGGAGACCAAGGACACCCGGGCGAAGCTCGGCCCCGTACTCGTCTACGACCCGGGCCACCTCTGCGACACCCCGGCACGCCTCCACTGGTCCCCCACGGCCGGCTGCGAGAACGCGGAGACGGCCGCCGCCCGCGCCACCGCTCTCCTCGCTCCGGTCCGGCCGCGCGCTCTTCTCGACGCGGCGATGGCCGACACCGCCGAGACGCTGCTGCGCTGCTGGCTGCATGCCGCCGCCGTGGACGGCCGGGGCGTCAAGCAGGTCCACCGCTGGGCCCAGGGCGGCGGCGCCCAGGAGGCCGTACGCGTCCTGCGTACGCACCCCAAGGCCGCGGGAGGGCTCGCGGGACTGCTGGAGTCGGCGCTCACCGCCCATCCCGAACGACGCGAGGTCGCCCAGCAGTTGGCGGGCCGAGCGCTTTCCGCTCTCTCATCGGTCCATATCCGTCAGTCATGCACTCCGAACAGGACCGATTCCCTCACTTTGGAATCATTTGCGGCCGAGGGGGGAACGCTCTATCTGGTGGGCGAGCCCATCGAGGACCCTCGGTCCCACCCCGGAGCGATGCCTCTGCTCACAGCACTGGCAGCAGACGTGGTCGAGCACGGCCGCCGCATGGCCGCACGGTCATCCGCCGGCCGGCTCGACCCACCACTGACGCTCGTCCTGGACGATGTCGCCGCGGTGGCCCCGCTTCCCCGCCTTCCGGAGCTGCTGTCGAGCGGCCAGGACCAGGGGCTGCTTCCGCTGGTCCTGCTCCGCTCGGCCGAACAGGCCCGAGCCCGTTGGCCCGAGCCCCTCAGCCACTGAAGTCCTCTCGTGAGCTGCTGAAGTCCTCTCCTGGTAAGTCCTTCCCGTCGTCCCAGTGAGTCTTCTACGTGAGCCTTCTACCGGCCCCAGGACGCAGAAAAGCCCCGGGCCTCCCCCCACAGAAACGGGGGGTGAACCGGGGCTGAACACACAACACAAACACTTCACAACACAACAGAAACAGAAAGGGCCCCGTACCATTACGGTACAGGGCCCTTCCATCAAAATTTGTTCGGCGGCGTCCTACTCTCCCACAGGGTCCCCCCTG
>NZ_VCLA01000195.1:0-775 GCF_009600885.1 Streptomyces jumonjinensis
GACGCCGGTCAGCCCGAGGAGGGCGGAGGCGGAGGCGAGCTGGTCGGCCTCCTGCCGGTAGATGATCCGCGTCGAACAGTCCGTGAGGAGACCCTCCGCGAGGGCCCGGCCCCGGGAGCCGGCCTCGCCCGCGGTCAGCAGATCCGACAGCCGGTGAATCACCATGACGTTGGCGATGCCCAGACCCCGGCTCAGTTTCCACTGGGACTGCATCCGCTCCAGCAGGGCGACATGCCGCATCACCCGCCACGCCTCGTCGTAGATCACCCACCGCCGCCCGGCGGTGGGGTCAGAGATCGCCGCCTCCATCCACGCCGACGCACACGTCATCGCCAGCACCAGCCCCGTGTCGTCGCCGGTGCCGCCGAGCCGGGACAGGTCGATGGACAGCATCGGCGCCGACGGATCGAACCGCACGGTCGACGGGGCGTCGAACAGCCCGCCGAGATCGCCGTGGATCATGCGGCGCAGGGCGTGGGCGAGGTCCTCGGCGGCTCGTCCGAGCCGCCCGGACGATTCGCCGATGGCGGCGTCGAGGTGCTGGGGGGAGCCGAGGACGTAGGCGACGTCGCCGAGCAGCGGTGTCGTGCCCGTCTGCTGCGTGTAGGCGACGACCTGGTCGAGCGCGATGTCCAGAGCGGTGTGCTCCATCGGGTGCAGCTCCCGGCGGAGCACGGTCTTGGCCAGGGAGCCGAGGAGGAGCAGGCGGCGCTTGCGGACCTCGGTCGTCCAGTCCTCGTCGCTGATCCCGTACGGCTTCTCCGGCGCGTCCAGC
>NZ_VCLA01000195.1:785-1624 GCF_009600885.1 Streptomyces jumonjinensis
GGGGACATAGATCCGGTAGCCGAAGGCGGTGGCCCGCAGCGCCAGGCTCTTGGCGAGGGCGGACTTGCCCATGCCGATGATCCCGGCGAGCAGGATGTTCGGATTAGTGAACCCCTCCAGCCGCCCGTACAGCGCGAACGGGTCGTAGCAGAAGCTGGCTTCCGCGTGGACATCCTGCCCGACGTAGATCCCCTGGGCACCGAGCCCGCCCTCCGCGAGAAACGGATAGGCCCCCGACGCGACGGCGGTCGTCATCCGGTGGGCGGGCAGCCGGAGCTGTCCGCCCCGGGCGGAGTCAGGACCGGGTCGGCCCGACACGGGATAGGTCGGCTGGAGTTCCGGGTCCGGCCCGCTGGTGGCCCGGACCGTGTCGGGGCGGGCGGCGTGGCGGGCCTTGGCCTGCGCCGCGGTGAACTCCGCCTTCGCTCGGCGCGAGGAGCGGCGGTCGGTGCGGTGGGGGGTGAACAGTGGGCTCGCAGAAGCCCGGGAGCGTACGGACATCGGTGGGTACTCCGGTCGGTTAGAGGCGGTTGGGGCCGGTGAACGGGGCCCGTAGTTCGGCGGGGGTGTGTGTGCGGCGGACCCGTACGGACATCCGCAGGTGGCGCCCGCACACCGGCAGCCGGGGACGGCAGCCGCCGGCGGTCAGCAGCCGGTCGGTGTCGGTGGTGGGGGCGCGGTGCCAGGCGGCGTGCAGGTGTTCGGCCGCTTGCCACAGCCGTACCCGCGCGGCCTTCAGTACTTCGCCTCCGGCGCGGTCGACGGGGGTGGTGCGGGTGGTGTGGGCGTCGAGGAGGGCGTAGAGGGCGAGGCAGTGCTGGTGGAGGGCGTCCAGTTCC
>NZ_VCLA01000195.1:1634-1825 GCF_009600885.1 Streptomyces jumonjinensis
GACGGGAGCCGTGGAATCAGGGTGCATGGGTGGTGGTGTCCTTGAAGAAGAAGGGGGTGCCCCCTGGGGGCGGACCGGAGGGTCCGCCCCCAGGGGTGCTGGTCAGCCGGTCAGGACCGGGGGTCCGAACCGCCCAAACCGGCGGGCGGCTTCGGGTAGACCCACCGGGCCGGGGTCGTCCCGCCCTGCGG
>NZ_VCLA01000195.1:1835-5845 GCF_009600885.1 Streptomyces jumonjinensis
GTCCAGGGCCTCGGTGGCGAACGCCAGGTCGGTCGGCATCGGCTTCTGCGTCCTCGGGTCACGGGCGGGCGAGGGGCAGGGCGGCGTTGGTGAACGCCTCGGCCTGCTGCCAGGTCAGCGGACGCAGATCGACCAGGGCCGCGACGGCCGCCGTCTCGATTGCCGCGCAGGCGGAGTTGAGCTGGTCGGGGGTGTCCGCGGAGACCGTGACGAGCCCGGTGAGGGCGACGTCGGCGTGGCCGGCGATCAGCTCGCGTTCGCGGTTCTTGATGTCCGCGTATTCGACGTTGTCCTCCTCGGAATCGACCTGCCCCTTGCGCTGCCGCTCCGCCGCGTCCGCGATCACGGTCGCCTTCTTCCGCTGTACGTCCTTGAGCGCCGCGTCGAGACCCTTCGGCGCGTAGGTGAGCGAGAGGGTGCGGCGGACCCCGGAGGTGAACAGAAGCTGGTGCAGGAACCCCGCACCGGTTTCGATCCGAGGCCAGTTCTCGATCCAGAACGTGGCGTGGTGAGCCGAGTCGGTCTCGATTCGGTCCGCCTTCTCCACCAGCACAACGGGCCCGGCGGCTGCGGGATCGGCTTCGGGCCGGTCGGTGTCCGACCACTGGTCGAGGGCGGCGCCCGCCTTCGGGTCGTAGGCGGTGCGGATCACGGCGGCGATCTCGCCCGCGGTCAGCCACCCGCCCGGGGTGAGACCGGCGTTGCGCACCGACTGGTCGAACGTCGCGGTCAACTGGGTCAGCACGGAGAACGCTCCGGTGAGCCCGCCGCCGGCCTGGTTGATCAGACGGCGGGCCGCCTTCAGGTCGAGGGCGATGGCGACGTAGCTCTCGTGCGGGGCCGCCGCGGGCCCTGCGGCAGTCAGCAGGTCGGTGTAGACGGGCCCGGCGAGATGGGTGTCCGGGTTCCCGTGCTCCGTCCAGTACCGGTGGAGCGCGTCTCCGGAGTCCGGGACCGTCCGCTCCAGGACCTGGACGCGGGCGATGTGCCCGGTGCGGGACAGCGCGGCCAGGGTCCGCCCCCACCCGGCGACGTTGTGGTTCTGCGTGGCCGGGTCCAGCAGCGCGAACGCCCGGGAGGCGACCCGGACCACCGCGGTCAGCGTGCCGTGGTGCGGGTCGTGGACGGCGCCGGTGTGGCGGTCGGGAGAGGTGATTACCCGCAGGGACGCGGCCGTGCCCGGGAGGTGCAGCAGGCCCTCCCGCCGGGGCCGGGACGACGGCCGGGTCAGCCAGACGAGCTGGCCCTTGGTCCGGCGCAGTGTGTAGCGGAGGGCGATCGGGGCCCAGTCGGCGAGGGAGCGGCCCCGGTAGCGGACGAACACGGCCGCGAGGATCACTGTCCACAGGGGGATGAGCTTCAGCGCGCCGGGGACGCCGGTCGACATGAGGACGGCGAGGAGGAGCAGGCCGGTCAGGGCGACGGCGACGAGCTGCGGCGCGGTCAGCCCGAGGAGCACGCCCCGGCGGGAGCGGTGGGGGAACTTCACCGTGGCCGGAGCCGTGGAAGCGGAGACATCAGGGTGCATGGGTGGGGTCGTCCTTGAAGAAGAAGAGGGGGTGGCCCCTGGGGGCGGACCGAAGGGTCCGCCCCCAGGAGGTGCCGGTCAGCCGGTCAGGACCGGGGGTCCGAGCCGCCCAGACCGGTGGGCGGCTTCGGGTAGACCCACCGGGCCGGGGTCGTCCCGCCCTGCGGACTCAGCCCCGGCGGAGCCGGCGGCCGGGCAGGGACCGGCGGGGCGGACACCGCCTGAATCCCCTCCGATGGACCGGCCGGTGCTCCGGCGGGCACCGGGCCAGCGGGCGCGGGACCCGAGGCGGCCGTGCCGGAGGCGGGTGCGGCAGCGGCAGCGGTGCCGGTCGATCCCGGTGCGCTGGTCGCTCCGGTCGCTGGCCCGCCTGTCCCGGTGGCTCCCCCGGCGGAGCCACCGGTTCCGGTGGGCTGGCCGGGGCGCTGGATGAGCGGCCGGCCCTTGTCGCCGTCGGTACGGGGGCGGCGGATGAGGGGCTGGCCCTTGTCGCCGGTGGCGTTCGGGTCCTCGCCGAACCGGAAGGTCGTCTGCGGCGGCTCGTCCCCGGAGATCCCCTCCGGCGAGGTGTTGCCGCCAGCGGGGTTGATCCCGGCGGCGACGCCCCCGGCGCCCTGGCCGGGGACCTTCGCCGGACCCTGCGGAGCGGGCATACCGGTCCCGGCCTGCATGGCGAGCTGCCCGGCGGTCTTCGCCGCCCCGGCCGCCACCGTGACCCCGGCGACGCCGGTGCGGTGCAGATCATCCTGCCCGCCGCCCTCGGCCGCCCAGTGCACGAACTTGTACGTCGCATAGGGGCACAGCAATACGAGGACCATGATCACGATTCCGGCCATCGCGTCCGACAGCGCGCCGAGCCCGTCGGCCGGGTCGGTCTTGCCCATGGCGGAGACGCCGAGGAGGAACACGATCGTCATCAGCAGCTTGGAGACGATCAGGGAGCTGGTGGCCTCGATCCAGCCCTTGCGCCAGCGGCGGGCGACCTCCCAGCCGCCGCCGGCCCCGGCGAACACCGCCAAAGTAACCAGGATCAGGATGCCGACCTTCCGGGCGACCATCACCGCCCAGTAGAGAAAGGCACCGATGGTCGCGCCGAGGGCGACGATCGCGGGGATCCCCCAGCCGAGCCCGTACATCGCCCCGTAAGAATTGACCTTGATGACACGGCGGATCGCATCGTCCACCGAGCTGTTCGCGGCCTTGAACAACCCTGCTGAGAGGGCATCCACGATGGTCAGGGCGACGGTGGTGCAGGCGATGGCCGCGAACGCGAAGAACACCCCGGCGACCGTGCCGGTCACGGCCTGGAACAGCGCCCGCTCGTCCCGCCGCCACGCGGCCCGCATGAGCTGCAGGCAGAACGTGCCGACGATCAGCACCAGGCCGATCGGAAGCAGCAGCTCGTAGTTCTCACGGAACCAGGTCGCGTTGAGGTCGACGGCGGTGGTCTTGTCCACTGCCTGCGCGGCGAGGTCGGCCGCCGCCTGGGCCATCTCGCCCATGGACTTGGCGATCCAGGCGCCGATCCCGTCTGTGATGGCCTGGCCGGTCGAACTCGCCACGCCGCCGACCGCGTCGCAGACCGTGTTCATCAGGGGCAGATCACATGCTGAAGGCATGGTTCACCTCCTTTCGTACGGGGTGGTCACGGGGCGGTGGTGGGCAGGACGGCCGCGAGACGGCACGCTTGGTCGGGGCGGCACTGGACGGCGAGCGTCGAGGAGCGGGGCTCGGCGCCGGTGCCCTGGTCGGAGCCGGTCCAGGCGATCGACTGACGGCCGGTGACCGTGACCGCGTAGATGTACGCATCGGTGATCGCCCCCGGATCGGCGGCGAGCGCGGACTTGAACGCCTGCGGGAAGTGGCCCTCGCCGACCGTGGCGGTCGCGTACTGGGCCTGGTCGCCCATCCGCGACCACAGCACCGGATCCGGCACCTGATCCGCCACGGACGCCCAATCGGCGTACTTTTTCTCGCCGGTTATCCAGCGTTTGAGCCCGGCGATGTGCTCGGGCTGGGAGAGGCGGCGGGTGTCGTAGGACCACAGGACCTTCGCTGCGGCCTTGGCGAACTCGACGGGGTCGGTGGTCTTCACGGGCGCCACCACCTGGCCCCCTTTCGGGGCCTTCACCGGGGCGGGAGCCGGCGGAGCCGACTGCCGGGTCTCCGGCGCGGACGCCGGGGCCGCCGTCTCGGGGGTGTCCTCGCGGGTGAGGAAGGCGACCAGCCCGGCGATGCCGGTCAGTAGCGTCAGCACCACGGTCACGATCAGGGACCGGTGCAGCACCGACGACCCCGGACCCGGCACCAGAGAACCCCTCGGGCTGCGGTGGGAGGAACGTTTCTTCTCGTGCGTGGGCATCAGTTGACCTGGGTGCCCATCGCGGAGAAGAAGCTGACGATGCCGTTCGCCGCGCCCAGCAGCAGGGCGCACCCGGCGGCGACGACGGTGCCCTTCTTGCCGTTCGCCTCGGCCTGGTGC
>NZ_VCLA01000195.1:5855-6776 GCF_009600885.1 Streptomyces jumonjinensis
GGCGGCACCCAGCAGCAGGGCGCATCCGGCGGCGACGACGGTGCCCTTCTTGCCGTTCGCCTCGGCCTGGTGACCGCCGGAGTGGTGGCCCCAGGCCCACACCAGCGCGGACACCGCGAGCGCGCCGACGACCGCGATGATCCCGAAGAGATTGATGGAGCTGATGACGTCCTTCAGGACATCCAGACCCGGCAGACCGCCGTCCGCGGGCTTGATACCGGGGTTGAAGGCCAGGAACTGACCCGACTGGCTGAACTTCACAGCGAGAACTCCTGATTCAGGGCACACAAATGCCCGGGAGGAAGAAATGAGGAGAAGGAGGGGGGAGGGAAGCGTCAGACGACGCGGCGGACGGCGAGGATGTCCGGCCGCCACTCCGCGAGCGTGGCGATCTTGACGACGTCACCGGTGCGCGGGGAATGCAGAATCAGACCCGAGCCGATAAACAGGCCGACGTGCTCCGGCACCTGGGCCGTGCCCCGGGTGAACAGCAGATCGCCCGGCTTGATCGACCCGACGCCGACCGCCTTGCCCTCCTTGACCTGCGTATACGTGGTCCGGGTCAGAGAGACGCCGCCGGCCTTGTAGGCCACCTGCATCAGGGACGAGCAGTCACACCGCCCCATCGGGTCCTGACCCCGGGGGTCCGAGCACGTCCCGCCCCACTGGTAGGGGGTGCCCAGGGCACCGAGGCCCCAGCGGATCGCCGTCTGAACCGACTTCGGCGCATCGGACGGGATCTCGTACCCCTTCGGCAGCACGCCGGCCGGGATCGGCCCGAACTCCGACCCGTCACCGCCAGGACCGCACCCAGCGGGAGCATCTGGCGCCGGGGCGTCGTCCTCACCGTCCCCGTTTTCGGTGAGGGTGGGGGCGATGGCCTTCTGCAGCGCGGTGGCCAGCGGCTCCCACTTCGCGTAC
>NZ_VCLA01000195.1:6787-7820 GCF_009600885.1 Streptomyces jumonjinensis
GAGGCCCTCGTAGAACTTGGTCGAGGCGTACACCGGGTCCCGCACCTGCTCCGGGGTGCCCCAGCCCATCGACGGGCGCTGCTGGAACAGCCCCAGCGAGTCCCGGTCGCCGTAGTCGAGGTTGCGGAGGCCGGACTCTTGGAGGGCGGTGGCGAGCGCGACGATCTGCCCTTGGGCGGGGACCTTCATCGCCACCCCGGTGGCCTGGATCGTCCGCGCGTGCGGGATCTGTTCCTTCGGGCTGGTCAGGCCGGGCACCGAAACACCGCCGCCGTCCCCACCGTCCAGGATCGACTCCACCTGCGCGGCGACCGCCCCCGTATCCACGCCCTGTGTGTCGCAGGTGGCCTGCGCGTTGGTGGCGCCGACCAGGGCGACGGCGACCGGGGCGATCAGCAGCAGCGGGGCCAGCGCGACCCCGCCCGCGATCACCGCGACCTTCTTCACGACCGCCCCGCCGAGGAGGGCGACGGGCGTATCTGGGCATGCCGCATAACGGCTCCTTGCGTGTAGGCCGCCCGGCCCCGGCTTTCTCGTCGAAAAGGCCACCGGAAATCGGGCGGGTCAAAGAAGAAAGAGAAGAAGAGGGCGGGGAATGTGTCCGGGAGCGGCTAACTCCCGGACACCGAGTCCCTCATTTCAGAAGCGGCAGCAAGCCGCCCTCGTAATCTCACCCGCCACACGGGACAATCCCCCCTCGGAACAGAGCCGCACACCGGCCTTCTGGACGGGGCAGCACGCAACAGCACAGCTCAACCAGCACCAGGCCAGGGCCCGGAGCGGCGAACACGAGGGGGACTGTAGGAGGGAAATCCGGCCGCACCAAACGACCCGGAAACCCCGGATCACGTCATTGGGTGCGGCCGGGAAAGACGGCTACTGTGCGCGGCACCGCTCGCCCCGGACAGGGTGTTCGAGCGGGCCGCGCCCGCATGCGCTCATAAATCCAGCGGGCGTGCAGCCGTCTTTCCCGAAGGAGAAACCGCCGTGCCGTACACGCTGCACCGAGGCGACGCGCTCACCGTCCTGAAGA
>NZ_VCLA01000195.1:7830-8029 GCF_009600885.1 Streptomyces jumonjinensis
CGAGCACGCGGTCGTGATGGTGTTCACGGACTGGCGGCAGGAGCCGACGACCTCGGACGCGCTGCAGATGGCGGGCTGGACCTGGTCCGGCACGATCCCGTGGATCAAGCCGGCCTCCCGCCCGAGGAAGGGCGGTCCGAAGCAGGACTCGGAGTTCATCCTCTGGGGCGTCAAGGGCACCCTCGACAAGACCCGCGAC
>NZ_VCLA01000195.1:8039-8252 GCF_009600885.1 Streptomyces jumonjinensis
AGGTCGGAGACCGAAGGCCAGTCCGCGTACTTCTTCTCCGAGGTCATCCACCTTTTGAGCCCGGCGATGTGCTCGGGCTGGGAGAGGCGGCGGGTGTCGTACGACCACAGGACCTTCGCGGCTGCCTTGGCGAACTCCACCGGATCGGTGGTCTTACGGGCGCCGCCACCTGGCCCCCTTTCGGGGCCTTCACCGGGGCGGGAGCCGGCGGAG
>NZ_VCLA01000195.1:8262-8409 GCF_009600885.1 Streptomyces jumonjinensis
CCAGCACCACGGCCACGATCAGGGACCGGTGCAGCACCGACGACCCCGGCCCCGGCACCAGCGACCCCCTCGGGGGCCGGGGGCTGCGGTGGGAGGAAGGTTTCTTCTCGTGCGTGGGCATCAGTTGACCTGGGTGCCCATCGCGGA
>NZ_VCLA01000195.1:8419-9229 GCF_009600885.1 Streptomyces jumonjinensis
TCCGACGACCGCGATGATCCCGAAGAGGTTGATCGAGCTGATGACGTCCTTCAGGACGTCGAGGCCCGGCAGGCCGCCGTCCGCGGGCTTGATACCGGGGTTGAAGGCCAAGAACTGGCCCGACTGGCTGATGTTCACCACAAAACTCCTGTTTCAGGGCATACGGATGCCCGGGAGGGAGGGAAGGAGAGAATGAGGGGGAGGTGGACGCGAGGGCGTCAGACGACGCGGCGGACGGCGAGGATGTCCGGCCGCCACTCCGCGAGGGTGGCGATCTTGACGACGTCGCCGGTGCGCGGCGAGTGCAGGATCAGGCCCGAGCCGATGAACAGACCGACGTGCTCCGGCACCTGGGCCGTGCCCCGGGTGAACAGCAGATCACCGGGCTTCAGCGCCTTCGCATTGACTGCCTTGCCCTCCTTGACCTGGGTGTACGTGGTCCGGGTCAGGGAGATACCGCCGGCCTTGTACGCGGCCTGCATCAGGGACGAGCAGTCGCACCGCCCCATCGGATCCTGGCCCCGCGGGTTCGCGCACGTCCCGCCCCACTGGTACGGGGTGCCCAGGGCGCCGAGGCCCCAGCGGATCGCCGTCTGCACCGACTTCGGAGCATCGGACGGGATCTCGTACCCCTTCGGAAGCACCCCGGCCGGGATCGGACCGAACTCCGACCCATCTCCGCCGGGACCACAACCAGCGGAAGTGCCGGGGGCATCGCCGTCCTCGGACCCGGAGCCGGTGCCGTCGTCGGTGAGCGTGGGCGCGATGGCCTTCTGCAGCGCGGTGGCCAGCGGCTCCCACTTCGCGTAC
>NZ_VCLA01000026.1 GCF_009600885.1 Streptomyces jumonjinensis
AGAGCTTCTGCCAGCCGCCGCTGACGCGGTGCTCTTCGGCGATCCGGGACAGATGGTCACCGGCGACGACCCGGTAGACGGCGGCGGGGTCCCCTGCGGGCTTCCCGCCCTTGGGGGCCGCGGCCCGCTCCACCACGGAGTCCGCAGAGGCCGAGGCGGCAGGGGCAGCCGGGGCCGGCCGCTCCGCCGCATGGGCCCCGGCGGCGCCGAACAGCGGCAGGGCGATGGCCGCGCCACCGGTTCCGGCGGCGACGAAGCCACGGGTGAGAGTGCTGGTCCTGGGACGACGGTGCTTACCCTTTTCGGGCATGGCGCGATTCCTCTCCGGCGCCTGCGAGGTGAGCTGTCGGGTTCGGGCTGGAGATGCCCGGCCGCGCGGCTGCGCGGCTTCACCCCGAGCCGTCCGGAGATCCGGACCGGCGTACTGCCTGGTTCCCCCGCTCCTGCCGCATACGGATGTCGTGATGGGGTTTCCGGACGGCGGCAGGATTGGGCGGCCCGTCCGGATGGCCGTGACCGTAGACGAGCCGGAATGAACGGAACAAGCCGATCCGGTTATCGCGTCATGATCCACAGAGCGAGGCGCGGGGAGAACCGGTCACCCTGCGTGGAACCCGCTCCCCCAACTCGCCCTCCGGTATCGATATCGGGGCCCATCGTCCCGCCACACACCGTCACCACTGTGATCCTGCGCACCAGCAGCACCCCATCTCCCCTGATGACGGGGCATGTTATACCCAATCACCCAATTCAGTCATAGCAGCTAAATGTCATGATGAGCGACGGCGCAGCCGGATGACGGCGGCGTCCAGATCGCCCGTCAGCCCCGTGTGCAGCCCCTGGTGCGCCAGTACGGCTCCCCGGTGGACGGCTCCGCTCTCCAGGCACTCGTAGGCCGCCGCCGGATCGAGTCCGCGCAGCCGCAGCGGAGGCGGCGGCTCCCCGTAGTGCTGCGCCTGGAGCCAGGCGAGGACGACGGTCTCCTCGCCCCGCAGGAACTGCACCGCGCTCAGCCCGCCGCCGGGCGCGCGCAGCCGGTGGAGTTCGCCGTGCTGGACCAGCGGCCTGATCCGCCGGTAGAGCTCCACCCAGCCGCGCGCCTCGGTCAGCTCCTCCTCGCTCCACCGCGTCAGATCGCCGCCGATGCCCAGCACCCCCGCCATCGCGCTGACGAAACGGAAGCGGAGGGAGCTGCGCCGCCCGTTGAGCTGGGTCTGGGGGCTGTCGGTGACCCAGGCGGCCATCACCCGTGCCGGGTGGAGCTGGCTGAAGCCGTGCTGGATGGCGAGCCGGTCCAGCGGATCGGTGTTGTCGGAGGTCCACACCTGGTCCGTGCGGGAGAGGATGCCGAGGTCGATCCGGCCGCCGCCGCCGGAGCAGGACTCGAACACCACCCCCGGATGCGCGGCGCGCAGCCGGTCGAGCAGTCCGTAGAGGGCGTGGACATGCTCGACCCAGAGCCTCTGGGGGTACTCCTCGCCCGGCCAGCCCGGGTCCGTGAAACAGCGGTTGAAGTCCCATTTCACATAGTCGATCGGCGCGCTGCCCAGCAGCTGGTCCAGCTGGCGCCACAGATGCTCGCGGACGTCCGGACGGGCGAGGTTCAGCACCAGCTGGTTGCGGTACTCGGTCCTGGTCCGGCCGGGATGGTGCTGTACCCAGTCGGGGTGGGCGCGGTAGAGATCGCTGTCGGGGTTGACCATCTCCGGTTCGACCCAGATCCCGAAGTCCATGCCCAGTGCGTGCACCTCGTCGGCGAGCGGGGCGAGTCCCCGCGGAAAGCGTTCCGGGTTGGGCGTCCAGTCGCCGAGTCCGGCGCGGTCGCTGGTGCGCGCGCCGAACCAGGCGTCGTCGACGACGAAGAGCTCGACGCCCATGGCGGCGGCCCGGCGGGCGAGCGCGCGCTGCCGCTCCTCGGAGATGTCGAACCCGGTGGCCTCCCAGGAGTTGTAGAGGACGGGCCGTTCTGCGGCGGCGTCCGGGATCACCCGGGCGAGCTGCCAGGCGTGCCAGGCCTGGCTCGCGCCGCCGAACCCTCCGGCGCTCCAGAGCCCGGCGAAGACCGGGGAGGTGTACGAGTCGCCGGGGGCGAGCCGCAGCAGGCCGGAGTCGTCGTGGCCCGCGCCGCCGGTGATCTGCACCTGTCCGTCGGGCAGGTGCTGTACGGCGATACGCCAGGACCCGGACCAGCCGAGCGCGCAGCCGTACACCTCGCCCCGCTCCTCGGTGCTCTCGCCGTCCGCGTCCAGCGCGACCCAGGGCAGATGCTGGTGTCCGGTGTGGCCCCGGCGGCTGCCGATGATCTTCTCGCCGTAGGTCAGCTCGGCGCGGACGAGCCGGGACTCGGCCGCCCACCGTCCGTGCAGCTGGCCCAGCCGCCAGGAGTCGCGCCGGGGCAGGGTCCAGACGGCGGCGTCCGCGCGCAGGATCTCCAGCTCGGCTCCGGGCCCCTCGTGGGCGACGGTGACCCAGCGCTCGACGACGTCGGCGTCGTCGCGCATCCGGTAGTGCAGAGTGAGCCCGAGGGCGTGCAGGGCGTCGGTGAAGCGCAGCCTCAGCTCGTCGCCGTCCGTCTCCGCGGCGGCGAAGCTCCACTCGGTGCCGCGCACCCCGGGGGTGCGCAGGGAGAGCGCCGGGCGGACGAAGCGGGGGCCGCCTTCGACGGGGTACTCCTCGTGTCCGTCGAGCGGGGATTCGAACGGCCGGTACGGCGGTGGGGCCTGTGCGGCGAGGGCCTCGGCGTCCTCGACGGCGATTCTGGGGCCCCAGTGGAGATGGAGCAGCTCATCGGCGTCGGTCAGCCCGATCGCGTAGCCGCTCGTGGGACCGGAGAGCACCCAGGTCCGCCCGTCGCCGGTGCTCTCGATCATCTCGACCCTCCGGATGGTCACAGGCCCGAACATGCCCGAACACGCCCGGACATCTTCCGTCGGTCCCGCCGGCCGCACAATGGGCCCGGAGGGCGGGATGCCGGGGCGCGCGGGTCCGCCCGGAGCCGGCCGGACAAGATGATTGCCCGAGGAACCGATGTCGTATCGTCAAGAACGCGCCATCGCCGGCGAGCAGCGCCGGCGACCGTGACCCTCAGGAGACTCCGTGACGCAGCAGCTGCCGCAGGTCCCGTCGACCGAGCCCGAACTGACCGGGGTGCGCAATTTCCGTGATGTGGGCGGGCTGCCGACCGTGGACGGCGGCAGGGTGCGGCACGGCCGGCTCTTCCGCAGCGGTCATCTCGCGCACGCGACCGAGGGCGACGCCGCGTTTCTCGCCACGCTGGGCCTGCACACGGTCTTCGACTTCCGCAATGCCGCCGACATCCGGCTGGAGGGCCCGGACGTCGAGCTGCCGGGCGTACGGAATGTGAACATGCCGCTCAGCGATCCGGCCGACGGCGCGGAGTTCTGGAAGATGATCCGGGAGGGGAACATCGAGCAGCTGCGGTCGATCCTGGCCGACGACAAGGCCGCCGGGCGGATGGCGGAGTCGTACCGGAGGATGATCACGGACCGGACCGATGAGCACAGCCGGATTCTGCACGCGCTCGCCGACAGCAGTGTTCCGGCGCTGATGCACTGCGCGGCGGGGAAGGACCGGGCGGGGCTCGCGATAGCGATCTCCCTGCTCGCGGTCGGGGTGGAGCGGGAGGCCGTCGAGGCGGACTATCTGAAGTCCAACGATCCGCACCGCCGCTATCTGGTGCGCCGGGGGGACAACTCTCCCGAGGCGCTGTCGCCGGAGGTGATGGAGCTGCTCAGCCCGCTCTTCGATGCCCGCCTGGAGTATCTGCACTCGGCGTTCGACACCATCGAGCGGACCTGGGGCACCACGGAGCGTTATCTCACGGAGGGGCTGGGGATCGGCCCCGGGACGCGGGAGCGGCTGCGGGAGCGGCTGCTCACCGCCGTCTGACGCCGCGGGCCTCGCCGCACAGCGGGACGGAGGCACGGAGGCCGTGGCCGCCGGCCCGCTCCTGCTCGGGGCCCCACCTTGCTCGGGGCCCGCTCAGGGCCCTGCGGGCTCGGGATCGGGGCCCTGCGTGCCCGGGCCCTGCGTCGGGGAGCGGTCTACTTGGAGCCGACCTCGAAGAGCAGATAGAGGAATCCGGCGAACACATGGCCCGCGACCAGATAGGCGAAGAGCCTGACCCAGATCCCCCTGGGAAACTTGCCCTCCTGCTTGCCGCCGGGCTTCTGGGGCACGGGGGCGGCGGCGGGGTTCTCGGACATGTCGATCCTCACTTCTGATGGGCGCGTCCCCGGATCAGGGATGCGGATAGAGGTCGGGGCTCTGGAGCAGCGTGTGGACGAAGAGCAGCTCGGCGCCGTCGCGGCTCGCCGCCGCGAGACGGTGCGGGGTGAGCGAGTCGAAGTGCGCGCTGTCGCCGGGACCCAGCTCGTGCACGGCCTCGCCGAGGGTGAGCCTCAGCCGCCCGTCGAGGACGTACATCCACTCCTCGCCCGGGTGCGTCCGGACCAGATCGCCCTGAGCGCCGTAGGGGACGATCAGCCGCAGCGCCTGCATGGCGCGGCCGGGCGAGCCCATCCGGTGGTAGGTCCAGCCGTCCGCGGCGGCGGCTTCCCGGCCGCCGCCGCGGATGACGGGGTCGCGCTCCGGCGACAGCTCGCCGAGGAGCTCGGAGATTGCCGTACCGTAGATTCTGGCGAGGGAGAGCAGCATGGGCAGCGAGGGCTGTCGGCGGCCGGTCTCCAGCCGGGACAGATGCGCTGGTGAGAGACCGGCTCGCTGGGCTGCCGCCTCCAGGGTCAGACCCCGGCGACGGCGCAGATCGCGCAGTCTGGGCGCCATGTCCGG
The DNA here is from genome assembly GCF_009600885.1 of Streptomyces jumonjinensis. Lineage (GTDB taxonomy): Bacteria > Actinomycetota > Actinomycetes > Streptomycetales > Streptomycetaceae > Streptomyces > Streptomyces jumonjinensis. Next base: position 4,813 of record NZ_VCLA01000026.1, read on the forward strand.
CAGCTCGGCCGGGATGTCTCCCGCGGGAGACCGGAGGTCCGGGGGATGACCCCCGGGAGGACTCTGCATAGGACCATTGCGCCAGGAAACTGCCTCTGAGGCAAGTTTCTTGCCTCAGAGGCAAAATCCCGGTGAGATCTGGTGGGATCCCGGCTCATCGGCGGCCGGCGACCGCCTGCCCGATCAGGGTCCGGCCGAAGTCCCACATCAGACCGCCCCCGGAGTGGGCCTCGTCCATCACGGCCTCGAAGGCCCCGAGAAAGCGGTCCGCCTCCCGTTCGCCGATCGTCAGCGGCGGAATCAGTTTGATCACCTCCAGCCGGTCGCCGGAGACCTGGGTGAGGATCCGGTGTCTGCGCAGCAGCGGCACCACCACCATCTGCGCGAAGAGTCCCCTGCGGGCGGCCTGGAGCATGGCCCAGCGGCTGCGCAGCACCAGCGAGCGGGGCTGCCCGAACTCGATGCCGATCATCAGCCCGCGCCCGCGGACCGCGTGCAGGAACTCATAGCGGTCGATGAGCGCCGTGAGCCGGGTGCGCAGCAGATCGCCGGTGGCGCGGGCCCTGGCGACGATCCCCTCGTCCTCGATCACGGAGAGCACGGCCAGTCCGGCGGCCATGGCCTGGGCGTTGGAGCCGAAGCTCGCCGAGTGGACCAGCACCCGGTCCATGGCCGAGTAGACCTTACGGAAGATCGCGTCCCGGCCGAGGGTGGCCCCGACCGGCACATAGCCGCCGGAGAGGGCCTTGGCGACGCAGATCAGATCCGGCTCCACCCCGTCCTCGTGCCGATGGGCCCAGAAGTCGCCGGTGCGGCCGAGGCCGGTCTGCACCTCGTCGGCGATCAGGAGCGCTCCGTGCCGGTGCAGCAGATCCTGCGCGGCACGGAGGAACCCCGGCGGGGTCTCGTGCACGCCCTTGCCCTGGATGGGCTCCACGATCAGGGCGGCCACATCGCCCCGCCGCAGTTCGCGCTCCAGCGCGGTGAGATCGCCGAGCGGGATCGCGGTGTCGGGCAGCAGGGGCGCGAAGCCGTCCCGGAAGCAGGATTCGCCGTTGACCGAGAGCGATCCGGCGGTCAGTCCGTGGAAGGCGTGGTCGCAGTAGAGGACTCTGGGGCGGCCGGTGGCGCACCGGGCGAACTTGAGCGCGGTCTCCACCGCTTCCGTACCGCTGCTGCCGAAGAACACCCGGTCGAGATGGGGGCTGTGGGCGAGCAGCCGCTCGGCGAGCAGGCCCGGGAGCGGCGGGCAGTCGAAGCGGGTGAGATCGGCGAGGGAGGCGTCGATGACATCGTGCAGCGCCTTGCGGACGACGGGGTGGTGGCGGCCCAGCCCCATGACGCCGAATCCGGCGAGCATGTCGAGATAGTCGTCTCCGTCCTCGTCCCAGAAGTACGCGCCCTCGGCCCGTTCGTAGACCTTGTCGAAGCCGATGGTGCGCAGCATGCGCGGCAGCTGGTGGTTGAGATGGCGGGTGTGCAGGTCATAGCGCTCCTTGCCGCGTTCGGCGAGCAGCGCCATGAGATCGAAGCCCCGCGTGGCCTCGCCGGGATGCCCGGCGGCGGTCACCCCCGGTTCCCCGAGACGGTCTCGCGGGCGGCCCTGAGGGACTCCTTGAGCGAGCCCATGGTGGCGAGGACGGCGGTGGGCTCATAGCCGCAGTGGGCCATGCAGTTGGCGCAGCGCGGGTCCTTGCCCCGGCCGTAGCTGTTCCAGTCGGTCTCCTCGATGAGCTGCCGGTAGGTGGGGACATAGCCGTCGCTCATCAGATAGCAGGGGCGCTGCCAGCCGAAGAGCGAGTAGTTGGGGATGGCCCACGCGGTGCAGGGGAAGTCGGCCTTGCCCTCCAGGAAGTCGAGGAACAGCGGCGAGTGGTTGAGCCGCCAGCGCCGCCGGTTGCCGTCGGCGAACGATTTCCGGAACAGCTCCCGGGTCTGTTCCACCCCGAGAAAGTGCTCCTGGTCGGGGGCTTTCTCATAGGCGTACGCGGGCGAGATCATCATCTCGTCCACCTTCAGCTCGTCATTGAGGTAGTTCAGCACCTCGATGACGGTCTGCGGTGTGTCGGTGTTGAAGAAGGTGGAGTTGGTGGTGACCCGGAATCCGCGCTTCTTGGCCTCCACGATGGCCGCCACCGCTTCGTCGAACACTCCCTCCTTGGCGACCGATTCGTCATGCCGTTCGCGCAGCCCGTCGATGTGCACGGCGAAGGCGAAGTACCGGGACGGGGTGAACTTCTCGATCTTCTTACGGAGCAGCAGGGCGTTGGTGCAGAGGAAGACGTACTTCCGCCGGGCCGTCAACTGCCGCACGATCTCGTCGATCTGGGGATGCATCAGCGGCTCGCCGCCGGCGATGGAGACCATCGGCGCGCCGGACTCCAGTACGGCCCCGACCGCCTGCGCCACCGGCATCCGCTGCTTCAGCACTCCGGCGGGATGCTGGATCTTGCCGCAGCCCTCGCACTTCAGATTGCAGGCGAAGAGGGGCTCCAATTCGACGATGAGCGGGAATTTCTCGCGCCTGCGCAGTTTCTGCTCGAAGAGATAGGTTCCGACCCGGATGGTCTGACGGAGCGGCATGGCCATCTAGCTCACCTCCTGGGGAGCGGCAAAGAACGGTGCCATTCGTGGAATGCGGGAAGCACGGCGCGGAGCACGCGGAAAGCCGATATTCCACCGCGGACCGTGCCGATGCGGAACAGCTCATGCTCCGGAGCGTCCACGACCACCCGTACGGCCGCAACCGGACGGGGACCGGCGCTCAGCGCGGCCCGCAGGGTGGCGGCGGACTCCATGTCCACCGCGATCGCTCCGGTGGTACGGAGCCGGGCCCGCTCGGGTCCCCGCACGACGCGGTCCGAGCCGGTGAGCGGACCGGTGTGGACCCGGCGGCCGGGTACGGCCCGGGTGACGGCGGCGACCAGCCGCGCCGTGTCCGTGCAGCGGGTGGCGCCGTCCGGGTCACGGGTCTCGGCCGCGACGACCAGATCCCCGGGGTGCATCCCGGGGGCGAGCCCGGCGCAGAAGCCGGACGCGAGCACCGCCGCGTACCGCATGGCCCCGTCGTTCAGCGCGGTGCGCACGGCGTGCCCGGCGCTCCGCGGTCCCATGCCGGTGCGCAGCACCCGGGCGGGGCCCGGGGCCCCGGCCCGGTCGTCGGCGCCGCGCAGGGCGAACCGCTCGATGCCGAGCGCGCAGGCGATCAGCAGCGGCACGGCCGGGGGGCCGGGCGGCTGCGGGGAGGAGGCCATCAACGGGCCCGGCGGCCCGGGGCGATGGCGGGCCGGCCGTGCACATAGCGGCCGAGCGCGGTGAGCGGGAAGACCTGGCGGTAGAGGTGGTAGTTGATGGTGAAGTCCCAGGGGAAGCCGGTGCCGGTGAAGTACGGCTCGTCCCAGGAGCCGTCCGCCCGCTGGGTCCCGGCGAGCCAGGCCACCCCCCGTTCGACCGCCTCGCCGCCCCGCTCGTCCGCGGCGAGCAGCGCGAGCAGCGCCCACCCGGTCTGGGAAGCGGTGGAGGCGCCCCGGCCGATCCACTTCTCCTCGCGGTAGGAGCGCAGGTCCTCGCCCCAGCCGCCGTCCTCGTTCTGCACGGACTCCAGCCAGCGCACGGCACGGCGGATCGCGGGGTGGGCGGCGGGGACGCCCGCCGCGGTGAGCGCCGGGACCACCGACCCGGTGCCGTAGACGTAGTTGACGCCCCAGCGGCCGAACCAGGCTCCGCAGGGCTCCTGGTGGTCGAGCAGCCAGGCGACGCCGCGCCGGGTGCCGGGGTGCCGGGCCCGTCCCTCGTGGGCGAGCATCTCCACCATGTGCGCGGTGACGTCGGCCGAGGGCGGGTCGATCACCTCGCCGAAGTCGCAGAACGGCAGCCGGTTGGGGAAGGGGCTGGTGTTGTCGGCGTCGAACGCGCCCCAGGCCCCGTTCCCCGACTGCATCCCGAGCGTCCAGCGCCCGGCCCGGGCGACGGCGGCGTCGACGCGGGCCGGTTCGGGGTGGGCGACCCGCCGCAGCGCGAGCACCACCTCCGCGGTGTCGTCGATGTCGGGGTAGTTGTCGTTGTGGAACTCGAAGGCCCAGCCGCCGGGGGCGAGTCCGGGTCTGCGCACGGCCCAGTCCCCGACCCGGGTGATCTCCTCGCCGAGCATCCAGTCGGCGGCCCTGACCAGCGCCGGATGGTCGGCGGGCAGCCCCGCGTCGGCGAGCGCGATGGTGGCCAGACAGGTGTCCCAGACCGGCGACTGACAGGCCTCGACCATCCGCGCGCCGTCCTCGCGCCAGATCGCGAACCGGTCCAGCGACGCCAGGCCCGCCCGCATCACGGGGTGCTCCAGGTCGTAGCCGAGCAGCCGCAGGGCGATGAGGGAGTACACCGCGGGTGGCTGGATCCCGCCCCAGCAGCCGTCGTTCTCCTGGCGTTCGACGATCCAGCGGGCCGCGGTGTTCATCGCGGCCCGGCGCAGGGCGCGCGGCGCCGCCCTGCGGTAGAGGTGCAGCAGCCGGTCGGCGCGCTGGAAGACGCCGGACCAGCTCAGCACGGGGGCGCGCGGCTTCGGCGGGTTGGGGGTCCGGGCGTCGGTGTGCAGCTCGTCGAGGGCGAAGGGCGCGGGCCGCACCGGGCGCTTGGCGGAGACCACGGTGAGCGGGACCACGGTCTGGCGTGCCCAGCAGCCGAAGTCGTAGATGTTCAGCGGGAACCAGCGGGGCAGAAAGATCAGCTCGGGCGGCAGCTCGGGGAGGTCTTCCCACTTCCACCAGCCGAAGAGCGCGAGCCAGATCCGGGTGAAGACCCTGGTGGCGGCGGTTCCGCCGCGGGCGCGGATCCAGGCGGACGCGGTCTCCATATGGGGCTCGTCGGGCCGGTCGCCCGCGAGCCGGAGGGCTACATACGCCTCGACGGTGACCGAGAGTTCGCCGGGCCCGCCGTGGAAGGTGGCCCAGGTCCCGTCCGCGCGCTGCTCGCCGCGGATGAACCGGGCCGCCGCCGCGGTGATGCGGTCGTCCTGGACACCGAGGAACTGACGCAACATCAGATCCTCGGCGTCCATGGTCACATTGGTCTCCAGGTCGCCCTTCCACCAGCCCTTTGCGTCCTGGCGGCCCAGCAGATACTCGACGGAGCGCGCCAGCGCCCGGCGGGCGGCCCCGGCCG
>NZ_VCLA01000196.1 GCF_009600885.1 Streptomyces jumonjinensis
TCGCTGGTCAAGGGCGGCCGTCCGCTGCTCTCGAAGGTGAAGATGGGCCTCGGCTGGGAGCCCGCCTACCGGGGCAAGGACATCGACCTCGACGCCTCGGTGATCGCCTACGGCCCGAACCGCAATCATCTGGACAGCTGCTACTTCGGCAAGCTGGCGATCCTGAACGGCTCGGTCAAGCACTCGGGCGACAATCTGACGGGTGAGGGCGCGGGCGACGACGAGGTGATCGTCGTCGATCTCGGCCGCCTTCCTGCCGAGGCCACCGGCCTGGTCTTCACGGTGAACTCGTTCTCGGGACAGAAGTTCACCGAGGTCGCCAAGGCGTACTGCCGGCTGATGGACGCGGCCACCGGCGAGGAACTGGTCCGCTTCGACCTCACCACCGCCGAGCCGCAGACCGGGGTGATGATGGCCAAGCTGATCAAGCAGTTCTCCGGGGAGTGGGAGATGACCGCCATGGGCGACTTCGTCAAGTCGCGGACCGTGCGCGGCATGGTGAAGCCCGCCGGTCAGGCGCTCTGACCAGTCGGTCCAGTCGGTGAAGACCCGGTCGAGAAGGTCGGGCCGGTCGGGCCTGTGAAACCGCCGGGGCCCGCTGCCGTCGTCATACGCGGCAGCGGGCCCCGGCGGAAGCGGACCTCAGAGCTTGGCCAGTTTGGCGAAGGGGCTGGCGATCCTGCCCCTTCGTCCGGAGAAATCGACGAGCACGGCGGCGTTGTCATGCTCCACCGCGATGATTCTTCCCAGGCCGAATTGATCGTGCGAGACCCGGTCGCCCACCGTGTACTGCTCGATCGGCGGGGCTGCCGGGGCGTTGCGGTTGAAGGGACTGGACGGCAGATGTCGCCGGGATCCGGCTGATTTCGTCATTACCGTGAGTATGACCTCTCCCGCCGCATGATGACAGCGCACAGGGGGGACCGTGGTCAGATCGCAACCGGATCCGCACCTCCATTTGCGGCTGAATGCCTGGTCAGCGACGCGCCAGGACCGGTTTCACGGAATCTCGGTCAGAACAGCGCGCTGTAGGCGTTGAGGGCGGGTTGCCCGCCGAGATGGGCGTAGAGCACGGTCGAGCCGGACCCGATCTCGCCCCGGCCGACAAGGTCGATCAAGGCCGCCATCGACTTGCCCTCGTACACCGGATCGGTGACCATGCCCTCCGTACGGGCCGCGAGCCGCATCGCCGCCAGGGTCCGCTCGTCCGGGATGCCGTACACCCCCGCGTGGTAGCGCTCGTCCAGCTCGATGTCCGTATCCCGCAGTTCGCGTTCCACCCCGATGAGGGACGCGGTGTTCCGCGCGATGCGGCTGATCTGCTCCCGGGTGCGCTCCGGCGCGGCGGACGCGTCGACGCCGAGGACGCGCCGGGGCCTGCCGCCCGCCTCCTCCAGCGCGGCGAACCCAGCGATCATCCCGGCCTGGGTGCTGCCGGTCACCGAACAGACCACGATCGTGTCGAAGAAGACCCCCAGTCGGTCCTCCTGCTCGGCCACCTCGTACGCCCAGCCGGCGAAGCCGAGCCCGCCCAGCGGATGGTCGGAGGCCCCGGCGGGAATGGCGTAGGGGCGACCGCCGCGCTCCTCGACCTCCCGGAGCGCCTGCTCCCAGCTCTCTTTGACTCCTATGCCGAAGCCCGCGCGCACCAGCCGGACGTCCGCGCCGGCGAGCCGGCTGATCAGGATGTTGCCGACCTTGTCGTAGACCGCGTCCGGCCAGTCCACCCAGCTCTCCTGGATCAGTACGCAGCCGAGCCCGGCGCGGGCGGCGACGGCGGCGACCTGACGGGTGTGGTTGGACTGGACCCCGCCGATGGAGACCAGGGTGTCGCAGCCCTGGGCGAGGGCGTCGGCGACGAGATACTCCAGCTTCCGCGTCTTGTTGCCGCCGTAGGCGATGGGCGAGTTGCAGTCCTCGCGCTTGGCCCAGAGCGCGGCGCCGCCGAGACGGTGGGTGAGCCGGTCGAGCCGGTGCACCGGGGAAGGACCGAACAGCAGCGGATACCGCTCGTACGACAGGATCGACACACTCAGCTCCTTCGGTTCGGATTCCGCCGTCGGGTGATCGGCGGAGCGTGATCGGCGGACGGTGATCGGCGACCGTGATCTGCGGGCCGTGCCCGCCGGACCCGCCGGCACAGCGGGGTCACCGCCGGGGCCGGACCCGCCGGCACGGCGAGGTCACCGCCAGGGCCAGTCCCCGTCCAGGCCGCTCTCCAGCAGCGGCACCATCCGGAAGGCCGCGTCCGTCAGCCCCCCGAAGGTGTGCCGGCCGGGCGTTCCCGAGGCCGAGTGGCCCGCCGGGTAGCCCGCCAGATTCCAGGTGTAGACGGGGACGTCCGCCGGGACCTGCTCCCCCGGGTCGCCATGGGCCCAGCCCGCCGCCTGCTCATCGGTGATGATCAGCACCCGGTCGTGATCGCGGTAGCGCTCGCCCACGGCCTCGGCGGTATGGGTGCCGCCGAGGCTGTCGAAGCGGCCCAGGACCTTCAGCACGGAGTCGCCCCGGCGGACCCTCACCCGGGCGCTGGACGAGCCGAACTGCACCAGATCGGCCTCCTGCGCCCGCATGGCGACCGCTATCCCGAACACGGCGGCGGCATCGGCCTTGTTGAGTGCGGAGCGGTCGGAGAGCGGCGACCACATCGAGCCCGAGCGGTCGACCAGGATCAGCGTCCGGCCGGGCAGCGCGGGCACATTGGCCAGCGAGTGGCCGAGCGCCGTCTCCAGCGCGTAGGACCAGCGCAGCGAGGGAGCGTGCTGGTACGCGGCGAGATAGCGGAAGGGGAACTGACGGGCGCGGGCGATCTCCCCGGGGTCCGCGATCCGCGCCCCGACCGCCGTGGCGACCTCGTCCGAGACGCCGGCCCGGTCGAAGTTGCGCAGATTGCGCAGCAGCGCCATCGGCCCCATGGACGGGATCATGGCCTCCCAGGCCGCCGCGTCCAGCGGCCCCTGGAGCCAGCCCGCGAGCGCCTCCCAGGTGATTCCGGCCTCGGCGAGCCGGTCGGCCCCGCCGGGCGAGGTGAGCACCGAGCGCCGTTCGGCGACGGGGAGCGCCATCAGCTCGCGGTGGGCGATCAGGGTGCGCTCGGCGATGGGCGGCACGGCGGCGTCGGGGTGATGGCGGCGGTCGAGCGCGTACCGGAACAGCTCGCCCTGCCATGGCTTGGCGGGGTGGGGCGGGGCGTGCACCAGATTGAGGATGTCGCCGAAGCGGTAGTGCTTGGCGGCGGTGTCGTACGTCAGCAGCGCCTTTCCGTTCCAGAGCCGGGCCACCGCGTCGGCGATTCCGCGTTTGACGGGCTTGGGCACATTCCGGCCGTACCGAGAAGTCCAGTAACCGAGCAGTTCACCCGGTTCATCCGGGCGGCGCAGTACCGAGTCGATGACGCTCCGGTTCGATGGCCCTATAGCCATGGACGCGTCAATACGCGCCTTCACATATTCGGCGGCGGCGACCAGCGACGCGGTTCGCATATTGCCCTCGGCACGCAGCCAGCCGATCAGTCCGGCGGTCCACTCCGGGTCTTCGAGGGCGAGTCTCCGCACCAGTCGGATGAATCGGTCGTCACGGTCGTTTCCGGATTCGTAAAACGTCTGCTGGGAGACGAAGTTGGCGACTGCCAGCAGAAACAGCTCGGAGCGCGCATCGCGCTCCCAACCAGGGCCGCCTTGGCGGTTGCGGAGCTCACAGCCGGTCGACAGCACAGGCGAGATGGACCGCGCTTTGCGTGCGCGGACATTGAAACGTGCCACTCAATTCCCCCCGTCACAGGGGACGCACAGCGCGAGGGCGCCCAAAGGCGCCCTCGCATTGAGCCTCCCGAGATCAAAGTAGCGGCGGCTTGATTCTTTGCAGGAAGTAGCCGCAGCCAGCGCACCGGGAGGTGCGCCCATCATAAGGCCAGGATCCAGAGAACACGTCCGGCGGAACCGAAGCCGCTGCCGGGACTCTAACCCTGTGACCGCCGCGTCTCGAATGACGGCTGGTCATACCTTCACATCCGGGTGGGAATCGCTGCCGGGAAATCCCGGATCAGTCGCGGTGGGAGTGCCGCCGCCATGGCCCGGTGATCGCGAACATGATCCCCGGGGCCTGCATGCTCGCGTACAGCGTCCGCCCGTCGGGGGAGAAGACGACTCCGGCGAACTCGCTGTAATCCGGCTTCTCCTCGGTGCCTATGTTCCGCTCGTTGCGGGCGATGGGGTAGATACGGCCCCGGTCGGTCGCGCCGAAGAGATGCTGGGCCCCGGCGCCGTCCTCGGCGACGACCAGCCCGCCGTACGGCGACACGGTGATGTTGTCGGGTCCGTCGTAGCCGTCGTCGACGCCGAGGATCACCTTCAGGGTGAGGGTGCGGCGCCGGGGGTCGTAGAACCAGACCTGGCCGTTGTGCTGGGCGGGGCTGTCGGCACGGGCGTAGGAGGAGACGAAGTACGCGCCCCCGTCGCCCCACCACATGCCTTCGAGCTTGCGGCCCCGGGTGATCGCGCTGTCGGCGAACTGCTGCCGTACGGGGGTGGTGCGGGCGTCCCGGTCGGGTACGTCGGTCCAGTCCACGCCGTAGACGGTGCCGGCCCTGGTGGCGCGGGAGAGGTCGTCGACGAGCCGGCCCCGGGAGTCGAAACAGCGGGGGGCCTGGAGCACCCCGGCGTCGTCCGCGAGGCCGCGCAGCCTGCCGCGCCCGTGCCGGAAGCCCTGGGGCGGCACCCAGCGGTAGAAGAAGCCGTTGGGTTCGTCGGCGTCCTCGGTGAGATACGCGTGACCGCGCCGGGGGTCGATGACGACGGCCTCATGGGCGTACCGGCCGAGGGCCTTGACCGGCCGGGGGTCGCGGTTGGCCCGGCGGTCGTAGGGGTCGACCTCGAAGACATAGCCGTGGTCCCGGGTCATGCCGTTCTGGCCCGCGAGCTCCTCGCTCTCCTCGCAGGTGAGCCAGGTGCCCCAGGGGGTGCCGCCGCCGGCGCAGTTGGTGGAGGTCCCGGCGACGCCGACCCACTGGGCGACCTCGCCGTGCGGGCGGACCTCCACCACGGTGCAGCCGCCGGACGCGGCCGGGTCGTAGACCAGTCCCTCGGTCAGCGGGACCGGGTGGCGCCAGCGGGAACGGACGCCGCGCAGCTCATGGTTGACGACGAGGAGGGTGACGCCCCGGGGGCCGGCGAAGGCTGCGGCGCCATCGTGGTTCGAGGGGGTGAACTCGCCCGACTCCAGGCGGGTGACCCCGCTGTGGGTGAGGACCCGGTAGGAGAAGCCCTGGGGGAGGGCGAGCAGCCCATCGGGGTCGGGGAGCAGCGGACCGTAGCCGGGCCCGTCGTCGTCCGTGCCCGCCGGGTCCTCGGCGGCGAGGGCGCCGGGGGCGGTGGCGAGTGCGGCGACGCTGCCGGTGAGGGCGAGGCCGGCGCCGGTGAGGGCGGAGTGTCTGCTGAATTCTCGGCGGGTGAGGGTCATCGGCTGTCTCCTGAGGGGGCCTGATCGTCCTGAGGGAGTTCTTTCCCGTGCTGCCGAAGGCGAGCACACGATTCCTCCCTCGCGGGACGGTGGTTTGAACACCGGACGGCCCGGGACTTGGGAAACCGGCCATTCCTATGGCCGACTTACCATGGGGTCGCCCAGCCGCGCCCACCAGGGAACCCTCGCCGTCGGACCGCGGCGAGGGCCTTCCGCGCCCCCGGGGTACGGGAGCGGGGTACAGGAGCCCGGGGTACGGGACCGGCTCCGGGAGCCCGGGGTACGGGACCGGGCCCGTGAGCCCGGGCCCCGTGCCCCGCGAGCGCTCAGGACATACCGGCGCCGCTCTGTCCGCCCTGCCGGGAGCGGGCCTTGAACGCCGCCTTGCGGGCCTCCTTCGCCGACTTCTTGTCGGGGTGGATGCGGCCCATCGCCTCCAGAACGTCCGCCGTCGCCGGGTGGTCCACCCGCCACGCCGCCTCGAAGAAGCCGCTGTGCTGTCCGGTCAGCCCCGCCACCAGGCTCCGCAGCTCCTCCGACTCCCCGTCCGCGTCGAGCTGCGCCGCGATCGTGTCCACCGAGAGCCAGAAGACCATCGACTCGGGCGGTGCGGGCACCTCCGCCGCTCCCCGCTCCGCCAGCCAGACCCGCGCGAGACCGCCCAGCTCCAGATCGTCGAGGACCGCCCGGACCTCCGGCTCCGCCTGCGCGCCCACCAGCGTCAGCGCCTGCTGGCAGTGCAGCCGCCGCAGCGGCCCGCCCTGGTCCGCGCCCCGCGCCGCGGCGAGCAGCTCATGCGTCGCCGCCGCGGGCTCGCGCCGGGCCAGCCACTGCTCGGTCTCGGCGCGGGCGGCGGCCTCGGGGTAGTGGGCGAGCCCGTCGAGCAGCGCGTCCGCGCCCTTGTCGGCCAGCTCCCCGACCGCGGGGGCGTCCACCCCCGCCTCCAGCATCCGCGCCCGGACCCCGTACAGACCGAGCGGGGTCAGCCTGACCAGCCCGTACCGGGAGACGTCGGTGTCGTCCACGGCGGTCTCGGCCTCGGTCCCGGTCTCGGCGGGCCCGTCGCCCTCCTCGAACATCAGCGACTCGTCCATCGGCAGATACTCGACGAGACCGATCGGCTCCAGCAGCCGGAACTGGTCGTCGAGCCGGACCATCGCGTCCGAGACCTGCTCCAGCACATCGTCGGTGGGCTCGGACATGTCATCGGGCACGATCATGGACGCGGCGAGCGCGGGCAGCGGCACCGGCTGATCGTCCGCGCCGCCGTCCGTGACGGTGAGCAGATACAGATTGCCGAGCACCCCGTCGAGGAATTCGGCCTCGCCGTCCGGGTCCCAGTCCAGCAGCCCGTAATCGATCTCGCCGTCCTCGCCGATCGCCTCGGCCAGATCGTCCAGCACCGGCGCGATCGCGTCGGCGTACACGGCTTCGAGGGCCTCCTGCCAGATGGCGAGGATGTCCTGCGGCCCCCCGGAGACGATCAGCGCGAGGCTCTCGCCCGCGCGGGCCGTGCCGTACTCGGCGTCGGCCGACTCCGGGTCCTCGATCTCGATCAGGCCCGCGTCCACCGCGGTGCGCCATGCCTCACTGGCGTACGCCGGTCCGTCGTCGTCCGCGCCCAGGCCCAGCGCCTCGGCCGCCTCGGGCAATTGCTCCTCGATCAGCTCACCGCCCGCGCCCACCCGGGTCTGCGGGCCCGCCCAGCGGGCGAGCCGTACGGCCCTGGTCAGCAGAGGGGCGGCGAGCGCCTCCCGCGCCAGCTCCGCGTCCGAGGGCAGCCGCACGGGCGGCAGGGTGGGACCGTCGTGGGACATCAGGCAGCTTCTCCTCGGGGGTGCGTACGGGGCCCGTGCATGGCCCCTGGGCGGCCTCCAGCGTAGACGTATATCACCGGGTTTCGCCGCCCGGTCGGCAGACTCCGGACACTCTCCGCACCGCTGTCCGGCCAGGGCGCGCGCCCCCGCCGGACCTGCCCGGGACGCCCCCTCGTGCCCCGGTTCATCCCCTCGTATATCTCCGTACATCCGGCGTGTCTTGACAAGGCCCCTGCCCAGCAAAGAGATTGACGCGCGTAGAGCACCCGCCGTGCCGAACCGGAGCACCCCCCACGGGCGCCCGCCGGGCACGCGTCCCTGCCGTCCCGTCCCGCACCCTCCTCGATCCCGGAGAACCCGATGTCTTCCTCCGTCGTACCGAGAACCGCCGCCCTCGCGGCGCTCGTCGCCGCCGCGCTCGCCGCCGGACTGCTGGCGGGGTCCGCCGCGTCGGCCGACCCCGCCACCGGCTCCGCCGCCGGCTCAGGCTCCGACTCCGCTGCCGCCGACCCCGCCGCCGCCGTCCGGATCCATGACATCCAGGGCGCCACCCGGATCTCCCCGCTGGTGGGCAAGCCGGTCGCCGAGGTCCCCGGCATCGTCACCGGCGTCCGGGCCTACGGCTCGTCGCGGGGCTTCTGGTTCCAGGACCCCCAGGCCGACGAGAACCCCGCCACCAGCGAGGGGATCTTCGTCTTCACCGGTCAGGGCTCCACCCCCACGGTGAAGACGGGCGACGAGGTGCGGGTCTCCGGCACGGTCGCCGAGTTCGTCCCCGGCGGCGCCTCCTCGGGCAATCAGTCCCTGACCCAGATCTCCCGCCCCACGGTCACGGTGGTCTCCTCCGGCCATGAGCCGCCCGCCCCGGTGACCGTCTCCGCCCGCTCCGTTCCCGACGCCTACGCCCCGGCGGGCGACCCCGCCGCGGGCGGCAGCGTCAACGCCCTCACGCTCCGCCCCCACGCGTACGCCCTCGACTACTACGAGTCCCTGGAGGGCAGCAACGTCCGCGTCGGCACCTCCAGGATCGTCGGCGCGACCGACCCGTTCTCCGAGCTGTGGGTGACCGTCAAGCCGTTCGAGAACCGGAGTGCGCGCGGGGGCGCTCTGTACAACTCGTACGCCTCCCAGAACACCGGACGGCTCCAGATCCAGTCGCTGATCCCGATCGCCGAACGGCCCTTCCCCAAGGCCGACGTGGGCGATGTGCTCACCGGCGGCGCGGAGGGCCCCCTCGACTTCAACCAGTTCGGCGGCTACACGCTGACCGCGCGGACCCTCGGCACGGTCACCAGCCGGGAGCTGGAGCGCGAGTCGACCCGCCCGCAGCGCCGTGGCGAGCTGGCCGTGGCCACGTACAACGTGGAGAACCTCGACCCGTCCGACCCGCAGGAGAAGTTCGACGCCCTCGGCCGGGCCGTGGTCGGGAATCTGGCCTCGCCCGACATCCTCGCCCTGGAGGAGATCCAGGACGACAGCGGCCCGAAGAACGACGGCACGGTCGACTCCGACGCCACCGTGCGGAAGTTCACCGAGGCGATCGTCGCGGCGGGCGGCCCGGCGTACGACTGGCGCTCCATCTCCCCGGAGAACAACAAGGACGGCGGCCAGCCCGGCGGCAACATCCGCCAGGTCTTCCTCTACAACCCGGAGCGGGTCTCGTTCACCGACCGGCCGGGCGGCGACGCCGTCACCGCGACCGGTGTCGCACGGGAGCACGGCCGGGCGGCGCTGACCCTGTCCCCCGGCCGGGTCGACCCGGCGAACAGCGCCTGGGAGTCCAGCCGCAAGCCGCTCGCGGGCGAGTTCGTCTTCCGGGGCCGGCCGGTCATCGTGATCGCCAACCACTTCGCGTCGAAGGGCGGCGACGAGGCCCTGACCTCCCACCGCCAGCCCCCGAACCGCTCGTCCGAGGTCCAGCGGCTGGCGCAGGCGCGGTCAGTGAACACCTTCGTGAAGGAGATCCTCCGCACCGACCGCCGCGCGGACGTCCTGGTCGTCGGCGATGTCAACGACTTCGAGTTCTCGGCGACGACCGAGGCGCTCACCGACGGCGGCGCGCTGTACCCGGCGGTGAAGTCGCTCCCGAAGAAGGACCGGTACTCCTATGTCTACCAGGGCAACAGCCAGGTGCTCGACCAGATCCTGACCAGCCCGTCCATCCGCGACTTCAGCTACGACAGCGTGCACATCAACGCGGAGTTCGCGGAGCAGAACAGCGACCACGACCCGCAGGTGCTGCGCTTCCGCCCGTAACGGCCGCCGGCCCTGCACGCCCGGGCTCAGCCGCCGCGCCGTCCGCCCGGGCTCAGCCGACGGGGCCCTGCACGCCCGGGCTCAGGCTCGGCCCGGGTGTGCAGGGCCCCGGCCGCCTCGGCTCAGTCCCCGTCCGTATGGCGCGAGAGCTGGGTCTGGAACCAGTCGAGCCGGGCCTGGAGCAGGGCCGCCTCGGCGACGAGCTCCGGCACGGACGGCGCGCGCGGCGCGAACCGCCGCCCGCCCGGCGCGGCGCGCGCCCGCAGCCCTTCGCCTGCGACTTCGGCGAACTCCGCGAGGGTCAGCGCCGTACGCCGCCGGACACAGCCGCCGCAGGCGGCCTCCAGCGCATGCCAGCCGGGACGGCCCCACCCCGCGTCGGCGAGCAGCACCGCCGGGACGGCGCAGGGGCAGTCGCCGACGGTCATGGCGCGCACCCGCTGGCGGGCGTAGCGGAAGCCCAGCTCGAAGCGGATGTACGCGCCGAGCACCGTCACTTCGAGCAGTACGGCTCTGCGGTGCTCGGCGGTGCAGGTCAGCCCGAGCGCCTCGGAGCGCTCGGCGAGCGCGTGGAAGCCGCAGTCGCAGAGCCGGGAGGGGACCCGGTGCCGCCGCCCATAGGCGCAGCGCGCGTCGTCGAGCACTCCGTACGGCTCCCGGCCGCCGAGGGAGACGCCGAGGAATCCGGCCCTGGCGCCGTCCCCCGAGAGCACGGGGTGGGCGATCTTGTAGCCGACGGGCGGCTCCACGGGGCGTTCCTCGGGGAGCCGCAGTCTCATCGGGCGGCGACCGCCGCTACGGGCGGCGCGGACGCGACGGTCCGCTCGGGCGCCGGGGCCGCTTCGGGTTCGGGCTGGGCGCGCTGTTCCTCGGCCAGGGGCTGTTCTTCGGCGAATCCGGTGGAGAGTGCTGTGCCGAGCCTCATGACGACCTCCGTCTGAGCGGATACCGGTTCTGCCATCGTGACGCATGGAATGCCGCCCGGCCAGACCGTATCCACGCACAACTCTCCAGAACTCCTTAACAAAAAGCTGAAGAACATCTAAGTAGACCTTGATGACGGCGGGGGCGGAGACTGGTGACCCATGACCACACCGCACCCTTTCGGCCGGGCGCTCTGCGCGATGATCACCCCCTTCACCCGGGACGGCGAGCTGGACGCCGAGGCGGCAGCGCGCCATGCCCTCAGGCTGACCGCCGACGGCTGCGACGGGCTGGTGCTCAACGGGACGACGGGCGAGTCCCCCACCACATCGGACGCCGAGAAGACGGCCCTGGTCCGGGCGGTGAGGGAAGCGGTCGGTCCGGATGTGCCCGTGGTGGCGGGGGTGGGCAGCTCCGACACCCGCCATACGGTGGAGCTCGCCCGCGCGGCCGAACGGGCGGGCGCGGACGGGGTGCTGGTGGTGAGCCCGTACTACAGCCGCCCGCCGGCGCGGGCGGTCGAGGCGCACTTCCGCAAGGTGGCGGACGCGGTCGGCGTGCCGCTGATGCTGTACGACATCCCGGGCCGCACCGGCGTCCGGATCGGCACGGAGAGCCTGCTCCGGCTGGCCGGGCATCCGCGGATCGTGGCGGTGAAGGACTGCGCCTACGACCTGCTGGGCTCCTCCAAGGTGATCGCGCGCACCCCGCTGGCGTACTACTCCGGCTGTGAGGAGCTGAACCTCCCGCTGTACGCGGTGGGCGGCGCGGGCTACGTCAGCACGGTCGCCAACGCGGCTCCGGGGCCGCTGCGCGCGGTGCTGGACGCCTTCGACGCGGGCGACACGGCCGAGGCGGCGCGGCTGAACGGGCTGCTGCTGCCGCTGACCGAGCTGATGATGGCGTCGGGGCTGCCGGGCACGGTGACGGCGAAGGCGCTGCTGGACGCGGGAGGGGTACGGGAGCCGCTGCTGCCCGCCGACCGGGAGACGGCCGGGCGGCTGCGCGAGGCGTACGAGACGCTGCTGGCCGCTGTCACCGCTCGGGGGCCCGCGGCTGCGGTGGGGCCCGTGCCCGCCGGGGCCCGGGTCGCGCCGTGACAGAGACAGAGACAGAGCCGTCCGCCCGGCCTGTGCTCCGGGCGGACGGCTCTGTCACGAGGGGAACTAGTTGTGGCTGTGGAGCACGTCGTTGAGACCGCCCCACACCGCGTTGTTCGGCCGCGCCTCGACCGCGCCGGTCACCGAGTTGCGGCGGAAGAGGATGTTGCTCGCGCCGGAGAGCTCGCGCGCCTTGACGATCTCTCCGTCCGGCATGGTGACCCGCGTGCCGGCGGTGACATACAGCCCGGCCTCGACCACGCACTCGTCGCCGAGGGGGATGCCGACGCCCGCCTCCGCGCCGACCAGGCAGCGCTCGCCGATCGAGATGATGACGTTCCCGCCGCCGGAGAGGGTGCCCATGGTGGAGGCGCCGCCGCCGATGTCGGAGCCGTCGCCGACGACGACCCCGGCGGAGATGCGTCCTTCGACCATCGAGGTGCCGAGCGTTCCGGCGTTGAAGTTGACGAAGCCCTCGTGCATCACGGTGGTGCCCTCGGAGAGATGCGCGCCGAGGCGGACGCGGTCGGCGTCGGCGATGCGCACGCCCTTGGGGGCGACGTAGTCCGTCATCCTCGGGAACTTGTCGATGCTGGTCACCTGGAGGTGCAGGCCCTCGGCACGGGCGTTGAGACGGACCTTCTCGACGTCGTCCACGGCGACCGGGCCGAGCGAGGTCCAGGCGACGTTGGCGAGCAGCCCGAAGACGCCGTCGAGGTTCTGGCCGTGCGGCTTGACGAGACGGTGGGAGAGCAGGTGGAGGCGGAGGTAGGCGTCGTGCGCGTCGAGCGGCTTCTCGCCGAGGGAGGAGATGACCGTGCGGACGGCGACGACCTCGACGCCACGGCGGGCGTCCGGGCCGATCGCCTTGGCGGCCCCCTCGCCGAGGAGTTCCACGACCCGCTCGGCGGAGAGCCGCTCGGTTCCGGCGGGCCCCGGGTCGGCGCTGAGCACGGGGGCGGGGAACCAGGTGTCGAGAACGGTCCCGTCGGCGGCGAGCGTGGCGAGGCCGGCGGCGACGGCGCCGGTGGTACGAGGAGCGGTGGTGTCGGTCATAAGGAGAACCTAACGCGGCCCCGGCCACCTGTGCGAACTGGTCTCTTCCTCCGGACGACGGACCCTGACCGCTCCCGCACCCGGGCCGGTCCGGCACCCCGAGCAGGGCCCCGCACCCCCGCCCGGCGGCGCCCCCGCCCGCCCGGCCTCACCCCAGGATCCGCGCCAGCATCTCCCTCGCGTACTCCTCGTCGTACGCCGTGTCCGTCAGCAGCACCTGGAGACAGATCCCGTCCATCATCGCCACCAGCGCCCGCGCGGTGACGACGTCGGTGTGGCGCGAGAGGGCGTCCATGACCCACTGGGTCCACTCGGCCGCGACGGGCCTGAGGGCGGGACGGCGCAGGGCGGCGAGATAGAGCTCGCACTCCAGCTCGGCCCTGGCCCGCTCCCCCGTCAGCCAGTGCCCCATCACCCGGGCCAGCTCGGCGGCGACGCCGGGCCCGGGGGCCGTGGGGGCCGTGGACGCGAGGGTGCCGCGTACCGCCGTCGCGAAGTTCTCATTGGCCTGCCGCAGCGCCGCGATCAACAGCTCGTCGAGGGAGGCGAAGTGATACGTCGTCGAGCCGAGCGGCACATCGGCCTCGGCGGCCACCGTGCGATGGCTGAGCCCGGCGATCCCGTCGCGCCCGACGATCCGGAAGGCCGCGTCGATGATGCGCTGCCGGCGCTCGGGGTCGTAGCGCCGGGCCATCAGTGCGCGCCGCCCATGTTGAGCACCACGACGCCCGCGATCACCAGCAGGATCCCGGCGAACTTCGCCGGACTGGCCGACTCGCCGAGGAAGAGCATCCCGATCGCGGCGACCGCCGCCGTGCCGACGCCCGCCCAGATGGCGTAGGCGGTCCCGACCGACATGGTCTTGAGCGTCTGCGCCAGCAGCGAGAACGCGAGCAGATAGCCGACCACGGTGAAGACCGAGGGCCAGAGCCGGGTGAACCCCTCGCTGTACTTCATGGCCGTGGTCCCGGCCACCTCGGCCGCTATGGCGGCGGCCAGCAGTCCATATCCCATGCGTACGAGTGTACATATCGCTGTGTACACCCGTACACATCGATGCGGTGATCGGTCCAGGAGTGTGGCCTTGGGCCGCAGTACGCGCAGTTCATCGCCCTTGGGATGGCTCTGGACCTCGCTGCCCGGAACTGTCTGTAGCTCGATCGGGCGGTTTGCTTCCCTTCTGAGGCCCGTCCCGTCACGGGGTGCGTAGAACGTGGTGGCATGGGACTCGGAGACCGGCATCAGAAGAAGGATGTTGAAGCGGCACTGAAACGCGCGGAGCGGGCGGGCCTCAAGGTGACGCATAAACAGAACGGCCACGACTGGGGTGCCGTGGTCTGCTGCCCCTGCAACGAACGTGTCGTGGTGCACTGCACGCCCCGGAGCCAGGGAAACGAGGCGAACAAGATTGACCGATTCACAGAGAGGCACCGGAACTGTGCGTAATTGGTACTTCAATCTCGTGCTGGACGCCCCGCTCACAGAGGATCAGTCCAACACTCTGGCCCATCTCGACCGCTTCAACGACGGGCGCATCGGCCTGGCGGTGCGACCGGGATACTCCCGGTTCATGTGCTCATTCGAGGCCGAGACACTCACGGAAGCCGTGGCGGAAGCGTTGGGATTCTTCGAGGAATTCCCCGGCGTGCTGATCCGCAGCGTGGAGATGGACCACTTCGACCTCCGCGACAACGGTATGGCGACCCCCGCCGTCGTCCCCACGCCACCCCCGGTGAAGGCAGCCCCGTAGGCACGATGCCGGCCGGTAGTGGTCGCGTAGTAAAAGGAAACGGTCATGCCGCCAGTCTCCACTGGCGGCATGACCGTTTCCCACTACCGCGAACCGCCTCAGACGTTGAAGCCCAGCGCGCGCAGCTGCTCACGCCCATCGTCCGTGATCTTGTCCGGACCCCACGGCGGCATCCAGACCCAGTTGATCTTCAGCTCGTTGACCAGGCCCTCCGTCGCGGACTTCGCCTGGTCCTCGATCACATCGGTGAGCGGACACGCCGCCGACGTCAGCGTCATGTCCAGCGTCGCGACATTCGAGTCGTCGATGTGGATGCCATAGATCAGTCCGAGGTTGACCACGTCGATCCCCAGCTCGGGGTCGACCACGTCGTACAGCGCCTCGCGGACTTCTTCCTCCGAGGCGGGCTTCAGCGCCGCCTCCACGTTCTCCGTCATGCCGTCTTCCTCTCGGGGCTCTCGCCCAGAGCCTGGGCGGTC
Source organism: Streptomyces jumonjinensis (assembly GCF_009600885.1). Classification (GTDB taxonomy): domain Bacteria; phylum Actinomycetota; class Actinomycetes; order Streptomycetales; family Streptomycetaceae; genus Streptomyces; species Streptomyces jumonjinensis. Next base: position 14,840 of record NZ_VCLA01000196.1, read on the forward strand.
GCGTCCTTCCACGCCATCCAGCTCAGCAGCGCGCACTTCACCCGCGCCGGGTACTTGGAGACGCCGGCGAACGCGACCGCGTCCTCCAGCACCTCCTCCATCGCGTCGTCCGGCACGACCTGGCCCTTGGACTGCATCAGCTCCAGGAACGTCTCCTGGATCTTCTGCGCCTCGGCCAGCTCCTTGCCGACCAGCAGATCGTTGAGCACGGACGCGCTGGCCTGGCTGATGGAGCAGCCCTGGCCCTCGTACGACACATCCGCGACCCGCGAGCCGTCGTACTTCACACGCAGGGTGATCTCGTCGCCACACGTCGGATTGACGTGGTGCACCTCGGCGTCGCCATCTCTCAGACCGCGCCCGTGCGGGTGCTTGTAGTGGTCGAGAATGACGTCCTGGTACATCGAATCAAGCTTCACTAGGGCTCCGCTCTACCCGAAGAAGTTACGGACGTGCTCCAGCCCGTCGATCAGCGCGTCCACCTCGCCGGGCGTGGAGTACAGATAGAACGACGCCCGCGTGGTCGCAGGAATTCCGTACCGCAGACAGACCGGCCGCGCGCAGTGGTGGCCGACCCGGACCGCTATGCCCTGTTCATCCAGGACCTGGCCCACGTCATGCGGGTGGATGTCGCCGAGCGTGAAGGAGATCGCGGCGCCACGGTCCTCTGCGGACACCGGGCCGATGATCCTCAGATCGGGGACCTCGATCAGCCGCTTCACCGCGTACTCGGTGATCGCGTGCTCATGGGCCGCGATCTTCTCCATGCCGATCGAGTTCAGATAGTCCACCGCGGCGCCGAGGCCGACGGCCTGGGCGATCGGGGGGGTGCCGGCCTCGAACTTGTGCGGCGCGGGCGCGTAGGTGGAGGAGTGCATCGAGACGGTCTCGATCATCTCGCCGCCGCCGAGGAACGGCGGGAGGTCCTCCAGCAGCTCCTGCCGGCCCCAGAGCACACCGATACCGGTGGGCCCGCACATCTTGTGGCCGGTGAAGGCCACGAAGTCGGCCTGGAGCGCCTGGACGTCCAGCGGGGCGTGCGGAGCGGCCTGGGAGGCGTCGATCAGGACCAGCGCGCCGACCTCCTGGGCGCGGCGCACGATGGCCTCGACCGGGTTGACCGTGCCCAGGATGTTGGAGACCAGCACAAAGGAGACGATCTTCGTCTTCTCGGTGATGACCTCCTCGATGTTGGACAGGTCGAGACGGCCGTCGTCGGTGAGACCGAACCACTTCAGCTTCGCGCCCGTGCGCTGCGCGAGCAGCTGCCAGGGAACGATGTTGGAGTGGTGCTCCATCTCGGTGATGACGATCTCGGTGTCACGGTCCACGCGGTAGGGCTCATCGGCCCAGCCGAGCATGTTGGCCACCAGGTTCAGCGACTCCGAGGCGTTCTTGGTGAAGATCACCTCGTCGCGGCTGGGCGCGTTGATGAACGCCGCGACCTTGTCCCGGGCGCCCTCGTACAGCGCTGTGGCCTCGTCGGCGAGCACATGGATGCCGCGGTGGACGTTGGCGTGGTGCCGCTCGTAGTAGTCGCTGAGCGCGTCGATGACCTGACGCGGCTTCTGCGAGCTGGCCGCGCTGTCCAGATAGACGAGCTTCTTGTCCCCGTGGATCACTCGGTCGAGGATCGGGAAGTCCTTGCGGATCGCCTCGGTGTCGAGGAGGCCCGGGAGCCCCTGGCGGGCGTCAGTCACGCGGATACGCCACCCTTCACATAGGACTCGTAGCCCTCCGCCTCCAGCTTGTCCGCGAGCTCCGGACCGCCGGACTCGGCGATACGGCCGCTCACGAAGACATGGACGTAGTCGGGCTTGATGTAACGGAGGATGCGGGTGTAGTGCGTGATCAGCAGGGTGCCGACCTCGCCCGTCTCGCGGACGCGGTTGACGCCCTCGGAGACGATCCGCAGCGCGTCCACGTCGAGGCCGGAGTCGGTCTCGTCCAGGATCGCGACCTTGGGCTTGGCCAGCTCCAGCTGAAGGATCTCGTGGCGCTTCTTCTCGCCGCCGGAGAAGCCCTCGTTGACATTGCGCTCGGCGAAGGCCGGGTCCATGTGAAGGCGCTCCATGGTCTCCCGGACCTCCTTCACCCAGGTGCGCAGCTTGGGGGCCTCGCCGCGGATGGCGGTGGCGGAGGTGCGCAGGAAGTTGGAGACCGAGACCCCGGGGACCTCGACCGGGTACTGCATGGCGAGGAAGAGGCCGGCGCGCGCGCGTTCGTCCACGCTCATCTCCAGGACGTCCTCACCGTCGAGGGTGACCGTGCCGCTGGTGATCGTGTACTTGGGGTGACCGGCGAGCGAGTACGCCAGGGTCGACTTGCCGGAGCCGTTGGGGCCCATGATGGCGTGGGTCTCGCCCTGCTTCACGGTCAGGTCGACGCCTTTGAGGATCTCCCGGGCGCCGTTCTCGGCTTCGACGGAGACGTGCAGGTCGCGGATTTCAAGCGTTGCCATGGGTGACTCAGGACTCCTGGGTGACGGAGACGAGCACATCGTCCCCTTCGATCTTTACGGGGTATACGGGGACGGGGCGCGTCGCGGGCAGTCCGGACGGCTTGCCGGTGCGGAGGTCGAACGAGGAGCCGTGCAGCCAGCACTCGATCTGGCAGTCCTCCACCTCGCCCTCGGACAGCGAGACGTTCGCGTGGGAGCAGATGTCGTGGATCGCGAAGACTTCGCCCTCGGTGCGCACGACCGAGACGGGGGTGCCGTCGAGTTCCACCCGCTTGGGGGTGTCCTCCGTCAGCTCGCTCAGCCCACAGACTCGGACGAAACTCATGCGACCGACGCCTCCAGCTCTTCCTCGATCTTGGAGAGCAGGCGCTCCTCGACGTCCGGCAGCCCGATCTGCTGGACCAGCTCGGCGAAGAAGCCGCGGACCACGAGACGGCGGGCCTCCTGCTCCGGGATGCCGCGGGCCATCAGATAGAAGAGCTGCTCGTCGTCGAAGCGACCGGTGGCGGAGGCGTGCCCGGCGCCGACGATCTCGCCGGTCTCGATCTCCAGGTTCGGCACCGAGTCGACCCGCGCGCCGTCCGTGAGGACGAGGTTGCGGTTCATCTCATAGGTGTCGGTGCCCTCGGCGTTCACCCGGATCAGCACATCCCCGATCCATACCGCGTGGGCGTTCTCCCCCTGGAGCGCGCCCTTGTAGACGGCGTTGGACTTGTTGTGCGGGTTGTTGTGGTCGACCAGGAGGCGGTGCTCCTGGTGCTGGCCCCGGTCGGTGAAGTAGAGCCCGAACAGCTCCGCCTCGCCGCCGGTGGCCGCGTAGGAGACCCGCGGGTGCAGCCGTACGAGATCGCCGCCGAAGGTGACGACGACGGACTTGAAGGAGGCGTCCCGCCCGACCAGCGCGTTGTGCTGGGCGACGTGGACGGCCTTGTCGTCCCAGTCCTGGACGGAGACGACGGTGAGCTTGGCGCCGTCGCCCAGGAGGTAGTCGACGTTGTCGGCGAGCACCGCGTCACCGGTGTGGTCGATGACCACGACGGCTTCGGCGAACGCGCCCAGCTCGATGACCTGGTGGGCGAAGGCGACCCCGCCCTCGCCGTGCACGGCGATGCGGATGGGCTCGGTGAGCACGGTCTCCTTCGGCACGGTGACGACCGACGCCTGCTCGAAGGAGGTGTACGCCTGGGCCGCGACCCGGTCCACGGGGGTGCCCGCCCGGCCGATGCGCGCGTCGTCGCGGCCGACGGTCTCGACGGTGACGCCCTCGGGCGCCTCGACGGCGATCTTGACGCCGTCGCCGGACGCGACGGCGCTGCCGTCGTGCAGACCGGCGAGCCGCTCCAGCGGAGTGAAGCGCCACTCCTCCTCACGGCCGTGCGGGACCGGGAAGTCCGCCACGTCGAAGGACGGGGGCGCACTCATACGGGTGGCGACGGTCGACTCGGCGGCCACCGCGATCGCGCCGGCGGTGGTGGATCCCGCCGGAATGTTCTGAGCCTCAGCCATGGCTGTCGTCGTGCTCTCTCTCTGCCTTCTGGGTCAAGAATTCAGTCGCTGGCGGGGCGGGCGGCTCGGGCCGCCCGTCCCGCGAAGGGGTCGCCGGGGTCAGCCGACCGAGCCCTCCATCTGGAGCTCGATCAGCCGGTTGAGCTCCAGCGCGTACTCCATCGGCAGTTCCTTGGCGATCGGCTCGACGAAGCCGCGCACGATCATCGCCATGGCCTCGAACTCGGTCATGCCGCGGCTCATCAGATAGAAGAGCTGGTCCTCGGAGACCTTGGAGACGGTCGCCTCGTGGCCCATGGAGACGTCGTCCTCGCGGACGTCGACATAGGGGTAGGTGTCCGAGCGGGAGATCGTGTCGACCAGCAGCGCGTCACAGAGCACATTGGACTTCGCGCCCGGCGCGCCCTCGCCGATCTCGATCAGACCGCGGTAGGAGGTACGGCCGCCGCCTCGCGCCACCGACTTGGAGACGATGTTGGAGGAGGTGTTGGGGGCCATGTGGACCATCTTGGCGCCCGCGTCCTGGTGCTGGCCCTCACCCGCGAAGGCGATGGAGAGCGTCTCGCCCTTGGCGTGCTCGCCCATCAGATAGACGGCCGGGTACTTCATGGTCACCTTGGAGCCGATGTTGCCGTCGACCCACTCCATGGTCGCGCCCTCGTAGGCGACGGCACGCTTGGTGACCAGGTTGTAGACGTTGTTCGACCAGTTCTGGATCGTCGTGTAGCGGCAGCGGCCGCCCTTCTTGACGATGATCTCGACGACGGCGCTGTGCAGCGAGTCGGAGGAATAGATCGGGGCGGTGCAGCCCTCGACGTAGTGGACGTAGGCGTCCTCGTCCACGATGATCAGCGTCCGCTCGAACTGGCCCATGTTCTCCGTGTTGATACGGAAGTAGGCCTGGAGCGGGATGTCCACCTGGACGCCCTTGGGCACGTAGATGAACGAGCCGCCGGACCAGACGGCGGAGTTCAGCGACGCGAACTTGTTGTCGCCGACCGGGATGACCGTGCCGAAGTACTCCTGGAAGAGCTCAGGGTGCTCCTTCAGCGCGGTGTCGGTGTCGAGGAAGATGACGCCCTGCTCCTCCAGGTCCTCACGGATCTGGTGGTAGACGACCTCCGACTCGTACTGGGCCGCGACGCCGGCGACGAGGCGCTGCTTCTCCGCCTCGGGGATGCCGAGCTTGTCGTATGTGTTCTTGATGTCCTCGGGGAGGTCCTCCCAGGACGCCGCCTGCTTCTCCGTGGAGCGTACGAAGTACTTGATGTTGTCGAAGTCGATGCCCGACAGATCCGAGCCCCAGCTGGGCATGGGCTTCTTGTCGAACAGCCGCAGACCCTTGAGGCGCAGCTTCAGCATCCACTCCGGCTCGTTCTTCTTCGCCGAGATGTCGCGGACGACGGCCTCGGAGAGGCCGCGCTTGGCCGCGGCGCCTGCCGCGTCGGAGTCGGCCCAGCCGAATTCGTACGTGCCCAGCCCCTCCAGTTCGGGGTGAGCAGTCTCCGTGGGGAGAGTCATTCGGGGTTCCTCCCGGCCGTGCTTGCAGATGCTGATGGTGTGGTGGTGGTGCTGCGCGGAATGAACGTCGTGCACACTCCGTCGCCGTGGGCGATGGTGGCCAGACGCTGCACATGCGTCCCGAGCAGACGGGAGAAGATCTCGGTCTCCGCCTCGCACAGCTGCGGGTACCGCTCGGCGACATGCGCGACCGGGCAGTGGTGCTGACAGAGCTGTTCGCCCTGCTGGGGGGTGGGCGCGCTACGCGCCGTAGCAGCGTACCCGTCGGCGCTCAGCGCTTTCGCCAGCGCTTCGGCACGCTCCTCGGGAGGCGCGGACTCGACGGCATCGCGGTACGGAGCGGCCTGCGCCTCGATCCGGGCGCGGGCGAAGGCGGCGACGGCCGTCTCGCCCCCGGCGTTCTGCTCGATCCAGCGGAGGGCGTCCACGGCCAGCGAGTCGTACGACTGGTCGAAGGCGTCCCGGCCGCAGGAGGTCAGCGCGAAGACCTTGGCGGGCCTGCCGCGGGTCCGAGCGCCGTAGATACGCTGTTCACGGGGCTCGACGACATTCTCGGCGACGAGGGTGTCGAGGTGGCGGCGGACGGCCGCCTGGGTGAGTCCGAGGCGGGACGCGAGGTCCGCCACGGTGGACGGGCCGTGATCCAGCACGGAGCGCGCGACCCGGTTGCGCGTGGAGTGATCGGTGCGCGTCCCGGTCGCGAGTTCCTCCTGCGAGGGCTCGCCGACGTTTTTCACAACGCCATTGTTGCGTAATTCGTTCGACCGTGACAACCGTCGCCGGGCCCGGGCGCGGTGCGCTTCGTCACTTAGGGTTACCTAAGAACCGGGGGGTCCGGTGCCCCGGGGCGGCCCTGAGCAGGGACGGAGCAGTGCTCACCGAACGGGCTGGCGCGGGGCGGAGCAGTGCTCACCGAACAGCCCGGCGCGGGGCGGGGGCGCGCTCGCGGGGGCGCGCGCTGATCACCCCGAGCGCCCGCCTAGACTTCCCGGCATGCGCAGCGAGCCCGTCGTCCAGATCCGGGGCCTGATCAAACAGTACGGATCCAAGACCGCCGTCGACGGCCTCGACCTCGACATCGGCCAGGGCCGGGTGACCGCCGTCCTCGGCCCCAACGGCGCCGGCAAGACCACCACCGTCGAGATCTGCGAGGGCTACCGCCGGGCCGACGGCGGCACCGTACGGGTCCTCGGGCTCGACCCGGTCGCCGACGCGGCACGGCTGCGCACCCGGATCGGGGTGATGCTCCAGTCGGGCGGCGTCTACTCCGGCGCACGCGCCGAGGAGATGCTGCGCCATATGGCGAAGCTGCACGCCCATCCGCTGGACGTGGACGCGCTGATCGAGCGGCTGGGCCTCGGCGGCTGCGGCCGGACCGCCTACCGCCGGCTCTCCGGCGGCCAGCAGCAGCGCCTCGCCCTCGCGATGGCCGTCGTGGGCCGCCCCGAGCTGATCTTCCTGGACGAGCCCACCGCCGGCCTGGACCCCCAGGCCCGGCACGCCACCTGGGAGCTGGTGCGCGAGCTCCGCGCCGACGGCGTCTCCACGGTCCTGACCACCCACTTCATGGACGAGGCCGAGGAGCTCGCGGACGAGGTCGCGATCATCGACGCGGGCCGGGTCATCGCCCGGGGCACCCCGGAGCAGCTCTGCCGCGGCGGAGCGGAGAACACCCTGCGCTTCACCGGCCGCCCCGGACTCGACGTCGCCTCACTCCTCAACGCCCTCCCGGACGGCACCGACGCCGCCGAGCTGACCCCGGGCGCGTACCGGATATCGGGCCAGGTGAATCCGCTGCTGCTGGCGACGGTCACCTCCTGGTGCGCCCAGCACGGGGTGATGCCGGACGGCATCTCCGTGGAGCGGCACACCCTGGAGGACGTCTTCCTCGAACTGACCGGCAAGGAGCTGCGCGGATGAGCCGGGACCACCGACAGCACGACGGGGAGCCGCGCCGATGAGCACCGGGACGTACGCACCGAAGCCGGGCGCGGCCCCGCTGGGCCGCATGATCGCGGCGCAGACCGCGTTCGAGACCAGGATGCTGCTGCGCAACGGCGAGCAACTGCTGCTCACCGTCGTCATTCCGTCACTTCTTCTGGTCCTCTTCTCCACCGTCGACATCATCGACACCGGGACCGGCCGGCCGGTGGACTTCCTCGCCCCCGGTGTGCTCGCCCTCGCCGTGATGTCCACCGCCTTCACCGGCCAGGCCATCGCCACCGGCTTCGAGCGGCGGTACGGAGTGCTCAAGCGGCTCGGGGCCTCCCCGCTCCCCCGCTGGGCCCTGATGTCCGCCAAGACGCTCTCCGTCCTGGTCACCGAGGTGCTCCAGATCGCCCTGCTGACCGCCATCGCCTTCGCGCTCGGCTGGTCCCCGGAGGGCGACCCCTTCTCCGTGCTGCTGCTGCTCGCCCTCGGCACCGCGGCCTTCAGCGGACTCGGGCTGCTGATGGCCGGGACGCTGCGCGCCGAGGCCACCCTCGCCGCCGCCAATCTGGTCTTTCTGCTGCTACTCATGGGCGGCGGCGTCATCGTGCCGCTGGAGCGGTTCCCCGACGGTGTGGAGTCGGTGCTCGCGCTGCTGCCGATCTCGGCGCTCTCGGACGGGCTGCGCGACGTCCTCCAGCACGGAGCGGCGCTGCCGTGGGGCTCCCTGGGCGTGCTGGCGGTCTGGGCGGTGCTCGGTCTGGGCGCCGCGAGCCGCTTCTTCCGCTGGGAGTAGTCCGCTTCTCTCCGGGCCGGGCCGGGCCGTTGTCGGCCGGTGTCTTCCCCCGGCCCCGGCCCGCACGCCAGTATGAGCCCTGCGCCGCATCGGTGTGATCAGCTGCCCGGTCGGCGTGCTCGGCGCGTGGGAGGGGCCCTTATGGAGCGGACTGCCGCACTCCGACTGGACGCGGAGTGGAGCAGGGTCAGATCCGGCAGAGCCGGATTCCCGACGGGTGAACGCGAACGGCTGCTCAGAGATCTGATCGCCGCCCTCACCCCGCACGCCGAGCAGGAGCTCCCGCTCGCCGCCAGACTGAGCCTGCGCTACGCCGACCTCGCCCGCCACCACTTCGACGCGGGCCGCCGCACGGAAGCGCTCACCGCCGCCCAGGAGGCCGTCCGGCGCTGCGCCGAGCCCGCGCGGCACGACCCGGAGCACGCCCGCTGGTACGCCAAGGCCCTGATCAGCCAGGCCGTCTATCTCGCCGAACCGCTCAGCGACGAGCTGGGCATGCCCCGGTACGCCTTCCAGCCCACGGGCGACCGCCCGTCCGCCGCCGTCCGCGCGGACGGGCTCGCGGCGCTGGCCGCCACCCGGCGCGCGATGGAGATCTGGGAGGGCCTGGACCGGCGCGATCCCCGCAACCGGAAGGGGCTCGCCCACTCCCGCGCCTTCCTCGGCGACCGGCTGGAGGAGCTGGGCGACCCCGTGGAGGCGGCGGCCTGGACGGTACGCGCCGAGCGGGAGTTCCATGAGCTGTACGCCTGTCCCGAGGCGCGTGAGTCGCTGCACACCATGGCGCTGGAGCACCTCGGCGATCAGCTCGAACGGAGACTGCGGCGCTGCCCCTTCGGCGGCGGGCTGACCCGGCTGCACGCGCAGGGGCTGATCCCGGAGCGGCTGCTGTCGCTGGCGGTGGTGGCCGCCCGGATCGAGGGGGTGGAGCCGGAGGCGATCGCCGGGGGGCTGCGCATGGACGTCGCCGAGGTGCGGCGGATTCTGCGGGCCCGCTCCTGGCGGGCGGTGTGGCGGTTCGACGTCCGGGAGGCGGCGGGCACGCCCTGGACCCCGATGGCGTATCCCTGGCGCGGGACGGACGCGGTCACCGATCGCAGCGCGGCGGCGGTGGCGGCCGATCTGACCGACGCCTTCCTCAACGCGCCGGACCGGCCGCCGGAGTCGGCGCACTGGCGGATCGCCGTGTGGTGGGAGGAGGAGGACCAGCTCGACGGCTCGCACTTCCGCCGCACCCACGCCCCGCCGGGGCTCTGAGCGCCGGGCGGAGAGCCGCGGGCCCCGGGCGCGGACCTTGAGCGAAGAGCCGCCGGCCCCGGGCGAAGGACCGCGAACCCCGACCGCCGACCCCTCGCCGGAGCCCTTTCCCACCCCCTAGTGAAAACATGCACAAGGCCCGTCCTACGATGGAGCCCGTGCAGACCCCCCTCGCTCTCATCGCCCAGCGCTGGACTCCCGCCCCCGGGACGCTCCGGCGAGCGGCGCTCTCCGCAGTGGTGATGAGCGTGCTCATCATCGTCACCGGCGGCGCGGTCCGGCTGACCGGCTCCGGCCTCGGCTGCGACACCTGGCCCAAGTGCACGGACGACAGTCTCTTCGCCACACCCGAGCAGGGACTGCACGGCGCCATCGAGTTCGGCAACCGGCTGCTGACCTACGTCCTGTCGGCCGCGGTCGGCTGGGCGATCATCGCGGCCCGCTCCACCAAGCCGCGCCGCCGGGGACTGACCCGGCTGGGCTGGGCGCAGTTCTGGATCGTGGTGAGCAACGCCGTGCTCGGCGGCATCACCGTCTGGGCGGGGCTCAACCCCTGGACCGTCGCGGGACACTTCATCGCCGCCAACGCGCTGCTCACGGTCGCCGTGATCACCTGGCACCGGACGGGCGAGGGCGATGAGCCGCCCCGTCCCCGGGTGCCGCGCCCGGTCCGCAGACTCGGCTGGGCGATCGTCGCCGTCTCCGGGGCGCTCATCGTCCTCGGCACGGGGGTGACCGGTTCGGGCAAGCACGCCGGTGACAGCAGCGATGTCCCCAGGATGCCGTGGGACTGGGCGAACGCCGCCCATCTGCATGCCGCGTCCGCCTGGGTCGTGTGCGCGCTCGCGCTCGCGATGTGGCTGGTGCTGCGGGTGGCCGACGCGCCGGACGACATCCGGGCCCGCGCCCGCGAGCTGCTGATCGTGCTGCTGGCGCAGGGCGGCATCGGCTATCTCCAGTACTTCACCGGGGTGCCGGAGATCCTGGTCGGCGCGCATATGCTCGGCTCCGCGCTGATGTGGATCGCGGTGGTACGGCTGGCGCTGAGCCTGCGCGAACGCCCGCTCGCCCCGGCCGCGGTCCCGGCTCCCGCCGGTCCCTCCCTCTCCCGGGTCTAGGTCCCGTCTGTCCGCCGTGTCCTAGGGAGTGTCTTCAAAGTAGCGTCGTCCGCCCGGAGGGCGGGTCTGGCGGGGTCTGGTGTCGTGCATCGCAAGGCGGAGGAGGGAGCCACTGCGGAGCATTGGCGACTGACGACAACGCGGCGAGGTGCGGTGCCAGGGCCCGGCGGACAGACGGGACTTTGAAGACACGACCTAGCCCACCGCCCGCCGGGGCCGGGCGGGCTCAGCCCTGGCCCGCCGACTCGGGCGGGCCGTCGCCCAGGCCGTAGATCCGCCGGGCGTTGCCCGCCGCGATCATCCCGGCGACCCGGTCCGCGTCCGCCCGCGCCCACGCGCCGTCGGCGACGAACCCGCCGAGCACCCGCGCCACCGCCTCCCGGAATATTCGCGCGGCCACCACATGGAGCTCCGGCAGCCCCCGTGCGCCGCTGGAGAACAGCAGCTTCCCGAACGGCGCGAGCTCCAGGGTCTCCGCGAGCACCGCCGCCGCCCGGGCCCCGGTGTGGACGAGGGCATGGCCCAGATCGGCGTACACATGGGGGAAGGCGCCCGCCAGCTGGGCCGCCCGGCGGTGGTGCGGATAGCCGTGCAGCAGCACCAGATCGGCGCCGAGGCCCATGGTCGCTGCGGCGAAGTCGGCGATCGGCAGCGGGTCCCCGTCGTCCAGCCGGAGCTGGACCGGCAGTCCGGTGGCGACGGCGATCCAGAGCACATGCCGGATGAGCACGGGGTCGGTGAGACGGTCACCCGTACGGCGGCCGGCCAGCCAGCGCCCGGCCGCGCCGCGCACCGTCCCGGGCCCCGGCGCCCTCGGGTCGAGGGCGAGCCCCTGGCGTACGGCCGCGGCCGAGGTGAACGCGACGGCGGAGGCGGCGGCGGTGTGCACGGCCTCGGCGAGGCCGGCGAGAAACTCCGCGACGGTGCCGGAGGCGTCGGCGGCCCGCTCGGCGAGGAGCTCCAGCGGGACGATCTCCCGGGCCTCGGCCGCTCCGGCGGCGGCGAGCTCCGACGGTTCGGTGAGCTCGGACGGTTCGGTGAGCGGGCCGCCTGATCCGGTGTGCACCAGATAGACGGAGATCCCGCTGCCCCGGAGCAGCCGTCTGCCCGCCTCCAGCGCGCCGAGCTCACGCCGCCGGGCGAGATAGCGGGCGGGCGGGCAGTGTGGTTCGAGTCCCAGCAGGGGCGGGCACCAGCGCCGTACCGCGAAACCCTTCTGGGTGTCGAAGAAGGTGGTGCCGGGGGCCGGCGGCCCCGCCGCGCCCCCGAGCCGGGCCTCGAAGGTGCCGATGCCCAGCTCGGTGCGGAGCACTCCATGGCAGTGCTGGTCCACCAGGGCGGGGACGTCGGTCATCGGGGCTCCCAGTCGCGGACAGCGCTTCCACAGTCCTAACGGGAGGTACCCCGGTGAGGTGTTGCTCAGCCGTTGGAGGGGCCGCCGAGCTGAATGCCGGCCATCCGGGTCCACTCGTAGGGGCCGGTGCGGACCCTGGCGGCGAACTCCCCGTCGAAGGACTCGTGCAGGGTGAGCCCGGCCCGCTCCGCCGCGGCGGCGGCGATGTCATGGCTGGGGGCGACGAGATCTCCCCAGTCGCCGTCCGCGCCGACCAGGACGATCCGGGTGCCGGCCTGGCCGAGATAGGCGAGCTGCCCCTCGGCGCCGCCGTGGGCCTTGGCGAAGGCGTCGATCTCCCGGGCGAGCTTGGCGGCCCTGCGCTGCTTGGTGTCTGCCATGATCGCGATGCTACTCGCGGGTACGGCGGGCGGACCATGGCCCGGACACGTGGTGTGGGCCACTGGGGGAAGCACGCCGGAGGCCGGGGCCGCTACTTCAGGAAGGAGGGCGGCTACTTCAGGAAGGGGTCCACCGCCACCGCCACGAAGAGCAGCGACACATAGGTGATCGACCAGTGGAAGAGCCGCATCTCCTTGAGCTTGCCGCCGGTCACGCCCGCCTTGGCGCGGGACTGGAGGGCGTGTGCCTCCCAGAGCCACCAGCCGCCGGTGGCCAGCGCCACCGTCGTGTAGAACCAGCCGGTGTAGCCGAGCGGGGTGAGCAGCAGCGATACGGCGACCATCACCCAGCTGTAGAGGACGATCTGGCGGGCCACCACCCGGTTGGACGCGACCACCGGCAGCATCGGGACGCCGACCCGGGCGTAGTCCTCCTTGACCTTCATCGACAGCGGCCAGTAGTGCGGCGGCGTCCAGAAGAAGATGACCAGGAAGAGGATGACCGCGGCCCACGACACCGAGTCGGTGACGGCGGACCAGCCGATGAGCACCGGCATACAGCCCGCGATGCCGCCCCACACGATGTTCTGCGAGGTGCGCCGCTTGAGGATCATCGTGTAGACGACGACGTAGAAGAGCAGCGCGCCGAGCGCGAGCCAGGCGGAGAGCCAGTTGACGAGCAGTCCGAACCAGAGCGTGGAGACCACCGCGAGGGTGATGCCGAAGACCAGGGCCTCACGCGGCGAGACCATCCCGGTGACCAGCGGTCGCTGGGAGGTGCGGTCCATCATCGCGTCGATGTCGCGGTCGATGTACATGTTGAGCGCGTTGGCGCCGCCGGCGGAGAGATAGCCGCCGAGGCAGGTGGCCAGCACCAGCCACAGATCGGGCACCCCTTGCGCGGCGAGGAACATCACCGGCACTGTAGTGATCAGCAGCAGTTCGATGATCCGCGGCTTGGTCAGCGCTACGAATGCCTTGACGCGGGCCCCGAACGGCCGGTTGACCGGGCTCGTCCCGAGCTCCCCCGGGACCCCAGGGGTGTGGGAGGTACCCCCACCCGCTGGACGGGATTCGACGGCCGTCACGCACACCCCTGACAGAGACTCCCAGCAAGCCCCGGGCACCTGCGGACATCCAGCCGACCCGGTGAAGACTTGCGCGTACGACGCCACTGTAGAGGCTGCCCGTGTGCCGCCCCGCACGGGGGTGGGTCGTGTTGAGCCGCGCTCCCCTCCCCCGCGCGTCAGCGCTTGGACAGGCCGCCGCCCCCGTCGCGGGTAGGCTCGACAGGGCCCGGTGCTTTCCGTGTTCACCGGGGCACGACATGGAGTATGTGGAGAGGAGCCCTGACCCAGGGTGAGCAGCAAGCCGACCACCACAGACCTTGAGTGGACCGATCTGGACCAGCGGGCCGTCGATACCGCCCGCGTCCTGGCCATGGATTCCGTACAGAAGGTCGGCAACGGCCACCCCGGTACGGCCATGAGTCTCGCGCCCGCCGCCTACGTTCTGTTCCAGAAGCTGATGCGCCATGATCCCGCGGACGCGGACTGGACCGGCCGTGACCGGTTCGTCCTGTCGGCGGGGCACTCGTCGCTGACCCTCTACATCCAGCTCTACCTGGCCGGGTACGGCCTGGAGCTGGATGATCTGAAGGCGTTCCGCACCTGGGGCTCCAAGACCCCCGGCCACCCGGAGTACGGGCACACCGTGGGCGTCGAGACGACGACCGGGCCGCTGGGCCAGGGTGTCGCCAACGCCGTGGGCATGGCGATGGCCGCCCGCTACGAGCGCGGTCTGTTCGACCCGGACGCCGCGCCCGGCGCGTCGCCGTTCGACCACACGGTGTGGGCCATCGCGGGCGACGGCTGCCTCCAGGAGGGCATCTCGGCCGAGGCGTCCTCGCTGGCCGGCCACCAGAAGCTGGGCAATCTGGTGCTGCTCTGGGACGACAACCACATCTCCATCGAGGGCGACACCGAGACCGCGGTCTCCGAGGACACCCTCAAGCGGTACGAGGCGTACGGCTGGCATGTCCAGCGGGTGGCGCAGCTCCCGAACGGCGATCTGGACCCGGCGGGTCTGTACCGCGCGCTGAAGGCGGCGCAGGCCGAGACCGGGCGTCCGTCGTTCATCGCGGCGCGCTCGATCATCGCCTGGCCCGCCCCGCACGCGCAGAACACCGAGGCCGCGCACGGCTCGGCGCTGGGCGAGGAGGAGGTCGCGGCCACCAAGCGGGTCCTCGGCTTCGACCCGGAGCAGAGCTTCGAGGTCTCGGACGAGGTCATCGGGCACACCCGTGAGGCGCTGGACCGCGGCCGTGAGGTCCGGGGCGAGTGGGAGAAGACCTTCGCCGCCTGGCGCACCGCCAACCCGGAGCGGGCCGCGGAGTTCGACCGGATCCGCGCGGGCGAGCTGCCCGAGGGCTGGGAGGAGGCGCTCCCGGAGTTCGAGACCGGCAAGGGCGTGGCCACCCGTGCCGCCTCGGGCAGGGTGCTCCAGGCGCTGGGCGCGATCGTGCCCGAGCTGTGGGGCGGCTCCGCCGACCTGGCCGGCTCCAACAACACGACCATCGACAAGACGTCGTCGTTCCTGCCGGTGGGCAATCCGCTGCCGGAGGCCGACCCGTACGGCCGCACCATTCACTACGGCATCCGCGAGCACTCGATGGCGGCCGTGATGAACGGCATCGCGCTGCACGGCAACACCCGTGTCTACGGCGGCACCTTCCTGGTGTTCTCCGACTACATGCGGAACGCGGTGCGGCTCTCGGCGCTGATGCATCTGCCGGTGACCTATGTCTGGACGCATGACTCGGTCGGTCTGGGCGAGGACGGCCCGACCCATCAGCCGGTGGAGCACCTGGCGTCGCTGCGGGCCATTCCGGGGCTGAACATCGTCCGTCCGGCGGACGCCAACGAGACGGCGGTGGCCTGGCGCGAGATCCTCAAGCGGTACACCAAGGAGTTCGGTGTGGGCGCTCCGCACGGTCTGGCGCTGACCCGTCAGGGCGTGCCGACGTACGCGCGGAACGAGGACGCGGCGCGCGGCGGATATGTGCTGTTCGAGGCCGAGGGCGGTGAGGCGCAGGTCGTGCTGATCGGCACCGGTTCCGAGGTGCAGCTCGCGGTCGGGGCGCGGGAGCAGCTCCAGGCCGCCGGGGTGCCGACCCGGGTGGTCTCCATGCCGTCGGTGGAGTGGTTCGAGGAGCAGGACCAGCAGTACCGGGACTCGGTGCTGCCGCCCGCCGTGAAGGCGCGGGTCGCGGTCGAGGCGGGCATCGGGCTGACCTGGCACCGCTATGTGGGCGACGCGGGACGCATCGTGTCGCTGGAGCACTTCGGCGCTTCGGCGGACGGCAAGGTCCTGTTCCGCGAGTTCGGTTTCACGGCCGACGCGGTCGCCGCCGCCGCCCGGGAATCTCTCGAAGCCGCCGCGCGCTGACGCCGGTATACGACTGACTACGCAGGAGATGCAATTCTCATGACAGACGCACTCAAGCGCCTCTCCGACGAAGGCGTGGCGATCTGGCTCGACGATCTTTCGCGCAAGCGGATCACCTCGGGCAATCTCGCCGAGCTGATCGATCAGCAGCATGTGGTGGGTGTGACCACCAATCCGTCGATCTTCCAGAAGGCGATCAGCGGCGGCGACGGCTATGAGCAGCAGCTCGCCGAGCTGGCCGCGCGGAAGGTGACCGTCGACGAGGCCATTCGCATGATCACGACGGCGGACGTCCGGGACGCCGCCGACATTCTGCGCCCGGTCTTCGACGCCACCGGGGGCCAGGACGGCCGGGTCTCCATCGAGGTCGACCCGCGGCTGGCCCACAACACCACGGCGACCGTGGCCGAGGCCAAGCAGCTGGCCTGGCTGGTGGACCGCCCCAACACCCTGATCAAGATCCCGGCCACCAGGGCCGGTCTCCCCGCGATCACCGAGACCATCGGCCTGGGCATCAGCGTCAATGTGACGCTGATCTTCTCGCTGGAGCGCTACCGCGCGGTCATGGACGCGTATCTGGCCGGCCTGGAGAAGGCCAAGGAGCGCGGTCTCGACCTCTCGCTGATCCATTCCGTGGCGTCGTTCTTCGTCTCCCGGGTGGACGCCGAGATCGACCGGCGCATCGACGCGCTGGGCACCCCGGAGGCCAAGGCGGCGCGCGGCAAGGCCGGTCTGGCCAATGCCCGGCTGGCGTACGAGGCGTACGAGGAGGTCTTCGGCTCCGAGCGCTGGGCGGCGCTGGACCGGGCGCGGGCCAATAGGCAGCGTCCGCTCTGGGCCTCGACCGGTGTGAAGGACAAGGCGTACAAGGACACGCTGTACGTGGACGAGCTGGTCGCCCCGGGCACGGTGAACACCATGCCGGAGGCCACCATGGAGGCCACCGCCGACCATGGGCAGATCACCGGCGACACGGTGCGCGGCACCTATGACCGGTCGCGGGCCGAGCTGGCGGCCGTCGAGGCGCTCGGCATCTCGTACGACGAGGTCGTGCAGCTGCTGGAGGACGAGGGCGTCGACAAGTTCGAGTCGGCCTGGAACGACCTGCTCACCTCGACCGAGGCGGAGCTCAAGCGCCTCGCCCCCTCGGAAGGCTGACCACCGTGTCCGGTACTGGCGAAGCCAATCCGCTTCGTGACGCCGCCGACCGACGGCTCCCGCGCATCGCGGGGCCGTCGGGCCTGGTGATCTTCGGTGTCACCGGCGATTTGTCCCGTAAAAAGCTGATGCCTGCCGTCTATGACCTCGCCAACCGGGGGCTGCTGCCGCCGGGCTTCTCCCTGGTCGGGTTCGCCCGCCGGGAGTGGCAGGACGAGGACTTCGCGCAGGAGGTCTACGACGCCGTCAAGGAGCATGCCCGTACCCCCTTCCGCGAGGAGGTCTGGCAGCAGCTCAATCAGGGGATGCGTTTCGTCCAGGGCGACTTCGACGACGACGACGCCTTCGAGACCCTGAAGAAGACCATCACCGAGCTCGACCAGGCACAGGGCACGGGAGGCAACTTCGCCTTCTATCTCTCCGTGCCGCCGAAATTCTTCCCCAAGGTCGTCCAGCAGCTGAAGAAGCACGGGCTGGCCGACCAGACGGAGGGCTCCTGGCGCCGGGCGGTCATCGAGAAGCCCTTCGGGCACGATCTGGCCTCCGCCAAGGAGCTCAACCAGGTGGTGCACGAGGTCTTCCCGTCGAACGAGGTCTTCCGTATCGACCACTACCTCGGCAAGGAGACCGTTCAGAACATTCTGGCGCTCCGGTTCGCCAACACCCTCTTCGAGCCGATCTGGAACCGGTCGTATGTCGACCATGTCCAGATCACCATGGCCGAGGACATCGGCATCGGCGGCCGGGCCGGTTACTACGACGGCATCGGCGCGGCCCGTGACGTCATCCAGAACCATCTGCTCCAGCTGCTGGCGCTGACCGCGATGGAGGAGCCCGCCTCCTTCGACGCGGACGCGCTCGCGGCGGAGAAGACCAAGGTGCTGGGCGCGGTGCGGCTGCCGAAGGATCTCGGCGAGAGCACCGTGCGCGGTCAGTACGCGGCGGGCTGGCAGGGCGGCGAGAAGGCCGTCGGCTATCTCCAGGAGGACGGCATCGACCCGTCCTCGAAGACCGACACCTATGCGGCCATAAAGCTGGCGATCGACAACCGCCGCTGGGCCGGGGTGCCGTTCTATCTGCGGACGGGCAAGCGCCTCGGCCGCCGGGTGACCGAGATCGCGGTGGTCTTCCAGCGCGCTCCGCACTCCCCCTTCGACCACACCGCCACCGAGGAGCTGGGGCAGAACGCCCTGGTCATCCGCGTCCAGCCGGACGAGGGCGTGACCTTGCGCTTCGGCTCCAAGGTGCCGGGGACCTCGATGGAGGTCCGGGATGTGTCGATGGACTTCGCCTATGGCGAGTCCTTCACGGAGTCCAGCCCCGAGGCGTACGAGCGGCTCATCCTCGATGTGCTGCTCGGTGACTCCAACCTCTTCCCGCGGGTCGAGGAGGTCGAGCTCTCCTGGAAGATCCTCGACCCGATCGAGCAGTTCTGGGAGAAGAACGGCCAGCCCGCCCAGTACCCGTCGGGTACCTGGGGTCCGGTCGAGGCGGACGAAATGCTCGCACGAGACGGACGGAGCTGGCGTCGGCCATGAAGATCGACCTTACGGACACCACATCCAGCAAGATCAACAAGGCGCTGGTGCAGGGGCGCAGGGCGATCGGCACCCCCGCGGTCGGCATGGTGCTCACCCTCGTGATCGTCACCGACGAGGAGAACGCCTATGACGCGCTGAGGGCCGCCAACGAGGCGTCGCGGGAGCACCCCTCCCGCACCCTGGTGGTCATCAAGCGGGTCTCGCGCACCCCGCGCGCCCGGGCGCACGCCCGGCTGGACGCGGAGGTACGCGTCGGCGCGGAGGCGGGCACCGGTGAGACCGTGATCCTGCGGCTGTACGGCGAGGTCAGCGAGCACGCCCCGTCGGTGGTGCTGCCGCTGCTGCTGCCGGACGCCCCGGTCGTGGTCTGGTGGCCGGTGAACGCCCCGCTCGACCCGGCGAAGGACCCGCTGGGCGCGCTGGCCCAGCGCCGGGTGACGGACACCTACGCCTCCGAGCAGCCGATCCAGGAGCTGGGGGCGCGCGCCGAGGCGTACACCCCCGGCGACACGGATCTGTCGTGGACGCGGATCACCCCCTGGCGCTCGATGCTCGCCGCCGCGCTGGACCAGGTGACCTGCGAGGTCACCTCGGTCGAGGTGGAGGGCGAGGAGTTCAACCCGAGCGTGGAGCTGCTGGCCATGTGGCTGGCGGACCGGCTGAACGTGCCGGTCAACCGGGCGCTGTCGTCCGGTCCCGGTCTCACGGCGGTGCGGATGGCGACGACCTGCGGCCCGATCGTGCTGGACCGGGCGGACGGCGGGCTGGCGAATCTGTCCATCCAGGGGCAGCCGGACCGGGCGGTGGCGCTGAAGCGGCGGGAGACCGCCGAGCTGATCGCGGAGGAGCTGCGCCGGCTGGACCCGGACGACACCTACGCGTCGGCGCTGCGGTACGGCGTGGACCGGCTGGGCGACGATCACGCACCGGCGCATCACTCGCCGGCCGTGGCGGCTGGGGCGGCTGGGGCGGCTGGGGCGGAGACCCCGGCCGCCGCGAAGGCTCCGGCCGAGAAGGCCCCGGACGGCAAGCCCGCCGCGAAGAAGGCCCCCGCCAAGAAGGCGGCGGCCAAGTGAACACTCCGCAGCTGGTCGTCCACCGGGACAAGGAGCTGATGGCGCAGGCCGCGGCGGCCCGGCTGATCACCAGGATCGTGGACGCCCAGGCCGCTCGCGGCTCGGCGTCCGTGGTGCTGACCGGCGGCCGGAACGGCAATGCCCTGCTCACCGCGCTCGGGGCCTCCCCGGCCCGGGACGCGATCGACTGGGCACGCCTCGATCTGTGGTGGGGCGATGAGCGGTTCCTCCCGGAGGGCGACCCGGAGCGCAATGTGACGCAGGCCCGTGCGGCCCTGCTCGACAGCGTTCCGGTGGATCCGGCGCGGGTGCGTCCGATGCCTCCTTCGGACGGTGTGCACGGCAGTGACGCGGACGCCGCAGCCGCCGCGTACGCCGCCGAGCTCGCCGCGGCGGCGGGCCCGGAGGACCACGGTCCGGTGCCGACGTTCGATGTGCTGATGCTGGGCGTCGGTCCGGACACCCATGTGGCCTCCCTCTTCCCCGAGCTGCCCGCGGTGCGGGAGACCGACCGCATGGTCGTCGGGGTGCACGGGGCGCCGAAGCCGCCGCCCACCCGTATCTCGCTCACGCTCCCGGCGATCCGGGCGGCGCGCGAGGTGTGGCTGCTGGCGGCGGGCGAGGACAAGGCGAAGGCGGCGGCGATAGCGCTCTCGGGCGCGGGCGAGATCCAGGCGCCGGCGGCCGGGGCGTACGGCCGCAGCCGGACGCTCTGGCTGCTGGACGCGGCGGCGGCCTCCGAGCTGCCGCGCGATCTGTATCCTCCGTCGCTGGCCTGAGCGATGACATGAGAGTGGGGCCCTGGGAGCCGTACGGCTTCCCGGGCCCCTCGCTCATGTCAGCGGATATGCTGCTCGGGCATGATGCCCCGTCACCCTATGACGTGATATCACGCTCCGGCACCGGTTCCAGAAACGGCGTCAGCAGTCCGGGAACCGCCTCCACCGCGAAGACGAGCCCCTCGCGGTCATCGGCGTCGTACACCGAGTACGCCCCCGCTCCCGCCGCCGTCGTCGCGGTCAGGGTCAGCACCCCGGCCCTCCGCTGGAAGACGGACTGTTCGATCACCCAGCCGATGACCCCGCCGCGCTGGAGCGCCACGGTGGCCCGGCGGACGGTGCCGGAGCGGGTGACGAGATAGCCGCCGCTGACGGCATGGCCGAGGGCCCGGTACGCGTCCAGGGCGAGGAGCACCGCCGCCGGAAGCGCCGCCGCCGCGTAACCGGCGGCGATCGTGAGCAGTACGGGCGTCAGCAGCAGCCCCAGCACGGTGAGCACCGCGAGCGGGACCAGCGCGGACAGCAGCGCCCAGCGCAGCCGGCGGGTGCGGGCGGCGCGCGGATGCGGGGTCAGGGGCGCGTCGGTCGGGGTGACCGGCTCGCGCAGCACCTGGGCCGCCGTGGCCGACGTGACGGCGCGCGGCGCGGGCGGCAGCAGCACCTTGAGATCGGCGTGCGCGTCGCCGTCGTCGTGGCCGATGCCGGTGGCGACCGCGTCCAGCCGGGCCGCGCCCGCCAGCCGGACGCCGAGGGGCTCGACCAGCTCCACCCCGCGCAGCCGCCGCTCCTCCACCGAGACCGAGCGGGCCGTGAGCAGTCCGCGCCGTACCCGCAGAGTGCCGCCGGGCTCGCGCTCCAGCCGGTGGTTCCACCACATCTCCGCCCAGAGGCCGAGGGAGCCGACGACCCCGGCGACCAGAGCGGCCAGGGCCAGCACCGCGATCATCGCGGCGACGGAGGTGTTCTCGAAGCGGTCGGCCACCCAGCCGATGACCTCGCCCTGCACCCCGAACCAGTCGCTGGCCTGCATCACCGCACCGGCAGCCGCGCCGCCGAGGGCGGGAGCCACAAAGGACAGCGGGGCGTAGCGGATCCAGGAGGGATCGACGGAGGCGAGGACTCCGTCACGGTGGGAGCGGGACTCGGGGCGGGCGGCCCGGGCGAGGAGTTCGGCGCGCAGCCGCTCGCCCTCCGCCCTGGACACCGGGTTCAGCTCCAGCGTGGACTCCTTGCCGCCGCTCTGCTCGCCGGTGCCGATGCGCACCTTCACCAGATCGAGTATCCGCAGCAGCGGGTTGGCGGTGAGATCGACGCTGCGGATGCGTTCGCGGGCGAGGGAGCGCTGGGTGACGAGGACGACGCCGGAGTGGAGTTCGACGCGCTCGGGGCCTATTCGATAGCGGGTCCTGCACCAGGTGAGATGTTCGCCGTAGACCGCGAGCAGGATCAGCAGGGCCGCTCCGGCGAGCAGCAGGGTGAGGGCCGTGCCCCGGCGGGGGCCCTCGCCGAACCAGGCGCCGCCGGAGATCCCCAGCAGTACGGGGAGGCAGAGGCCGGCCAGGACGGACGCGGTGACGGCACCGGTGACGAGCAGGGCCTTCCGGTCGAGCCTGCGCCACTCCCCGCCGGGGTCGCCTGCCGGGGGCGGCGTGCTCATGCCGGGTGTCCGGGGGTCGGCTCTGGGCGGTGGCACTCTCATGTCGGGTGCCTGGGGGTCGACCTTGGGCGGTGGCACTCTCATGCCGGGTCCCCGAAGGCCGTCCGTCGGCCGCGTGCTCACATCGCGTCCCCCGAGGCCGTCCGGCGGCGTGCTCACGTCGCGTCCCCCGAGGCCGTCCGGCCGCGTGCTCACGTCGCGTCCCCCGGGGTCGCCTGGGTGATCAGGGTCAGCCGTTCCGCGAGCCGCGCCGCCAGTTCGTGGTCGAGGCCCTCGATCTCGATCTCCCCCTTGGACGAGGCCGTGGTTACCGTGACCGTGGCGAGCCCGAAGGCCCGCTCCAGCGGGCCCCGCCGGGTGTCCACCGTCTGGATCCTGGACATCGGCGCGATCCGCCACTGCTGCTGGAACGCGCCGGTGCGGACATAGACCGCCTGGTCCGTGATCTCCCAGCGGTGCACCCGGAACCGCCAGCCGGGGAAGACGGCGGCCTCGGCCAGCCCCAGCACGGCGACCACGGCGGCGGCGGCCAGCAACCAGCCGCGCGCCGGGGCGATCAGCAGCCCCGGCACGGCGAGGACGGCCGTGCCCCCGGCCGTGACGATCAGGGACTGCGTCCGCCACCAGCGCACGGCCCGCTCATCGAGCCGGTTGTTCGGCGGCCTCAGCCGGACCGCCGTGCCCTCTCCCTCCAGCGACGTCATACGGCGGGGCGCCCTCTCAGGGCGCGGTAGGCGGCGGTGAGCGCCGCGGTGGAGCTGTCGAGCCCCTCCCCCGGGCCGCCCCCGGTCAGCACCGGCTCGATCTCTCTGGCGAGGACCTTGCCCAGCTCGACGCCCCACTGGTCGAAGGAGTCGATGTGCCAGATCGCGCCCTGGACGAACACCTTGTGCTCGTACAGTGCGATCAGCTGTCCGAGCACGGAGGGGGTGAGCTCATCGGCGAGGATCGTGGTGGTGGGGTGGTTGCCCCGGAAGGTCTTGTGCGGCACCAGCTCCTCGGGCACCCCCTCCGCCCGTACCTCCTCGGCGGTCTTGCCGAAGGCGAGGGCCTGGGTCTGGGCGAAGAAGTTGGCCATCAGCAGATCGTGCTGTGCGGCAGGCCCCGGGGGCAGCTCGCCGACCGGCCGGGCGAAGCCGATGAAGTCGGCCGGAATCGTCTTCGTACCCTGGTGGATCAGCTGGTAGTACGCGTGCTGGCCATTGGTGCCGGGGGTCCCCCACACCACGGGTCCGGTCTGCCACTCCACTTGGTTGCCGTCGCGGTCGACGGACTTGCCGTTGGACTCCATGTCGAGCTGCTGGAGATAGGCGGTGAACTTGCTCAGATAGTGGGAGTAGGGCAGCACCGCATGGGACTGCGCGTCGAAGAACGCCCCGTACCAGACCCCCAGCAGACCGAGCAGCAGCGGCGCGTTGGCCTCCGCCGGGGCGGTGCGGAAGTGCTCGTCGACCAGATGGAAGCCGTCCAGCATCTCCCGGAACCGCTCGGGGCCGATCGCGATCATCAGCGAGAGCCCGATGGCGGAGTCATAGGAGTAACGGCCGCCGACCCAGTCCCAGAACTCGAACATGTTCGCGGTGTCGATGCCGAAGTCCGCGACCTTCCCGGCGTTGGTCGACAGCGCCACGAAGTGCTTGGCGACGGCCTCCTGACCGGCGCTCAACCCGGTGAGCAGCCACTCCCGGGCGGAGGTGGCGTTGGTGATGGTCTCGATGGTGGTGAAGGTCTTGGACGCGATGATGAAGAGCGTCTCGGCCGGGTCCAGATCCCGCAGCGCCTCATGGAGATCGGCCCCGTCCACATTGGAGACGAAGCGGAAGGTGAGATCGCGCGCGGTGTAGGAGCGGAGCGCCTCGTACGCCATCGCCGGACCGAGGTCCGATCCGCCGATGCCGACGTTGACGATGTTCCTGACCCGTCTGCCGGTGTGCCCGGTCCACTCCCCGGAGCGGACCTTCTCGGAGAACGCGGCCATGGTGTCGAGCACCGCGTGCACCCCGGGGACCACGTTCTCGCCGTCGACCTCGATGACGGCGTCCCGGGGCGCGCGCAGCGCCGTATGGAGCACGGCGCGGTCCTCGGTGGTGTTGATCTTCTCGCCGCGGAACATCGCGTCCCGCAGTCCGGCCACGTCCCTCGCCGCCGCCAGCTCGCGCAGCAGGGTCAGCGTCTCCTCGGTGACCAGATGCTTGGAGTAGTCGAGATGGAGATCGCCGACGCGCAGGGCGTGAGTGGTGCCGCGTGCCGCGTCGGCCGCGAACAGCTCACGCAGATGGGTCTGCCCCAGCTGCTCGCGGTGCTTGCCCAGAGCAGTCCACTCGGGCATCTGGTGGAGCCTGCTACGGCCAGTTGCGTTCACTCGGACATCAGCTCACTTCGTCTCGTACCTGCCTGCGCTCGCGCCGGCTCCAACCTAATTGATCAGGCCGGGTACGCGGTGAACGCGAGGCGGCGCCGCCCGGGGCGGCACCGGCCCGGCCGATGCCCGTCATCGGCCGTCACCGCCCGGCGGCGACGGCCGCGACGGAAGGCGGCATCAGGGTGAACGCGGCGGGTGAAGCAGAAAGTCCGGCCGGTCACCCGAAGGTGTCCGGCCGGACCGCAAGTCCTAGATCTCGCCGCGCAGTTTGGCAAGCGCCTCGGCGAGGATCGCCTCTCCGTCCGCGTCGCTGCGCCGTTCCCGTACATAGGCGAGATGCGTCTTGTACGGCTCCGTGCGCGGCGGGTCCGGCGGATGATCCTGGTCCTGGCCGGCCGGAAACCCGCAGCGCGGGCAGTCCCAGGTGTCAGGGACCTGCGCGTCGCTGGCGAAGCTCGGCTGTGTCTCGTGCCCGTTGGAGCACCAGAAGGAGATGCGCAGACGTGGCGCGGACTCGCCACGCTCGGCCTCGCCCATCGGCCCCGCCCCGACCCGGCTTCCCCGGATCGCGTTGCCACTTGCCACGGTCGTAACTCCCTGCGTGATGGTGCTGTACAGCGTCTCACAGCGGCTGCGCCGCGGTGCCCCAGTCTACGTAAGGCCCAACGCTCGTCCAGGGATTGGAGTTACCTCCCGGCCCCGAACGGAAAGCCTGAAGTCACTTGTCCAACTTCATCAGCAGACCAAGTACGACAATGGACGCGAACCACAGGAGACCGACCACGACGGTGATCCGGTCGAGGTTGCGCTCGGCAACCGAGGAGCCGCCTACGGAGGACTGCATACCGCCGCCGAACATATCGGAGAGGCCGCCGCCCTTCCCCTTGTGCATCAGCACGAGCAGCATCAGCAGCAGGCTGAAGACGATCAGGGCGATCGAGAACCCCATAACCACGGCTGGACCCT
The DNA here is from genome assembly GCF_009600885.1 of Streptomyces jumonjinensis. GTDB lineage: Bacteria > Actinomycetota > Actinomycetes > Streptomycetales > Streptomycetaceae > Streptomyces > Streptomyces jumonjinensis. The sequence goes on from NZ_VCLA01000196.1 coordinate 40,148, forward strand.
ACTTCCTGGCAATTCTCTCGAAAACATCTCTGGACGACGGGGGCCGGGTGGCGAACCACTCCGGCCCCCGCAAGGGTACGACGATTCCGCTCTACCGCATACTCACTGATCGCGGAAGCGGACGATCTTGACGAACTCGTCGGAGTCCAGTGCCGCGCCGCCGACCAGCGCGCCGTCCACATCCGGCTGCGCCATGATCGCGGCGACGTTTCCGGCCTTCACCGAGCCGCCGTACTGGATGCGGACCTTATCGGCCAGCTCCTGCGAGTACAGCTCGGCGAGCCGTCCGCGGATCGCGCCGCAGACCTCCTGCGCGTCCGCCGGGGTGGCCACCTCGCCGGTGCCGATGGCCCAGACCGGCTCGTACGCGATCACGATCGTCTCGGCCTGCTCGGCCGGCACGTCCTTGAGGCCGCCGTCGAGCTGGGCGAGGGTGTACTCCACCTGCTGGCCGGCCTTGCGGATGTCCAGACCCTCGCCGACGCAGAGGATCGGGGTGATCCCGTGCCGGAAAGCGGCCTTGACCTTGGCGTTGCAGACGTCGTCGGTCTCGTTGTGGTACTGGCGGCGCTCCGAATGGCCGACGGCCACATAGGCGCACTTCAGCTTGGACAGCATCAGGCCGGAGATCTCTCCGGTGTACGCGCCCGAGTCCTGCGCCGAGATGTCCTGGGCACCGTACTTGATCTTCAGCTTGTCGCCGTCGACCAGGGTCTGCACGGACCGCAGATCGGTGAAGGGCGGCAGTACGGCGACCTCGACGGCGTCGTAGTCCTTGTCCGCCAGGGCGAAGGAGAGCTTCTGGACGTGCGCGATGGCCTCAAGGTGGTTGAGGTTCATCTTCCAGTTGCCCGCCATGAGCGGGGTGCGAGTGGTCATGAAGTGTCAGTCCTCCAGTGCGGCGAGGCCGGGGAGCGTCTTGCCTTCGAGATATTCGAGGCTCGCTCCGCCGCCGGTCGAAATATGGCCGAATGCGTTCTCGTCGAAACCCAGGGTCCGCACCGCGGCGGCGGAGTCTCCGCCGCCGACCACCGTGAAGGCCGGGGAATCGACCAGCGCCTGGGCGACGGCCTTGGTGCCCTCGGCGTAGTCGGGGTGCTCGAAGACGCCCATCGGGCCGTTCCAGAAGACGGTGGCCGTGTCGGCGAGCTTGGAAGCGTACAGCTTGCGGGACTCGGGGCCGATGTCCAGCCCCATCTGGCCGGCCGGGATCGCGTCCACGGCGACGGCGGTCGGGTGGGCCGGAGCCTTGGTCTTCAGATCGGGGAAGCCGGCGGCCACCAGGACGTCGACGGGGAGCACGAACTCCACGCCCTTCTTCCCGGCGCGCTCCAGATACTCCCTGACCACCGGGATCTGGTCCTCCTGGAGCAGCGAGGCGCCGACCTCATGGCCCTGCGCCTTGAGGAAGGTGTACGCCATGCCGCCGCCGATCAGGATGCGGTCGGCCCTCTCCAGCAGATGGTCGATCACTCCGAGCTTGTCGGAGACCTTGGCCCCGCCGAGGACGACGGCGTACGGCCGCTTGGCGTCCTCGGTGAGCTTCTTCAGCACGCCGACCTCGCCCGCGATCAGATAGCCGGCCGCGTGCGGCAGCCGGGCGGGAAGATCGTAGACGGAGGCGTGCTTGCGGTGCACGGCCCCGAAGCCGTCGCCGACGTACAGATCCGCGAGCGAGGCGAGCTGATCGGCGAAGGCGGCGCGCTCGGCGTCGTCCTTGCTGGTCTCGCCCGGGTTGAAGCGCAGGTTCTCGATCACGGCGACCTGGCCGTCGGCGAGGCCCGCGACGACGGCCCGGGCCGAGTCGCCGACCGTGTCGGCGGCGAAGGCGACCTCGGTCCCGAGCAGCTCGCCGAGGCGCGCGGCGGCGGGGGCCAGCGAGAAGGCGGGGTCCGGAGCGCCCTTGGGGCGGCCCAGATGCGAGGCGACGACGACGCGCGCGCCCGCCTCGGCGAGCTTGGCGACGGTCGGCAGAACGGCCCGGATGCGGCCGTCGTCGGTGATGGCGGTGCCGGCGAGCGGCACATTGAGGTCGGCGCGGACGAATACCCGCTTGCCCGCGACCCCTTCGGCAAGAAGCTGGTCGATCGTCTTCATGGACGGGACTCCTCGGAGAGCTGAGCTGAGACGCGCGAGGGGGCCCGGACCGCGCTGCTTCGCGCCGCCCGGGCCCCATCGCTCACATCACTGAGCTGATCAGAACCGTACTGTTCAGAACTGTGCAGGTCAGAGCCGTACTGGTCAGAGCTGCTCGCCGACGAAGACCGTGAGGTCCACGAGCCGGTTGGAGTAGCCCCACTCATTGTCGTACCAGCCGAGGATCTTCACCGAGGTGCCCTCCTGGACCATGGTCAGGGAGGAGTCGAAGGTGCAGGAGGCCGGGTCGCTGACGATGTCCGAGGACACGATCGGGTCCTCGGTGTCGTACAGGATGCCCTTGAGGTCGCCGTCCTCGGAGGCCTTCTTGAACGCGGAGTTGACCTCGTCCTTGGTGACCTCGCGGGAGAGCTCTACGACCAGGTCCGTGGCCGAGCCGGTGGGGACCGGGACGCGCATGGCGATGCCGTCCAGCTTGCCCTTGAGCTGCGGAAGGACCAGCGCGGTGGCCTTGGCGGCACCCGTGGTGGTCGGAATGATGTTCTCGGCGGCGGCGCGGGCGCGGCGCAGGTCCGAGTGGGGGAAGTCCAGGATCCGCTGGTCGTTGGTGTACGCGTGGACCGTGGTCATCAGGCCCCGGACGATGCCGAAGTTCTCGTCGAGAACCTTGGCCATCGGCGCCACACAGTTGGTGGTGCAGGACGCGTTCGAGATGACGTGGTGGTTCGCCGGCTCGTACTTGTCCTGGTTGACGCCCATCACGATGGTGATGTCCTCGTCCTTGGCCGGAGCCGAGATGAGGACCTTCTTGGCGCCACCGGCGATGTGCTTCTCGGCGTCGGCCTTCTTGGTGAAGATGCCGGTCGACTCGATGACGATGTCGACGCCCAGCTCGCCCCACGGGATGTCGGCGGGGTTGCGCTCGGAGAGCACCTTGATGGTGTGGCCGTCCACCGTGATCGTGTCGGCGGTGTGGGACACCTCGGCCTTCAGGCGGCCCAGGATGGTGTCGTACTTCAGCAGGTGGGCCGTGGTCGCAGTGTCACCAAGGTCGTTGACAGCCACGATCTCGATGTCTGCACCCTGCTCCAGCAGCGCGCGGAAGTAGTTACGACCGATGCGGCCAAAGCCGTTGATGCCTACGCGGATCGTCACGTACCGATCTCCTCGTTGGTACGCCGGGTTTCGACGCCGGCGAGTTGTATGGGATGTCCCCGACCGCTTACGACCCTACCTCCCTGAAGGCCCCGAGGTGACATCGGAGGGCCCGTACGAGGCAACGGCGGCCCGGCCCCCCGACCAGGGGCACGAACCGCCGTTCACCTGCGCGGAAGCCGCTCCAGATGAGCGGTTTCCGCCTACCGTCCGTCAGTGTTCGAGCGCGCTCAGCACCTTTCCGATGAGGGCCTTGCGGCCGGCCGCTGTAGTCACGTGTTCGAGGCCGAAGCCGATGAGCACGGTGTCATCGGTGGTGACGGCTGCGGCCGAGGGATACAGGTCCTGGCTGCGGACCCACGTCCCGCGCGGCGCCGGGCTGCCGGGCGGGGAGTCCGCCGTGGTCCAGGGGCCGAGGGAGGTCTCGAAGCCCTCGGCGTCGCCCGCGCCGCCGCCGCCGGTCACCAGCCTGGTGTCGTCCAGGAAGATCCCGCGTCCGCCGTCGCTGGGGTCGGTGATGTACGAGACGGAGACCTCGATCCGCTGACCCGCGTAGGCGCTCAGATCGAAGGAGGCGTCCCGCCAGCCGTCGGAGGCCCCGGTGAAGGAGTTCCAGCTGCCGGTGGAGCCGGTCGCGGTGCAGCCCTGCTCACCGGAGGTGAGATAGCGCTTGAGGAACGGATGCTGGTTGAGGTAGAAGCCGGCCTCGCACTCGGCGGGGACCGTGGTCCTGGTGCCGCCATTGGCGTCCGGCAGGGTCGTCCAGTCGTCCTGCCCCACGGTGTGGACCTCGACCACGGCGTGGTCGTAGCCGGACTCGGTGTTGAAGCTGAGCCGCAGATCCAGCTCGGGCCGGTCGGCGGCGGCGGTCGCGGTCAGATCGATCGGGCGGGTCAGCCGCTGCCAGCTGGAGTTGCGGTGCCGGGCCGCCGCGTACCACTCGCCCTCGTACGGCGAGAACGGCATCCGGACGCCCGGATAGTCGCCCGCCGCCTCGCTGCGGAACTGCGGGAACCGGTCGGGCGGCAGGGTGTCCGAGGTGACGGTGTACGCCCCCGAGGCGTCCAGCGGATTGCCCTCGGCGCCCGAGAGCCCGGCGGCGGCGCCCGAGAGGCGTCCCGAGCCGAGGAAGGAGGAGGTGCCGGCGAGCGAGGCGCGGCCAGAGGCGCCCAGGTAATACTGGGAGAAGTCGTCGCTCACCGCGCGTCCGAGGTTGGCGTTGCCGCCGGCCCGTTCACCCGTGGTGATGAGCTTGCCGCCCTCGTTGAGATAGGCCCGTACCGCCTGGGTGGTGGACCAGGAGGGCGCCGCCGCGCCGGTGTACCAGACGGCGGTGGAGAAGTGGCTCAGCACGCCCAGCGGGTGCGGGCGGCCCTGGGCGGCGACGTCCCAGACCGCGGCCCGCCGGCCGTTCTGGGCGAGTGCCTCGGTGTACGCGGCGGTGTGCCGGGCCGCCGTGGCGCCCCCTTCCTCGGCGATCACCAGGGTGCGGGCGCGGGGCCGCTCGGCGACCTTGTAGGAGAAGGGCTCGCCGGCGGTGGCCTTCCCGTCCCTGGTGCGGCCGGTGAACCAGACCTCGACCTCGTCGCCCGGCTCCGCGTCCTCGACCTCGGCGCGATACTCGTCGAAGAGGACGTTGTCCTCGCCGCCGAAGGTCTCGCCGCCCTTCCAGGGCTTGAGATCCTCGTCATGGACCCGGCCGCCGTCGATCCGGTACTTCAGCTCCTTGTGGCGGACCGACTTGCGCGCGACGACGGAGACCTCCTGGTCACCGCCGCGGGCGTAGGAGACGGTGAAGGGATCGGGGGTGAAGTCGGGGGCCTTCAGACCGACCGGGGAGGCCGGATCATCGGGGGTGCGGGCCGACTCGGCGACGGAGAGCGCGAAGGGGATGTTCTTGGCGAACTCCTGCTGGATCAGCTTCTCGTCGTCGGGGAAGGTGAAGACGGAGGCGCAGTCGGCCGCGTTCCACTGGTCGTTCGGGTCGATCCGGGAGGCGGTGGCGCAGGTCGACATCTCCGGGGTGTACATCAGGGTGCCGTTGACATTGGCCGAGTGGCCGTCGGTCTCGCCGTTGGTGATGTACAGCTCGGAGGCGATCTGGGGCCGGTAGCCGGGGATCGCCGGTTTGGCGGGGGTGCCCGCCAGGGCCTGGTAGGCGATGTCGTCGGGGCTGGCGGTGGCGACCTGCCAGCCGACGCCGTAGAGGATCAGCTCGGCCGCGGAGTGGTAGTTGATGCCGTACGCGAAGCCGATGCGCTTCTGGAAGGCGTCCAGGGCCCTGGTCTCGGGCTCGGAGGCGGGTCCGGCGCCACGGAAGGTCTCGTCGAGCGGGTCGGGGGACGAGCCCTCGTTGTCGTAACCCCACTTGTAGGGGAAATTACGGTTGAGGTCGACGCCGTCGCCGGGGGTGAGCCGTCCGTCGCCGTCGTTGTCCCGCAGATTCTTGCGCCACTGGCGCTCGGTCGTGCCCGTGAAACTGTAGTCGTAGCCATCGGGGTTGGCGGAGAGCACGAACCACAGTTCGGTGGTGTCGATGATCTTGGTGATGCGCGCGTCCTTGCCGTAATTGGCGAGATAGTGGTGCATCAGCCGCCGGGTCATCTCCGGGGTGATCCACTCGCGTGCGTGCTGGTTGGACATGTACAGGGTGGCGGGCTTGGCGCCGTCCCGGTGCTTCTTGGCACCCTTGCTGATCTTGAGGGCGAGGATGTCCTGGCCCTTGACCGTCTTGCCGATGCTGACGGCCTTGGTGAGCTGGGGGTTGGCCTGGGCGGCGGCGAGAATCTCGCTCTTGAGGCCGTTCTCGCCGCCGTACGGCCGGTAGACGCCGTCACCGGCGGCCTCGACACGCTCACGGGCCGCGGCGGAGAGGGTGTGCTCGGTGATGCTGACGCCCTGGTCCCGCAGCTCACCGGCCTGCGCCCCGGTGAGATACAGCTCAACGGTGGCGGCGCCCTTCTCGGGCACCCGCTCACTGAGCTCGTGCCCATCGGCCCCCGCCGCGAGAATCAGGGGCACCTGTGCCTTGGTGACCTCCGCGTGCCACACGGAGAGGGCGTCACCGCCCCCGCCACTGTCGCTGTCGCTGGGTCTGGCCTGGGCGAATGGAGCGGCCGCCAGTGTGGCGGTCAGTAGTGAAGCCGCGGCGAGGATCGCTCTCGCTCTGCGTCTCATGAACCCCCCTTGCCTCTGTCTGCGGTGCTGGACGTCTGCCGGGAAATGAATAGACGCCAGACTGATCAGGCCACATGACCATGTCAATACGATGGCGGTCGTATATGAGGGAGGGGGGCGGGATTGCGGGGGTTCCTGGGGTTGGGGCTGGGGCTGGGGGCCTTGCCGGGTGTGGGGCTGGGCGCGGTGGGGTGGGGTGGGGTCCCCGGGGTCCGCTCCGGGTGGGGTGCGGTGTGCTGGGGTGCGGGGGCCGCTCCGGGTGCTTCGGTGTGGGCTGGGTGCGGTGTGCTGGGGTCCGGGGTCCGCTCCGGGGTGGTGCCGGGACTCATGATTTACGGCGCGTTTCCAGTCCCTGTTTAATGACGGGCCTCCTCCGCGCCACAAATCACGCTTTACGTCCCGGCACCACCCCTGCGCGGCCCCCTCCCATGAGACCTCAACCGCCCGCCCGCCGTCTATCCCGAGTGCCGGGGAGCGCAGACCCCTCCCGTGAGACTCGACCGCCGCCTATCCCGGGTGCCGGGCAACCCCGGCAAACCCAGCCCCTTGGGGGTCGGGGAAATTGAGGCGAGCAAAATCCAGCCCCTCCGGCGTTTGAGGAGCGGGGGCCAAAATCCAGCCCCTTGGGGGTTCCCCCGGACGGAGTCTGGGGGAGATTGAGGCGAGGGGAGCCAAAATCAGCCTCGCCGGCGTTTGAGGCGCGGGGGTTCGGGGGCTGGCCCCCGACAAGGGCCCGCGCAGGGCGGGGTGGCTCGCACACAAGATCCAGCCCCGCCGGCGATTGAGGCGCAGGGGTTCGGGGGCTGGCCCCCGACAAGGGCCCGCGCCGGGCGGGGTCAGCCGACCAGGCCGTCCGCCATCTCCTCGGTCAGATTCGACTCCGTCCCCGGAATCCCGAGATCCTGCGCCCTCTTGTCCGCCATCGCCAGCAAGCGCCTGATCCTCCCCGCCACCGCGTCCTTCGTCAGCGGCGGGTCCGCCAGCGCCCCCAGCTCCTCCAGCGACGCCTGCTTGTGCTCCATCCGCAGCCGCCCCGCCGCCGCGAGATGCTCCGGGACCTCCTCGCCGAGGATCTCCAGCGCCCGCTGCACCCGGGCCCCGGCGGCCACCGCCGCCCGCGCCGAGCGCCGCAGGTTCGCGTCGTCGAAGTTGGCGAGCCGGTTGGCGGTGGCGCGCACCTCGCGCCGCATTCGCCGTTCCTCCCAGGCGAGCACCGACTCATGCGCACCGAGCCGCGTCAGCAGCGCCCCGATCGCGTCTCCGTCGCGGACCACGACCCGGTCCACCCCGCGCACCTCGCGCGCCTTCGCCGCGATGGAGAGCCGCCGCGCGGCTCCGACCAGCGCGAGCGCCGCCTCCGGCCCCGGGCAGGTGACCTCCAGGGAGGACGAGCGTCCGGGCTCGGTCAGCGAGCCATGGGCCAGGAAGGCGCCGCGCCAGGCCGCCTCCGCGTCGCAGGTCGCGCCGGAGACGACCTGCGGGGGCAGCCCCCGGATCGGCCGCCCCCGGCCGTCCACCAGACCGGGCTGCCGGGCGAGCTGATCCCCGCCCGCCACCACGCGCACCACATAGCGGGAGCCGCGGCGCAGCCCGCCGGGGGCCATGACCATCAGCTCCGAGGTATGGCCGAAGATCTCCAGGATGTCGCGCTTCAGCCGGCGCGCGGCGATCCCGGTGTCGAGCTCCGCTTCGATCACGATGCGCCCGCTCACCAGATGCAGCCCGCCGGCGAACCGGAGGATCGCCGAGACCTCTGCCTTTCTGCAGCAGGTCCGGGTGACGGGGAGCCGGGAGATCTCGTCCTTCACCGCTGCCGTCATCGCCATGGGCCGATCCTTCCATGCATCCGAAAAATACGGTCGTACGCGGCGGCCAACAGCTCGGGGTCGTGCTTGCAAGCGCTGTCGGGCGAGGCCACGGGGGCCAGCTCGACCGCGGCGCCGAGGCTCTGGGCGGCCTCGGCGAGGGAATCGCGGTCGGGCACGGCGGCCTCGTCGGCCAGCACCACGTCCAGGGCGAGTTTAGGCGCGTGTCGTCCCAAAACCTCCAAATGACGCTGCGGGGAGAAACCTTCTGTCTCCCCCGGCTGGGGGGCGAGATTGAGCGAGAGAACCCGGCGGGCCTTGGTCTCCACCAGCGCGTCGAGCAGCTCGGGCACCAGCAGATGGGGGATCACCGAGGAGAACCAGGATCCGGGTCCCAGAACCACCCAGTCGGCGTCAAGAACGGCGGCGACGGCCTCCGGAACGGCCGGCGGATCGTTCGGGACCAGGTGCACGGACTGCACATCCCCCGGGGTGAGCGCCACGGTCGCCTGACCGCACACGGTCCCCAGCTCGTCCGGGCGGGCCGGGTCATGCCCCCGTACCAGCGCCTGGAGCTCCAGCGGCACGGCGGACATCGGCAGCACCCGGCCGTGCGCGCCGAGCAGCCTGCCCACCAGGTCCAGGGCCTGCACATGGTCGCCGAGCTGCTCCCAGAGGGCCACGATCAGCAGATTGCCGACCGCGTGCTCATGGAGGTCGCCCTGCGACTGGAAACGGTGCTGGATCACCCGCGACCAGGTCTGCCCCCAGTCGTCGTCCCCGCAGAGCGCCGCGAGCGCCTTGCGCAGATCGCCCGGGGGCAGCACCCCCAGCTCCTCCCGGAGCCGGCCGCTGGAGCCGCCGTCGTCGGCGACGGTAACGACGGCGGTGAGATCCCCGGTGATCCTGCGCAGGGCGGCGAGCGACGCGGACAGGCCCCGCCCGCCGCCGAGGGCGACCACCTTGGGCTGCGCGCCGCGGCGGCGGCCGTCCAGGGGCGTGTTGTACGCGGACCTGCGCAGCCGCCGCAGCCGCAGGGAACGTGCGGTCACTCGCGCCCCATGTCCCGGTGGACGACGACGGTCTCGATGCCCGCGGAGGAGAGCCGGGCGGCGAGCTTCTCGGAGGTCGCGACGGAGCGGTGCTTGCCGCCCGTACAGCCGACGGCGATGGTCACATACCGCTTGCCCTCACGGCGGTATCCGGCGGCGATCAGCTGGAGCAGCTCGGTGTAGCGGTCGAGGAACTCCTTGGAGCCGGGCTGGTTGAAGACGTAGTTCGACACCTCCTCGTTGAGCCCGTTGAACGGGCGCAGCTCGGGGACCCAGTGCGGATTGGGCAGGAAGCGCATGTCCACGACCAGGTCGGCGTCGACGGGCAGCCCGTACTTGAACCCGAAGGACATGACGGTGGCCCGCAGCTCCGGCTCCTCGTCGCCCGCGAACTGGGCGTCCATCTTGGCGCGCAGCTCGTGGACGTTGAGGCTGGAGGTGTCGATGACGAGGTCGGCGTCGCCGCGCAGCTCGCGCAGCAGATCGCGCTCGGCGGCAATGCCGTCGACGATCCGGCCGTCGCCCTGGAGCGGGTGCGGTCTGCGGACCGACTCGAAGCGCCGGACCAGGGCGTCGTCCGAGGACTCCAGGAAGACGATCCGCCGGGTGACCTGCTTGGCGTCCAGGTCGGCGAGGGATTCGCGGAGGTTGTCGAAGAACCGCCGGCCCCGGACGTCCACGACCACGGCGATCCGGGCGACATTGCCCTGGGAGCGCGCGCCGAGCTCCACCATGGTGGGGATCAGCGCGGGCGGCAGGTTGTCGACCACGAACCAGCCGAGGTCCTCAAGACATTTGGCGGCGGTGCTCCGTCCGGCTCCGGACATGCCGGAGATGATCACCAGCTCAGGGATGGCCGCCTCGGCCCCGGCGGGCTCGTTGGTGGTGCCCGTACTCACGTCTGTCGCTCCGTCTGTGTGGTGCTCGCTCATGTGGTGCTTCCCCCGTCGTTCTCTTCAATGATCTCTCCTGTTGCCGTATTCACGGCAGGGGCGGCCGGAGCCGCCTGGGCGAGGGCCGCGACCACGGACTCCGCGGTCTTGCGGCCCATGCCGGGTACTTCGCAGATCTGCTCGATTGTGGCCTGTCGCAGCCGTTTGACCGAGCCGAAATGCTTGATCAGCGACTGTTTGCGGGTTTCGCCGAGGCCGGGGACCGCGTCGAGGGGGCTGGTGCGGATCCGTTTGGCGCGCTTGGAGCGCTGGTAGCGGATGGCGAAGTCGTGCGCGGTGTCCCGGACTCTCTGCAGGAGATACAGCCCCTCGCTGGAGCGCGGCAGGACGACCGGGTCGCTCTCGCCTGGCAGCCAGACCTCTTCGAGTCGTTTGGCCAGTCCGCAGACGGCGACGTCGTCGATGCCGAGCTCGTCCAGGGCGCGGCGGGCGGCGGCGACCTGGGGCGCTCCGCCGTCGACCACGACCAGCTGGGGCGGGTAGGCGAAGCGCCGGGGGCGGCCGTCGTCCTCGGGCCGGCCGGCCGCCGGGGGCTCACCGGCGGCGGCGGTATCGTCACCGGGGGTGTCCGCGCCGATCCACTCCCCCGTGCGGTCCTTCTCGGCGAGATAGCGGCGGAAGCGGCGGCTGATCACCTCGTGCATCGAGCGGACGTCGTCCTGGCCCGCGAAGCTCTTGATCTGGAAGCGGCGGTACTCGCTCTTGCGTGCCAGGCCGTCCTCGAAGACCACCATCGACGCCACGACGTCCTCGCCCTGGAGGTGCGAGATGTCGAAGCACTCGATCCGCAGCGGCGCGGAGTCGAGCCCGAGGGCCTCGGCGATCTCCTCCAGGGCCCGCGAGCGGGTGGTGAGGTCGCTGGCGCGCTTGGTCTTGTGGAGCGCGAGCGCCTGCTGGGCATTGCGCTCGACGGTCGCCATCAGGTCCTTCTTGTCGCCGCGCCGCGGGATGCGCAGGGACACCAGCGAGCCGCGCCGGGCTCCGAGCCACTGGCTGACCGCCTCGGGGTGCTCGGGCAGGGCCGGGACCAGGACCTCTTTGGGGACGGCGTCGCCGCTCTCCTCCCCGTAGAGCTGCTGGAGGGCGTGTTCGACGAGCCCGGGGGTGTCGACGGCCTCGACCTTGTCGGTGACCCAGCCGCGCTGTCCGCGCACCCGTCCGCCCCGGACGTGGAAGATCTGCACGGCGGCTTCGAGCTCGTCCTCGGCGACGGCGATCAGATCGGCGTCGGTGGCGTCGGCGAGGACGACCGCGTTCTTCTCCAGGGCGCGCTTGAGCGCCTCTATGTCGTCGCGGAGCCGGGCGGCCCGTTCGTACTCCATCTCCTCGGCCGCCGCCGTCATCTGCTTCTCCAGCCGGCGGATGTAGGCGCCGGTGCGGCCGGCCATGAAGTCGCAGAACTCCTCGGCCAGTTCCCGGTGCTCCTCGGGGGTCACCCGGCCCACACAGGGCGCGGAGCACTTGCCGATGTAGCCGAGGAGGCAGGGGCGGCCCTTCTGCCGGTGGTTCTTGAAGACGCCGGCGGAGCAGGTGCGGACGGGGAAGACCCGCAGCATCAGATCGACGGTCTCGCGGATCGCCCACGCATGGCCGTAGGGGCCGAAGTAGCGCACGCCCTTGCGCTTGGCGCCGCGCAGCACCTGGACGCGGGGGAACTCCTCGTTGAGCGTGACGGCGAGGTAGGGATAGCTCTTGTCGTCGCGGTACTTGACGTTGAACCGGGGGTCGAACTCCTTGATCCAGGAGTACTCCAGCTGAAGCGCCTCGACCTCGGTCGCGACGACCGTCCACTCCACCGAGGCGGCGGTGGTGACCATGGTGGCGGTCCGCGGGTGCAGGCTCGACAGGTCCTGGAAGTAGCTCGCGAGCCGCTGGCGCAGGCTTTTCGCCTTGCCCACGTAGATCACCCGGCGGTGCTCGTCCCGGAATTTATAGACCCCCGGCGAGTCGGGGATCTCTCCCGGCTTGGGTCGGTAGCTGGAGGGGTCTGCCATGTCGTCCACCCTACTGGCGGTGACTGACAGTCCGGTCGTCTCACTCCCCGGTACGGGTGCCGCACCCCCGCCCGTCCCCTGCGCGAGTGCCCGCCGCCGGGGAAGGGCGGCGGGCGCTCGGGCCGCCGGGAGCGGGTCCGGCCACGGGGGCTCCCGGCCCGCTCTCAGGCCCGGCGGCGCAGCCGCAGAGCCGTCACC
>NZ_VCLA01000027.1 GCF_009600885.1 Streptomyces jumonjinensis
CCGGCCGCAGCCGCGCTCACCTGCCCCGCCGCCGCGCCCCCGAGCACCACTCCGGCCGCCGTGACCAGCGCGAGCGCCCGGCGGCAGCGCTGGTCGGGGGCGGCCGAAGGCGCTCCGTCCATCCCTGGCCGGAGGCCGCACCCGGGGCAGCCGCAGTCGGCGGCGGGCTCGTACTCCTGGAAGACCGGCACTGTCATCGTGTCCCCTCTGTGCTCCGCACGTTCTCTCAGACCGTAGAAAATGCACCTATTCGTTACGTCTCGCACCATATTGGGGTAATCAAGCGACAGAACGACCATCCGACAGGCCGGGCGCGGTCGGATAATGGTCAGGAGCACCCTCTGGCGTCCGGTAGAGTTGTCCAGGTCAGCACGCGCCGCTAGCTCAGTTGGTTAGAGCAGCTGACTCTTAATCAGCGGGTCCGGGGTTCGAGTCCCTGGCGGCGCACGCGAAACAGAGGCCCCCTCGCCATCGGCGAGGGGGCCTCTGTCGTGCGCGCTCACCGCACCGCCGGGTTTCGGCCATCGTCATAGGTTTCCGGCATTTTCATAGGATTCCCCTCAATCGAACTCATGGCCGAATGTAGTTCGTTTGACCCGTGTGATCGTCATAAAGGGCACGGAATCTATCCTGAACCCGGCTGCTTCGGAAGGGCTTGCGTCACCACCGGTCGACAGATCGCGGAACTTTTCGTTCCGTCGTCTGCGCCTGGGCGGGGGCCCCCTGTGCGGCGTGATCGGAGAACAGGCATCATGCAATCGGCGGGTGACTGTCCTCAGTCAATGCGGACAGCGGCCCGCCTTTCATCGGTTCAGGTCAGCGGGTCGAGGGGGCCCAGACCGGAACCCGCCACCTCACACACCACACGCGCCAGCACGCGTGTCGGGGGGATGATTCATGACGTCCAGACCCCATGCCTCCGGGGGGCCGTCCGACCCTGCCCGGACGGCTCAGCTCAGAGTCCCCGCGGAGCTCCGGACGGGCGCGCGGCCACCGCGCCCCAAGAAGGAGCTGCCGCGATACGACTATGAGCACTACAGCCGGTTGGCCGGTCCCCTCACCCAACCAGATCCGGCCAAGCCGTATACGGTGCAGTACCGTTCCCTCCTCTCCCAGGAGCCCCATCGAATACGGGCGGCCCTGCTGCTGGGCGCGGCCCCCCTGGTCTCCCTCGGACTCCTGCTCTGGCTGATGCAGCCCGACCACTGGACCGAGCGCGACCCCAATCTCAAGAACGAGACGCTGCTCGTCCTGGACATCGTCATGCTGGTCTCGATCGGTCTGATCGAGCTCTTCCGCACGATGAACGTCCTGTCCAACGCGCATGCCACGCTGGTGGCGCGCGACCCCGTGCCCGTGGTCCCCGAGAGCGGCACCCGGGTCGCCTTCCTCACCTCCTTCGTACCGGGCAAAGAGCCCCTGGAGATGGTGACGAAGACCCTGGAGGCGGCCGTACGCATCCGCCACCGCGGACTGATGCACGTCTGGCTGCTCGACGAGGGCGACGACCCCGCGGTCAAGGAGGTCTGCGCCCGGCTCGGCGTCCACCACTTCTCCCGCAAGGGCGTGGCGAAGTGGAACCAGGCCAAGGGCCCGCACCGCGCCAAGACCAAGCACGGCAACTACAACGCCTGGCTCCAGGCCCATGGCGACGACTACGACTACTTCGCCTCCGTCGACACCGACCACATCCCGCTGCCGAACTATCTGGAGCGGATGCTCGGCTACTTCCGCGACCCGGACGTGGGCTTCGTCATCGGCCCCCAGGTCTACGGAAACTACGACACGTTCGTCACCAAAGCGGCGGAGTCGCAGCAGTTCCTCTTCCACGCCCTGATCCAGCGCGCGGGCAACCGCTACGGCGCACCCATGTTCGTCGGCACCTCCAACGCCGTACGCATCAAGGCGATCAAGCAGATCGGCGGTCTGTACGACTCGATCACCGAGGACATGGCGACCGGCTTCGAGATGCACCGGGCCAAGAACCCCGCCTCCGGCAACCGCTGGCGCTCGGTCTACACCCCGGACGTGCTGGCCGTGGGGGAGGGCCCGAGCGCCTGGACCGACTTCTTCACCCAGCAGCTGCGCTGGTCGCGCGGTACGTACGAGACGATCCTCACCCAGTACTGGAAGGGCTTCGGCACCATGCCGGCCGGCAAGCTCTTCAACTACACGATGATGATCATCTTCTATCCGATGTCCGCGCTGAACTGGATTCTGGCGGCGCTGAGCTGCGCCCTGTTCCTGGGCATGGGCGCATCGGGCGTGCAGATCGACCCGCTGATCTGGATGATGCTCTACGGCAACGCCTCCGCGCTCCAGATCGGCCTCTACATCTGGAACCGCCGCCACAATGTCTCGCCGCACGAGCCCGAGGGCTCCGGCGGTCTGGCGGGCATGGTGATGTCGGCGCTCTCCGCCCCGATCTACGCGCGCTCGCTGATGGACGCCGTACTCCGCCGCAAGAGCAAGTTCGTCGTGACCCCCAAGGGCGACTCGTCCAGCCCGGACACCCTCTTCGGAACCTTCCGGATCCATCTCTTCTTCATCCTGGTCTTCGGCGCGTCGCTCGGGGCGTCCTTCGTGTTCGGCCACGACCATCCGGCGATGATCACCTGGGCCACGCTCGCCCTGCTGATCACGGCCGCGCCGGTCCTCGTGTGGCGGCACTCCATCCACGAGGAGAAGAAGAAGCGCAAGCGCCGCAGAAAGCGCGGCGGCGGACGGCACGACGCCGCCGCTCCTCCGGCGGGCGCCCCGCTGCCGCCGGAGCCGGGCTCCGGCTCCGCCGCCGGCACCGGCACCGCCGCTGGCCGCACACCGGGGGACCCCGAACAGACCATGCAGATCTCCCTGGGGGGACGTAAGAAATGAGCAGGCAGTCCGTCCGCGCCAACCACCGCAAGCGACGTGCCCGCCGGCTGGCGATCGGCACGGCGGTGGTCGTCGCGGTGGCCGGGATGAACGGGCCCGCGCTCTGGCGCTACGGCACGGCGAAGTACCACGAGTACAAGATCGACCAGCCGGAGTACAAGGCGGCCAACGGCAAGTGGGAGTTCCTCGACGTCCCCTCCGAGTACCGCGTCAACACCATTCACGCGGCGCTGCTGCACACCGGCAAGGTGCTGCTGATCGCCGGTTCCGGCAACAACCAGAAGAACTTCGACGCGAAGAAGTTCGAATCGGTGCTCTGGGATCCGAAGACGAACGTCTTCCAGAAGATCCCCACCCCCGCCGATATGTTCTGCGCCGGACACACCCAGCTGCCCGATGGAAAACTGCTGGTCGCGGGCGGCACCAAGCGGTACGAGAAGCTCCAGGGCGATGTCACCAAGGCGGGCGGTCTGATGATCGTCCACAACGAGGACCCGGACAAGCCCAAGACCCTCCCCGCGGGAACCCGGTTCACCGGCAAGGAGAACGGCAAGACCTTCGTCTCCAAGGACCCCGTCCTGGTGGAGAAGGCCAAGAAGGTCTTCGACCCGGAGACCGGGGAATTCCTGCGGACCGAGGCGGGGCTCGGCCGGATCTATGTCGAGGCGGAGAAGACCGGGAAGAAGTACGAGACCGGCACCGAGGACAACTACCGGGTGCACGGGCTGAGCGGCTCCGACACCCGCAATGTGTACGGCATCGCCCAGAAGCTCGCCCTCGACAAGAAGGACTTCCAGGGCATCAAGGACGCCTACGAGTTCGACCCGGTGGCGGAGAAGTACTTTCCGGTGGACCCGATGAACGAGGCCCGCTGGTACCCCACGCTGACCACGCTGGAGGACGGGAAGGTCCTCGCCCTCTCCGGTCTCGACGACATCGGGGCGATCGTGCCCGGCAAGGACGAGGTCTACGACCCGGAGACCAAGAAGTGGGAGTACACCGGGAAGATCCGGAAGTTCCCCACCTACCCGGCGATCTTCCTGCTGGACGACGGCAAGCTCTTCTACTCCGGCTCCAACGCCGGATACGGGCCCGCCGACGTCGGCCGTGACCCGGGCGTCTGGGATCTGGACACCAACCGCTTCGACAAGATCCCCGGGCTGAGCGACCCCGACCAGATGGAGACCTCGGCCACGGTGATGCTGCCGCCCGCCCAGGACCAGCGGTTCATGGTCATCGGGGGCGGCGGGGTCGGCGAGTCCGAGAAGTCCAGTGAGAAGTCCCGGCTGGTCGACCTCACGGAGGACAAGCCCCGCTTCGAGGACGGCGCGTCGCTGGAGAAGGGCACCCGCTATCCGAGTGCCTCGCTGCTGCCGGACGATTCGGTCCTGGTCACCGGGGGGTCCGAGGACTACCGGGGGCGCGGCGGCTCCAATGTGCTCCAGGCGCGCACCTATGACCCCGAGAGCGGCGAGTACCAGCGGGTCGCCGACCCCCGGGTGGGCCGCAACTACCACTCGGGGTCGGTGCTGCTGCCGGACGGACGGGTCATGATCTTCGGTTCGGACTCGCTCTTCGCCGACAAGGCCAACACCCGGCCGGGCGTCTTCGAGCAGCGGATCGAGATCTATGAGCCGCCGTATCTCTACCGGGACGCCCGGCCCGAGGTGGGCGACGGGCCGAGGCGGATCGAGCGCGGCGCGTCGGGGACGTTCGCGGTCGAGAGCGAGAACCCGGTGGCCACGGCGAAGCTGATGCGGCCCAGCGCGGTCACCCATGTCACCGACGTCGACCAGCGCACGATCGCGCTGGACATGAAGAAGACGGCGGACGGCGTCGAGGTCACGGTGCCGGAGAACCGGGCGCTGGTGCCATCGGGCTGGTACATGCTGTTCCTCACGGACGACCAGGGGACGCCGTCCGAGGCGGTGTGGGTCGAGGTGCCGTAGCGCGGATGCGGCGCGGGGCCCCGAGGGGCCCCGTCCGCGTACCCGTACGCCCTGGTTTCGGCAGGCGGGTCCGCCGATCGATCCGTACGCTCCCGGTCCCGGCAGGCGGGTCCATCTGCCGGACCGATCTGCCGGACCGATCTGCCGGACCGGCGCTACTCGCCGTCCCCGGCGGCGAGGCCGAGGGCGTACTCCGGCCACCAGTCGCCCGCCTTGGGCCCGCCCTTGCAGTCGCCGTCCGACTCCCCCGGCCGCTTGATCCACAGATAGGCGTCCACCTGCGGATCGCCGGTCCTGGTGGTCGGGACCTCACCGAGCGCCCGGCCGGGCGGATTGCACCAGTTCTCCTTCGGGTCGCCGTCCGTGTAAGGGCCGTTCCCATTGCGGCTGGTGTCGATGACGAACGGCTTGCCGCCGACCTTCGCGGAGAGCTTCTTGCCGAACTCCTCGCTCGCGGCGGTCGGATAGAAGTTGGACACATTGACGGAGAACCCGTCGGCCTTGTCGATGCCGGCCCGCCGCAGCGGCTCGTGCAGCGCGTCGGGCTGGGACCAGCCCGCGTTCCCCGCGTCCAGGTAGACCTTGACGGCGGGCAGCCGCTTCAGCCGCTCGACCGCCCCCCACAGCAATTGATAGCGCTCCTCGTGGAACTCCTCGGGGGTGCAGCTGTCCACCAGGTGCAGCACCGCGTCCGGCTCCAGGATCACCGTGGCCCGCCGCTCGCCGATGCCCTTGGCGACCTTGTCGATCCAGTCCCGGTAGGCGTCGGCGCCGGCCGCGCCGCCCTTGGAGAACTGCCCGCAGTCGCGGTGCGGGATGTTGTAGAGCACCAGGAGCGCGTCCCGGTCCGCCGCGGCGGCCTGCTCGGTGATCCTCCGGGTCTCGCCCTCGGGGTCCGCCGTGCCGATCCACTCGGCGACCGGCTGGCTCGCGATCCGCTCGATCAGCCCGGCCTTGCGGGTGTCGCCGTCCTCGCGGTACTCGGCGACCTGCCGGGCCGCCTTCCCGTCCGGGTTGACCCAGTAGGGATCGGTCTCCCTGGGCTGCTGGCTCACCTTCGGCTGATCGCCGTCCTCGTCGGACGAGCACCCGGAGAGCAGCAGCACCGCCGCCCCCACAGCCCCCGCCACGGCACGCCGACTACCGCTCCCGTACATCCATTCCCCCTCCGGCCGTACTGCTCCGAGGCCGTTCATGAACTTCCCGCCCGGGCAGGACCGGTCCAATCCATCCTGGCACACCAGGTCAGCGAGGCAGGAGGCCCCTTGGGGAGCGGACGGGCGCGGGTCCGCGGCGGCTGCGCGCACCGGCCGTCGGACGTACGGCGAACGGGCGGCGGACGGACGGCGGACCGGAACTGTGGGCGGACGGCGGACCGGAACTGTGGGCGACGAGTTCACGACAAGGCGTCATACGGCCCCTAGGCCAAGGCCGTTCGCCGTTCTACAGTGGCGGCATCGGCCCCGGCCCCGGTCCCGGACGTGTCCCCGGATTCCCCACGACCACCGCGAGCCCTCCCGTACGGCGCCGGGCTTCTCCCGCAGCCCGTGCCCCGGCGGTCGAGGACCGACCCGGCCGACGGCTCCGGGGGGAGCGTGTCGTCGGCCGGGTCGGGTCGCGCGGTTCATCCTGGCGTGACAGGCGTTGTTCGGGCTCATCCTGGTGAGGCGTTGTTCGGGCTCATCCTGGCGAGACAGGCGTCGCGCGGCTCATCTTGGTGAGATAGGCGGAGACCACGACATTGGCCGTATAGCTGCCGGCGGCCCGGTCGAAGGTGCCGCCGCAGGTGATCAGCCGTAGCTCCGCCCGCCCGGCGCGGCGCGGGCCGTACGCCTTCCGGGCGTCGAACCGGTCCCGGCCGAAGACCTGGACATCGTCGATGGTGAACTCGGCCACCGAGCCGTCCGTCCTGGTCACCCGGACCTTCTCACCGGGTCTTGCGGCGCTCAGCCCGTAGAAGACCGCCGGCCGGGTCTCGGTGTCCACATGGCCGACCAGCAGGGAGGCGCCCCGTGCGCCCGGCTGTGTGCCGCTGCCGTACCAGCCGACCGTACGCGCCATCGAGTACGGCGGCGGATCGATCGCGCCGGCGGCGTCCAGACCGCGCGGGACGACGACCGCGGCGGCGACCCCCAGCGAGGGGATGTCCACCCGGTCGGGCCTGGCCGGTTCGACGGGGGCGTGGGCGGGCGGCAGCGGCACCCCAGGGGGGCGGCCCACCGCGGCGACGTCGCCGGTGGTGGGGGCGGAGCTGGCGCCGGGACCGCCGGCGGTGCCGCGGCCCCAGAGCCAGAGTCCGAGGAGCAGTACCGCCCAGGCCACCCCGGTGACCAGCCTGCCGGAACCCTGCGAGCCTTCGCCGGACATCTCAGTCGGAGCCGGTACGGCGGCGGCGCGAGGAGCGGAAGGCGACGACGGCGGCGGCGACCCCCGCGAGAACCAGTCCGACGACGGTGTGGGGTGTGCTGGGACCCGCGCTCTCGGCGCTCCCGGTGTCCTTGGCATCCTTGCCGTCCTTGGCGTCCTCAGGCTCTCCGCCATGCCTGGCGTCCTCGGCCTCCCCGCCGTGCCCGGCTTGCTTCCCGGTGGAGAGGACGGCCGTGCCGCCGCCGCCCGCGCGGATCGGGGCGACGGGGGTGGCGCGGTCGTCGGGCCGTGGCCGGCTCTCGGCGATCCGGACGGCGCCGGGGGCAGGGTGGTCGTGGCCGCCGCAGGCGACGGTGATGTCATAAACGCCGGGGGTCGCCTCGGGCGCGAGGACGGTGACGCCGGTGAGCGCGCGGGAACCGTGCCCGTGCCCGGTCCTGCCGGAGCCACGGCCGGCGCCGCTGTCCGAGCCGCCGTCAGATTCCTGGACCGAACCGCTCCGTCCCGCAGAGAGCTCGGAGAGCTCGGCGGCCACGGCGAAGGCCCTGGACCTGGCGGCCCCGGCGGTGGCCTCGCACCCCTGTACCCGGATCTCGACCTCGTCGCCGGGCCGGGCGCCGGCCGGATGGACGGTGACGGTCACGGAGTCATGGGCGTACGCCCCGGCCGCCGCGGGCGCGATGACCAGCGCGGCGGCCACGCCGACCGTACGGAGCGCTGTCGAGCGTGAACGCATCGTGAACCTCCCTGATACGGAAAGGTTCACGCGCCGGGCGGGTTCCCGCATCCCCAGCTGCCGCCGTTCACCATGCCCACCGCTCTGACCTGTGCGTACAGCGAAAGACCGGAGGGCTTGAGGAGTGAACGGCGACCGTCGCGGGGTGCCGGGCCGTCAGATCCGTTCGACCAGATCGGCGATCGAGTCCACGACGGTGGACGGACGGAACGGATAGCGGTCGATATCCGTGGGCGTGGTCACCCCGGTCAGCACGAGGAAGGTCTCCATGCCCGCTTCGAGACCGGCCAGCACATCCGTGTCCATCCGGTCGCCGATCATCGCGCTGGTCTCGGAGTGCGCCCCGATGACATTCAGCCCGGTCCGCATCATCAGCGGATTCGGCTTGCCCGCGAAGTACGGGTCCTTGCCGGTGGCCTTGGTGATCAGCGCGGCGACCGATCCGGCCGCGGGCAGCGGCCCCTCGGTGGACGGCCCGGTCTCGTCGGGGTTGGTGCAGATGAACCTGGCGCCGTCGTTGATCAGCCGGATCGCCTTGGTGAGGGCCTCGAAGCTGTAGGTACGGGTCTCGCCGAGCACCACATAATCGGGGGCGTGGTCGGTGAGGACATAGCCGATGTCGTGGAGGGCGGTGGTCAGCCCGGCCTCGCCGATGACATAGGCCGTGCCGCCGGGCCGCTGGTCGTCGAGGAAGCGCGCGGTGGCGAGCGCGGAGGTCCAGATGTTCTCGACCGGAACGTCGAGGCCCATCCGGGCGAGCCGGGCGTGCAGATCCCGCGCGGTGTAGATGGAGTTGTTGGTCAGTACGAGAAACGGCTTGCCGGTCTCCCGGAGCTTCCTGATGAACGCGTCGGCGCCCGGGATCGGCACGCCTTCGTGGATCAGGACACCGTCCATGTCGGTGAGCCAGGACTCGATCGGCTTGCGTTCTGCCATCAACGGGACTCCTGCCGTGCAGTGGCGTATGGGACGCGATGTGCTGGGACGCCGGAGACACGGCACTGTGGCACCCCGGACACCGACAGCCTAATGGCGTCACTCCATCAGCGCCCTGGTGAGCGGGGGCGGGTTCCCGCCCTGGTGGGCGGGGGCGGCCGGCTCCCGGGGCGCCCTTCCGGCGCGGCGGCGCTTACGGCGGACCGCGTGGCGGCGCGTACCGCCATCAGGCTCCCGGCGGCCGGCCTCGCGGGAAGCGGAGCCGCCGGGCGGCCAGCGCCAGGACTCCGCCGAAGAGCAGCACCGTCCCGAGGGCCGCGCCGAGGCGGAGCAGCGAGGAGTTGCCGGTGGTGGCGAGTTCATCGCGGGTGACGGTGGCGCCGTAGCCGTTGTCGTCGAGGACGGCGAAGCGGTAGTCGCCGGACTCGCCGACCCAGTCGCCGTCGTCGCCCCGGCGCTGGACGATCGCGGCGTTGACCGTGACCTGGTTGGGCGGGGTGTCGGCGGTGAGCGCGAGCCGTACGGGCACGGCGACGGCGGCCCGTCCCGGCACGGTGAGTCCGCCGGCGCCGTCCGCGTCGAGGATCGCCACCACCTCGCCCTCGCTGGTGGTCTCCAGCTCGGCCGGCCACCAGCGGGAGGCGGCGGAATCGTAGAACTCCAGCATCAGCCGGGCGGGGGTCAGCCCCCGGTCACGGGCGGTGAAGACGAGCACGGGGTGGATATTGCGGCAGGGCCGGTCGGTGGTGTTGACGAGTTCGACGGACCACTGTCCGAAGCCGCCGCCGGGGTGGTGGACGGTGGGTCCGCCGTGGAGGCGGGTGCCGATGGGGAACCGCCCGGCGGACGCGGCGCCGCAGCGGGGCTGCCGGGTGTCGGCGACGGGGTGCGCGGCTGGGTGCGCGGCTGGCGCCGCGTCCAGGGGGTGGGCCGATGGTGCCGGTGCCGCGCCCAGGGGTCGTACGGCCGACACCTCGCCTGGGGGGTGTGCGGCTGACGCCGCGAGCAGCAGGTATGCCCCCGGTGCCGCGCCCGGAAGGCGTACCGGTGCTGCCGCGCCCAGGCCGCGTACGGTCTGCGTCGCGCCCGGGGGACGTACCGCCCACACTGCCCCCAGGCGGCCCGCCGTCGTGGCCGTCGTGGCCGTCGCGGGCGGTGGGGATCGGACGACCACCGCGCCGGCGGCGGGCGGTGCGACGGCCGGAAGGGCGAGGGCAGCCGCGATGACGCCGACGGCGAGGACAGTGCGCGGTCGCATGGGTGTGGGTGGCCTTTGCTGATCGTGCTGCGCTGGCGGGGTCGCCGGGAGCCTTCCCCGCGGACCGGGGCGGAGCGGGCGCCGGGTCCGGTACGCCCCCGAACAGCCGTGCAATTCCGCTCTATCAGCGTATTTTCGGACTATAGGGATCGCCTCGGCCGAAGAGAGGCGCGAGGATGAGCTGGGCCGCGCCCCCGGCGATGGGGTGCGCCCCGCCGTCCGCGAGGGCGACGGGCACCCCGGCGGCCTCGGCGACCCGCGCCGTGAAGACATCGGGAGCGGCGGCGACGATCCGGCCGCCGAGGACGATACGGCCGATGTCGAGCAGCGCGACGAGATTGGCCGCGCCCGCGCCGAGAATGCGGGCGGCCCGCTCGGGCTCGCCCCGGCGGACGGCGTCCAGACAGAGGGCCTCGATACAGCCCCGCCGCCCGCAGCGGCACTCGGGCCCGTCGAGCTGGACGGTCTGATGCCCGAACTCCCCGGCCCCGGTCCGCGCCCCCCGGTAGAGCCCGCCGCCGAGCACCAGTCCGGCTCCGAGCCCGGTCCCCAGATGCAGATACGCGAACGAGTCGCTCTCCCCGGCCACGCCGCTCAGGGCGAGCCCGAGGGCGGCGGCGTTGGTGTCCTTGTCCAGGACGACGGGGCAGCCGAGCAGCGCCGCGAGGGTGTCGCGGACGGGGAATCCGTCCCAGTGGGGGAAGCCGGTGACCCGGCGGGCGACGCCGGAGGCATGGTCGAGCGGCCCGGGCATGGCGACCCCGGCCCCGAGGAGACCGGGGGGCCGCTCCCCGCGCAGCAGCAGCCCCACCTCGTCCGCGACCCGGGCGAGCACCGCCGGCGGCTCCCCGCCCGGGTCCAGCGGCGCTTCACGGACCCGGACCCGCTCCCCCGCCAGATCCAGCAGCACCGCCGTCAGCGCGTCGCGGTCCAGCCGCACCCCGACCGCACACCCCGCGGACGGCGCCAGCCGCAGGACCGTACGGGGTTTGCCGCCCGTGGAGGCCCGGTGTCCGGCCTCGGACACCAGCCCCGCCGCCCGCAGCCGGGCGGTGATCTTGCTGACCGCCTGGGGGGTGAGCCCGGTACGCTCCGCCAGCTCCAGCCGGCTGATCCCGTCCCGGCCCGCGGCCCGCAGCAGATCCAGCGCCAGCGCGGCGTTGTGACCGCGGAGGGCCGACAGATTCACACCCGTATCACTCCAGCTCACACCCACTATTGTCGGTATTGCTTGCACTATGGCAACAGCGTTGCTTAAGTGGGGCGTATGACTGATACCGGCGACGCGCTCCGCGTCGGACTCATCGGTTACGGCCTCGCGGGCTCGGTCTTCCACGCCCCGCTGATCGCCGCGGCGCCGGGCCTGGCCCTCGACACGGTGGTCACCGCCGACCCGGAGCGCCGGGAGCGGGCCCTCGCCGCGCTCCCCGGCGTACGCCTCGCCGAACGGCCCGAGGAACTGCTGGAACGCCCGGACCGGCTCGATCTCGTGGTGATCGCGTCCCCCAACAAGACCCATGTCCCGCTCGCGACCGCGGCTCTCACGGCGGGCCTCGCGGTGGTCGTGGACAAGCCGATCGCCGCGACGGCGGCCGAGGCCCGTACCCTGGCGGCGCTCGCGGCCGAACGCGGTCTGCTGCTCTCGGTCTTCCAGAACCGCCGCTGGGACAGTGACTTCCTCACCCTCACCCGCATCATCGCGGACGGCGAGCTCGGCGACGTACAGCGGTTTGAATCACGGTTCGAGCGGTGGCGGCCTCAGCTCAAAGGGGGCTGGCGGGAGTCGGGCGACCCCGAGGAGCTCGGCGGGCTGCTGTACGACCTCGGAAGCCATGTCGTCGACCAGGCGCTGACGCTGTTCGGCCCGGCGGTGCGGGTGTACGCGGAGTCGGATGTACGCCGCCCGGGAGCGGGGGCGGACGACGACACCTTCATCGCGCTCACCCATGCGAACGGGGTCCGCTCCCATCTGTATATGAGCGCCACGGCGGCGCAGCTCGGACCGCGTTTCCGGGTGCTGGGCAGCAGTGCGGGCTATGTGAAGTACGGGCTCGATCCGCAGGAGGCGGCCCTGCGCGCGGGCGAGCGCCCGGCGGCCGGGGCGGGGTGGGGCGTGGAGGAGGAGTCCTTCTGGGGCCGTATCGGGGCCGGGGAGTCTCCGCTGACGGGAGGCGGCCGGCCGTTCGAGACGGTCCCGGGGGACTATCCGGCGTACTACGCGGCGATCGCCCGCGCCCTGCGGGAGGGCGCCGCCCCGCCGGTGACGGCGGAGGAGGCGGCGGCGGCCCTGGACGTGCTGGAGGCGGCGCGCAGATCGGCGCGGGACGGGGGGACGGTGTCGCTGGGCTGAGCCCGGCGGCGCTGCGGAGGGGTGCTGCGGAGGAGCCTCACGCACAAGGGCGTCACAGCCGCATGTCCCGCCTTGGTGAGCAGACGTGTGTACGACGTATCGGTCACGGGCCGGCGCGTTGCCTGGTCCTCGGGCACCGGGCCCCGCTCGCCGTTCGCCGTTCGCCGTTCGCCGGGCCGGCGGTGATCACGCGGGCTTGAACTCCTGCCGCTGCCTCCCCAGCCCCTCCACCTCGGCCTCCACCACATCCCCGGCCCGCAGATAGGGCTTGGGCTCCGGCTGCCCGAGCGCGACCCCGGCGGGCGTACCCGTGTTGATCACATCGCCCGGGTAGAGGGTCATGAACCGGCTCACGTACCGCACCACTTCCGCCACGGTGAAGATCTGGTCGGCGGTGGTGCCGTGCTGCTTCAGCTCGCCGTTCACCCAGAGCCGCAGCCCGAGCGTCTGGGGGTCGGGCACCTCGTCCGAGGTCACCAGCCAGGGCCCCAGCGGGTTGAACGTCTCGCAGTTCTTGCCCTTGTCCCAGGTGCCGCCGCGCTCGATCTGGAACTCGCGCTCGGAGACGTCGTGGGCGACCGCGTACCCGGCGACATAGGAGAGCGGGTCCTCGTCGTCGCCCACATATCGGGCCGTACATCCGATGACCACGGCGAGTTCCACCTCCCAGTCGGTCTTCACGCTGTGGCGCGGCACCAGGACGGTGTCATAGGGGCCGACGACCGTGTCGGCGGCCTTGAGGAAGACGACGGGCTCGGCCGGCGGCTCGGCTCCGGTCTCCGCCGCATGGCCGTGGTAGTTGAGCCCGATGCAGACGACCTTGCCGATCCGGGCGACGGGCGGCCCGATCCGCGCCCCGTCGGCGTCCAGTACGGGCAGCTCACCGGCGTCGGCGGCGGCCCTGATCCGGTTCAGCGCGACGCTGTCGGCGAGGAGGCCGCCGTCGATGTCGGCGACCAGACCGGAGAGGTCGCGCAGGGTGATGCCATCCCGGTCGAGCAGGGCCGGGCGCTCCTCGCCCGGCCTGCCGACACGCAGCAGCTTCATGATCCGACTCCCTCGGTAGTGCCCTCTGGGCTTCGGAGGACGGGGACGATCGCCTAGGGGATCGCCCCAGGGATCGTCCAAGAGATCGGACCACTCCGCAAGACCCGGTGAACCGGTGAACGCTCAGAGCGGGTTCGCCAGGGCCCCGGCGGCCGGCATGTCCCGGCAGAGGACGACTCGTTCGACCGCCGACCAGGTGGTGCTGGTGACGATGTAGAGCGCGGCGGCGAGCGGTACGACGGCGACGGTGATCAGGGTGCCGAAGGAGAGCAGCGGAAGGAAGGAGGTCATGGCCCCCATGCCCGGCGCGGACTCCTGGGGCAGCGGATTCGCCGCCATCTGCCGCTTCGTACGGCGGTAGTTGAAGACGGCGACGGCGGTGACGATCGCGAAGAGCACGAGATAGACCAGGCCGGCGTCGCCGAGGACCCCGCCGTCGCCCAGCGCGTCGGTCCAGCGGTCGCCGAGGGGAGCGGCGAACAGGGTGTGGCTGAGCAGTTCGTTCGGCTCGCCGCCGATGCTGCCGCTGGAGAAGAGGTGGTACAGCAGGAAGAAGGCGGGCAGCTGCAACAGGCTGGGCAGACAGCCGGAGAGGGGAGACGCCTTCTCCTCCGCGTACAGCTCCATGAGCGCGCGCTGGAGGCGCTCGGGGTTGTCGCGGTGCTTCTCGCGTATCCGGGCGACCTTGGGCGAGAGCCGGGCGTTGGCCTTCTGGCCGCGCGCGGCGGCGCGGGAGAGCGGGTGGACGGCGAGCCGTACCAGGGCGGTGAAGAGGATGATCGCGGCGGCGGCGGCCGTGCCGAGGAAGATCGGCTGAAGCAGATCGGCGAGCCGCTCGACCAGACTGGCGAAGACGGACATGCGTGAGCCCTCCGGGGGTCTCGTCGTGCCGGGGTAAGGGAGATGTCGGCATGACGGCCCGCGCGGGGAGCCCCTGAAAGGTTCTTTTACGCGGCCGTCGGGAGGGCGTGCCCGGGTGCCCGGGGCCGGGTGCGGCCACGGGCGTCGGGGTCGCGCTGCGGCAGGAACGCGGTGCGCTGCTCGCGGTCGCGGATGGCGGTGCGCACCCGGGTGCGTGGCACGGCGGGGGCGCAGCGGGCGCTGATGACGGCGCAGACGACGAGCGCGGATCCGGCGGCGGCCGTGGCGGTCGCGGCGAGCGCGACGGCGGCGGAGAGGCTGCTTCCGTCGAGGATCAGGAACTCGACGAGAAGGATGAGACCGAGAACGGCGGGCCGGAGCGGGCGCATGAGCGGCTGAAGCCCCATATCCCCTCCCCGTTCCGGTGATCTCGTGCTCTCTCGTTTATACAGGATCGGGGTGTGGTCGGACCGTGGGACGGGGGCGGGACTCGGCGCGGGGGCGCTTCGGCGGGGCGAGCCTGGGGCGGCCCTCGCACTGGACACCTCGCACGGGGCGCCTCGGGGGGCGGCCCTGGGGGCTCCTGGCTCGGGGCGTCTTTGCGGGGCCGTGCCCTCGGGACGGCTGCGACGCCCGGCCTGCGACGGGCCCGCGCGCGGGGAGTGTGAGGTGGCACGGCGCGCACTCGCCTGAGCCGCACGCCCCCGGGCAGGACGCCTACGCCTTCCCTACCGGGCGCGCGACGGCAGTACGGTGTCCACTATGCGCCCCGACACGCCTGCCGATCACATCGCCGAAGCCGAGCGCCTGCTGCGTACCGCGTCGCAGTTCCCTGAGGACCATGAGCCACTGCTCCTCCAATCCGCGGCCCATCTCGAACTGGCCGGCGACCGCAAGGGCGCTTCCGCCCTCTACGACCGCCTGCTCGCCTCGGGCCCCGAGAACCCGCTGCTGGTGAAGGCCCTCCAGGCGGCGAATCTCTGGGAGTACGGCCATGAGGCGGAGGCCCGCGCCCTGATCGCGGGGATCCGGGCGACGGCCCCGCTGGACCCGGCGCCCTGGGAGATCATCGCGGAGACCCTGGAGTCCCATGACGAGCTGGACGCGTCCCACGACTGCTTCAACTCGGCGCTGACGCTGCTGCTCTCCTCGGCCGACGACGAGATCCCCTATGAGACCCAGTCCCTGGTGATCGGCCGCCACCGGGTCCGCCGCATGCTGGGCCGGGCGCATGACGACTGGGATGTGCTGGCCGACCGGATCCACTCCGCCCAGCCCTCCCGTTCCGCCGTCACCCTGGACGAGCTCCATGACCCGAACCGGCTCTGGGCCCTGGGCTCGGACAACCCGGCGGAGCTCCGCGCGGAGATCGCCCGCCTCCGCTCGGAACTGGGCTCCTACCGCTCGGCCCTCTCCCGCCCCTTCCCGGTCGCGGTCCTCCACTGGCCGGAACCGGAGCTGACGGAGCTGCTCGCGGCATACCCCGAGCTCGAATCGGAGTACCCGACCCACGCGGCCCACCTCACCGACATCGAGGCCTCACTCCGCGACCTCTCCTCCACGGGCACGGGCAATCTGGGCATCGTGACATCGACGGTCCCCTCCTACGAGGCCTTCGCCGCCTCCGAACAGTCCTCCCCGTCCAACGCCGACCTCCTCCCCCAGTACGCCACCATCCTGGCGGCCCGCGGCCGCGCGGCGACATGGCCTCCGGCGCGGGGGGCGGTGTGCTGGTGCGGGTCGGGGAGGGTGTATCGGGACTGTCACGGCGGAGAGAGTTTCTGACCTGTGGTGGCACGCTGACCTCGCCCCGGTTCCGCGCCCGCCCGGGACCGGCGGCAGCAGCACCGCCGCGTACTCCGAACAGGATTTCCTGGCGGGTGGCTTGGAGGAGGTCCGCAACCGGGGCGGCCTTCCCTGGTGGTCCACCAGGCGCCTAGCCGGGAGGAAAGCCCTCCATCACAGCACTGCCCATCTCGTCCGCGGGACCGTTCTCGCCATGCAGGCATCTCCCGTGCACAGCTGGGCGGTTCGACCACGCAGTGCGCACCGGATCTGCGTCGAGCACGCCCACGCCGGGTACAAGCAGTTGCATCCACCCAGCGGCACACGGTCAACATGAATACTCATACGATACGACTCATGCGAAGCCCTGCATGGTCTCGAGATGAACTGGTACTCGCCTGCGCTCTAGTGGTTAAGAATGGTTGGCGCGAGCTACGAGAGGGCGATCAGGCGGTCCAAGAGCTGTCGGAACTTCTGCGCTCGCTTCCGCTGCATGACGGCATTGCGCAGGAGCTGCCCCAGTACCGGTCGGTGGGCAGTGTGAGCCACAAGACAACAGATCTGGCCACAAACCACCCCAGCTACACAGGGAAGCCCACCAAAGGCGGCAGCCTCGACAAGGCAGTGATCGCAGACTTCATCGCCCGGGAAGCCGAGATGCTCGCGGCGGCGCAGGCGATCGAGGAAGGCGTCAGCTCTGGGGAGCTGGTCCGGCTCTCCCCTCAGCCGGACGAGGTGGACGAGGACGGAACCACCGCGTCGGAAGGCCGGCTGCTGGCGCGCTGGGCTCTTTCGCGGGAGCGGGATCCCAAGCTGCGGAGACGCAAACTCGCCCAAGTCCGCAAGAGCGGCACGCCCCTTCAGTGCGAGGTGTGCGCATTCCATTTTGAGCGCACCTACGGAGAGCTGGGCCAAGGCTACATTGAGGTACACCACGTACTCCCCCTTCATATCTCCGGTCCCCGCGAGACCAAGTTGGCGGATCTCGCGCTCCTGTGCGCCAACTGTCACCGCATGTGCCACAAGAGCCACCGCGGCGCATCATGGCGCACGCCAGCTGATGTCCGGGAGGAAATGGCGGACGCGGCGCGGCACGGCAGCTCCCACTAGCCAGTCCAGCGGTGCCGCGCATGCGGAACCGGTCAGGCGGCACTGGCCTCGAACGCATCCGTGAGGAGCTGTGATGTCCCATCGCATCCCTGCCGTACCGGGCGACGCCTGGTTCAAGTCTTCCTACAGCGGGGCCGGCACCAGCGAGTGCATCGAGACAGCACGGTGCGATGGCGGCGCAGCCGTGCGGGACAGCAAGAATCCTCTGGGCTCGCGGCTCGTCTTCTCGGCTGGTGCGTGGGCCGGGTTCGTGGCCGCGGTCGCTGACGAGCGGCTGGGAAGACGCTAGCCACCGGCAGTTGGGGCGACGACGGAGACGGCTGCAAGGAGGAGCCTTGCCCCATTCCCGGCACCCCCCGCCAGCGGGGGACTTCGGCGTCGGGCGCCGGGAATGGGTAGGGCCGCAGCGGCCGGGGGGACAGTTCCAGCCGCTGCGGGCTGTTGGGGACCGGGAGGGGCGGTCCGGGGTGGGGGGCTTCTGAGGGGGTTCCTGTCTGGTGTGGTGGCGAACCGCTTCCCCGGGGGGCCGAGTATCGCGGTCTGCCCCTAAGAACGGAGCCAACTGAACCGCGGTTCAAACAAAGAAACGGAAAAGTTCTACTGAACGGTTCGGCACCCGGCCCCGTACTCCTCATCGACCGGCCCAGACCAGTCGGCCTCAAGGGGAGGACCCGGAACCATGCAGAAGCGACTCGTCTCCGTAGCGGCAAGCGCGATGGTGCTCGGCGCCATGGGTGTCGCGCCCGTCGCCGCGCACGGCGGAAGCCATGGCGGAAGCCACGGGGAAAGCCACAGCGGAAGCCATGGCGAGCACCGCGCAGGCGGCGGGCCGACCGTGTTCAGCGCCGGCGGCGGGCAGCGCGCCTCCTTCAAGGTCGAGCTCTCCGGGGCCAATGAGGTCCCCGTCCCCGGCGGGCCCGCCGCGGGCGACCCCGACGGGAAGGCCGTCGGCCTCGTCGAGGTGAAGGACGACCGGATCACCTTCGCCCTCCGGTGGAAGGGCCTCACCCCCAGCCTCGGCCATATCCATCAAGGCGCCGCCGGGCAGAACGGCGCGCTCAAGGCAGCGCTCTTCGGCAGTGCGATGCCCGACTCCGTCCACTCCGCGGCCGGGCGGATCGCCGTCACCGACGCCGGGCTCGCCCAGGCGATCCGTACCGACCCCGCCGGCTTCTACGTCAATCTGCACAGCGCCGAGTTCCCCGGCGGAGCCGTACGCGGCCAGCTCAAGCCGCTCAAGGGCGGCTTCAACCCGCTGGAGATCGTCCGCGGCGGCGCACTGCGGGCGTTCTCCGACGGCGCCCAGGAAGTCCCCAAGGGCGACGCCTCCAAGGTCGGCGACCCGGACGGGCACGCCGTCACGTTCCTCAGCCCCAAGGGCACGGACGTCGGCTACTCGCTCACCTGGCTCGACATCCAGAGCCCGTCCCTCGGCCATATCCACCGGGGCGAGCTGGGCAAGAACGGCGATGTCGTCTTCAACTTCTTCAACCGGCCCGTCCCCGGCGGCGTCTTCGCCGTCTCCGGCAAGCTGACCGGCCAGAACCGCGCGGCCGTCAAGCGCGTCCGCGCCTACCCGGAGGAGTACTACTCCAACATCCACACCGCCGAGTTCCCGGACGGAGCCGTCCGCGGTCAGCTCTTCGACTAGGTCGTCAAGATCCATCAGACAGGCCCTGAGCCCGACTCCGCGGCAGCAGCCCCGGGAACGGGGCCCGCAGACGGGAGGTGCGGTGCGCCCGCACGGGAAGTGGACAGCGGGTTGCTGAGGGGCCGCTGTCCACGGCGGTGTCACCGCGCGGCGCACCGCACCTCCTCCGCCTGGGCGCGTAACCGCCGGTGAGGCCGGTTACGCGCCCAGCGCATGCGCCACGGTGTAGATCAGCAGACCGGCCAGCGCGCCCACGACCGTGCCGTTGATCCTGATGAACTGGAGATCCCGCCCGATATGCGCCTCGATCTTCCGCGAGGTGTGCTCCGCGTCCCAGCTCGCCACCGTCTCCGAGATCAGCGAGGTGATCTCCCCGCGATAGGTCGTCACCACATACACCGCCGCGTCCTCCACCCAGCCGTCCACCTTCGACTGCAGCCGCTCATCGGTCGCCAGCCGCGCCCCCAGCGACAGCAGCGAGGCACGCGCCCGCAGCCTCAGCTCGCTGCGGTCGTCCTCCGCCGCCGAGATGATCATGGCGCGTACGGAGGACCACGCCGAGGCGATCACGTCCTGCACCTCGGGGCGCGAGACCAGATCCGACTTCAGCCGCTCCACGCGGGCCCTGGTCTCCGTGTCCGACTGGAGATCCGAGGCGAAGTCGTTGAGGAACCGGTCGAGCGCCCCCCGCGCCGGATGGCCGGGCATGTCCCGCACCTCGGTCACGAAGCGCAGCAGCTCCCGGTAGACCCGCTCGCCCACCTTCCGGTCCACGAACCTCGGCGTCCAGCCCGGCGCGCCCCCCTCGACCGCGTCCATCACCGACGCCGCATGGGTGACCAGCCAGTCATGCGCCCGTGAGCAGACCAGATCCACCGCGCGGTGGTGCGCACCGTCGGCTACCACCTTCTCCAGGGTCTTGCCGACCCCCGGCGCGATCTCCACGCTGTTCGCCCGCCTGGTGATCGCCTCGCCCACCACCGCCTGCACATCGGAGTCCCGCAGCACCGTCAGCGCGCCCCGCAGCGCCGTCGACAGCTCGGCCGTGACCCGGTCGGCGTGTGCCGGGTCGGAGAGCCAGGCCCCCAGCCGGGCGCCGATGCCCAGCGCCCGCAGCCGGCCCCGCACCACGTCCCCGGAGAGGAAGTTCTCCCCGACGAATGTGCCGAGCGAGGCCCCGAGCTGGTCCTTCTTGCTCGGAATGATCGCGGTGTGCGGAATCGGGATGCCCAGCGGATGGCGGAAGAGCGCGGTCACGGCGAACCAGTCGGCGAGCGCGCCGACCATGCCCGCCTCGGCCGCCGCCGCCACATACCCCGCCCAGGGGCCCGCCCCGGCGTTCTCCGCCCAGGTGGCCAGGGCGAAGATCAGCGCCACGAAGAGCAGCAGGCCCGTCGCGGTCTGTTTCATCCGCCGTACGCCGCGCTGCTTCTCCGCGTCCGCCTCGGTGTACGCGAAGGACGGCAGGCCGGTACGCCGCTCCCCCGGGGCGGCCGTCCCGGAAGCGGCCCCGGGGGCCGCCTCTGAGATGCCGCCGCCGGCAGCCGCCGGTTCTTCCCGCTCTGTGCGATTCATCCGCTCCACCTGTTCACGCGTACCGCGTACGCATCGTCCCTACCTCAGGTACTCCCAGCGTGCACCTTGAGTTCCCGGACGGGAGGTGGAGGGTGTGGGCCGTCAGGGCCGTGACCGGGAAGTTTCCGGGGGAACCCCCACGGGTGCACCCCCGAGGAACCCACAGAACGAAAGGGATGTACGGGATGCATGAGATGTAAGCGATATATACCTGAAACCGGCTCCGAGCGGTCCCTATCGCCGCCCGCTCACCCCAGCTCCTTGCGGCCCCCGCCGCCCTCTCCCCGCTCCAGACGCTCCCGCTCCCGCTCCGCCTTCAGACGCTGCTTCTCCGCCTTCGTACGCTTCCGCTCCACATCCACCCCGCCCATCATCGCGAAGCCCGTGATCCGCACCCGCGGAGCGGACGGATCGGGGACCGAGTCCCCGCCGCTCTCGCCGAAACCGCCCATGAAGCCGATGCCCGTGACGTCCACCCGCAGCTCCGGCGGTACGACGACACTGATTCCGCCCATGAGCGCGAAGCAGCGGATCTCGACCTCGCCGTCCTCGAAATGCGCCTCGCGCAGATCCAGTTCGCCGCCGCCCATCAGCGCGAAGGCGGTGAACCGCCGGGGCACCGTCCAGGTCCCCTTACGCCCGAAGCCGCCCCACAGCGCGAACGCCGTCCGCGAAGTCGCCGCCCCGCCGACACGGCCCCGCCAGCGGCCCCGTCCGGTCGCCGGCACGGCAGCCGCCCCCGGCGAGCCCGACAGGCCCCCGGGCTCCGGAAGATCCCGCACCAGCGGCTCCAACTCGCCATGGGTACGCGCCCGGTAGGCGGCGTCCAGGCGTTCCTCGAACTCCTCCATCGTGAGCCGGCCTTCGGCCACCGCCTCTCGCAGCAGCTCGGCAATACGCTCACGTTCGCTGTCCGAGGCTCGCATCTCAGGGAGTTCACTCATACCGTCAGGATAATCAGCGAGCCCCCCGCCGACCGATCCCCGCCGCCACGCCGAGGGGAACCGCCCCGACCTGTCCCACCACAGCCGAAGACCCTAAGGCTCCGCCCGCTCCGCGTACATCTTCGCGATCACCGCTTCGATGTCCGGCTCCCGCACGGACAGATCCACCACCGGATACCCGTCCGCCACCGCCGCCACCAGCGGAGCCGCCGACTGGGACGCGGGAAACGCCAGCCACTGGCGCGGGCCCTCGACCCGCACCGTGCGGGCCAGCTCCGTGACCACCGGCGGCAGCTCGCGCGCCAGGTCCACCACCAGGGTCCGTTCGCTCTCCCCCACCTCATGGAGCCCCGCCAGCGCGCCGTCGTACATCAGCCTGCCGTGGTCGATCACCATCACCCGCCGGCACAACTGCTCGATGTCCTGGAGATCGTGCGTGGTCAGCAGCACCGTCGTCCCCTGCTCGGCGTTGAGATCGCGCAGAAACCCGCGGACCTTCGCCTTGGAGACCACATCGAGCCCGATCGTCGGCTCGTCCAGATAGAGCACCTCCGGATCGTGCAGCAGCGCCGCCGCGATATCACCGCGCATCCGCTGTCCCAGCGACAGCTGCCGTACCGGGACGTCCAGCAGCTCCCCCAGATCCAGCAGCTCCACACAGCGGTCCAGATTCTCCCGGAATCGCGCGTCCGGGATGCGGTACATCCGGTGCATCAGCCGGTACGAGTCCTTCAGCGGAAGGTCCCACCAGAGCGTCGTCCGCTGGCCGAAGACCACCCCGATCCGCTGGGCCAGCCGGGTGCGCTCCCGTGCCGGGTCGATGCCCGCCACCCGCAGCCGGCCACCGCTGGGGGTGAGAATCCCGGTCAGCATCTTGATGGTGGTCGACTTCCCCGCGCCGTTCGGGCCGATGTAGCCGACCATCTCCCCGCGCGCCACCCGGAAGCTGATCCCGTCCACCGCCCGCACCCGGCGCTTCTCCCGGCGCACCAGCCCGGCCCTGCGCCGTACGTCGAAGACCTTCTCGACCCCGTCCAGTTCGATCAAGTCCATGCTCAACTCCCCGTGCTCCGGTACGAACGAAGACCCGCCCGCCAGGCCAGCCCCGCCAGCCAGCAGCAGCCGGCCGCGACCAGGGGCGGCGTGAAGGCCGTCCACTGCGGCAGATCGAGCGGATAGGGCCGCCCCAGCACATAGAGCGCGGGCAGCCAGCTGACGAAGGCGAGCGGCACGACGAACGTCACCCCGCGCACCAGATCCCTGGCGAAGACCGTCGGCGGATACTGGAGCAGGGTGCTGCCTCCGTATGTGAACGCGTTCTGCACCTCCGCCGCGTCCTGGGCCCAGAACTGGAAGGCCGCGCCCGCGACGAACACCGCCCCGAAGATCACCGCACCGCTCAGCACCATCAGCGGCACCGTCAGCACCTTCAGCGGCGACCAGTCCACCTCGATCGTCAGCAGGCCATAGCCGAGGACCAGCCCGCCCTGGGTGATCCGGCCCAGCCGGCGCAGCGCGAACCGGTCGGCCGCGATCTGGGCCAGCACCGGGGCGGGGCGCACCAGCAGGGTGTCCAGGGTGCCGTCGCGCACCCGCCGGCCGAGGCGGTCGATCGAGCCCATGGCGAGATCGGTGAGACCGAAGGAGGTGCTGACCGCGCCGTAGAGGAAGGCGATCTCGCCGAGGGTGTAGCCGCCGAGCGCGTCGACATGCGAGAACATCAGCAGAATCGCGATGAAGTCGAAGGCGGTCACCGCGAAGGAGGCGAGGGCGGTCATCACGAAGGAGGCGCGGTAGGTCATCGTGGAGCGGATCCACATCGCGGCGATCAGCCCATAGGCGCGCAGACCGTTCGCCATGGCCCCGCCACGGGCCCGTATCCCGCGCCCGAAGGCAGGAGCGGACGCGGAAGCGGAGTCGGAGTCGTACCCCGGCACCGCGCCCACGGCCCCCACCGCACCCACGGTGCCCACCGCGCCCACCGCACCCACCGCCGGAGATCCCTCGACCGGCTCAGCCACCCTGCACCACCACCCGTCGCGTCGCCATCGTCTGGAGCACCCGTCCCGCCCCGAGCAGCACCACCGCCCAGCCGGCCTGGAAGGCGTACGCCCCCGCCAGCCCCCACCCGGTGTGCTTGCCGAGCAGCACATCCGCCGGGACCTGGAGCAGCGCCGACCACGGCAGCGCCCGCGCGACCTCGCCCAGCGCCCCGGGGAAGATATTGAGCGGCAGCAGCATCCCCGAGAAGAACAGCCCGGCCAGCCAGCTGATCTGGGTCACCCCGGCGCCGTCCATCAGCCAGAACGCCAGCAGCGCCACCAGGAACCGCAGCGCGAAGCTGACCAGCAGACCGAGCGTCACCGCCGCCAGAAAGGCGAGCCAGGTCAGCGAGGCCCCCGGCAGCGCCAGATCGAAGGCGAGCGCACCGAGCCCGAGCGGGATCACCCCCCGGCCCAGCAGATGGAAGAACGCCCGGCCCATGTCGCCGGCCAGCCACCACAGCTGGAGGTCGACGGGGCGGCTGAGGTCGACGGCGATGTCGCCGGAGCGGATCCGTTCGACCAGCTCGTCCTCGAAACCGCCGCCCATCATGGCGCAGGCCATCAGCAGCGCCTGGCCCAGCCAGACATAGGTGACGGCCTGGGAGACGTCGTAGCCGCCGAGCTGGGGGCGCTGGTCCCAGAGGGCGGTATAGGTGTACGCCATGATGAAGCCGAAGACGGTGTTGGTGAACACCCCCGCCGCCGTGGCCACCCGGTAGGTCGCGTACCGGCGGAACGAGCCCGCCGCCACGACCCCGTAGAGCCGCACGTCCGTCTCCCCTCCCCAGGTGCCAAAGCGCCCGAGCTTAGTCCGGCGGCGCAGCGGCCCGCGAGGTATTTTCGGGTGAAGGTCCGGTGGATATCGCACCTAAAAGTGCAGTATGTGCGTATGAGTGAGGAGCCACAGGGACAGGGCTGGCCCCCCAGGGACGCGACCGTGTCCGCTCCGGCGGCGGACGCCCCCTCCGGCGGCGCCCGGCCCCCCGGGCAGGGGAGACGCGGATGGCACCGGTTCGTGCCCGGCTGGCGGCTGGTCCTCGGTGCGCTGGTGCTCATCGCGCTCCTGCTGACCGGCGGTTTCCTCGCCGGTTACGCGCTGGTCCACATCCCGCCGGCCAACGCCACGGCCACCGCCCAGTCCAATGTCTATCTGTACGAGGACGGCACCCTGCTCGCCCGTGACGGCGAGGTCAACCGGGAGAGCGTCCCGCTCGCCCAGGTCCCGCTGACGGTCCGGCAGGCGGTACTGGCCGCCGAGGACCGAGACTTCTACTCCCAGCGGGCGGTCGACCCCAAGGCGATGGTCCGCGCCGCCTGGAACACGCTCACCGGCAAGGGCAAGCAGTCCGGCTCCACCATCACCCAGCAGTACGTCAAGAATTACTACCTCGGCCAGGAGCAGACCCTCTCCCGCAAGTGGAAGGAGTTCTTCATCTCCATCAAGCTCAGCCGTGAGCAGAGCAAGGACGAGATCCTCCAGGGCTATCTCAACACCAGCTACTTCGGCCGGAACGCCTACGGCGTCCAGGCGGCGGCGCAGGCGTACTACGGCAAGGACATCGAGGAGATCGACACCGCCGAGGGCGCTTATCTCGCGACCCTGCTGAACGCCCCGAGCACCTTCGACGTCACCACCCACCCGGAGAACCGGAACGCGGCGCTCGCCCGCTGGAACTACACCCTCGGCGGCATGGTGAAGGAGAAGTGGCTGACCCCCTCCGAGCGGGCCGCCATGACCTTTCCCGATCCCCAGCGCGCCAGGTCCGCCACCGGGCTCTCCGGGCAGCGCGGCTATGTGGTCCAGGCCGTCGAGGAGTATCTGACCGGCGATGCGGAGGGCACGGTGATCCTCGACGAGAAAACCCTCGCGGCGGGCGGCTACCGGATCACCACCACCCTGGAGCGCGCCAAGCAGGATGCCTTCACCGAGGCCGTGACCGACCAGGTGACGTCCCGGCTGGACGGCGAGCGCAAGACCGACCGCAATGTGCGGGTGGGCGGCGCGTCCATCGACCCGGCCACGGGGAGGGTCGTCGCGATGTACGGCGGCGTCGACTACACCCGGCAGTACGTCAACAACGCGACCCGCCGGGACTATCAGGTCGGCTCCGCCTTCAAGCCGTTCGTCTTCGCCTCCGCCGTCGAGAACCACTCCCGTACCCAGGACGGCAGACGGATCACCCCCGAAACGCTCTACGACGGCACCGACCGGCGCAGGGTGGAGGGCTGGAGCGGCAGGCCGTACGCGCCCGAGAACGAGGACGGGATCTCCTACGGCCAGATCACCGTCACCGAGGCCACCGACAAATCCGTGAACGCGGTGTACGCGCAGATGGCCATGGACGTGGGGCCCGCCAGGGTCCGGGAGACCGCGATCGGGCTGGGCATCCCCGCGGACACCCCCGATCTGAGCGCCTCGCCCTCCATCGCGCTCGGCCCCGCGACGCCGAGCGTGCTCGATATGACGGAGGCGTACGCGACCCTCGCCGACCACGGCCGGCACCGCGCCTACACGCTCGTCACCAAGGTCACCAAGGACGGGGTGGCGGTCCGGCTGCCGAAGCGCGCCGCCCGGCAGGCGGTGAGCCGGGAGGCGGCCGACACCACCACCGGGATCCTCCAGAGCGTCGTGGACGGCGGCACCGGTACGGCGGCGCAGTCGGCGGGCCGTCCGGCGGCGGGCAAGACGGGGACGGCGGAGGAGGACCGGGCCGCCTGGTTCGCCGGGTACACGCCGGAGCTGGCGACCGTGGTCGCGGTCATGGGGCAGGACCCCGACACCGGGACGCAGAAGTCGCTGTACGGGGCGATGGGGGTGCCCCGGGTCAACGGCGGCGGGGCCCCGGCCCGGATCTGGGGGCAGTTCACGGGGCTGGCGCTGGCGGACCGGGAGATCGTGGAATTCGAACTGCTGCTGGAGCCGGGGGCCTGGCAGGAGAGCTCGCCCACGGCGTCCTCCAGCCCGTCCGAACCGGGCCGGGGCTCCGGCTCCCCGAGCCGCGCGCCGAGCCGGGCGCCGAGCCGCGGCCCGAGCGTGAGCGGCGGGCCGGGAGAGACGAAGGCTCCGGAGCCGCCGCCCCTCCCGGAGGCGCCGCCGACCGTGGGCGAGGCGCCGCAGGAGGCCGAGGGGCCGGTGACGGAGGGGGTGGGCCGGCCGGAGACGGGCGAGGACGCCCCCTTCGGCGGGGGTTCCGACGGCGGCGCGGGGGACGGGGGCGGGCCGGGCGAGGAGGCGGGGCCGGCAGGTCCGGCGGGTCCGGCCGATCCGGCGGGGAGACCGGACCCGGGTGCGATGACCGGACCCCGATGAGCGGGGCGGGGCCTGGGGGGTGTCTTCAAGGCAGACGGACGACGGGCCGGCCCTGGGAAGCCAGGACCGGCCCGGACGCGCCCGTCAGACTCAGTGCCCCGACGTCGCCTTCAGGCCGACGACCGCGACCAGCAGCAGTGAGACGAAGAAGATCCGCGCGGCCGTCACCGGCTCGTTCAGCGCGACCATGCCGACGATCGCGGCACCCGCCGCGCCGATGCCGACCCAGACGCCGTACGCGGTGCCGATCGGCAGCGTCTTGGTCGCCTGCGCCAGCAGGACCATGCTGGCGACGATGCCCGCGCCGGTGAACACACTGGGCCACAGCTTGGTGAACCCATCGGTGAACTTCATTCCGATCGACCAGCCGACTTCCAGCACACCGGCGATGATCAGCAGAACCCAGGCCATGACGGCACCTCCGAGACGCGACACTTCAACGGGGTGCGTCGTCTTTGCAGAGCCCGGTACGGCGCGTCTCGTCGGGGTGTCTCCACCGTAGCAAAAAGCGACGGGAACAGCTGGTGAGCCCGGTCACCAGCCGCCCCCGGAGCGTGCCCTAGAGATAGAGGCCGGTGGAGTCCTCGGAGCCCTGGAAGCGATCGGCGGCGACCGCGTGCAGATCGCGCTCCCGCATCAGTACGTACGCCACGCCCCGCACCTCGACCTCGGCGCGGTCCTCGGGGTCGTACAGCACCCGGTCGCCCGGCTCCACGGTCCGTACGTTCTGGCCCACGGCGACCACCCCGGCCCAGGCCAGCCGGCGGCCCACGGCGGCCGTCGCCGGAATGACGATGCCTCCGCTGGAGCGCCGCTCGCCCTCCGGGATGTCGGTCCTCACCAGCACCCGGTCGTGCAGCATCCGGATGGGGAGCTTGTCGTGCTGGGTGCTGTGTTCATGACTATTGGCGCTCACGCGTCGAACCTACCTGCCACGGGCGGTGCAGAGGTGTGCGGGTGGTCCCCGGTATCCGTACGGTTACCTTCGCCGGGGCCGGGGGGCCGGCCCGCGCGGGCGCCGTGGATCACGGCTTCTGCTTGCGCGAGGAGACGGCGAGCAGCCCCACCAGGCCCACGACCACCAGGGCGACCGGAACCACCCGGTCCAGGCGGGGTGCGCCATCCTCGGTGACAAACCTCCCCCGGACGCCCGAGACCGTGCGGTGCACCGCCGCGAAGGCCCGTCCGGTGGTCCGGTCCACCGTCTCGGCGACCTTCGCCTTCGCATCGCCGATGACCGTCTTCGGGTGCACGCGCACCCCGATCTCGTCGAGCGTCTCGGCCAGCTGCTCGCGCCTGCGGACGATGTCCGCTTCGATCTGCGCAGGGGTCCTCGCGTCCGACACCGCGCTGCCTCCGTGGTCGTATCGGGTGATTCTTCATCGTCAGTCTGTCAGCTCGGCCGGGCACACACCCCACGGCACCCCTATTACGCTCGACGACGTACACCCGCACGGGGTGCCCCCGTGCGGATCGTCCCGGCCCGCCCCGACGAGGAGAACCATGAGCGAGCGACTCCAGCCCGGCGACACCGCCCCCGCCTTCACCCTGCCCGACGCC
This sequence comes from Streptomyces jumonjinensis, assembly GCF_009600885.1. GTDB lineage: Bacteria > Actinomycetota > Actinomycetes > Streptomycetales > Streptomycetaceae > Streptomyces > Streptomyces jumonjinensis. The sequence goes on from NZ_VCLA01000027.1 coordinate 28,359, forward strand.
GACGGCAACGAGGTGTCGCTCGCGTCGTACCGGGGCCGGAAGGTCATCGTGTACTTCTACCCCGCCGCGCTCACCCCCGGCTGCACCAAGCAGGCCTGCGACTTCACGGACAACCTGGAGCTGCTGGCGGACGCGGGCTATGACGTCATCGGCGTCTCCCCGGACAAGCCGGAGAAGCTGGCGAAGTTCCGCGAGCAGGAGAGCCTCAAGGTCACGCTGGTCGGGGACCCGTCGAAGGCGACGCTGGAGAACTACGGCGCGTTCGGCGAGAAGAAGCTGTACGGGAAGACCGTGACGGGCGTGATCCGGTCGACCGTGGTCGTGGACGAGAACGGCACGGTGGAGCGCGCCCTGTACAACGTGAAGGCCACCGGGCATGTCGCCAAGATCATCAAGGATCTGGGCATCTGACGGACCCGGTGCACCGGCCTCCGCGGCCCGTTCCGCTTCGGCCCGAGGCGGGGCGGGCCGTACCGCCGTACCCGGAGCGCCGCGTATCGAGTACCGTGGCTGGCGGCCGGCGGCCGTGTTGTAACTGGCAGCCAAGCGGCGCTTAGAACGCCGTGGGAGAAATCCCGTGTGGGTTCGAGTCCCACCGGCCGCACCATGCGAAGGGCCACTCGGGAGAGTGGCCCTTCGTCGTACGGGAGCACCGGCTGAGCGGCTGGGAGCGGCGTCAGCCCAGCAGCTCCCGGATCACCGGGATCAGCGCCCGGAACGCCTTCCCCCGGTGGCTGATCGCGTTCTTCTCCGCCGCGCTCAGCTCCGCCGCCGTACGGGAGAAGCCCTCCGGCTGAAGGATCGGGTCGTAGCCGAAGCCGTTGGCGCCGGCCGGGGCGTGGCGCAGGGCGCCCGGCATACGGCCCTCGACCACACGTTCCGTGCCGTCGGGGAGGGCCAGCGCCGCCGCGCAGAAGAAGTGGGCGGCGCGGTGCTCGGCGGCGATGTCCGAGAGCTGGGCGAGCAGCAGATCGAGGTTGGCCCGGTCGTTCCCATGGGCACCGGCCCAGCGGGCGGAGAAGATCCCGGGAGCGCCGCCGAGCACGTCCACACAGAGGCCGGAGTCGTCGGCGATGGCGGGCAGACCGGTGGCCTGGGCCAGGGCATGGGCCTTGAGCAGGGCGTTCTCGGCGAAGGTGACGCCGGTTTCCTTGACGTCGGGGACTTCGGGATATGCCTCCGTGCCGACGAGCTCATACGGGAGCTCGGCGGCGGCGAGGATGGCCCGGAGTTCGGTGATCTTCCCGGGATTGCGAGTGGCGAGGACGATACGGGTCATGCCTCGATTATCCGGCGGATGGATCAAGGCGTCGCCGGTGGGCCCCGGTGGGCGGGTCAGGGGCTGCAGACCTTGCCCAGTTCGGCGGCGGCGTCCGTGACCGGCTTGAGGTCCGGCGTGGGGTCGCCGCCCTCGATCGACTCGCGGACATTGCCGATCCCGGCTTCGAGGTCGTCGACGGCCTTGTTCAGATCGGCGTCGTCCGTCGTGTCGCCGAGGTCCTTCAGCTCCTTGTCGATGGAGTCGAGGGCCTCCCGCACCTGGGTCGGGTCCTCGGCCGCGGTGGCCACCGCCTCGGTGAGCTTCCCGACGCTCGTGGTGACCGCCTCGGCTGTCTGGACGCAGTCGAGGGCCTTGTCGATGGCGCCGCAGCCGGCGGTGACCGGCACGATCAGAGCGGCGGTGGCGATGGCGAGGGCGATACGGCGGCGCGGGGCCATGAGACTGTCCTCCCGAAGGCTGGCCGGGTGCACGGTTCGGCCCGTGCACCCGTACCGGTAACGACGCCGGATGCGGCGTTCTTGGTTGCTTCTTTACTCGGCGGACAGGGTCGCCGCCAGGGCGTCCCGCTGGAGGGCGGCGAGGTCGGCGCAGCCGCCGGAGGCCAGGTCGAGCAGGGCGTTGAGCTCCTTGCGGTCGAAGGGCTCGGCCTCGGCGGTGCCCTGGACCTCGACGAAGCGGCCGTCGCCGGTGCAGACCACGTTCATGTCGGTGTCGGCGCGTACGTCTTCCTCATAGCAGAGGTCGAGGAGCGGAGCGCCGTCGACGATGCCGACCGAGACGGCGGCGACGGTGCCGGTGAGCGGCTTGCGTCCGGCGCGTACCAGCTTCTTGTCCTGCGCCCAGCCGATCGCGTCGGCGAGGGCGACATACGCGCCGGTGATGGCGGCGGTGCGGGTGCCGCCGTCGGCCTGGAGGACGTCGCAGTCGAGCACGATGGTGTTCTCGCCGAGCGCCTTGAAGTCGATCACGGCCCGCAGCGAGCGGCCGATGAGACGGCTGATCTCATGGGTGCGTCCGCCGATCTTGCCGCGGACGGACTCGCGGTCGCCGCGGGTGTTGGTGGAGCGCGGCAGCATCGAGTACTCGGCGGTGACCCATCCCTCGCCGCTGCCCTTGCGCCAGCGCGGCACTCCTTCGGTGACGGAGGCGGTGCAGAAGACCTTGGTGTCGCCGAAGGAGATGAGCACGGAGCCCTCGGCGTGCTTGCTCCATCCGCGTTCGATGGTGACCGGGCGGAGCTGTTCGGGGGTGCGGCCGTCGATTCGAGACATGGCCCTGAGCCTATCGGCTGGGCGGAAGGGCCCCGTTCCGGCGGGAACGGGGCCCTTCGGGAAAGCGGTCCTCCGGGAATGGGGACCCTCGGGAACGGGCCCCTCGGGAACGCGGCCCCCGGGAACGGCCCGGACCGGCTGGATCAGATGGATCGGCCGGTCACATCATGTCTTCGATCTCATTGGCGATCGGGTCGGCGTCCGTGCCGATGACGACCTGGATCGCGGTGCCCATCTTGACGACGCCGTGCGCGCCCGCGGCCTTGAGCGCGGCCTCGTCGACCGCCGCGGGGTTCTCGACCTCGGTGCGAAGGCGGGTGATGCAGCCCTCGATCTCCACGATGTTGTCGATTCCGCCGAGCCCGGCGACGATCTTCTCAGCCTTGGTGGCCATGTCTTCTCCCTGAGTTTCGAGCGGCGCCCGCACCGGGCGCTCAGCGCTGCGTCGGCCCACCACCGGTGCGCTTTGTCACGGTAACGCACGGTTGGCCCATCTTCACGGGCGAGTAACCGTCATCTCCCGAATGATGGCCATCACCAGCGTTCCCGGTTGGGCCCATAACTGGTCTACACCAGTCCGCGACATCCGCCCAAACCGGACGGCCGCCCCGGAAAGGATGCCGATGACGTCGGAGAGTGCCGCCGCGGTGCAGCCGTCTCCCTGGAGCAAGATCTTCCAGGGGCTGCAGAAGATGGGGCGCAGCCTTCAGCTCCCCATCGCCGTGCTCCCCGCGGCGGGCATCCTCAACCGGCTCGGCCAGCCGGACGTCTTCGGCGACGAGGGTCTCGGCTGGACCGATGTGGCCAAGGTGATGGCCGGTGCGGGCGGCGCGCTCCTCGACGCGAACATCGGGCTGCCGCTGCTGTTCTGCGTCGGCGTGGCCATCGGCATGGCGAAGAAGTCCGACGGCTCGACGGCGCTGGCGGCGGTCGCGGGATTTCTCGTCTACTACAACGTGCTTCAGCAGTTCCCCGAGGAATGCGTGGGCGGTGCGAAGGCCGCGGCGACGGGCTGTCAGGCTCCGAACGGATCGGTCGAGTCCTTCGTCTATCAGAACCCCGGTGTGTTCGGCGGCATTGTGATGGGTCTGCTCACCGCCTATTTCTGGCAGCGCTACCACCGCACCAGGCTGGTCGACTGGCTGGGCTTCTTCAATGGCCGCCGGCTGGTCCCGATCATCATGTCCTTTGTCGCGATCGCGTTCGCGGTGATCTCCCTCTGGGTCTGGCCGCCCATCGGACGGGGGCTGGAGAGTTTCAGCGACTGGCTGGTGAGCCTGGGCGCATGGGGTTCTGGAATCTTCGGGGTCACCAATCGGGCACTGCTCGTCATCGGTCTGCATCAGTTTCTCAATGTGCCGATCTGGTTCCAGCTCGGCAGTTACACCGAGCCGAGCGGCAAGGTGGTGCACGGCGACATCACGATGTTCCTGGCGGGCGACCCCGATGCGGGGCAGTTCACCACGGGCTTCTTCCCGATCATGATGTTCGCGCTGCCCGCCGTGGCGCTGGCGATCGCCCACAGCGCGAGGCCGCACCGGCGCAAGGAGGTGGGCGGCATGATGCTGTCGGTCGGTCTGACCTCGTTCGTCACCGGGATCACCGAGCCGATCGAGTATTCGTTCCTCTTCGTCGCGCCCGCGCTCTATGCGATTCACGCGGTGCTCACCGGTGTATCCATGGCGGTGACCTGGGCGCTGGGCGTGAAGGACGGTTTCAGCTTCTCGGCCGGACTGATCGACTATGTGATCAACTGGGGGCTGGCGACAAAGCCCTGGCTGATCATTCCGATCGGGCTCTGTTTCGCCGCGGTGTATTACGCGATCTTCCGGTTCGCGATCATCAAGTTCAATCTTCCGGTACCCGGGCGGGAGCCCGAGGAGATCGGCGATCAGCTGGAGCGGGACAACATCAAGTAGGCGGCTGCCGATCGTATGCCGTCCGGCCTGGAATGATGTGCCGGGCCCGGCGCGACGGAATTCACAACACCCCTGCGTATCTCACCCCTATTCGCAGGTTCCTTATCCATCCCTCACATGTTACAAAGGTCTACACCACTTAGTGGTGTAGACCACGCAGCGCTGCCGCGCTCCCCCCTGAGACGCCGCACTCCCCCCTGTTCTTCCCCCCTCGGCGGCGCCTTGCTCTCCTGGAGGATTCCGATGTCCACGGTCAGCGCCGCCCCCGCGGCTCAGAAGAAGGGCGCGCGGGCGATGGCCGTCATGCAGCGCGTCGGCCGCAGTCTGATGCTGCCGGTCGCGGTGCTGCCGGCCGCCGCCCTCCTGGTCCGGCTCGGCAATGACGACATGCTCGGGCGGGAGTCCTTCCCGGACTTCGTCACCTCGATCGCCGGGTATATGCACGCCGGCGGCAACGCCCTGCTGGAGAACATGGCGCTGCTCTTCGCCGTCGGCATCGCGATCGGCTTCGCGAAGAAGTCGGACGGCTCCACCGCGCTCGCGGCGGTCACCGGCTATCTGGTCTTCGAGAACGTGCTGGGCACGTTCACGGACAAGAATCAGCCGAAGGTCGCCGCGGTCGTCGACGGCAAGATCGTCATGCAGGACGCAGCGGTCTCCGCCGGGGTGCTCGGCGGTGTGGTCATGGGCATCGTGGTGGCGCTGCTCTATCAGCGCTTCTACCGCACCAAGCTGCCCGACTGGGCCGGCTTCTTCGGCGGGCGGCGGCTGGTGCCGATCCTCTCCGCCTTCGCGGGACTGGTCATCGGCATCCTCTTCGGTCTCATCTGGCCGGTGCTCGGCGCGGGTCTGCACAACTTCGGCGAGTGGCTCGTCGGCTCCGGCGCGGTGGGCGCGGGCATCTTCGGCGTCGCCAACCGCGCGCTGATCCCGGTGGGCATGCACCATCTGCTGAACTCGTTCCCCTGGTTCCAGGCCGGTTCGTACGACGGCAAGAACGGCGACATCGCCCGCTTCCTGGCGGGCGACCCGACGGCCGGACAGTTCATGACCGGCTTCTTCCCGATCATGATGTTCGCGCTGCCCGCCGCCTGTCTGGCGATCGTGCACTGCGCCCGGCCGGAGCGGCGCAAGGTCGTCGGCGGGATGATGCTGTCGCTCGCGCTGACCTCGTTCGTGACCGGGGTGACCGAGCCGATCGAGTTCACCTTCATGTTCATCGCGCCGGTGCTGTACGCGGTCCACGCGCTGCTGACCGGTGTGTCCATGGCCCTGACCTGGGCGCTCGGCATGAAGGACGGCTTCGGCTTCTCAGCCGGCGCGCTGGACTTCCTGCTGAATCTGGGCGTCGCGTCCAAGCCGTGGGGGCTGGCGCTGGTGGGGCTCTGCTTCGCGGTGGTGTACTACGCGGTCTTCCGGTTCGCGATCACCCGGTTCAATCTGCCGACACCGGGGCGGGAGTCCGATGAAGAGCTCGCCGAGCTGCTGAAGGCGGAGGCCAAGTAGTCCTCCGGACCCGGCGGGGAGACGCCTCGGCCCCGGTCGCACCGTGCACGGTGCGACCGGGGCCGTACTCCTAAACGTCGTAGATCTGGCCCGCCGCGGCGATCCGGGCGGGGCCCCGGTAGACGGCGCGGGCGTCGTCGAGATTGCGCCGTCCGTCCGTCCACGGCGGGATATGGGTCAGCACCAGCCGCCCGACCCCCGCGCGCTCGGCCAGCAGACCGGCCTCCCGGCCGTTGAGATGGAGATCGGGGATGTCCTCCTTGCCATGGGTGAAGGACGCCTCGCACAGAAACAGATCCGCGCCGTCGGCGAGTTCGCGCAACGGCTCGCAGACTCCGGTGTCACCGGAGTACGCCAGGGTCCGGCCGCCGTGCTCCAGCCGGATGCCGTACGCCTCGACGGGATGGGCGACGCGCTCGGTGCGGACGGAGAACGGGCCGATGTCGAAGCTGCCGGCCTTGAGGGTGTGGAAGTCGAAGACCTCGCTCATGGCGGTGGGGGTCGGGGTGTCCGCGTACGCGGTGATCAGTCGCTGCTCGGTGCCCTCGGGCCCGTAGACGGGAATGGCGTCGCAGCGACCGCCCTCATGGCGGTAGTAGCGGGCGACGAAGTACCCGCACATGTCGATGCAGTGATCCGCGTGCAGATGGCTGAGGAAGATGGCGTCGAGGTCGTAGAGACCGATATGGCGCTGCAGCTCTCCGAGGGCGCCGTTGCCCATGTCGAGGAGCAGCCGGAAGCCGTCGGCCTCTACCAGGTAGCTCGAACAGGCCGATTCCGCGGACGGGAACGACCCCGAGCAGCCGACGACGGTGAGCTTCATGGAGCTTGAACCTCCGTTGACGGGGAGGAGGGCTGGGGGTGGGTCTGGGTCGTGCGGTCCGTTGAGCGTAAAGCGCAAAAGGGGGGCCCGCTCCACCGGGGAGGGGGGGTGTGAAGGAACTCACCTGCGCTGTCACTGAATCGGAGGGCGCGCAGGGGGCCTGTACCGGGGAGCGCGCGCCGGGGGGCGGGTTCCGCCGCCTGCGGCCCGGCCGGCAGAGAAGTACGCCGCCCGGGGCCCGCGCGCGAACGGCGACGGGCTTCCCGGGCGGATCAGCGGTCCGCGATCAGCGGTCCGTGATAAGCGGTCCGTGATAAGCGATCAGCGGCCGGCTACGGGCTACCGGCTGTCGCCGATCGGCGGAGAGGGTCCGGCCGGGACGGATCGGGTCAACCGGCCGTGAAGGGCGCTAAGCCCAGAGCTGGCCCTGGAGGGCCTCGATGGCCGCCTCCGTCGTCGGGGCCGTATAGACGCCGGTCGACAGATACTTCCAGCCGCCGTCCGCCACCATGAAGACGATGTCCGCCGTCTCTCCGGCCTTCACCGCCTTCTTCCCCACACCGATCGCCGCGTGCAGCGCCGCTCCCGTCGACACCCCCGCGAAGATGCCCTCCTGCTGGAGCAGTTCCCTGGTCCGGGCCACCGCGTCCGCCGACCCCACCGAGAACCGGGTGGTCAGCACCGAGGCGTCGTACAGCTCCGGCACAAAGCCCTCGTCCAGATTGCGCAGCCCGTACACCAGATCGTCGTAGCGCGGCTCCGCCGCCACGATGCTGATTCCGGGGATGTGCTCGCGGAGATAGCGGCCCACCCCCATCAGCGTGCCCGTGGTGCCGAGGCCCGCCACGAAGTGGGTGATCGACGGGAGGTCGGCCAGGATCTCGGGGCCGGTGGTGGCGTAGTGCGCGCCCGCGTTGTCCGGGTTGCCGTACTGGTAGAGCATCACCCACGCCGGGTTCTCGGCCGCGAGCTCCTTCGCGACCCGCACCGCGGTGTTGGAACCGCCCGCGGCGGGCGAGGAGATGATCTCCGCGCCCCACATCGCGAGCAGTTGCCTGCGCTCCTCGCTGGTGTTCTCCGGCATCACGCAGACGATGCGGTAGCCCTTGAGCTTCGCCGCCATCGCCAGGGAGATGCCGGTGTTCCCGGAGGTCGGCTCCAGGATGGTGCAGCCGGGCGTCAGCCGGCCGTCCTTCTCCGCCTGCTCGATCATATGGAGCGCCGGGCGGTCCTTGACCGAGCCGGTCGGGTTGCGGTCCTCCAGCTTGGCCCAGATACGGACGGAGTCCGAGGGGGAGAGCCGGGGCAGCCGGACCAGCGGGGTGTTGCCGACCGCGGCGAGCGGGGAGTCGTAACGCATCCGGATCAGCGCATTCCGCCGGCGACCGCCGGAAGGATGGTGACGCTGTCGCCGTCGGACAGCTTGGTGGAGATGCCGTCCAGGAAGCGGACGTCCTCGTCGTTGAGGTAGACGTTCACAAAGCGGCGGAGCTCCGCTCCGTCCACGATGCGGTCCTTGATGCCCGGGTACCGGGTCTCCAGGTCGTCGAGGAGCTCGGCGAGCGTGTCCCCGCTGCCCTGCACGGCCTTCTCACCGGCGGTGTGGGGGCGGAGGATGGTCGGAATGCGGACCTCGATGGCCATGGCGTGGACTCCAGTCGTCAGGACGTAGGGGCGCGAGCCCAGGGGCTCGGACGGCTCGGAAAGCGGCGGTCGCGCGGCTCATGCCCCGCGCGACCGGGGTCGTGCACCGGGTGAGCTCTCAGGCTCGGCGACACATCGCGCTGGCGAGGCGGCACAGGTCGACATGGAGCCGCGCGACGAGCAGCACGGCGCCGCCCTGCGTCTTATCGCTCATGTCGTGGAGAACCATGCGGTCATCGTATCGATTCCCGGTCCGGATTCCGGAATACCTTCTCGCATCCCGGACTACATCAGCTCACTATGCGAGAACCGCTGCCGGCCGGGAGATAGGTGATGACGGGAGCTCCGGTCGCCGGATGGACCGCGATCTCGGCGTCGACCCCATAGATCTCCGCGAGCAGTTCGGGGGTCAGCACCTCCTTGGGCGTGCCGGACGCCGCCACCCGTCCCGCCTTCAGCACATAGAGCCGGTCGCAGTAGTAGGCGGCGAGGTTGAGATCGTGCAGCGCGAGCAGTCCGGTGGTGTCGAGGTCGCGGATCAGGCCGAGGATCTCCAGCTGGTACCGGATGTCGAGATGGTTGGTGGGCTCGTCGAGTATCAGCAGCGAGGGCCGCTGCACCAGGGCGCGGGCGACCAGGGCGCGCTGGCGTTCGCCGCCGGAGAGCGAGGGGAAGGCCCGTTCGGCCAGGTCGGCGATGCCGAGCCGGGCGAGCGCCGCGTCGACGGCGGAGGCGTCCTGCGCGGTGTCGGGCTCCCAGAACCGTTTGTGCGGGGCCCGCCCCATGGCGACGATCTCGCGTACGGTCAGCTCGAATTCACCGGGGTTGTCCTGGGGGACGCTCGCCACCCGGCGGGCGCGGGCCTTGGGTCCCAGCGCGAGCAGATCGCCGCCGTCGAGGCGCAGGCTTCCGGCGGTGGGCCGCAGCGCGCCGTAGACGCAGCGCAGCAGGGTGGTCTTGCCGCTGCCGTTGGGGCCGACCAGGCCGACCGTCTCCCCGGGCCGGGCCTCCAGTGCGACGCCGTGCAGGAGGGTCCGGCCGCCGGTCTCGTAGCCGACGCCGTCCAGGGTGAGAAAGGCGCTCACAGCGCGGCTCCTCGTTCGGTGCTCACGGCGGCTCCTCGTTCGGTGCTCACAGCGGCTTCTCCTCCGGCGCTCACGGCGCGGGCGCCTCCATCAGTGCTCACAGCGCGGCTCCTCGTTCGGTGCGGGCGCGCATCAGCCAGAGGAAGAGGGGTCCGCCGATCAGCGCGGTGAGCACGCCGACCGGGATGTCCTGGGGCGCGGCGAGGGTTCGGGCGGCGAGGTCGGCGACGATCAGGGCGAGCGCGCCGCCGAGCGCGGCGACCGGCAGCAGGGCCCGGTGGGTGGCCCCGACCAGCAGCCGGGCGGCGTGCGGCACCATCAGCCCGATGAAGCCGACCGCGCCGCTGGCGGCGACGAGCACGGCGGTGATCAGCGAGACCAGGACGAAGACGGCGGCGCGGAAGCGGGCGACGTCCAGTCCGAGGACGGTGGCGTCCTCCTCGCCGACCAGCAGCAGATCGAGCGGCCGGGCGAGGGCGAAGAGCAGGGGCCCGGCGGCGCAGACGACCGCGGCGGGCAGCCAGACGCTGTCCCAGCGGGCGCTGCCGAGTCCGCCGAGCGACCAGTAGAGGGCTTCGCGGAAGTGCTCGGGCCGGGCGGAGGAGACCAGGACGAGGGTGGTGAGCGCGGTGAGGATGTACGAGACGGTGACCCCCGCGAGCACCAGTCGCGCCCCGGTCATGGCGCCGCCGCGCCGGGCCAGCGCGTAGACGAGGACCAGCGCGCCCAGGGCCCCGGCGAACGCTCCGGCGGGCATGGCGACGGCGGTGGTGGCGCCGATGCCGAGGGTGAGGACGAGGACCGCGCCGGTGGAGGCTCCGGAGGAGATCCCGAGCAGGAAGGGGTCGGCGAGCCGGTTCCGTACCAGGGACTGGAGGACGGCGCCGACGACGGCGAGGCCCGCGCCGACCGCCGCCCCGAGGATCACCCGGGGCAGCCGTACGTCCACGATGATCGTCCGGAAGGGGCTGGGTTCCGCGCCGGGGAGGAGGGCGTCGACCACCTGCCCCGGCGGGATGGCGACGGAGCCGAGGCCCAGCGCCGCGATCACCGCCGCCGCCAGGGCGGCCAGCAGGGCGGTGACCACGGCTCCGTACCGCAGACGTGAGCGCATCAGGGTCACTGGGCGAGCTGCGGGGCGAGCTTCGCGACGGCGTCGGGCGCGCGCACTCCGACGACCATCTCGGAGAGCGGCAGCACCGCGAACCGCTTGTTCTTGATCGCGGGCACATCGCGCAGCACGGGGTCGTTCAGCAGGCGCCGCTTCTTCTGTTCGACGCTGGTGGCGCCGTAGTCGAGGATGACGACGACCTCCGGGTCGCGGGCGACGACCTGTTCCCAGGTGGCGTCGCCGAACGCCTTGTCGACGTCGGCGAAGACATTGCGCCCGCCGGCCCGGGTGATCAGCTCATTGCCGATGCCCCGGCCGCCCACGGTGAACGCGGTCTTGTCGCCGCTGTCGTAGACGAAGACGGACCGGGGCGCGCGGCCCTTCAGCTCGCGCTCGGTCTCCGCGACCCGGGTACGGGCCTTCGCGATCCACTTCTCCGCGCGGTCGCCGACGCCGAAGGTGCGGCCGGTCTCCTCGATCTCGCGGTACACGTCGTCCAGGGTGGTCCGGCCCTTGGTGCAGTTCTCCCTGTTGAGCCGGGTGTCGATGCCCGACTTCTTCAGCTCGGCGCGGGTGCGTCCGTCCTTGGCGTCGAAGGCGGAGGCGTAACCGCCGTAGACGAAGTCGGGGTCAGCCGCGAGGAGCTTCTCCCGGGAGGGGTACTCCTTGGCGACGACGGGGACGGTGTCGTACGCCTTCTGGTAGCGCGGCAGCACCCGGTCATCGAGGTAGGCGGTGCCGACCAGGGACTTCTCCAGGCCGAGCGCCAGCATGATCTCGGTGACGTGCTGGTTCATGGTGACGGCCCGCTCGGGGGGCCTCTGGTAGGTGGTCTTCACCCCGCAGTTGTCGACGGTGTACGGGAAGGACGCGCCGGGGAGGGCGGCGGCCGGCTTCCCGGAGGGGTCGGCGTCCGTGCCGCAGCCGGCGAGCGGAAGGAGCAGGGCGGCGGCTATGAGAGCACGGTGGGTGGAACGGCGCCTGGGCATGGCGGGGTACGGCCTCCTCCGGGGATTTCCACGTCCCCTGGGTGGTGGGAGAAGGGCGGCAGGTCAGTTCCTGGCTGGCGAGCACCGCTGGGCGGAGCTCGGTCACAGTGGCGGGACCGCGCCGGATTCAGCACCGGCTTCCTGAGTCCGCCGCCCCATTTTCAGACAGCGCCGGGCCAGAGCCCGGTCAGGGTTCAGTATGCATCCACGATCTTGACCTCTTCCTCGCTGACCTCGCCGTCCACGATGCGGAAGGAGCGGAACTGGAAGGGGCCCGCGCCGTCCGTGTCCGCGGTGGAGACCAGCACATAGTGCGCGCCGGGCTCGTTGGCGTAGGAGATGTCGGTACGGGAGGGGTATGCCTCGGTCGCGGTGTGCGAGTGGTAGATGATCACCGGCTCTTCGTCGTTGTCGTCCAGTTCGCGGTAGAGCTTGAGCAGATCCCCGGAGTCGAACTCGTAGAACGTGGGCGAGCGGGCGGCGTTCAGCATGGGGATGAAGCGCTCGGGGCGGCCGGTTCCCTCGGGGCCGGCGACCATTCCGCATGCCTCGTCGGGGTGGTCGGCGCGGGCGTGGGCCACGATCTGGTCGAAGAGAGCCTGCGTCAGAGTCAGCATGCCGATCAGCATAAGCAGAGGGCCGAACGGGTGTCCGGCCGGTTCACGGCGGGCCTGCGGGTCCGGGCCGCGCAGGGCCCGTGAGCGGCTTCGCGGCGGTTCGGGCCGTCGCGCGCCCCCGCAGAACGGCGGGCGGGCCCGTACCGCTGTTCGGCACGGGCCCGCCCGGGGCGGAGAAGGGTCGCTCAGCGCCTGCTGAAAGCGGCCCCCTGCGGATTCCGCTTCTTCAGCACGAGATAGGAGACTCCCAGGATCAGCGCCCACACCGGCGCGCAGTACAGCGAGATCCGGGCGTCCTTGTCGATGCCCATCAGCACGACCACCATGCCGATGAAGGCGAGCGCGAACCAGCTGGTGTACGGGGCTCCGGGGGCCTTGAAGCTGGACTGCGGCACCTCGCCGCGGTCGGCCTTGGCCCGGTAGCGGATCTGGCTGACCAGGATCATGACCCAGGCCCACATGCCGGAGATGGTGGCAAAGGAGACGATCTTGTTGAAGGCGTCACCGGGCCACTGGTAGTTGATCCAGACGCCGATCAGCATCAGCCCGGCCGAGAAGGTGGTCCCGATCAGCGGGGTGCCGTTCCTGGTGAGCTTGGTGAAGAACCTCGGCCCCTGGCTGTTGAGCGCGAGGTCGCGCAGCATCCGGCCGGTGGAGTACATGCCCGAGTTGCAGGAGGAGAGCGCGGCGGTGAGGACGACGAAGTTGACGATGGCCGCGCCGACCTGGAGGCCCATCTCGTCGAAGGCGGCGACGAACGGCGAGATCCCGGGCTTGAAGTTGGTCCAGGAGACCACCGACAGGATCATGATCAGCGCGCCGATGTAGAAGACCGCGATCCGGAGCGGCACGGTGTTGATCGCCTTGGGCAGGGTCTTCTCGGGGTCCTTGGACTCGCCCGCCGTGACGCCGACCAGCTCGACCGCGAGGAAGGCGAACATCACGATCTGGAGCGTCATCAGCGTGCCGCCGATGCCCTTGGGGAAGAAGCCGCCGTCGTCCCAGAGCAGGGTGACGGACGCGGTGTCCCCGGCGTCCGAGAAGCCGAGGGTGAGGATGCCGAGACAGATGAGGATCATGCCGACGATCGCGGTGACCTTCACCATCGAGAACCAGAACTCCAGTTCGCCGAAGAGCTTCACGGAGATCAGATTCGCGGCGTAGAGAATGATCGTGAAGACCAGTGCGGAGATCCACTGCGGGGTGTCGAACCAGTACGTCATATAGCTGGCCGCGGCGGTGACCTCGGTCATTCCGGTGACGACCCAGAAGAGCCAGTAGGTCCAGCCGGTGGCGAAGCCCGCGAACGGGCCGACGAACTCGCGTGCGTACTCGGAGAACGAACCCGAGACCGGGCGGTACATGAGCAGCTCGCCCAGGGCCCGCATGATGAAGAAGATGACCACGCCCGCGATGGCGTAGGCGAGGATGAGGCTCGGTCCCGCCTTGGAGATGCCCTTGCCCGCGCCCAGGAAGAGGCCGGTGCCGATCGCTCCGCCTATCGCGATCATCTGGATCTGCCGCGCGCCCAGCGCCCGGTGGTAGCCCTGGTCCTCGCCCGGGGCCCCGGCGGCGCCCGTGGGGGCGTCGGCTCGCGCGGCGCCCTTGCCGCCGTGCCCGTCATCTTTGCCGACCTGCACTGAGGTCATGGTGCTGCGCCCTTTCTCCATGCAGATCCGCGTCCGCTGCGACTGGGCGAGCGGTTGCGGATCAGGTCCTGATCCCCCCGGATACGGATGGAGTGCCGCCGGCGATCCGCCGGCTCAAGCGCCCCCAGGGGCATGGGTGGCGCCCCTGGCGGTCGTGCAGATCTATCACGCTCGTATCTGAGATCGATCAAGAAGAGTGTGGCCCACCGCACAGATAGAACCGGTTAAATGCCGCTCGACATGACAAATCAGCCCGATCCGGTGACGTGATCGTTATTCGGATTTGAGCGTCCGCTGAGCGTTCACAGGGCGCGCAGACGTCCGCTCCGCGGTCAGCTGACGGCGGAGCGGAAGAGGGGGCGCGCACGGGTACGGAGAAGGAAAGCGGCGAGAGGTGCTCAGGGCAGCAGAGTCTCCACCAGGGTCTCCTGGAGCATGCCGAGCCAGAGATAGGCCATCACCATCGGCTTGCGCGGATCCGAGTCCGGCAGCCGGTAGAGCGCGCCGCCCTCGTCCTCGTCGCTGACCTCAAGGCGGGTGCCGATGGTCAGCCGGAGATCGTTGAGGGCGCGCAGCCAGTGCACGCAGTCGTCGGCGGTCAGCTTGAGCACGGCCCCGCCCGCGCCGGCGGCGAGCGAGTCGAGCGCGCGGACGACCGCGACGGCGTCGTCGCGCTTGTGGGCGCGCAGATCGTTCTCCGTGAACCGCCGGAACTCGGCGGACGCCTCGCGCAGCTCATCGTCCGGGTCCTTGGCCCCGGGGGTCGCGTACGCGTCGGGGAAGAGCCTGGCCAGCGCCGGGTCGGAGGGCGGTTCGCTCGGCCCCTGGGCGAAGAGCGCGGCCAGCGGATCCTCGCCCTCCACCGGCTCGTCGCCCGGCCCGATCAGCTCAAGGAGCTGGACGGCCAGCGAGCGCAGGATGGAGATCTCGACCTCGTCCAGCGCGAGAGCGGCCCCGCCGCCGGGGATCGGCTCGAAGTGTCCCGGCATCAGGTGCGGTCCTGGGAGAGGGTCGCCCACAGTCCGTATCCGTGCATCGCCTGCACATCGCGCTCCATCTCCTCGCGGCTGCCGCTGGAGACGACGGCGCGTCCCTTGTGGTGGACGTCGAGCATCAGTTTGCGCGCCTTGTCCTTGGAGTAACCGAAGTACGCCTGGAAGACGTAGGTCACATAGCTCATCAGATTCACGGGATCGTTGTGGACGAGCGTCACCCACGGCACGTCGGGCTCGGGAACGACGAAGGTCTCCTCCGCCGACTCAGGGCGTTCGATCTCAGTGGGAGCAACACTCACCCGGTCCATGCTGCCACTCACCGGGGCCCGGCGCATAAACGGCCACCCCATCTCGTCACTTTGACGAAATAAGCGGTAGCATCCTGGCCATGGCTGGATCGCCCGGCATTTCGGGCGGCCGAGACGAAAACGTGAGGTTGAGTGTCGTGAACACCGCTGATCTGGGGCTGCCGGTGGACGTCCCCTCAACGGCCCTCTTCACCGATCAGTACGAGTACACGATGGTCCAGGCGGCGCTGCGGGCCGGGACGGCCGGCCGCCGGTCCGTCTTCGAGGTCTTCACCCGCAGGCTCCCCGAGGGACGGCGCTACGGCGTCCTCGCGGGCACCGGCCGGGTGCTGGACGCCGTGGAGAACTTCCGCTTCGACGCGGGTGTGCTGGGCTTTCTGCGCGAACGGGGGATCGTCGACGAGCCGACACTCGAATGGCTCTCCTCCTATCGCTTCAGCGGCGACATCTGGGGCTATCCGGAGGGCGAGGTGTACTTCCCCGGCTCCCCCGTGCTCCGGGTCGAGGGCTCCTTCGCCGAGTGCGTCCTGCTGGAGACGGTGATCCTGTCGATCCTCAACCATGACTCGGCCATCGCCGCCGCGGCCTCCCGGATGTCGTCCGCGGCGGGCGGCCGGCGGCTGATCGAGATGGGCGCGCGGCGCACCCATGAGCTCTCCGCGGTGGCCGCCTCGCGCGCCGCGTATGTCGGCGGCTTCGACTCCACCTCCGATCTGGCGGCCGGTTTCCGCTACGGCATCCCCACCGTGGGAACCAGCGCCCATGCCTTCACCCTGCTGCACGACAGCGAGCGCGACGCCTTCCGGGCGCAGATCGACTCGCTGGGGCGCGGCACCACCCTGCTGGTGGACACCTATGACGTGGCCGAGGCCGTCCGTACGGCGGTGGAGATCGCGGGCCCGGGGCTGGGCGCGGTACGGATCGACTCCGGCGATCTGCTGCTGGTCGCCCACCGGGTGCGCCAGCAGCTGGACGAGCTGGGCGCGCGGGACACAAAGATCACCGTCACCTCCGATCTGGACGAGTACGCCATCGCGTCGCTGGCCGCCGCGCCCGTGGACGGGTACGGGGTCGGCACCCAGCTGGTGACCGGCAGCGGGCATCCCACCTGCTCGATGGTGTACAAACTCGTGGCCCGCGCCACCGCCCCGGACGGTCCGCTGGAGCCGGTGGCGAAGAAGTCGCTGGGCGCGAAGACCTCGGTCGGCGGCCGGAAGTGGGCCGCGCGGCGGCTGGACGCGGACGGGGTCGCGGCGGCGGAGATCGTCGGCGTCGGCCCGGTCCCCCCTGAGCTGGCGGACCGGCAGCTGCTGACAGAGCTGGTCAGGGGCGGTCGGACGGTGGCCCGTGAGCCGCTGGACACGGCGCGTGAGCGGCATATCGCGGCGCGGGCCGCGCTGCCGATGTCGGCCATTCAGCTCTCCAGGGGGGAGCCGGTGCTGCCGACGGAGTATGTGTGAGCCGGGCGCACGGGGGGAGGCTGATCGGTACCCCGGTCAACACTGCCATGCTCATGAAGACACTCCCCTGGGGCGGCCGGAGTCTCTAGGCTCGAAGTCGCACCACCCCTCACATCCCCGAAGGACAGCCGCCATGAACCGCGCATTGATCGTCGTCGATGTTCAGAACGACTTCTGCGAAGGCGGCAGCCTCGCGGTGCCGGGCGGCGCCGAGATCGCCGCCGCGATCACCGATCTGATCGGCCAGTCGGAGCCCTCGGGCTACCGCCATGTGGTCGCCACCCGTGACTGCCACATCGACCCCGGCGACCACTTCTCCGACACCCCGGACTACGAGACCAGCTGGCCGCGCCACTGTGTGGCGGGCACCGAGGGCGTGGGCTTCCACCCGAACTTCGCGCCCGCGGTGGCCTCGGGGGCGATCGACGCCGTCTTCGACAAGGGCGCCTACGCCGCCGCGTACAGCGGCTTCGAGGGCTCGGACGAGAACGGCAAGTCGATGGCGGGGTGGCTGCGGGAGCACGGGATCACCGAGGTGGACGTGGTGGGCGTCGCCACCGACCACTGCGTACGGGCCACGGCGCTGGACGCGGTACGGGAGGGCTTCACCACCCAGGTGCTGCTGGATCTGACCGCCGGGGTCTCCCGGGAGCGCACCGAGCGGGTGCTGGAGGAGCTGCGCGAGGCGGGCGTGGAGCTGACGGGCAAGCCGGTGGTCTGACCCGGCACGGCCGACGGGTCCGGCCTGGGAAGCCCCCGCGGACCCGGCGGCCTCGCGATAGGCAAGGGCCCGGCGGACCCGACAGGCCCGGCCTGGGCAAGGCCCCCGCAGATCCGCCCCCGGGCAAGGCCCCCACAGACCCGGGCGGCCTCGCGGCAAGGGCCCGGCGGACCCAGCGGGCCCGCCCCGGGCAAGGCCCCCTCAGACACAGCGGCCTCGTGATAGGCAAGGGCCCGCCGGGGCCCCTGCCACCGCCCCGATCCCCGGCGGGCCGGATGCTCAGCGGGCCTCGACGGCCGCGACCCCCCGCCCGGAGAGCTCGTCCCCGATCCGGGCGCGCTCGCGCAGCAGGGCCCGGACCGGGCGCCAGAGCTCCGCCCCGGTGTCCGGCTGGGTGCGCCAGAGCAGCCCGTCCGGGTGATGCAGTACGGCGGTGATCTCGTCCGGCGTCGGCGGCTCCGCGTTCCCCCGCAGATACACCGCCCGCAGCCCCAGATTCCGCAGCCGGGTCAGCGCCCGCGCCCGATTGGCCGCGAGCACCAGAAAGCGGGCCGGACGGCCGTCCCCCAGGGGGCTGGGGAGACTGAGCGCGACCACCACACTGCCGTTCGGCAGCTTGCTGAAACCTCCACCGGGCATCAGAACCACTCCCCCGTGAGATGGCGTGTCAATAACGAACTGGTCATGACGCACCTAAACACGATCGGCCGCCGCCCGCTAGGGGGCGACGGCCGATCATGCTATGACCTGCAATGACGCAGATTATTTGGTGGAGGGGCCAACCTTCACCGTGATCGTCTCGCCGCTCTTCGGCTCCTTGACGATCGAGATCTTGGTGTTGGTGTCAGTAACCTTCACGCTCGCCGTGGGGTTCTCGGCGTACCAGTAGACGCCCTTGCGGTCGTCGAAGACGCCGTTGCCGCGCTTCGCCGGGATCGTGGTGGGGACACCGGCCCGGTGCAGCGTGAGCGCGTCGTACGGCCGGGTGCTGAAGGTCGCGTCGAAGGACTGGATCCGGTTGCGGATCACCGTGCCGTCGGACCACTTCAGCGGCGCCGCGTTGGCGTCGATCGGCAGGATCTGGCCCGCGCCCGGGTGCAGACCGACGTTGTTGTCCTGCTGGAAGGTGTCCCAGAGCCAGATCAGCAGACCGTTCTGGTACGGGTAGCGCTCGACCCACTGGTTCTTCGGCGCGGGGAATCCGAAGTTGTACGGGCCGGTCTTCAGCGTCTTGTCGTACGACACGTACTGCCGGTTCTCGGCGATGTAGTACTGCTCGTAGTCCTTGGTGAAGGACTCGCCGATCCGCGAGAAGCCCTTGACGGCCCAGCCCGCGTCATCGCCCTCGGCGCCGTCCGCGAACAGCTCCGCGCCGTCCGCCTTGAGGGTGATCGCGTCGGCCGCGAAGCCCCTCTCGGCCGTGGCGCCGTCGGTCCGGTACTGGAAGCGGACGTCGATCTTGCCGCCCGCGTAGGCGTCCAGCGGGTAGACCAGCTTCTTGTACGCGCCCGAACGGCCGGTCAGGGCCGGCTTGTCGCTCGCGTCACGGGTGATCGGCTTGCCGTCCGCCGTGCCGTCGAGAGCGGTCCAGCTGGCTCCGCCGTCCGTGGACACCTCGGTGTAGAGGTAGTCGTAGCCGTTCTCGATCCGCCACCAGCCCGACAGCTCCAGCGACGCCGTGGACTTGCCGGTGAGGTCGACCGGGCGGGTCAGGGTGTTGCGCAGATCGTCGCCCATGTCGCTCCACCACTGCTTCGAGCCCTCGGCGGGCTTGACGACAGGGGTGGTGCCCGGCTTCTTCGGCAGCTCGACGATCAGCGCCTGCGGACGCTTGGTGTTGTACGCCGACACCCCGAGGGTGTGCTGCGACGCCGTCGCGGCCCGGCCCTTGGTGTAGTTGAGCCAGCCGAGCTGGAGCTTGTCCCAGGCGGTCATGTCGCCGGGCAGCTCGCCGATGGTCTCCTTGCCCCGGTTGAGCCAGGAGCCGGCCGACATCAGGCTCCAGTAGCCGGTGGAGTTCTCGGCCCCGGAGTAGTCGTAGAGGTCGGGCAGACCGAGGTCGTGACCGTACTCATGGGCGAAGACGCCGAGGCCGCCGTTCTCGGGCTGCACGGTGTAGTCGCCGACCCAGATCCCGGTGCTCCCGATCTGGGTGCCGCCGGCCTTGTTCTCCGCCGGGCCGGTCTTCCCCGAGTCGGTGCCGTACGCGTACCAGCGGTGCGCCCAGATGGCGTCGGTGCCCTGCGCGCCGCCGCCCGCCGACTCGTCCTCGCCCGCGTGGACGAACTGGAAGTGGTCGATATAGCCGTCGGGCTCGTTGAAGTCGCCGTCGCCGTCGAAGTCGTAGCGGTCCCAGACGTCGTACTCGGCCAGCGTGGCCTTGATCTCGGCGTCGGTGCGGCCCTGGGCCTTCTGGTCCGCCACCCAGGCGGTGACGCCGTCACGGACCGCGTCCCAGGTGTTGTTGCAGTTGTTCTCGCCGCAGAAGTTGGACCCGTAACGGGCCTCGTTGTACTCGACCTTGACCCAGTCGGAGACCGCGCCGGCCACGGAGTAACGGCCCGAGGACGCCTTCTCGAAGTAGGTCTTCACGGACTGCTTCTGGCGGCCGTTCGCGTCCTTGCCGCTGCCGAAGTAGAGGTCCTCGAAGTGCTTGCGGTTGTAGTCCGCCTGCCAGGCCGTGGTGTTGTTGACCGCGCGGTCCGGCTTGGCGATCTTGTTGTGCTGGGGACCCGGAGTGCCGCCGTACTTCTTGATCGGCTCCTCGGGGCCCTCCGGCCCGTCCGGGTCGTACATGGTGGTGTCGTCGACCTTGTCGCCGAACTCCACCAGGATGGTGAAGATCTTGTCGGTCTTCTCCCGGCCCAGCTCGACGTACTTCCCCTTGTCGAGCTTGACCACCTTGGACGCGCCGCGCCGCTGCACGGTCGCGTCCCCGGATATGACCTCCTGAAGCGCCGTCCGGCGCTGCTGTGCCTGCTTCTTGCTGAACGGACCGTCGAGGTCGTGGTCGACATGGTCCTTCCCCGGCGCCGGATCATGGCGCTCGATCGCCGCCGTGGGGGCCGGGGACGCCTGGTCCCCCGCCTGGGCGGTGCTGAACGCCGAAGCCGCCGCGGTGGTCGCGGCGAGCGCGACGACGACCGCGGACGCTCTGATCGTCCGTCTCCTGGTGGTCACGTGTTGATGTCCTCCCCCGCGCCCCTTCGCAGCGGACCGTGGGTGGAGTGTCCGAGCGAGGTCTGCGCGTCACAAGTGACGGCATTCGACCCCAGCCGGAGAAGAAAAGACAGCCCTTGACTCGGCCATTACAACTGCTCTATGCAGAAGGCGGGTTCCGGTATCCGAACGGCCGTCACGAGCGAATCGGCCGTCCGATCATCGGACAGAGGGTATCGATATCCGGCCAACAACTGATGGAATCGGCCAGTTGGCCGAGGATATGACTCCGTGCGCCCCCTATGCACCGACACCGTGGGTGAGGTCACGCTCACCTCAGGTTCCACCAGGGCATCGAGCCCTCTAAAGTCGTAGGGAGCACGACCGTGTTGAGTGCGACGCCCCGTTGAGAGACCCCCGACCCTCTCCCGACACGCCCCCAGGACGGATACCGCCATGCCGCGTCCGACTGCCGCACAACTCGCCTACGGTTCGGCCACCGTCGTCCTCTCGGCACTGGCCCTGCTGCTGTTCACCCGCACCACCGAGGTCCTCGGCGTGGCCGCGATCGGTGTGGTCTCGCTGGCGCTGGGGCTGCTGGTGGCGACCGTGGTGCCGCTCACCCGGGCGCTGCGGGCGGCGCGGGCGGCGCGTGCTCCGGCCCGCCGGGGAAGGGGCGCGCTCGCCGTCGCGCCGTCGTCCGCCGCCCGGCCCGCGGCGTCCCGGGAGCCCGCCGGGGTCGGCGAGCCCTCGGCGCACGGCTGATCCCAGCGGCTCCGTCCCCCGGCCCTGATCCGGGTCACGCGGGCTCCGGAACCGTCACCACCACGGTCCGGCCCGCCTTGTCGTGCAGCCCCTGCCGATAGGGCTTGTCGGCCACGATCGTGATGACGATGACCAGCCACCAGACACAGAAGCAGCACAGCACCGCGGGCACCCAGAGCACCGCGGCGCGCAGCAGGGACGAGCGGGTGTCGGGGACTGAGCCGTCGTTGAGCATCGCCACCCGGAGCTTCAGCAGCCGCTTGCCCACGGTCTGGCCGTTCTTCTTCACCATCCAGGTGTCGTAGCCGACGTACGCCACCATCGAGATGAGCGACCACGCCCACTGGCGCCCGGTGTTCACATCGTTGGCGATCTCGTCCCAGCTGTCACCGCCGCCGCCGACGCCCCAGCCGCCGAAGATCAGCGAGAGCAGGAAGAGCGGGATGAAGACGATGAGGATGTCGATGACCCGGGCGCCGAGGCGTCTGCCGTAGTCGGCGAGCGGGGGCATTCCGGCCATGGGGTCGGGGCCGCCGCCGTAGGGGCCGCCGTAGCCGCTGGGGTCGTACGGGGGGACTCCGCCGCCGCTGCTGCCGTACGGGCCGCCCTGGCCGCCGCCGTAGGGGCCGCCTTGCCCGCCCTGCCCGCCGGGGCCTTGCTGCCCGCCTTGCCAGCCCGGACCTTCCTGGCCGCCGCCCTGGCCGCCCTGACCGCCCTGGCCTCCATAGGGGGAGCCGGGCGGGGTGGGCTCCTGCGGCTTCTTGAGGAAGGGGTCGTCCTCGGGGCCGCCCGGACCGGGGGGCGGTGGCTGATCGTTGCTCATGAGGGCAGTGCACCCCGAGCCCGGAGCCCCCGCAAAAGCTCGCACGCCGTTCGGGGGACACCGGCCGGGCCGCTCCCGGCCGGGGTCCGGCTCAGCCGCCGGTGACGAAGGTACGCGCGGCCTTGTCGTGCCAGCACTGCCGCCAGGGCCGGTCGAAGAGCGCCCAGAGCAGATTGACCACCCCGACGACCAGCAGGCCCAGCACGCCATGGACCAGCCAGCGGCGCAGGGCCGCCCCGAACGGCGGGGGCTCATGGGACTCGATGCCGACCACCCGGAGACCGCAGAGCTTCTTGCCGAGGGTGCGGCCCCACCGGGCGGTCGGCAGTGCCTCGTACAGCGTGCCGAGGATCAGCAGCGCGGCGACCACGACGCCGAGATGGACGGCGGTGGTGCCGTCGACCAGCCAGACGGTGACGGTGCGGCCCGAGTGTCGGGCCGCCTCGATCTTGGCGTCGATATGGTCCCTGGCCCGGAGCGCCATGGGCACGGCGACGGCGGCGGTGAGCGCCCCCAGTACCAGGGTGTCGATCAGCCGGGCGGCGAACCGTCTGCCGAGCCCGGCGGGCTTGGCGGCGGCCTGCTCCTGGGCGGC
>NZ_VCLA01000028.1 GCF_009600885.1 Streptomyces jumonjinensis
GGAGACCGCCCCCGAGGAGGCCCCGGCCCAGGAGCACCCCGCCCCCGCTCCCGAGGCCCCCGCTGCCCCGGTGCCGGAGCTCACAGCCCCCGAGGCCGCCCCCGCCGGAGCCCTCTCGCCGGAGCCCCCGGCCGGGCCGCTCCAGGAGCCCGCCCAGCCTCAGGCCGACGCGCCCGGAACCGGCCCGGAGCCGGGCCCCGAGCCGGTCACCGGCACGGAGACCGTGCCCGCCACGGACCCGGACCCCCTCACCAGCGCGGAGCAGGCCGCCGCACCGCCGCAGGACGCCGACGCCCAGCCCGGCGCGGTCCCGGACGCGGTGTCCGCGCCCGCCCCCGTATCCGTACCCGCCGACCCGGCGCAGCCGCAGGACGCCGGCACCGGCACACAGCCCGCACCGACCGCCGACGCCGCGCCGGAGGCGGCGGCCGACCTCGGCCCCGCCGCCCCCCAGGAACACCCGCCCACCTCCTACGTCCTGCGCGTCAACGGCACCGACCGCCCCGTCACGGACGCCTGGATCGGCGAGTCGCTGCTCTACGTCCTCCGGGAGCGCCTCGGCCTCGCCGGAGCCAAGGACGGCTGCTCCCAGGGCGAGTGCGGCGCGTGCAACGTCCAGGTCGACGGGCGGCTCGTCGCCTCCTGCCTGGTCCCCGCCGCGACCACCGCCGGATCCGAGATCCGCACCGTCGAGGGCCTCGCCTCCGACGGCGAGCCCTCCGACGTCCAGCGCGCCCTGGCCGCCTGCGGAGCCGTCCAGTGCGGCTTCTGCATCCCCGGCATGGCCATGACCGTCCATGACCTTCTGGAGGGCAACCACCACCCCACCGAGCTGGAGGCCCGCCAGGCCCTCTGCGGCAACCTCTGCCGGTGCTCCGGCTACCGCGGAGTCCTCGACGCCGTACGGGAGGTGGCCGCCGCCCGCGAGGCGAGCGCCGCAGCCGCCGCCGAGGCCATGGGACCGGCCGGGCCGGCCCAGCCCGCGTCCCTGCCGGAGTCTCTGATTCCACACCAGGCGCCCCCCGGGGCCGGTAGTGTGCAGCCCCACCCGCACGACGGAGGCATGGCGTGACCAACGACGCGGCCACCACCGCGACGCCCCGGACGGCTCCCGTCCCCCGGCCCGAGCAGCCCGTCCACGGCCTCGGCGTCTCCCTGCCCCAGGCCGACGCCCGGGCCAAGACCGAGGGCACCTTCCCGTACGCGTCCGACCTCTGGGCCGAGGGGCTGCTCTGGGCGGCGATACTGCGCTCCCCGCACCCCCACGCCCGGATCACCGCCATCGACACCTCCGGCGCGCTGGAGATGGAGGGCGTCCGCGCGGTCGTCACCCATCAGGACATCCCGGGCGACACCTCCTACGGCAGAGGCATCGCCGACCGGCCCGTCTTCGCCTCCGATCTGGTGCGCCACCACGGCGAGGCCATCGCCGCCGTCGCCGCCGACCACCCCGACACCGCCCGGCTCGCCGCCGCCTCCATCACCGTCGAATACGAAGTGCTGGAGCCGGTCACCGACCCCGAGCAGTCCTTCGCCGCCGAACCGCTGCACCCGGACGGCAATCTGATCCGCCATATCCCGCTGCGCTACGGCGACCCCGACATCACCGGGGAGATCGTCGTCGAGGGCCTCTACCGCATCGGCCGCCAGGACCCCGCCCCCATCGGCGCGGAGGCGGGCCTCGCCGTGCCCCGCCCGGACGGCGGAGTCGAGCTGTACGTCGCCTCCACCGACCCGCACACCGACCGCGATCTCGCCGCCTCCTGCTTCGGACTGGAACCGGAACGGGTCAAGATCGTGGTCACCGGCGTCCCCGGCGCGACCGGCGACCGCGAGGACCCCGGCTTCCAGCTCCCGCTCGGACTGCTGGCGCTGAAGACGGGCTGCCCGGTCAAGCTGACGGCCACCCGCGAGGAGTCCTTCCTCGGCCACGCCCACCGCCATCCCACCCTGCTGCGCTACCGCCACCACGCCGACGGGGACGGCCGGCTGGTCAAGGTGGAGGCCCAGCTGCTGCTCGACGCGGGCGCGTACGCCGACGCCTCCTCCGAGTCGCTCGCCGCGGCGGTCGCCTTCGCCTGCGGCCCCTATGTGGTGCCGCACGCCTTCATCGAGGGCTGGGCCGTCCGCACCAACAACCCGCCGTCCGGCCATGTGCGGGGCGAGGGCGCCATGCAGGTCTGCGCCGCGTACGAGGCCCAGATGGACAAGCTCTCCGTCCGGCTCGGTCTCGACCCCACCGAACTCCGGCTGCGCAATGTGCTGGCGACCGGGGACATCCTGCCCACCGGCCAGACGGTGACCTGCCCGGCCCCGGTGGCCGAACTGCTCCAGGCCGTACGGGACTTCCCGCTGCCCCCGCTGCCCAAGGACTCGCCCGAGGACGACTGGCTGCTGCCGGGCGGCCCCGAGGGCGCGGGCGAGCCGGGCGCGGTGCGCCGGGGCGTCGGCTACGCCCTCGGCATGGTCCATATGCTCGGCGCGGAGGGCACCGACGAGGTCTCCACCGCCACGGTCAAGGTCCACGACGGCATCGCCACGGTCATCTGCGCGGCCGTCGAGACCGGCCAGGGCTTCACCACGCTCGCCCGTCAGATCGTCCAGGAGACCCTGGGCATCGAAGAGGTCCATGTCGCGGCCGTCGACACCGACCAGCCCCCGGCGGGCCCGGCGGCCCACGGCCGCCACACCTGGGTGTCGGGCGGCGCGGTCGAACGGGCCGCCAAGATGGTCCGTACGCAACTGCTCCAGCCGCTGGCGCATCAGTTCGGCATGTCGACCGAGCTGCTCCAGATCACCGACGGCAAGATCACCTCTTATGACGGGGTGCTCTCCACCACCGTGACGGAGGCGCTGGAGGGTAAGGAGCTGTGGGCCACCGCGCAGTGCCGCCCGCACCCCACCGAGCCGCTGGACGAGTCGGGGCAGGGCGACGCCTTCGTGGGCATGGCGTTCTGCGCCGTACGCGCGGTGGTGGACGTGGACATCGAGCTCGGCTCCATCCGGGTGGTCGAGATGGCGGTGGCGCAGGATGTGGGCCGGGTGCTCAACCCGGCCCAGCTCGCCGCCCGTATCGAGGCGGGCGTCACCCTCGGCGTGGGAACGGCCCTGACGGAGAATCTGCGCACCGCGCGCGGGGTCATCCGCCATCCGGATCTGACCGGATACGCGCTGCCGACCGCGCTGGACGCGCCGGACGTCCGGATCGTGAAGCTCGTGGAGGAACGGGACGTGGTCGCGCCCTTCGGCGCGAAGGCGGCGAGCGCGGCCCCCGTGGTCACCTCCCCGGCGGCCGTCGCGGCGGCGGTACGGGCGGCCACGGGCCGCCCCGTCAACCGGCTGCCGATCCGGCCCCAGGCAGCGGTGGCGGCCCCGGGCGTCTGACGCGAGGCGTCCGCCGGGCTCCCCCCCCCTCGGGCGGGGGATCACCCGGCGGGACCAGGGCCCGGAGCCCGGGGATCACTCGGCGGCGCGAGGCCCCCGGAGCCCGGGGATCACCCCGCGGGGCCTCCGGAGAGCGCCGTCACGCCCTCCGCCTGGAGGAGGAACAGCCGGGAGCCGTCCGACGTCAGCTTCAGCGACTTCGGGCTGCGCTGGGCATGCCGCCAGGCGGGTTTCCCGGTGAGCTTGTCGAGGGCCACCGCGTCGAACGAGGTGGCGTCCTTGCCCGAGACCTCGCAGACGAAGTCCCCCAGGATCTGCGGGGTGTAGCGGGAGGCCGCGCTGCCCGGGGTCTTCGGCGTCGAGCCGGGCGATGGGAGGGCCGGGCCGGGTCCGGGACGGATGTGGTCGTGCCGGTTCTGCCATCTGAAGCCCCCCGTGCCGTTCGTGACTGGCCCGAGCCTACTCACCCGGGGGCCGGCGGGGCTGTGGCCCCCGCGCTCAATTCAGGTGCCCGGGGCCGCGGACGGCGATAGCGTCGGCTCATGCCCGAGCCGCCGCCCTCCTCCGTCGTACTGATCACCGGGATCATGGCCGCCGGGAAGTCGACCGTCGCCCAGGCCCTGGCCGAACGGCTGCCGAAGGCGGCCCATGTCCGGGGGGACGTCTTCCGCCGGATGACGGTGTCGGGGCGGGTGGAGATGGGCTCCGGCGACGAGCGGGAGGCCATGGCGCAGCTGCGGCTGCGCCACCGGCTCTCCGCGCTGACCGCGGACGCGTACGCGGACGCGGGCTGGACGGCGGTGGTGCAGGACATCGTCATCGGCGAGGAGCTCTCCCGCTATGTCGCCGCCGTCCGCACCCGCCCGCTGTACGCGGTGGTGCTGGCTCCGTCGCCGTCCGCCGTCGCCGTCCGTGAGTCGGAGCGCCCGAAGACGGGGTACGCGCCGGGCGGCTGGACGGTCGACGCCCTGGACCGGGTGCTGCGCGAAGAGACTCCCCGGATCGGGCTCTGGCTGGATACGAGCGCTCAGTCGCCGGGGGAGACGGTGACTGAGCTCCTGGAGCGCTTGCCGGAGGCCCGCGTCTGAACGGGGGGCCTGGGTGCCGGTCTTGTGCGGGGGCCGGCGCTGTGGGGCCCTGGGGGGCGACTCCCGGGACCCATAGCGCCGGGCGTGTTCGGAGGCAGGCGCTGTACCGTCCCGGGGGCGACCCCTGGGATCCATGGCACCGTTCTTGTTCAGAGGCCGTGATCGGAATCGAACCGACGCTGTGCTGTCCCGGGGGGCGACCCCCGGACCCCCGGCGGGAGGGCCCGTCGAGCGCCGTTCTTGTTCAGAGGCCGTGATCGGAATCGAACCGACGCTGTGCTGTCCCGGGGGGCGACCCCCGGACCCCCAGCGGGAGGGCCCGTCGAGCGCCGGTCTTGCTCAGAGGCCGTGATCGGAATCGAACCGACCTAACTCGCTTTGCAGGCGAGTCCCTCAACCACTCGGGCACACGGCCGTGTGCTGCGACTGATCCGACCGTAGGCCGCCCCGCCCGCCCGCCTCAAGCGATCCGGGCACTCCGCAATACGACTGCCACACGCCGTTCACAGTCGTACGACCAAGGGACCACCCCGGGTCCCATCCGGCGACAGGGTTCATATTCAGCCAAGCCCCTTACTCTTGGCGCATGACCGCCCTGGAACCACGTGACGCCGAGGTCACGCAGCCGACCGCAGACCCCGACGCCGTACCCGCCGATCGGCGACCGCGGGACGAAGGGGTTCTCGGGCGGACCTACCGGGCGCTGAGCATCGGGATCATCGCCGTCGTCGTGCTGATCGCCTTCGAGGCCACCGCCGTCAACACCGCCATGCCCATCGCCGCGCGCGAGCTGAACGGCGTCGAGCTCTACGCCTTCGCCTTCTCCTCCTACTTCACCACCAGCCTCTTCGCCATGGTCCTCGCCGGGCAGTGGGCGGACCGGGACGGGCCGCTTCGGCCGCTCGCCACCGGGATCGCCACCTTCGGCGGCGGACTGCTGCTCTCCGGGGTCGCGTCCACGATGTGGGTCTTCATCGCGGGACGCGCCGTGCAGGGCCTCGGCGGCGGTCTGGTGATCGTGGCGCTGTACGTGGTGATCGGCCGCGCCTACCCGGAGCGGCTGCGGCCCGCCATCCTGGCCGCCTTCGCCGCGGCCTGGATGGTCCCCTCGGTCGTCGGCCCCCTCGGCGCCGGCACCGTCACCGAACAGCTGGGCTGGCGCTGGGTCTTTCTCGGCATCCCCACGCTCGTCGTCTTCCCGCTGGTGCTCGCGCTGCCCGCGATACGGCGGATGGCCGCCGGGCCCGCCGACCCGACCGCGCCACGCCAGGGCTTCGACCTCCGCCGGATCAGGTTCGCCCTCGGTATCGCGCTGGGCTCGGCGCTGATCCAGTACGCCGCCCAGGACCTGCGCTGGTTCTCGCTGCTGCCCGCCGTCGTGGGCGCGGCCGTGCTGGTGCCCTCGGTGCTCGCGCTGCTGCCCAGCGGCACCTACCGCGCGGCGCGCGGGCTGCCCTCCGTCGTGCTGCTGCGGGGCATGGCCGCCGGATCGTTCGTCGCGGCGGAGATCTTCATCCCGCTGATGCTGGTCACCCAGCGCGGGCTGTCGCCGACGATGGCCGGGCTCTCCCTGGCGGTGGGCGGCGCGACCTGGGCGCTCGGCTCGTACCTCCAGTCCCGGCCGCGGATGGCCCCCCACCGGGAGCGGCTGATGGCGCTGGGGATGGTCCTCTCCGCGGGCGCGATAGCGAGCGCGCCGACCGTGCTCATCGACGCGGTGCCGGTGTGGATCGTGGGCGTCGCCTGGGGCGTCGGCTGCTTCGGTCTGGGCATGGTGATCGCCTCGACGAGTGTGATGCTGCTCAAGCTCTCCGCGCCGGAGGAGGCGGGCGCGAACTCCGCCGCCCTCCAGATCTCGGACGGCCTCTCCAACGCCATCCTGCTGGCCGCGGGCGGGGCCGCCTTCGCCGCGCTCGGCGGCGGTTCCATCGCCGGACACAGCGCAGCCGCCGCCGGGGAGTCGAACCCGGTCGCCTTCGCCGCGGTGTTCCTGCCGATGGCGCTGGTGGCGCTGGCGGGGGCCTGGGTGGTGACCCGGCTGAAGGTGCGGGAATCTCACTGACACTGGATGGTACCGCGTGGTACCGTCACATCATGGTTGCTCTCAACGTCAGATTCACCGAGGAAGAGCTCACCGCCCTGCGCGAGCGCGCCGAGGCGGAGGGCCGGAGCATGCAGTCCTTCGCGCACGACGCCGTCGTCAGAGCCATAAACGAACACTCGCGGCTGTTCAACGAGGCCGCCGAGCACGTCCTGAAGGCCAGCGAGGAGCTGAACCGGAGGCTCGCCTGATGCAGTACCTCACCCTTCCCGAGCTGCTCAACCTCGCTGAGCGCCTCGGGGCCGCCGAAGTGCGCGACTACGGTCTGCTCGACTCGGCGCTGGCCCGTCCCCAGGCGAGCGTCTTCGGGCAGGACGCCTACCCGGATGTCTGGCAGAAGGCCGCCGCGCTGATGGAGTCGATCGCCCGCAATCACGCGCTCGTCGACGGCAACAAGCGGCTCGCCTGGTATGCGACCTGGGTCTTTCTCCATATGAACGGTCACCCGCTGGATGCCGCCTTCGACGTGGACGCCGCGGAACAGTTCGTGCTCGACGTCTGCCAGGGCGCGCTCGACGTACCGAAGACCGCCGCGCAGCTGCCCCGATTCGCCCGCTGAGGCGCGGCCGGAGCGACGGGCCGGGGACGCGGGGTGAGGCCCTCCTGTGAAGCGGGTCTCACCCCCCGCCCCCTCCGCCCCGTACGGCCCGGAGGGGGACGGTCGCACCGGTAGGGTGGCCCGGTTGTCATACCCGTTCTGACCGGACCAGCGCCGAACCGGAGACCGTGACTACTACCGCCTCCCCCTCCCACCACCTCTCCCCCGCCTTCCCCGGCCGCGCCCCCTGGGGCACCGCCGGAAAGCTGCGCGCCTGGCAGCAGGGGGCCATGGAGAGATACATCCAGGAACAGCCCCGCGACTTCCTCGCCGTCGCAACGCCCGGGGCGGGCAAGACCACCTTCGCCCTCACCCTCGCCTCCTGGCTGCTGCACCACCATGTCGTCCAGCAGGTGACCGTCGTCGCGCCGACCGAGCATCTGAAGAAGCAGTGGGCCGCCGCCGCCGCGCGGGTCGGGATCAAGCTCGACCCGGAGTACAGCGCGGGCCCGCTCAGCAAGGAGTACCACGGCGTCGCCGTCACCTACGCCGGTGTCGGGGTACGGCCCATGCTCCACCGCAACCGCTGTGAGCAGCGGAAGACCCTGGTCATCCTCGACGAGATCCATCACGCCGGCGACTCCAAGTCCTGGGGCGAGGCATGTCTCGAAGCCTTCGACCCGGCGACCCGGCGGCTCACCCTGACCGGTACGCCCTTCCGCTCCGACACCAACCCCATCCCCTTCGTGACCTACGAGGAGGGCAACGACGGAATCCGCCGGTCCGCCGCCGACTACACCTACGGCTACGGCAACGCGCTCGGCGACGGAGTCGTCCGGCCCGTGATCTTCCTCAGCTACAGCGGCAATATGCGCTGGCGCACCAAGGCCGGCGACGAGATCGCCGCCCGGCTCGGCGAGCCGATGACCAAGGACGCCGTCTCCCAGGCGTGGCGGACCGCGCTCGACGCGCGCGGCGAGTGGATGCCCAATGTGCTGCGCGCCGCCGATCAGCGGCTCACCGAGGTCAGAAAGTCGATCCCGGACGCGGGCGGTCTGGTCATCGCCTCCGACCAGGACTCCGCGCGGTCGTACGCCAAGCTGATCCGCGAGATCACCGGCACGAAGGCGACCGTCGTCCTCTCCGACGACACCGGGGCCTCGAAGCGCATCGACGAGTTCAGCGAGAACACCGACCGCTGGATGGTCGCCGTCCGGATGGTGTCCGAGGGCGTCGACGTGCCCCGGCTCGCGGTCGGGGTGTACGCCACCACGATCTCGACGCCCCTGTTCTTCGCGCAGGCGGTCGGCCGGTTCGTGCGGTCGCGGCGGCGCGGCGAGACCGCGTCCGTCTTTCTGCCGACCATCCCCATGCTGCTCGGCTTCGCCAATGAGATGGAGGTCGAGCGCGATCATGTGCTCGACCGGCCGAAGAAGGACGGCGAGGACGACCCGTACGCCGAGTCCGAGAAGGAGCTGGACGAGGCCAACCGGGAACAGGACGAGGACACGGGGGAGCAGGACCAGCTGCCCTTCGAGGCCCTGGAGTCCGACGCCGTCTTCGACCGGGTCATGTACAACGGGGCCGAGTTCGGGATGCAGGCCCACCCCGGGAGCGAGGAGGAGCAGGACTACCTCGGCATCCCCGGACTCCTCGAACCCGACCAGGTGCAGATGCTGCTCCAGAAGCGGCAGGCCCGGCAGATCGCCCACAGCCGCAAACGGCCCGACACCGAGGCCGATCTGCTGGAGCTGCCCGCCGAACGGCGGCCCGTGGTCTCCCACAAGGAACTCCTCGAACTGCGCAAGCAGTTGAACACGATGGTCGGCGCGTACGTCCACCAGAGCGGCAAGCCGCACGGGGTCGTCCACACCGAGCTGCGGCGGGTCTGCGGCGGGCCGCCGAGCGCCGAGGCGACGGCCGGGCAGATCCGGGAGCGGATCAAGAAGGTCCAGGAGTGGGCCACCCGGATGCGCTGATCCGGCTCAGGCGACGCGCCCGGTCCCTTCCGGTGACGCGCTCGGCCATGCTCAGGCGATGCGCCCGGCCCCTCTCCGGCGACGCGCACGACCCCCTTCGTGAAAGCGCCCGGTCCCTGGAATCAGCCTCCGGGACCGGGCGCTTTTCGGCCCGAATCACGGGTTGACGCCCGGATTCTGGACGAGCCCTTCCGCTGAGCGGACCGGATCGATACTGTCCCGGGCAACGCAAACGCCCCGTGGCAGAGCCGCCGCGGAGCCGAGCCGGTCTGCCATGGCCTGCCGGCGGTCTCAGGGGGGCGGCGCCGACGGGACCGGCGCCGCGGGCAACACCATGAGAGTCCGCCGTCACTCACTCCGAAGGAGAGGGCGTCGTGACCGCGGAGACCTCCCAGACGCTCGACCGGGGACTGCGTGTCCTCAAACTGCTCGCCGACACCGACCACGGACTGACCGTCACCGAGCTGTCCAACAGACTCGGGGTCAACCGGACCGTCGTCTACCGGTTGCTCGCCACCCTGGAACAGCACGCTCTCGTCCGCCGCGATCTGGGCGGGCGGGCCAGAGTCGGGCTCGGGGTGCTGCGCCTGGGCCGCCAGGTGCATCCGCTGGTGCGCGAGGCCGCGATGCCCGCGCTCCGCTCGCTCGCGGAGGACATCGGCGCGACCGCTCATCTCACCCTGGTGGACGGGGCCGAGGCGCTGGCCGTCGCGGTGGTCGAGCCGACCTGGACCGACTATCACGTCGCCTACCGGGCCGGGTTCCGGCATCCGCTGGACCGGGGAGCCGCCGGCAAGGCGATACTCTCCGCCCGCCAGGGCAGCGCGGACGACCCCGGATACACCCTGACCCATGGCGAGCTGGAGGCGGGCGCGAGCGGCGCCGCCGCCGCGCTGGTGGGGGTGACGGGGATCGAGGGCAGCGTGGGCGTGGTGATGCTCGCGGACTCGGTCCCGGAGCGGGTGGGCCGCCGGGTGATGGAAGCGGCCCGGGAGGTCGCCGACGCCCTCCGCTGAGACCCGGCGCTCGTGAGACCTGGCTCGCGTGAGACCTGGCTCGCGTGCGCCCGGCTCGCGTGAGGCCGGGTGAGGTCATCATGAGGTCATCACGGCGGCGGGCCCCTGACCGTCCAGTGCGCGGGTGCGGGCTCCCCGGCGTCCGCGCCACGGATAGATTGGGCCCGTGCTCTCCCGTCTCACGCGCACCCGCGCCCTCCTCCTCAGCGCCCTCCCCGTCGCGGCCCTCCTCGCCGCCGCCGGGTTCGCGCCCCTGCCGTACGTCATCGCCCAGCCGGGTGACACCGCCGATGTACTCGGCGAGCACAAGGGCACCCCCGTCATCTCCATCGCGGGTGCGCCCGTCCGCGAGACGACGGGAGCGCTCCGGATGACCACCATCTTCGCGACCGGCCCGGAAGCCGACGTGGATCTCGGCGATGTGACCGACAGCTGGTTCCGCGACGACCGCGCGGTCCTGCCCCGTGACTCCGTCTACCCGGCGGGCCAGTCCACGAAGGAGGTCGCCGAGCACAATCTCGCGGACATGGCGGAGTCCCAGCACGACGCGACCCGGGCCGCGCTCTCCTACCTCGGCGAGGACCCGGAGAAGGTCAAGGTCACCCTGCGGCTCGCCGATGTCGGCGGCCCCAGCGCCGGGCTGCTCTTCTCCCTCGGAATCGTGGACAAACTCGACGGCAACGGCTCCGGAGGCGATCTCACCGGGGGCCGGAACGTCGCCGGTACGGGGACGATCACCGCGGACGGCGAGATCGGCGCGGTCGGCGGAGTCGCGCTGAAGACCCAGGCCGCCGAGCGCGACGGGGCGACCGTCTTCCTGGTGCCGAAGGGGGAGTGCGCGGACGCCGAGGCCGGAGCGGGCGACGGTCTGCGGCTGATCCCCGTCACCACGCTGAAGGGCGCGGTGGACTCGCTCCGGGCGCTGGACGAGGGCGGGAAGGTCCCCTCCTGCTGACC
Source organism: Streptomyces jumonjinensis (assembly GCF_009600885.1). Taxonomy (GTDB): domain Bacteria; phylum Actinomycetota; class Actinomycetes; order Streptomycetales; family Streptomycetaceae; genus Streptomyces; species Streptomyces jumonjinensis. The sequence continues at coordinate 11,064 of NZ_VCLA01000028.1, forward strand.
CGGGCTGGGCGCCTCCCGCTGACCCCGGCGAGCTCCTCCCGCTGACCCGGGGCCTCAGCCGTCCCCCTGCCCCGGGCCGGACCCCGCCTCAGCAACCCTCCGTATCCCCGGCGGCCTGTTCCACCAGCGGGATGATCCGCAGCGGCACCGGGTTCTCCATGACGATCGCCGTGGACGCCCGGACGATCCCCTCGAAGCCCACCACCCGGTCGATCACCCGCTGGAGATCGGCGTTGGAGCGGGCCACCAGCCGGCAGAGCATGTCCCCGTGCCCGGTGGTGGTGTGGAGCTCCAGCACCTCGGGCACGGTGGTCAGATGGGCCCGTACGTCCGCGCCCTGCCCCTGCTTGATCTCCAGCGTGGCGAACGCCGTCACCGGATAGCCGAGCGCCGCCGGATCCACCTCCGGACCGAAGCCCCTGATGACCCCCTGGGAGCGCAGCCGGTCCAGCCGCGCCTGGACGGTGCCCCGCGCCACCCCGAGCCGCCGGGACGCCTCCAGCACCCCTATCCGGGGCTCCCGCGCCAGCAGCACGATCAGACGGCCGTCCAGATGATCGATCGCCATGAGGATCTCCCGAGTGGTCATGATGTACAGAAAGTCTCACCATGGTGGAGTAGCACTATGCATATTGCCCAGTGATGTGACGAACTATTGCGCAGCTTGTGGAACGGTAGGAGCCTGCCGATATGACTGAGACAATCGATCACCACCTGACCACCGCGCGCGAGGCCGACCCCTTCCCGGTGAAGGGAATGGACGCGGTCGTCTTCGCCGTCGGCAATGCCAAGCAGGCCGCGCATTTCTACTCCACGGCCTTCGGCATGAAGCTCGTCGCCTACTCCGGACCGGAGAACGGCAGCCGGGAGACGGCGAGTTATGTGCTGGAGAACGGATCCGCCCGGTTCGTTCTCACCTCCGTCATCAAGGAATCCACCCCCTGGGGCCGCTTCCTCGCCGACCATGTCGCCGTGCACGGCGACGGCGTCGTGGATCTGTCCATCGAGGTCCCGGACGCCCGCGCCGCCTATGAGTACGCCGTCGAGCACGGCGCGCGCGGCGTCACCGAGCCATATGAGCTCAAGGACGAGTACGGCACGGTGGTGCTGGCCGCCATCGCCGCATACGGCGAGACCCGCCACACCCTGGTCGACCGCTCCGGATACGACGGCCCCTACCTCCCGGGCTATGTCGCCGCCGCCCCCCTCGTCGAGCCGCCCGCCAAACGGACCTTCCAGGCCATCGACCACTGCGTGGGCAATGTGGAACTCGGCCATATGAACGAATGGGTCGGTTTCTACAACAAGGTCATGGGCTTCACCAACATGAAGGAGTTCGTGGGCGACGACATCGCCACCGAGTACTCCGCCCTGATGTCGAAGGTCGTCGCGGACGGCACCCGCAAGGTGAAGTTCCCCATCAACGAGCCCGCGATCGCGAAGAAGAAGTCCCAGATCGACGAGTATCTGGAGTTCTACGGCAGCGCGGGCGTCCAGCACATCGCGCTCGCGACCAACGACATCGTCGCGACCGTACGGGCCATGCGCGCGGCCGGAGTCGCCTTCCTGGACACCCCCGACTCGTACTACGACACCCTCGGCGACTGGGCGGGCGAGACCCGGGTGCCGGTGGAGACCCTGCGCGAGCTGAAGATCCTGGTCGACCGCGACGAGGACGGCTATCTGCTCCAGATCTTCACCAAGCCGGTGCAGGACCGGCCGACCGTCTTCTTCGAGATGATCGAACGCCATGGCTCCATGGGCTTCGGCAAGGGCAACTTCAAGGCGCTCTTCGAAGCCATCGAGCGCGAGCAGGCCAAGCGCGGAAACCTCTGACGACGACGGCGGGGCCGCCCGGGAACGGCCCCGCCCGGCCCTGTGCCCGGGGCCGCTGCCTACGATCGACTCCGTGTGCGCACAAGTGATGATCGCCGAGGACGACGAGAAGCAGGCCGAGCTGGTCCGCCGCTATCTCGAACGGGAGGGGCACGGCGTCACCCTCGTACGGGACGGCCGGGCCGCCATCGAGGCCGTCCGGCACCGGCCCCCGGATCTGCTCGTCCTCGATGTGATGATGCCGAAGGCCGACGGCCTGGATGTGCTGCGCATCCTGCGCGCCGAGGAGTACGAGCTTCCGGTGCTGATGCTCACCGCCCGCTCCACCGAGGACGATCTGCTGCTCGGCCTCGACCTCGGGGCCGACGACTACATGACCAAGCCCTACAGCCCGCGTGAGCTGATGGCCCGGGTCCGCACCCTGCTGCGCCGCTCCCGGGGAGCCGCCAAGGGCACGGCCGGACCCCAGGCCGACGACGCGGTGCTCACCGTGGGCGCTCTCGCCGTCGACCCGGAGCGGCACGAGGTCAGCGTCGACGGCGTACGCGTCGACTGCACGCCCGGCGAGTTCCGCATCCTCGCCGCGCTGGCCGCCGAGCCCGGCCGGGTCTTCACCCGGCAGCGGCTCCTGGAGGAACTCCACGGCTTCGCCCGCTACATAGGCGACCGGACCGTGGACGTCCATGTCATGAACCTCCGTAAGAAGATCGAGCCCGCGCCCCGGCGGCCGGTGCGGCTGCTCACCGTCTTCGGCGTCGGCTACAAGCTGGCGGACCCCGCGAAGGAGACCGGCCGTGCACGGCCGTGAACCCGGGCCCGAGGGGCTCCCCGAGCAGCTCCCGGAGCGGCTTCCCGAGCGGCTTCCCCGGCGGCGCGGGCGGAGGCTGCCGCTGCGGAAGAGCCTGCTGGGCCGGCTGCTGGCGGTCTCCGCGCTGGTGGCGTTCTGCTCGGTGGCGGCCACCGCCTGGCTGGCCGTGCAGACCACGTCGGGGGCGATCGAGGAGCAGCAGGGCCAGAACCTCAGCGACGGCGCCCGTATCTACGACCGGCTGCGCGAGCACGCCGCGACCCGCCCCGACTGGGACGGCGTCGAACGGACCGTACGGGAGCTCGCCGCCCGCTACGACCGACGGATCGCGCTGACGACCGAGGACCACCGCACCCTGGCGGACTCCGCCAGGGTGCCGGGGGACGGCCCGGCGGACTCCCCGCCGCCCGCCCTGCCGCCGGAGGCGTCCGCCGTCGTCGACCCGCTCGCCTCCGACACCGCCCTGGACCTCGAACCCCAGGGCGGCGGCGGGGACGCCAAGGCCCGGATCGATCCGCGCGCGGTCGGGCCGTTCCGGGTCACCGGAAGCGAACGCACCGGCCTGGAGCGGCGGGCCGAACGCGCCGTGGACTGCCTCAAGGGGTACGGGGTGGCCGCCGACGTCGTGCGGACCCCGAGCGGACGGCCGCGTATCCAGATCGTCGGCGAGAGCGACGACGATCTGGCCGAGGGCCTCCGCTGCGGGCTCGCCGAGCTCGCCGAGCCCACCCCCACGGAGGCCAAGGCGCTCGCCGCGCTCAACAGGCTCTCCGACGCCTGTCTGAAGCGGACCGGCCATGACCCCGTCCGGCTGAACCTGGATCTGTCCTGGGCCCGGCAGGGAGTGCGGAAGCCGTCCGCGGCCGTCGAACCGCGGACCACCGTACTGCTCCCCGGGCCTTCCCCGAGCGCCGAGCCCGCCGAGCCAGCCGAGCTCGGCTTCGGCGACAGCACCGTGGACCGGGCGGTCGCGAGCTGTGTGGACACCGCCCGCAGAGAGCAGCTCAGCCCCCATGTCTCGCCCGCCGCGCTGCTGTTCATCGGCGACGCCGACGGAACGCCCGCCTCGGGCTTCGATCTCTCCGCCGAGAACACCGCCCGGATCGTGGGCGTGGCCGCCCTGGTGCTCGCGCTGACCGTGGGGGCCACCCTGCTCGCCGCCACCCGGCTGGTCCGGCCGCTGCACGCGCTCACCGGCGCGGCCCAGCGGATGAAGGACGGCGAGCGGTCCGAGCCGGTGCCGGTCACCGCGGACAACGAGATCGGGCGGCTGGCCGCCGCGTTCAACGACATGGCCGCGCACCGTGCCCGGCTGGAGACCCAGCGGCGGGCCATGGTCAGCGATGTGGCTCATGAGCTGCGCACCCCGCTGAGCAATATCCGGGGCTGGCTGGAGGGGGCCCAGGACGGCATCGCCGAGCCGGACGAGGCGTTCGTCTCCTCGCTGCTGGAGGAGGCCGTACAGCTCCAGCACATCATCGACGACCTCCAGGATCTGGCCGAGTCGGACGCGGGAGCGCTGCGACTGCACCCCGGGCCCGTCGCCGTGGCCGAACTCCTCGGCCAGGTGGCCGCCGCCCAGCAGGCCAGGGCCGAGACGGCGGGCGTCGCCCTGCGGGTCCGGGCGGCGGACGGGCTGCCTCCGCTGACCGCCGACCCGGTGCGGCTGCGGCAGGCGGTGGGCAATCTGGTCTCCAACGCCGTACGCCACACCCCGCCCGGCGGGACGGTCACCCTGAGGGCGTACGACAGCGGGGAGCGGCCCGGTCAGTGGCTCGCGGTGGCCGTCGCCGACACGGGGGAGGGGATCACGGCGGAGAATCTGCCGCATGTCTTCGACCGCTTCTGGCGGGCGGAGAAGTCGCGGAACCGGCGGATGGGCGGGAGCGGCCTGGGGCTCGCGATCGTACGGAATCTGACGGAAGCCCACGGCGGGACGGTGACGGCGGCGAGCGAGCCGGGGAAGGGCGCCGAGTTCACCCTCCGGCTCCCGGTACGGCCCGGCCCGCTCGCGGACCGGGACGCGGGTCCGGGGCCGGGCCCGGGGGGTGTGCGGTAGGGCGGGGCCGGGGCGTCGCTCCACGGCGCTCGCGGACCGGGACCGGGACGCGGGTCCGGGGCCGGCGGGCGTGCGGTAGCGCCGCAGCGGGTTCGCAGCGGGTTCGCGGCGGCTGCCCCGGGGCCGCCGGGCCCCGTATCGCGGCGGGGCCCGGACCCCGGGCGGGCCGGGGCTGATACGCGCACCACAGCGAGCTGACAGGTTCTTCATAACTCCACGCCAGCCTGACGGACATGCCGGAACGCGATCGCGACGCCGTCCCGGCAGCCCCGAACCCCAGCTGGAATGGAGCCCTTCTGATGAAGCGTCGATTCACCCCGCGTGCCCTCCTGGTCGCCGCCGCCGCGGCGGCAGTGGTGGCCCTCCCGGCGGGCGGCGCGTTCGCCGACTCGTCGCCGTCGCCGGTGAAGCCGGGCGCCGAGCGGCCTTCGGCGTCGGCCACCGCCACGCCCGAGCGGACCGCCGAGCCCGCTGCACCGGGCAAGGCCGTGGTCGTCCCGCGTGGCGGAGTCGCCGCCGGAGGCAAGCCGGCCCCCGCGCCGGCCCCTGTCGTCGAGGTCAAGGGCGACGGCAAGAGCAAGGCCGTGCTCATCCCGCGCGGCGGAGTCGCCGCCGGAGAAAAGCCCGCCCCCGCGCCGGCCCCCGTCGTCGAGCTCAAGGGCGACGGCGAGTCCAAGGGCGCCGTCCGGGTCATCCCGCGCGGCGGAGTCGCCGCCGGCGAGCGGCCCGTGGAGAGCGGCGGGACCTCCGGCGTCCTCGCCGGATCGGCCATCGCCTTCGGGCTCCTCGCCGGCGCAGGCGGCTTCGTGCTCCGCCGCCGCACCACCGCCGGCTGACCGGCCCGCAGCCGGCTGAGGCCGCTGCCCAGGACCCGCGGCGGTCCCCCTCCCCGGAGGGCCGTCGCGGCCCCGGTCCCGCCCTTCCCCGCCCCTGGAGCCCCGATGACCCCTGTGAGAACCGTGAACCGCCGCCCCGCCGCCCTCCCCGCGCTCGTCTGCCTCGCCCTCGCGCTCGCCCTCACCGGTTGCTCCGCCGAATCGGCCCCCCAGGCCGAGGACCACGGCCCGGCCGGGACGAGCGCCGCCGCACCGGAGGAGGGAGCCACCGCACCCGGGGGAGCCACCGCCTCCCGGGACAAGGGCGGTAAGACGGTCCCGGCCCCCGTCCGGGTGACGATCCCCTCCATCGGCGTGGACAGCGAGCTGATGCGCCTCGGCCTCAACAAGGACCGCACGGTCGAGGTCCCGCCCGCCGAGAAGGGCATGACGGCGGGCTGGTACACCGGTGCGGCCGTCCCCGGCGAGCGCGGCGCCGCCGTGATCATCGGCCATAACGACACCCGGTACGGCGCCGCCGTCTTCCACGATCTGCGGAAGGTCGGCAAGGGCGCGGAGATCACCGTACGCAACGCCGCGGGCGGCACCGCCCGCTTCAAGGTCACCGGCACCGAGACCGTCAGCAAGAAGGCGTTCCCGAGCCAGAGGGTCTACGGCCAGCCGGTCAACGGCCGTGAGCTGCGCCTGATCACCTGCGACGGAGAGTTCGACAAGGACGGTCACACGGTGGACAACCTCATCGTCTACGCCAAGCGCGGCTGAACCGCCCGTGCGGGATGCGGCGGTTCGCCGTCCCCGGCCCGGGCGCGGCACGCGGCGGACCGGACCGACGCCCTCACCTCGGGCTTACCCCCGCGCGGCACCCGGCGGACCGACGCCCATCACCTCCGGGCGTACCCCGTCCGCGCGGTGCCCGGCGGTTCGTCGTCCCTCGTCCCCGGGCGTACCCCGTCCGCGCGGCATGCGGCGGATCGCGTACCCCGCCGCGCGGCCCCCGGCGGACCGACACCCTCACCCGCTCCCCGCCCCCTGCCGCACACCCATGCTCCCGGAACCTGCCGTGCCGCTCCTCCCCTCCCGGATCACCGTCCCCGCCGTCCTCCCCGGGCCGCCCGTCGGCGGATCCCCCAGCGCCGCCATCGCGGCCCGCGCCCGGGGAGCCAGCAGCGGTGAGAAGTGCGGATTGACCCGCAGCGCCTGCCCGATGTTCCGGCGTGCCGCCCCGTACCTCCCGAGCGCCCGCTCGATCTCGCCCCGGTGGTACGAGAACAGCGGGTCGCGCGGACTCTCCTTCATCGCCCGCCGGGCGTACGGCAGCGCCTCCTTCGCCCGCCCCGCCCGCAGCAGCGCCCACCCCAGCGCGTCCGCCGCCGCCATGCTGTGCCGCCCCCGCTCCCACTCCTCCGTCAGCCGCCGCACCGCCTCCTGCGGATCGCCGTGGTCCGCCTCGTACCGACCGAGCAGCAGCTCCTGGTTCACCCCGCCCGCCGCCGCCTGCGCCGCCGAGGCGAGCACCCGCTCGTACGCGGCCTCGGCCTCCTCGTTCGCCCCCAGCGACTCATACAGCTCGGCCTCCTCCAGCGCGTACTCGGGCACCGCACGCCCCCTTTGCGCCGCCTGGTAGTCGCGGAACGCCTCATCCGTACGGTCGAGGGCCGCCAGCGCCCGCGCCCGCGCCGCCAGCGCCCCGGGGTGGCCGGGGACGAGCTTCAGCGCCGCGTCATAGGAGCCGGCCGCCTCGGCGGGCTCGCCGCGGTCCCAGGCGAGATCGCCGAGCAGCACCAGGGCCGCCGCCCGCTCCATCGGGCCCTCGGCCGCGGCAGCCGCGTCATACGCCGTCGCCGCCGCGTCCTCGCGCCAGCCGCGCTCGCGGTAGATCCGCGCGGCCAGCGCCCGCGACTGCGGCCCCGAGTACAGCGCCGTCAGCTTCTCCAGCGTCGTGCCCACGGACTTGTAGTCGCCGATCCCCCGGTACGCGTCGAGCAGCGCCCGGTGCACCGTCCACCGCCGGGGCCGCTGCTTCAGCGCCTGCTCGGCGAATGCGCGGGCGCTCATATGGTCCTGGCGCGCATGGGCCAGCGCCGAGAGCCCGAGCAGCGCCTCCGTGTTGCCCTCGGCGGCGGGCAGCGCCTTCAGCGAGCGCTGCAGCGCGCTCTCCGCCCTGGGCAGGGCGGCCCAGTCCGCGAAGGCGGCGGCGCGCTGGGCGTACGCGGTCCCCAGCACCGCCCACGACTCCTCGTCCTCCGGGCGGCTGCGCAGCCACCGCTCCCGCTCCCCGATCAGCGCGGTCAGCTCCGCCGCCGTGGCCGGAGCGCCCGCCGCTGCCGCCGCCACGGCCCGTGCGGCGGGTCCCGGGGCGGGCCGGGGCGGTTCGGGGGCGCGCGGCAGCAGTGCGATCACCCCGCCGGCCAGCGTCGCGGCGACCAGTGTCCCGACCGCGGCGTTCTTCAACAGTTCCGTGCCCATGGGCTCACTGTGCGTCAGCAGGCAGTCCATATGAAGAATGCGCCCGGCCCTGTGAAGCGGAACGCCGACGGGTTCACACCGATGGCCCCGGGTGCGACGCTGGGATCATGGACGATCTCCTCGAACGGCTGCGTGCCGCACTGCCCGCCGAAGCCGTGATCACCGACCCGGATGTGATGGTCTCCTACGGCCGGGACATGGCGAGCTTCTGCGCGGCCGGTCTCCCGGCGGTCGTCGTCCTGCCGCGCACGGTCGAGCAGGTCCAGGCGGTGATGCGGACGGCCACGGCCCTGCGCGTCCCCGTCGTCCCGCAGGGCGCGCGTACGGGGCTGTCCGGCGCGGCCAACGCCTCGGACGGCTGCATCGTGCTCTCGCTGGTCAAGATGGACCGGATTCTGGAGATCAACCCCGTCGACCGGATCGCCGTCGTCGAACCGGGAGTGATCAACGCGGTGCTCTCCCGCGCGGCCCACGAGCACGGGCTCGACTATCCGCCCGACCCCTCCAGCTGGGAGAGCTGCACCATCGGCGGGAACATCGGCACGGCGTCCGGGGGGCTGTGCTGTGTGAAGTACGGGGTGACCGCGGAGTACGTCCTCGGTCTGGACGTCGTCCTCGCGGACGGCCGGCTGCTGACGACGGGCCGCCGCACCGCCAAGGGCGTCGCCGGATACGACCTCACCCGGCTGTTCGTCGGCTCCGAGGGCAGCCTCGGCATCGTGGTCAAGGCGGTGCTCGGACTGCGCCCCAGGCCGCCCGCGCAGCTGGTCCTCGCGGCCGAGTTCGACTCGGCGGCGGCGGCCTGTGACGCGGTCTGCGCGATCATGGAGCGCGGCCACACCCCGTCGCTGCTGGAGCTGATGGACGGTACGACCGTACGGGCGGTGAACGCCATGGCGAACATGGGCCTGCCCGACACCACGGAGGCCCTGCTGCTCGCGGCGTTCGACACCGCCGACCCGGCGGCCGATCTGGCGGCGGTGGGCGAGCTCTGCCGGGCGGCCGGCGCGAGCGAGGTGGTCCCGGCGGACGACGCCGCCGAGTCGGAGCTGCTGCTCCAGGCGCGCAGACTGGCCCTTCCCGCGCTGGAGACCGTACGGACGGCGACGATGATCGACGATGTCTGCGTGCCGCGCTCGCGGCTGGGCGCGATGATCGAGGGGACGGCGGCGATCGCCGACAAGCACGGGCTGACGATCGGGGTCTGCGCCCACGCGGGCGACGGCAATACGCATCCGGTGGTCTGCTTCGACCACCAGGACGCGGACGAATCGCGGCGGGCGCTGGAGTCGTTCGACGAGATCATGGCGCTGGGGCTGGAGCTGGGCGGCACCATCACCGGCGAACACGGCGTCGGAACGCTGAAGAAGGAGTGGCTGGCGAGGGAACTGGGTCCGGTGGGGCTGGAGTTGCAACGCGGCATCAAGCGCACCTTCGACCCGCTGAACCTGCTGAACCCGGGCAAGCTGTTCTGACGGGCCAGGGCCCGCCGCAGCCCACGACCTAAGTCGAACGCCCGATGGCCCGGCCCCGGACCGTCCTCCTACGGTGAGAACAGCGGAGCAGACGAGAAGAAGGACGCTGAAGGAGGAGCCATGCCGGCCCGACTGGACCACACGATCGTCCACAGCCGCGACCGCTTCGCGGGCGCGCGATTCCTCGCCGAGCTGATCGGGGAGCCGGAGCCCAAGCCGTTCGGACCGTTCGCCAGCCTGCCGCTGGCGGGCGGGGTGACCCTCGACTACCTGGACGCGGACGGGGACATCGTCCCGCAGCACCTGGCCTTTCTGGTCTCGGAAGAGGAATTCGACGGCGTATTCGGCAGAATCACGGAACGCGAACTGCCGTACTGGGCGGGGCCGGAACGGAACGGGCCCCAGGAGATCAACCACAACTTCGGCGGACGCGGGGTCTATATCGAGGACCCGGACGGCCACTCGCTGGAGTTCATCACGCATACCTATGTGATCGGCTGATCGGCTGATCGGCTGATCGACGGATTCGATCAGGAGTCGCCGTCCGAGGGCTCGTCGGCGGGCCGGCCGGGCTCCTCCCCGCGGGCGGGGAAGTGCCCCCTGGCCCAGAGCCGTCCCGCCTGCCGGGGCGAGAGCAGCTCGGCGAGGCCGCCGTCCAGATCGAGCCGCCCGCTCTCGGCCCCCGGCGGAACCACCCGCAGCGTCCGCTCCAGCCAGGCCGACACCACGGCGGCGGACGCCTCCAGCAGCGCGTCCCCGTCCGGCGAGCTCAGCGCCATCAGCACCACGCTCCGCCCCTCGGCCTTGGTCGGCCAGATCCGTACGTCCCCGTGTCCGCAGGGCCGGAACACCCCCTCCACCAGCAGCTCACGGGCGAAGGTCCAGGTGACCGGGGACTCGGAGCCGATATGGAAGGTGACATGCACGGCGAACGGGTCGTCGGTGCGGTAGACGAGACGGGCGGGGACGGGGATGCCGCGCTCCGGCGACAGCACCAGCTTCAGTTCCAGTTCGCGCTCGACCACGGAGTACATCAGGGCCCTCTTTCCTGGTACGGACCGGGCCCCGGACGGGCCCTCGCCGGATGAGAGCGGGCGGGCGCGCAGCTATGACGCGACTTTCGGCAGAAATTTTCTGTGATCTTTCGATGACCGGATGGACGGCCCGCCGGCCGCCGCCGGTGCGCCACGCCGGTGCGCCACGCCGCCGTCCCGGCCGCCCGGCCGTCGCCCAAGCGGGTGGAGCTCACACCGGCCCCGCCCGCTCCCGACCGGCCTCCCCGGGCGGGCGTCCCGGCCCGGGGACCGGCCCGCCGACGGGCGAGCGGAACCTACCCGGATAGTGGTCGTTACAGCTGGACGGGCCC
>NZ_VCLA01000029.1 GCF_009600885.1 Streptomyces jumonjinensis
TGGCGGTATGCGCCACTATGCCCTCCCCGAGCACGCCGTCGAGCTGTTGAGTAGATGGCATCTCAGCATGGATCAGTGCGCCCGGCCAAGGGGTTGGGTGAAATATTTCACAATCTCTCATCGTCCGACGGGGTCGAGTTCAGCGCCGTCCCCGGGGGAGACCAGCGCGAGATGGCCGCCGTCGTCGAGCGCGGTGGGCAGGCGCAGCGTCCGTATGAGCGCGGCCCGGGAGGCGTCGATGAGATGGATCTCCCCGTGGCCGCCCCGGGTGACCGCGACGAGATCCCCGCCGGGTGAGCCGGCGACCGCTCTGCGCTGTACCCCGTCCCAGGGGGTGCCCCCTGCCCGGGGCGCTCCGGCCATGGCGGGCAGCGGCAGCCGGGCGCCGATCCGGGGCCGTTCGCCGGGGGCGGCCGTGACCAGGATCAGCTCGTCGCCGTCGGGGTGGATCCGCGCGTAGGCGATATGGCGCGCGCAGACCGCGAGCCGGAAGACGAGTCCGGGGCCGAGGGGGAGCCGTCCTGTGTCGCCGGCGTCGATCCGGTGCCACCAGGCGTCGTTGGTCCACTTGGGCCACCGTCCGGGCTCGGCCGGGCCGCCCCGGACGCAGGACCAGAGCATCCGGCGTACCGGGTCGAGGCGGAGATACCAGCCGCGGCCCGGCCCGGCCCAGGGCAGCGGCTCGCCGGCGACGAGGGTCGCTCCCGCGCGGCGGGCCCGGTGGACCCCGGAGCCCGCCGCCGCGAACAGCTCCCCGGTGAGCGGGTCGACGGCGTCCCCGTGTCCGTCGTGGTCGGGGAGCGGGAGCTCATGGGCCGGGGTGACGGGCGGGCAGCCGGGGGCCGAGGCCAGCAGTCCGGCGTGCCGGTAGGCGGTGAGCGAGCCGGGTTCGCGATGCCGCAGCACGACGAGCGCGTCGGATGCGCCGGGCGCGGCGGATGCGTCAGACGTGCCGGACGTGCCGGAGCCCGCTTCGGCCGGGTCCGGGGTCGCGGTCGTGACGCCCAAGTCCGGGCCCGGGGGCGTGATGCCCAGGCCCGGGATCGTGACCCCCGGCTCCGGGGGCAGGATCGTCACCCCCGGCTCCCCCGTGCGGGTGCGGACCCGGACCGACCGGGGCCCGTCCGCCCCGCCCAGATCCACCGCGGTCAGCAGATCGCTCCAGACGTTCTCGTTCCGCCCAAGACCGGTGGTCACCGCCAGCAGCCGCCCCGACGGGTCGGCGGCCAGATGCTCGGCGGGCGTGGCGACGGGCACGGCAGCCGCCACCAGCGGCCGTCCGCTGTCGGGCCCGTAAGGGTCGAGGACGACGAGTTCGCCCGCGAGGTCGTCCACGAAGGCGACGCGGCCCCGGGGCAGCGCCAGGAACCCGGCGTGCTCGGCGAGATGACGGCCTTCCAGTCGGCCCGTCTCCGATCCGTCCGGAAGGCTCAACAGCCTGATGTTTCCGGCCACTTGATCGGCGACGAGCAGTCGGGGGCGGGCGGTTTCCATGAGCGGCATCGACGACTCCGGGAGGCAGATGGGCCACATTCCTTATTGGTAATGATTATCATGTGGCTCAATTCGCCGTCCGTTCGGAACGAGAGAGAAGCGATGTCACGCAGAGCATTGACGACCATCCGGCGCTGGGCCGCCGCGCTGGTGATGGGGACCGTGCTGGTGGGCTGTGGAACCACCGGCCAGGAAGCGGACGGGGAGGGGGAGGACGCCGGGACCACGGACATACGCGTGAAACCCATCACCGCCGCCCGGAAGATCACCGACACCCGGGGGGTCACGGTCGCCACCGACCGGCCGCCCCGCCGCATCGTCTGCCTCGTCGCCCTCTGCGACGACATGCTGGCCGAACTCGGTGTCACCCCGGTCGCCACCAACTCGACGCTGCTGGCCCACCCGGAGTTCCTGGGCGAGCGGAAGGCCGCCCGCATCCCGGCGGTCCCCGGGGGATTCCTCAGCCCGGAGACCGAGGCGATCCTCTCCCACCGGCCGGATCTGGTCATCGGCCTGGAGGACACCCACGGCAAGCTCGCCCCCGCGCTGAAGGGGGCCACCGTCTTCTGGCCGGTGCAGCCCGGTGACTGGCGCGAGAGCGTGGCCTATCTGCGCGATCTCGCCGCGCTGACCGGACGCACCGGGCGGGGCGAGGCGGCAGAGGCCGTCTTCCGGCGCAAGCTCGCCCGCGCGGAAAGCGCGCGCACCGAGCTGACCAGCCTGATCATCTTCGGCAGCGACGAGAACTTCGGCGTCGCGACGCCCGGCGACGACGTCACGGCCGGTCTCTTCCCGAAGCTCTCCCGCTATCCGTGGCGGAGCCGGGGAGTCCAGGGCTCGTACAGCATGGAGGAGATCCTCGCCCGGGAGGTCGACGTCCTCTTCGTGGAGACGCTCTCCTTCGGCGGACCGGCGGACGGCGGCGACGCCCGGCTGTCGCGGAAGCTCGCGAAGAACCCGCTCTGGTCGCGGATTCCGGCCGTCCGGAACGGCCGGGTGCATGAGGTCGACCCCGAGGTCTGGGCGAAGGGGCGCGGCACGCGCTCGCTCGGCATCGTGCTCGACGAGGCCACGGCCAAGCTGAAGTGAGCCGGCTGCCCGTGGTGCTGTGCCTGGCGTCGGCCGCCGCGCTCTGCGGCGGGCTGACCCTCGGCACACCGTATGTCCCCCTGACCGAACTGCCCGGCGAGTTCGTCGTCACCGAACTGCGGCTGCCCCGGCTGGTGCTGGCGCTGATCGCGGGCGCGTGTCTGGGCGCGGCGGGACTCGTCCTCCAGGAGGCGCTGCGCAATCCGCTCGCCGTGCCCGAGATGCTGGGGGTCTCCTCGGGGGCGGCGCTCGGCGTCGCCGCCCCGCTGGTCCTCGCCGTGCAGGTGCCGCTCGCCGCACAGCCGCTGCTCGCCATCGGCGGCGCGCTGGCCGGCGGAGTGCTCACCCTGCTCGCGGCGGGATTCGGACGGAGCCCCGCCGCCGTCCTGCTGACCGGGGCCGCGGTGGCGGCGGCGCTCCAGGCCGCCCTGCTGGTGCTGATGGTGCTCGCCGATCAACTGGACCTCCAGCTGATCTACCGCTATCTGCTGGGCAGTCTCTCCGCGCGGACCTGGGCCGATGTCACCGGCCTCTGGCCCTGGCTCGCCCTCGCCGCGCCCGCGCTGGTGCTCTGCGCCCCCGTACTCGGCGTACTGCGGCTCGGCGACGACGACGCACGCGCTCTGGGCGTACGGGTACGACGCGCGCGACTGGCGGCGCTCGGCATCTCCGTGCTGCTCATCGCCCCCGTCGTGGCCGTCTGCGGACCGGTGGCGTGGGTCGGCTTCCTCGCCCCCCAACTGGCCAGACGGCTGCGGCCCGAGGCGGACGCCGTGACCTGGCTGCCATGGTCCGCGACGGCCGGAGCGCTGGCGGTGGCCTGCGCGGATCTGCCCGCGCGGCTCGCGCTCGCACCGGTCGAGACCCCGGTGGGGGCATGGACGGCGCTGCTGGGCATACCGGCCGGCCTCGCCCTGCTCGGGCGCGGCCGGCCGGGCGGCTCGGGAAGCCGGGGTCGGTCGCACGGCTCGGGAAGCCGGGGTCGGTCGCCCGCTCCGCGGCGGGAGGGCGTATGAACCGGCGGACGCCCCTGCTGCTGACGCTGCTCGTCCTTCTGACGCCGGTCGTGGCGTACGCCGGTCTGGTGGCCGGGCGTGCGCTCGGCCCCGCCGAGGCATGGGAGGTGCTGCGGGGCGGCGGCGAGCCCCTGGCCCGCCATGTCGTGCTGCGGCTCAGACTCCCCAGAACCCTGGTCGCCCTGGTCGCGGGCGCGAGCCTCGGCCTGGCCGGCGCCGTGCTCCAGTCGGCGCTGCGCAATCCGCTCGCCGGGCCCGAGGTCACCGGGGTCACCCCCGGCGCGGTGCTCGGGGCGGTGGCCGCCGCCGGCCTCGGCCTCGCCGGCTGGGAGTCCCCCGCCGCGGTGGTGATCGCCGCCTGTATCGGCGGCTTCACCGGGGCGGGCCTGCTCTGGCTGCTGACCGGAGGGGAGCGGGCCGACCCCGTCCGGACGGCCGTCCACGGAGTGCTCGTGTCGGCGGCGCTGTCCGGACTGACCGCGATGGTCCTGCTGGTGGCGCCCGGCGAACTGGGCAGCGTGGTGCAGTGGCTGATCGGCTCCGCCGAGGGCCGGGTGTGGGAGCACTGGTCCCTGCTCTGGCCCTGGGCCGCCTTCTGGTCCCTGCTCGCCTTCGGGCTCGCCGCGCCGCTGACCCTGCTGCGCTGCGGCGACGACCAGGCCGCCGCCGCCGGACTGCGCACCGGCCGGGCCCGCGCGGGCGCGCTGGTGTGCGCGGTCGCGCTGACGGCGGGCGCGGTATCGGCCGTGGGGGCGCTGGGGTTCGTGGGCCTGCTGGTGCCGCATCTCGCGTTCGCGCTCCTCGGCGCGGATCTGCGGACGGCGCTGCCCGGCGCCGCGCTGCTCGGGGCGCTGGTGGTGGGCGGCGCGGACGCCGCGTCCCAGTGGCTGTCCCGGGCGCTGGCCCTGGCCCTGGAGACGGACCGGCTGAGCGTGCCGACCGGCGCGCTGACGACCTGCGCGGGGGCGGTGCTGCTGCTGGCGGCGGTGCGCCGCGCCACAGAGGAGAAGACATGATCCAGGTGGAGGGGGTGCGCTTCGGCTACCCCGGCCGAGAAGTGCTCGACGGGGTCGAACTCTCCGTCGCGGCGGGCGAGCTGGTGGCCCTCATCGGCCTCAACGGCTGCGGCAAGAGCACCCTGCTGAGACTCTGCGCCGGGCTGCTGCGCCCGGCCGCCGGGCGGGTGCTGCTCGACGGCGACGATCTCGCCCGGCTGTCGCGCCGTGCCGCCGCCCGCCGGGTGGCGCTGCTGCATCAATCGGCCCCCGCCGTACCGGGGATGACGGTACGGGGGCTGGTGCGGCAGGGACGTTACGCGGCCCGGGGCCCGCTCGGGATGCTCCGGGACGGCGACGACCCGGTGTGCGCACGGGCCATGGCGGACGCCGGGGTGGCGGACTGGGCGGACCGGCCCGTGGACTCGCTCTCCGGAGGGGAGCGGCAGCGGGTGCGGCTGGCGCTGGCGCTGGCCCAGGACACCCGCGTACTGCTGCTGGACGAGCCCACGACCTATCTCGATCTGCGCCATCAGCTGGAGGTGCTGCGGACGGTGGCGCGGCTGCGCCATGAGCGCGGGCTGACGGTGGTGATGGTGCTGCACGACATCGGGCACGCGGCGCGCTTCGCGGAGCGGATCGTCGCGCTGCGCAAGGGCGTTGTGGCGGCGGACGGCCCGCCCGGGGAGGTGGTGACGCCCGCGCTGCTGGCCGGGGTGCTGGGGGTGGCCGGGCGGGTGGGGCGCGATCCGGAGGGTGGCTGGCCCGTGTGTTACCCGGATCACCCGCTGGAGTTCGATGAGGGACTTGCGGAATGAAAATCATATTCATTAGTGTCGTTCCTGCGACGCCGGTTCTGGCCGGTGACGTGATGGTCTGTCATGAAAACCAGTGATTCATCGGAATCGCTGGAATCATCGATCCTTCGAATGGAGACCCACCTCATGGAGCAGCACAAGGTGTTCAGCCCGATCGCCGAGCAGGGCCAGCTCGCCCACCTCTCCGCCACCCACTCCAACGCGCTCGTCGAGAACCCCTTCGACGGCGACGACCTCGCGGACGGCGCGGCTCCGGCCGCCGACAAGTAGGGCTCACGGCCCACGGCTCACGGCTCACGGCCCACGGCTCACGGCTCACGGCTCACGGCTCACGGCTCACGGCTCACGGCTCACGGCCCACGGCTCACGGCCCACAGGCCACGGCCCACGGGTCCGGACCGGCCGAACGGAACCCGGACTTCTTCCCCCAGGGCCCGCCCGGAGCGCTCTCCCGCTTCCGGGCGGGCCCGTCCCCCCTGCTCGGACCCTCAACCTCCAACGTCAACCGACCCGCGACAGCGAGGAGCAACCCGCATGTCCACCGCACGGCTCGCGCCAGGCGTCGCCCTCGTCTCCGTTCCCGGCCGGGGGCTCGCGGTCCGCACCCCGGACGGCGAGTTCCTCCGCGTCGACACCGGCGGGACCGGCGAGAGCGCGCTGCTCGCCGCCGTCGACGGCACCGGTGCCGGTGCCGGTGCCGGTGCCGGTGGCGTGCCGCCCGGATCCGGGCCCCTGCTCGACGCGTTCCGCGACGCGGGGTATCTCACCGGCTCGGCCGAATCCGCCCCGGCCGGACCTGACTCGGCCGAACCCGACCCGGACCAACCCGGTCCGGGCAGGCTCGCGGGGCACCGGGTCCAACTCCTCGGCGACCCCGTGCTGGTGGAGCCGCTCGGCCGCTGCGTACGGGCGGAGGGCGGCGACGTGCTGCCCCCGGGTGCCGTGCTGCTGCCCCTGGGAGACCTCCTGCCCCCGGGCGACCTCGGATCACCCGGCCGGACCGGGCGCACCGCCGTGGTCTGGTGCCTCGACTCGCCCGTACCGCCCAGGCTCTGGGACGAGGCCGACCGGCTGCCGTCCCAGGGCGTCGCCTGGCTGCGCTGCCACCGGGAAGGCGCCCAGGCATGGCTGGAGCCGCTCGCGGCGACCCCCGGAGACGTCACCTCCGCGCACATCCGCCTCCGCCGTCTCGCCGCCACCCCCGCCCACCGCGAACTCGCCGCCTACTGGGCGGGCCCCGCCGCCGAGAACACCGGCCCCGGGCATACGACCGCCTCCGCCGCGCTGACCGCCGGGCTGCTCATGGCCGATCTCCTCGCCTGGGCCTCGGGCCGCACGGGAGCCCGCCGCCGGCTGCGCCGCCTCGACCTCCGCGATCTGACGGTCACCGAACACCCGGTGCTGCCCGTGCCGGAGGTCGCCCCGCTCCCCGCCCCGCGCACCGCACCGGCCCCGGCCCAGGGCGCCGGCGGATGAACGCCACCACGGCACGGATACCCGTCCGGGGAGCCCGGCTCGCCGCCGACATCACCCTCCCGGACGGCGACCCCCCGTTCCCCGCCCTGGTCATCCGCACCCCCTACGACCGCCGCCGCCACCGCGCCGAAGCCCGCGCCTGGGCCGCCCGGGGCTTCGCCGCCGTCGTCCAGGACGTTCGCGGACGCCATGCGTCCGACGGCGAGTGGCACCCCTACCGCACCGAGGCCGCCGACGGCGCGCAGACCCTGCACTGGATCCGCGAACAGCGCTGGTGCGACGGCCGGGTCGTCGCCGCCGGAGCCTCCTACGCCGCCTACTGCGCCCTGGTCACCGCGGTCGGCGACGGCTCCTGCGACGCCTTCGGCACCGGACCGGCCCCCGGCGGCGGCCCCGACGCGGTCATCGCCGCCGTGCCCGCGCTCGGGCCCGCCGAGGTCGCCCGCGAACCCTCCGGCGTGGAACGGCTGCTGGCCCGCGCCGGCTGGTGGGCCGCCCACGGCGACCGGCCCGGCTCCGACCCCGCCGCCCTCGACAAGGCGCTCGCCGACGACCCCCGGCTGCTCGAACACCTCCCCGTCACCCGGCTGCCGGACCGGCTCGGCCGTGCACTGCCCTCCTGGCCCCGGATCTGGGACGAACACCACCGCGATCAGCTCACCCTGCGCGCCCGCAGCGCCCGGATACCGCTGCTGGCCATCGGCGGCGCCCGCGACCCGTTCGCCGCCGACACCCTCCGGCTCTGGCGCGACTGGGGCGGCCCGGCCCGGCTGCTCCTCGGCCCCTGGGGACACGGGCTCACCTCGTCCCCGGCCCCCGAGGCACGCCCCGGCCACCGCCTCGACCTCGGCGACACCGCCGCCCGCTGGGCCAGGGCCGCCCTGTCCGCCCGCCCGGGAACGGACCCACGGGGAACGGACCGCCGGGGAACGGACCACCCGGCAGCAGACCGCCGGGGAGCCGTCGCGCTCGGCGGCAGCGAGCACTGGTACCCGGTCGACGGCCCCCGCACCATCCGCTCCTGGCACTTCGGACACCCCGCCGGGCTGCGGCTGCTGAGCGGCGGGGAGTTCCACGCCGACCCGGACCGCCCCGTACGCTCCGACCGGCTGGACGCGGACCCGTACCCGTACCCCGTCCCCGACCGCGCCGTGCTGCTCACCCCGCCGCTGCCCCGGCCCCTCGACCTCCTCGGCCCCGCCGAGACCCGGCTGCGCGCCGCCGCCGACACCCCCGCCGCCGACTGGTTCGTACGCCTCATCGCCCTCGACCCCGAAGGCCGCGCCGAACCGCTCGCCCTCGGCGCCGAGCGGCGCGCGGACCCGCCCGGCCGGCCCGCGGACTTCACCGTCCCGCTCGGCTGTCTCGCCCGCCGCCTCCCCGCCGGGACCCGGCTGCGCCTGGAGATCGCCGGACACCACTTCCCGGCCCACGCCCGCAATCCGCACACCGGACAGAACCCGGTGACCGCGACCCGGCTCGACCCGTCGCACCGGAGCGTACGCACGGCGGGCAGCGCCCTGCTGCTCTCCCCCGGGCACGGCCGCCGCGTCGACCCCGTACAGGAGATCCGCCGATGACCGCCCAGGCCGACCGCGCCCCGCTGACCCCCGACGACCTGGTGGACCCGGTCTGCGGACTGATCCGGGCCGTCGGGCCCGTACCCCACCCGTCCGGCGCCCCGCCCCGCTACACCGCGATGACCGCCGAAGTCGCCGACGCGCGCCGCTTCGGGGCCTGGCCCGCCGACCGGGTCTCCCTCGGCACCACCTTCGGCGACCCCGCCGGGGCGCGGATCGCCGCCGTCGCCGAGGCCGTCGAACGCTACTGCGGCAACCGGCTCCCCCCGCCCGGACACCCCCGCGAGCCCCGCCGGGCCACCGCGGCCGAACTCCTCGCCGAGGGGCGCCGGCTGTACGGACCCGGTGAACTGCCCGCGTACGCCGACTGGCAGTACACGCGCCCCGGCTTCCCCTACCGGCCGCTGACCGCCGACACCCCCGCGCTCTGGGCCCGCGCGGAAGAGGACGGCCAGGAGTGCTGGGCCCCCGTCGCCCTCACCCATCTCAACTGGCGGCAGGGCCCCCTGCGCGAGCTGCCCCGGACCCACCATCTCAACTACGCGGGCATCGCCACCGGCCAGGGCTTCGACGACGCCGTGGAACGAGGACTGCTCGA
Organism: Streptomyces jumonjinensis; assembly: GCF_009600885.1. Taxonomy (GTDB): domain Bacteria; phylum Actinomycetota; class Actinomycetes; order Streptomycetales; family Streptomycetaceae; genus Streptomyces; species Streptomyces jumonjinensis. The sequence continues at coordinate 9,067 of NZ_VCLA01000029.1, forward strand.
AGTCGTCGAACGGGACGCGCTGGAGCTGTGGTGGCAGCTGGACGGACCGGCCCGGGGCATCGACCCCGCGTCCGTGCCCGGACTCGCCCGCGATCTCGCGGGATGCGATCTCACGGTCCATATCGTCGAGATGCCATCGGAGTTCGCGCCGTGCATGGCCGCGCTGGTGCACGACCCGGCGCGCGGCATCCACGCGGCGGGGTTCGCCTGCCGGTACGACCCGGCCGACGCCGCCCGCAAGGCGGTCCTGGAGGCCGTCCACACCTGGGTCTTCACCCAGGGCGCGGTCGACGCCGACGGCTGGGTCTTCCAGGCGATCGAGGCGGGGACGCTGGCCCGGGGGCTGTATCTCGGCCACCGGGACGACCGGCGCTATCTGGACGACTGCGGGCCGCAGTTCGGGGCCGTACGCGACCTGGGGGCGCATGTCCAGGTCTGGCTGGACCCCCGGACGGCGCCGCTCGCCGAGCGCTTCACCCGGCCCCGGCTGGGGGTGGTGGGGATCGAGTCCGTCGAACCGGGCAGCCGGGCCGCGCTCGACGCCCGGCTCACGGCCGGGGGACACCGGCTGATCACCCTCGATCTGACGACGGAGGACATCGCCGAGACACCGCTGCGGGTCGCCCGGGTGCTGGTGTCGGGTCTGGTGCCCAACGCGCCCGCCGCGTTCGGCTACTTCGGCTGCCCGCGCTTCGCCCGCGCGGCGACCGGGCGCGGCTGGCGCACCGTGGCTCCCGGGGGACCGGGGGACTTCACGCTCACGCCGCCGCCGCACATGTGAACGGGGAGCTGATCACCATGCCGTCGTCGTCGGCTGATTTCGTCCAGGAAGCCCTGGCCCGGGCCCGCTCGGCCGCGCCTGTCGAGCCGGGCCCCGCTGTGCGGAGCACCCCCCGGCGGCCGGGGGAGCCGCTGTCCGTGCCGCCCCCGCTGGACCGGGTGCTGCGCCTCTCCCTGGCCGGGGGCCGGCTGCGGCCGGTCGCCTCGGCGGGGGCGCTGCATCCGGTGGAGACCAGGCTGCTGGTGGGCCCCGGGTGCGGGATACCGCCGGGCCGGTACGGGTACGACCCGGGCCGCCACCGGCTGTTCCGGGAGGGGGACCCGCCGGGCCCGGTCCCGGACGGCGCGTTCGCCGCGCTCGGCGCACGGGTGGGGCCCACGGTCGCGCACTACGGCCACCGGGCCTGGCCGCTGGTGCTCCTGGACGTGGGGCACGCGGCGGCGGCGGTGACGCTCGCACGGGCGGCGGGCGGGGAGTCTTTCCTGGGCGTGGACCCTTTCCTGGGTGTGGGCTCCCTCCCGGGCGTGGACCCTTTCCTGGGTGTGGGCTCCCTCTCGGGCGTGGAACCTTTCCCGGGCGCGG
>NZ_VCLA01000197.1:0-1577 GCF_009600885.1 Streptomyces jumonjinensis
CGCCCGCATGCGGCTGGGTGCTCAAGAGCGGCAGCAGTCTGCGCACTGTGGTCCTCCTCCGGCGCAACACCGCGCCGACAGTCTGTCGGAATCTCTCCGGGCGAGACGTTAGGGGGGCAGCTGTGCGAAGTGGGGGACGCCGGGTGAACGCCGGATGAATGCGCGCCATGAGATGGGGATGACCGGCCACGGCGGTGGACGATCCGTGCGTACGCGGGGGACGTGCCGTGGGCGGGCCGCCCCTGCGGGGGTTCGCGGTGGGCGGCGGCTAACCTTACGTGTCCGCCCTGGCCAGGACAGAATACGGACAACCTGGTGCAGTTGCGGAGATTACTCCACCCAACTCATGCGAAAGGCCTCGCACATGGGCATTCGGAGCTTGCTGCGCAAGGTGTTCGGTCGCGATCGCTCGCAGCCCAACGAGTCGGCGGCTGCGCCCTCCGTACCGCCCCAGTCCGAACGTACGGAATCAGCCACCCCGGCTGCGCAGACCACCCCGGCCGTTACGGCCGCTCCTGCCGTTACGACCGTTCCGGCTCCGGCGGAGGAGCCGTCACCGGAGCCCGCGCCGGCGCCCGCGTCGAAGTCCGTTTCGGAACCCGTTTCGGAACCCGTTTCGGAACCCGTTTCGGAGACGGTATCGGAGACACATTCGGAACCTGTTTCGGAGACGGTCGCAGAGGCGCTCCCGGAGCCCGCGTCGGCGTCCGCTGAGTCCGTGACGCCGGAGGCCCGCGCGGCGGATCTGGTGTCGGCGGCGTTCGACCATCCGCAGGCACGCCCGCTGACGGCATCGGTACCGCCCCAGGCCCGCACGGAGCCGGAACCGGAACCGGAACCCCAGCCGGAACCTGAGACTGAGCCTGAGCCTGAGGAGCAGCGCACGGCGGCGGCACAGGCCCCGGTGGAACCGGAGACCGAAGCCCCGGCCGCTCCCGCCGAGGACCAGGCCGCGAGCGTCACCGACACCGCCGCTTCGATCACACCGGACCCGGACCCGGAACCGGAACCGGAATCGGAGCGCGCCCCCGAGCCGGAGGCCGTTGAAGAGGACGCACCGGCCCCCGCACCCGAGGTCACCGCTTCCGCCGAACCGGCGGAGCCCGAGGCCGAGACCCCGGCCGTGACCGTGGAGTCCGAGTCGCCGGCACCCGTCGAGGAGACCCCCGCCCCGACGACGGCCCCCGTCACGGTCCCCGAGCCCGCGCCTGCGGAGCCGGAAGCCGACGCCTCCGGGCCCGAGCCCGTCGCCGAAGCCAAGCCTGAGCCCGAGCCCGTGCCCGAGCCCGTGCCCGTGCCCGAGCCCGAGGCCGCCCCCGAGCCCGAGGCCGAGAACGACGCCCCCGCCGAGGTCACCGCCGAAGCCGAGGCCGCCGAAGCCCCGGTGACCGCCGACCCGGCCGTGCCCGCGGAGTCCGAGCCGCCCGCACCCGCCGAGGAGACCCCCGCCCCGACGACGGCCCCCGACACGACCCCCGAGCCCGCGCCTGCGGAAGCGGAAGCGGAAGCGGAACCGGCAGCGGAAGCCCCCGAGCCCGAGCCCGCACCGGCGGAACCCGAACCCGAAGCCGACACCA
>NZ_VCLA01000197.1:1920-170524 GCF_009600885.1 Streptomyces jumonjinensis
TGCGACGGGCCGGGATCGCGGAGGGCACGCGGGCGCGGGTGTATCTCGTACTCGACCGTTCCGGGTCCATGCGGCCCTACTACAAGGACGGCAGCGCCCAGCACCTCGGCGAGCAGGCCCTCGCGCTCGCCGCGCGGCTGAGCGACGAGCCCGCCGTCAGCGTCGTCTTCTTCTCGACCGAGGTCGACGGCACCGGCGAGCTCACCCCCGACTCCTACGAGGGCCGGATCGACGAGCTGCACGCCTCCCTCGGCCGGATGGGCCGCACCAACTACCACCTCGCGGTCGAAGAGGTGCTCGCCCTCCACGCCAAGGCCGACCCGGCGACCCCCGCCCTGGTGATCTTCCAGACCGACGGCGCGCCCGAGTCCAAGACCGCCGCCACGGCCGCGCTTGCCTCGGCCGCCGAGACACCGGTGTTCTGGCAGTTCACGGCGTTCGGCGAGCACGAGGCGAAGGCGTTCGACTTCCTCCGCAAGCTGTCCGCGCCGAACGCCGCGTTCTTCCACGCGGGACCCGCCCCCAGCGCCCTCCCGCACGGCGAGCTCTACGACGGGCTCCTCAAGAACTGGCGGCCTTGACCGGCCGCACCACCGGCAGGGACACGGTGACGGTCAGGCCGCCCTCAGGGCCCGGCCGGGCCGTCACCTCCCCGTCGTGGGCCTGCGCGATCGAGCGGACGATCGACAGCCCGAGCCCCGCGCCGGGCCCCATCCGGTCCCGGCCCTCCCCCCGCCGGAACGGCTCGAACAGCCCCGGCACATCCTCCGCCGCGATGGCCGGACCGGTGTTCTCCACCGTCAGCTCACCCCCCGTGACCCGTACGGACACCGTCCCCCCGGGCACGTTGTACGCCACCGCGTTCGCCACCAGGTTCCCCGCCATCCGGTCCAGCAGCAGCCGGTTCCCCCGGACGACGCCGGCCCCCGACACCTCCGCCGTCACCCGGTGCCGCAGCGCCTCCTCGGCGACGGCCTCCCCCAGATCGACGTCCTCCCGGTGATCGAGCCCCCGCTCGCCGTGCGCCAGCATCAGCAGCCCCTCGATGAGCCGTTCACTGCGGCGGTTGCTCTCCAGCAGGATCTCCCGGGTGGCGGCGACATCCCCGGGGTCCGCCGAGGCCAGCCCCACCTGGATCGCCGTGCGCTGGGTCGCCAGCGGGGTGCGCAGCTCGTGCGAGGCGTTCGCGATGAACCGGCGCTGGCTGTCGAAGGCCCTCTCCAGCCGCGCCAGCAGCGCGTCCAGGGTGTCCCCGAGCTCCTTGAGCTCATCGTCGGGCCCGCTCGCCGCGATCCGCTCGTGCAGGGTGCGCTCCGAGAGTCCGCGCGCCCTGGCCGTCATCTCGTGCACCGGCCTGAGCATCCGCCCCGCCGTCCACCAGCCCGCCACCACGGCGCAGAGCGCCGCCACCAGCAGCCCGGTGAGCGACCAGAAGAGCAGCTGTTCGGAGGCCGCGTCGCTGACGTTGTCGGTCAGCTGGGAGGCGCTGAGCCGCTCCAGGTCCCGCCCGAGGACGGCCGGCGGCCCGTACTCCCCCACCGCGGCCCGCCGGGCGATTGCCGCCGCCTCCGTCTGCGTACCGGCGCTGGCGAGCAGATAGACGAACGCGAGCAGCACCGCGCCGAGGACCAGGAAGACTGCCCCGTAGACGAAGGCGATCCGGGTCCGGATCGCGGACCCCGGCCCGAGTCTGCCGGGCCCCGCGTGGACGGCGCGGCCCGCCCGGACGCGCACAGCGCGTACCCCACGCCCGGGGACGCTCACAGCGCGTACCCCACGCCCTGAACGGTGCGGATCAGCGCCGGCTCGCCCAGTTTCGCCCGCAGCTTGCTCATGCAGACCCGTACCGCCCCGGTGAACGGATCGGCGTGCGCGTCCCACGCCCGCTCCAGCAGCTCCTCGGCCGAGACCATCCCGCCGTCCGCCTCCAGCAGGATCTGGAGCACGGTGAACTCCTTCGGCGACAGCACCAGCTCCCGCCCCTCCCGCCAAGCGGTTCTGCGGACGGTGTCCAGCCGTATCCCGTGCCGCTCCAGCAGCGGCGGCACCGGGCGGGCGCTGCGCCGCCGCAGCGCCCGGACCCTGGAGACCAGCTCGGGGAAGTCGAAGGGCTTGCCCAGATAGTCGTCCGCCCCCAGATCGAGCCCGGCCACCCGGTCCGCCAGGGCCGAGGACGCGGTCAGCATCAGAATCCGGGTCCGGGAGGCGGCGGCGACCAGCTGCCGGGCGACCTCGTCGCCGTGGACCCGGGGCAGATCGCGGTCGAGCACGATCACGTCGTAGTCGTACAGCCCCAGATAGGCGAGGGCGGCGTCGCCGCTGTAGACGGTGTCCACCGCGAATCCGGCCCGGCTCAGCCCGGTGGCTATCAGCTCGGCCAGGATCTCCTCGTCCTCGGCGACCAGTACCCGCATGGCTTCCGCTCCCTTCCCGCTTCCCGCCCGTTCCCGCTTCCCACCCGTTCCGCTCCCGGGTTCCCGCCCGTTCCGCTCCCGGGATGGGGATTTCTACGGCATGGCGTGTTTCGTGAATGTCTCCACTCTCCCCGGCCCCCGGTAATAGCGGGTGAGAGGGGCCTCGCGGGGCCAGTAGGATTTCGACCATGGCGGCCACTGGATCCGAGAAGCAGGGGGCGGCGGCGTACTACGTCTCGACCCCCATTTACTACGTCAACGACGCTCCTCACCTGGGCCACGCCTATACGACCGTCGCAGGCGACGTGCTCACCCGCTGGCACCGTCAGCGCGGCGAGAAGGTGTGGTACCTCACCGGCACGGACGAGCACGGTCAGAAGATCATGCGCACTGCCGAGGCCAACGGGGTCACTCCCCAGGAGTGGTGCGACAAGCTCGTGGAGGAGGCGTGGAAGCCTCTCTGGGAGCATCTGAACATCGCGAACGACGATTTCATCCGCACCACCGAGAAGCGTCACACGGACCGGGTGAAGGAGTTCGTCCAGGATCTCTACGACAAGGGCGAGATCTACAAGGGCGGATACGAAGGCCCGTACTGCGTGGGCTGTGAGGAGTACAAGCTCCCCGGCGATCTGATCGACGGCGAGGGCGAGTACGCCGGGGAGAAGCTCTGCCCCATCCACAAGAAGCCGGTGGAACTCCTCAAGGAGGAGAACTACTTCTTCAAGCTCAGCGAGTACGGCCCCCGGCTGCTGGAGCTCTATGAGGCCGACCCCGGTTTCATCCAGCCCGAGTCCGCCCGCAACGAGGTCGTGAATTTCGTCAAGCAGGGCCTTCAGGACCTGTCGATCTCCCGGTCCACCTTCGACTGGGGGGTGAAGGTGCCGTGGGACGAGAAGCATGTGATCTACGTGTGGATCGACGCGCTGCTCAATTACGCCACGGCCGTCGGCTACAACGAGAACCCGGCGAAGTTCAACGACACCTTCCCCGCGAATGTGCATCTCGTCGGCAAGGACATCCTGCGCTTCCACGCGATCATCTGGCCCGCCATGCTGATGGCGAACGGGCTGCCGGTGCCGGGGCGGATCGCCGCGAACGGCTGGCTGATGGTCGGCGGCGAGAAGATGTCGAAGTCGAATCTGACCGGCATCAAGCCGCAGGATCTGACCTCGCACTTCGGCGTGGACGCCTACCGCTGGTACTTCCTGCGCGCCATCGCCTTCGGGCAGGACGGCTCCTTCTCGTGGGAGGACTTCACCGCCCGCTATACGAGCGAGCTGGCGAACGACTACGGCAACCTCGCCTCCCGGGTCGCCGCGATGGTCGGCAAGTACTTCGGCGGCGCGCTGCCGGAGGCGACCGCGTCCGGCGACGCCGAGCAGGCGGTACGGGACGGTCTGGCGCAAGCGGTCGCGACGGCCGACCGGAAGATCGGCGACGAGCTGGACTTCCAGGGCGGCATCCTGGCGGTCTTCGACTTCGTCAAGCAGGTCAACGGCTACCTCACCGAGCAGGAGCCGTGGAAGGTCGCGAAGGACGACTCCCCCGAGGGCCAGGCCCGGCTCGCGACGATCCTCTACACGGCCGCGGAGTCGCTGCGGGCCGTCGCGGTGCTGCTGAACCCGGTGATGCCCGAGACCTCGCAGGCGCTCTGGGACTCGCTGGGCGCTGAGGCGGCGCTCGGCGCCCTGGCCGAGCAGCGGGTGCAGGACGCGGGCGCCTGGGGGCTGCTGCCGGTGGGCTCGACGGTGACGAAGGGCGCGGTGCTGTTCCCGCGTCTGGAGGACCCGAAGAAGGACGCGTGACCCGTTCTCCCTCCACGTCGACCGGCCCCCGAGCACTGTGACTGTGCTCGGGGGCCGGTCCCGTCCGTACGTGCAGCCGGATGCCGGTCCCGTCCGTACGTGTACGGTCAGCGGGCCGGATCGCCGGTCCCGTCCGTACGTGTACGGTCAGCGGGCCAGATGCCGCTCCGGGCCCATCACGACCACCGGCCGCGCCTCGGGATCCAGGCGCTTCAGCAACTCCGCGACCTGCGGCCTGGCCAGGGTCACACAGCCCTTGGTCGCGCCGCCGTGGTCGACGTGGATCCAGATCCCGCCGCCCTTGCCCACGCCGAGCGGGCGGGTCCAGTCCAGGGGGGTGCTGCCGGGCTCGCGGTTGTAGTTGACGGCCACCACATGGTCGAAGGCCCCCGTCAGGGACTCGCCCTCGAAGTTGACCCCCGACGGGGTGAACGCCGGGCCCTGGTCGTAGGGGAGCTCCGTCCCCGGATCGGGCAGCCGCCCGCCCGCGTCCGTCAGTCCGTAGACCCCGATCGGGGTCCGCAGATCGTTCAGCCGGTGGTCCCCGGTCCAGCCCTTGAGGGCGTTCCGTGCCCGCCAGGGGCCGCTCACGGGCTGCCAGCCGATCCTGCGGTCGCGCTCGTAGAGCACCGCCGTGGCCCGGTTGGAGCCGGTGCTCCTGCCGGTGACCACGAAGACCTGCCGGGTCCGGGGGTCGATCCGGTCATGGGTCCGGGGGCCGATGCCGGGTATCTCCCGCCGTATCCCGCGCCGTTGCCGGGACTGATCGTCCCCGCGCTCGGCGCGCGGCTCCCGCGGCTCCAGGTCCGTGGGGGAGGCGGAGTCCCGTGGCGCGGGGCCGGACCCCGCACCGGCTGCGGCGGGGCTCCCGCCGTCGTCGGCGGGGCTTCCGCCGCAGCCGGTGAGCAGCAGCACGGCCGCGAGGGCGGCGAGCGTGGACGTACGGACCGTATGCTCGCGGTTCATCGCCGGGTGCCTCCAGTCTGCTTGCCGGGCGCGGTGGCGGAGTTCTTCTCGCCGGGGTGGGCGCGGTAGAGAAGCTCCTGAAGGTCGTCGAGGGTCTTGGCGGAGGTGGCCTTGTCCACGCAGACGCTCATGACGGCGAGGAGATCACTGGGCTCGGCGTCGAACCCCGCGTTCGCCACGAACATCTCGCTGCCGCCGATCCGCTCGCAGAATTCGTTCCGGATGTCGACGGGGTTCATCGTGGGCGATCCCCAGCCGCCCGCGTCCGGCAGAGCGCCCACCGACACCGTGACCAGCACATCGCCGGAGCCCAGCTTGTCCACCGGGGCGCACTGGTCCACCAACTTGGCCCCGCAGGGCCGCTCGAACGGGGAGAGCTTCTGCGTCCCGATGTATCCCATCGCGACCGCCCCGAGCTTGTCGACGGCGGGCACCTCCAGGGTGTGCCAGGACTTCGTCAGCGGGATGGTGAACCCGTGCAGCCCGTCGAAGCGCACCTCGCGCTCCTTCTCCCGGGTGGGCAGGGGCGCGGGCGTGGGCGCAGCGGGCGGCGCTTCGGGCCGGTTCTCGCGGAGGGTCTGCGGCAGCACCGTGCCGACGCCCGCGAGGACGGCCGCGACCAGTACGGCGGCCCCCGTACGGCGGCGGCGCCGCCGGACGATCCGCGCTCTGACCTGGCCCAGCCGTTCCCCCGGCGCGGCCAGTTCCGGGGTCGCCCGCTCCAGCACCAGACGGAGCTCGTCCTCGGCCGCCTCAAGCGGATCGCGCATAACGGTCACAGCCTCCCTCGGTCAGAGGCGGCAACCGCTCGCGCAGGGTGTGCAGGGCCTTCGACGCCTGGCTCTTGACGGTGCCCTCCGCACAGCCGAGCGTGGCCGCGGTCTCCTCGACGCTCAGATCCTCGAAGTAGCGGAGCACCACCACGGCCCGCTGGCGTACCGGCAGGGCGCGCACCGCGTCGGCGAGCGACTGCTCCAGATCGACGGACGCGTACCGGTCCCCGGAGGCCGTCGCGTCGGGGAGCTCGCCGTGCGGGACCTCTCCCCGCCAGCGTCTGCGCCACCAGGAGGCATGGGTGTGCACCAGCGCCTTGCGGACATACGCCTCCGGATGGCTGTCGGCGATCTTGTGCCACTTGGGCCAGATCTTCGCCAGCACCGTCTGGAGCAGGTCCTCCGCCAGATGCGCGTCGCCGGTCAGCAGCCAGGCGACCTTCAGCAGCCGTGGGCCCCGGGCGGCGACGAACGCCTCGAAATCCCCGTGGTCGGCACCGGAGCCCATGTCGTTGCCCCCCCTCGTGTGTTCGGTGTTCCACTTCTGTGGAACGCGATGGGGCGGCGGACGGGTTGCCCTGGGGGACCGGCGACTTCCGGCCGTTCGTACGGGTGAAGAACCTGGCTTGAACGCGTAAGGGCCCGGCTCGGTCATGCGTAAGCGCCCTGCCTGTACGCGTAAGGGCCCGGCGCCGCGTTTCAACACGCGGCGCCGGGCCCTTACCCGGACAAGAGCCCCAGGGGCTTTCGTCTACTGTCCGTCGGCCTTCGCCACCGGCTTGCGCAGCTGGATGTTCAGCTCCCGCAGCCGGGACTCGTCCAGCTCGGTCGGCGCGCCCATCATCAGGTCCTGCGCGTTGCCGTTGAGCGGGAAGGCGATCGTCTCGCGGATGTTGGGCTCATCGGCCAGCAGCATCACGATGCGGTCGACGCCCGGGGCGATGCCGCCGTGCGGCGGTGCGCCGAGACGGAAGGCGCGGAGCATGCCCGCGAACTCGTGCTCGACGGTCTCCCGGTCGTAACCGGCGATCTCGAAGGCCTTGAGCATGACCTCGGGCTCGTGGTTGCGGATCGCGCCGGAGGAGAGCTCGATGCCATTGCAGACGATGTCGTACTGCCAGGCGAGAATGTCGAGCGGGTCCTTCTCCTCCAGGTCCTTCATCCCGCCCTGCGGCATGGAGAAGGGGTTGTGGGAGAAGTCGATCTTCCCGGTCTCCTCGTCCCGCTCGTACATCGGGAAGTCGACGATCCAGCAGAACCGGAAGACGCCCTCCTCGAAGTGACCGGCGCGCTTGGCGGCCTCGACCCGGACCGCGCCCATGATCTTCGAGACCTCGTCGAAGTCGCCCGCGCCGAAGAACACGGCGTGCCCGGCGGCGAGGCCGAGACGCTCGGTGAGGACCTTGACGTTCTCCTCGGTGAGGAACTTGGCGATCGGGCCGGTGAGGGAGTTGTCCTCGGCGACGCGGACCCAGGCCAGGCCCTTGGCGCCCTGCTCGACGGCGTAATCGCCGAGCTGGTCGAAGAACTTGCGCGGCTGGCCGGCCACATCCGGCACCGGCAGCGCGCGGACGTGCTTGCCGGCGAACGCCTTGAACTCCGAGCCCGCGAAGACGTCGGTGATGTCGACCAGTTCGAGCTGGGCGCGCAGGTCCGGCTTGTCGTTGCCGTACTTCAGCATCGACTCGCGGAACGGGATGCGCGGGAACGGCGAGGTGACATGACGGCCGCCGCCGAACTCCGCGAACAGCTCCGGCATCAGCTTCTCGATCGGCTGGAAGACGTCCTCCTGCTCGACGAAGCTCATCTCGACGTCGAGCTGGTAGAACTCGCCCGGCGAGCGGTCGGCGCGGGCGTCCTCGTCGCGGAAGCAGGGCGCGATCTGGAAGTAGCGGTCGAAGCCGGAGATCATCAGCAGCTGCTTGAACTGCTGCGGGGCCTGCGGCAGCGCGTAGAACTTGCCCGGGTTCAGCCGGGAGGGGACCACGAAGTCACGGGCGCCCTCGGGGGAGGTGGCGGTGAGGATCGGGGTCGCCATCTCGTTGAAGCCGAGGGCGGTCATCTTGTGCCGGATGGCGGAGATGACGGCGGTGCGCAGCATGATGTTGCGGTGCATGCGCTCACGGCGCAGATCGAGGAAGCGGTACTCCAGGCGCCGCTCCTCGTTGACGCCGTCGTCCGCGTTGATGGTGAAGGGGATCTGCTGGGCGGCGCCCAGGATCTCCACGTCGGAGACCTCGATCTCGATCTCGCCGGTGGGCAGCTCGGGGTTGACGTTGTCCGCGCCACGGCTGACGACCGTGCCGTCCACCCGGACGACGGTCTCCTTGGTGAGGTGGCTGAGCGCCTCGTTGGCGGCGGTGCCGGGGCGGGCCACCAGCTGGGTGATGCCGTAGTGGTCGCGCAGATCGATGAAGAGGATGCCGCCCAGGTCTCGGCGATTGTGCAGCCAGCCGCTGAGCCGGACGTCGGTGGAGACGTCAGAGGCGCGGAGCTCGCCGCACGTGTGTGACCTGTACCGATGCATCGTCGTTCATCCAGTCTTGGTGATTTTGGGATGGGCCGGGCCCGTCAAGGTTACCGCCCGGGGCTCCTGAACCCCATTGGCATAGACACGCCACCCGTTGTCCCCCGGTAGTGGGGCTTGGCGGCCACGGGCCTCCAGATCGGAATAAAGTGAGGCAATGCGCACCGAGGATGTCCTGGCCGCGATCGCAACCGGCCTATGGCGGTGGGACAACGGAGCCGGGACGGTCACCCTCGACAGCGAGGCCGCCCGGATGCTTGAGCTGCCGCCCGGGACCCGCACCTTCCCGGAGTCGGTCGTCCGGGCCCGTTTCCACCCGGTCGACTGGAACGAGATCAACGGCGTGGTCTCGCTCGCCATCGCCGAGGGGACGCTCGCCGAGGGCCGGCTGCGGGTCGTGGACGACTCCGGACGCGTGGTGCGCACGGTGCGCAGCCGCTCCAAGCCGGTGCTGTTCAATGGGGCGTATCTGCTGGACGGGATGCTCCAGGAGGTCGCCGAGCCGACGGAGGGCACGGCGGCGCGCACCCCGATCACCGGCGACTGGCGGCGCTCGCGCGAGGCGTTTCTGCTGGACGCGGGGCGTGCGCTGGCGGAGGCGCGCTCCACGGCCGAGGTGCTGCGGGTGGCGGCCTCGCTCTCCATGCCCGGGTTCTCGCCGGACGGGCTCGCGGTCTTCGGAGCGGCGGGCGACCGGCTGCGGATCGTCGGGCACCACGGGCACCAGAGCGCGGGCGACGACCCCTTCAGCGATATGCGGCTGGACACGGAACACCCGGCGGCGGAGGTGGTGCGCGGCGGACGGGCGGTGTATCTGCCGAGCCCGGAGGAGTACTGCCGGCGCTATCCCACCAGCTGGCCGCTGGCGCAGCGGCTGGGGCGGCAGTCGTGGGCGTATCTGCCGCTGATCGTCGCGGGGCGGACGATGGGCGCGTGGATGGCGGCCTTCCGGCATCCGGTGGCCTTCACCCCGGATGAGCGTTCGGTGCTGACGACGGTGGCCCGGATGCTGGCGCAGGCGCTCACCCGGGCCGGGGTGGCCGAGTCGGAGCGTGAGCTGTCGCTGGGGCTCCAGCGGTCGATGATGCCGGTGCTGGGGCCCGCGATCCCGGGCATGGAGGTGGCGGCGCGGTATGTGCCCACGGGCGGCGGACTCCAGGTCGGGGGCGACTGGTACGACATGATTCCGCTGCCGTCCGGGCGGATCGCGCTGGTCATCGGTGATGTGCAGGGGCACGATGTGCGGGCCGCGGGGCTGATGGGGCAGCTGCGGATCGCGCTGCGGGCGTATGCGTCCGAAGGGCATCGCCCGGACGCGGTGCTGTCGCGGGCGTCGCGCTTTCTGCACGGCATCACCGACACCTACGAGAAGGCGGACTACTCCAGCCCCCGGTTCGCGACCTGTCTGTATCTGGAGGTCGACCCGGAGAGCGGGCGGATCGAGATGGCCCGGGCGGGGCATCCGGAGCCGGCGGTGCGCATGGCCGACGGGACGGTGCTGATGTGGCCCACCGAGGGCGGGCTGCCGCTGGGCATCGACCCGGACTCGGACTATCCGACGACCCGGCTGAGGCTGGAGCCGGGCGAGACGATGATGGTCTGCACGGACGGGCTGCTGGAGACCGGCGGGCACGATCTGGACACCGGGTGGGCGCGGCTGCGGGAGGTTCTGGAGAACCAGGCGGAGCACTCGCTGGAGGAGCTGGCGGATTCGCTGGTGCAGGCGGTGCACGGCCCGGTGTCGCACTACACGACGGGGCCGCTGGCGGACCGGCGCGAGGACGATGTGGCGCTGGTGCTGCTCTCCCGGGAGGGCGTGCCCGGGCGGGAGACCCCGAGGCGTACGGCGATGGCGGTGGCCCAGGCGGAGCCGGAGCGGATCGCGGCGGCGCGGCAGCAGGTGCGGCAGCTGCTGCACGACTGGGCGGACCCCGAGCAGGTGGACTCGGCGGTGCTGATGGTGTCGGAGATGGTGACCAATGTGCTGGTCCACACCGATGGGAACGCGCTGCTGACGGCGGAGGTGATCTGCGGCAGTGGGGAGGGGGCCCGGCGGCTGCGGGTGGAGGTCTCGGACAGCAGCGATGAGCTGCCGCACAAGCGGCGTCCCGGGGAGATGGCGTCGTCGGGGCGGGGGCTGATGCTGATGGAGATGCTGGCGGACGCGTGGGGGGTGGATCCGAGGGGCGAGGGGAAGTCGATCTGGTTCGAGCTCCATGAGTCGGGCAAGCCCGTGTCGGAGGCGGCCCCGGGCCTCTGAGCGCGGTGCCGGTACGGTTCGGGGCGCCGGTACGGGCCGGGGCACGGTCTTCGCGTACGCCGCGCCGGTACGGGCCGGGGTCTTCGCGTACCCCGCGCCGGTACGGGTCCGCACGCCGCGCCACCGGTACGTACGGGTCACGCCACCGGTACGTACGGGTCACGGCACCTGCGTACGGGTCACGGTGCCGCCTTCCCCGTATCGGTGTAGTGCTCCCGCAGCACCCCGAGCACGCCGAGGCCGCCGCCACCACCGGCACCGCCAGCAGCATGCCCAGAATCCCCGCGACCCCCGCCCCCGCCGTGATCGCGAGCATCACCACGGCGGGATGCATCTGGACCGTACGGCTCTGGATCATCGGCTGGAGGACATGGCCCTCCAGGAGCTGGACGGCGACCACCACCCCGAGGGCCCAGAGGGCGATCACCCAGCCCCGGTCCGCGAGCGCCACCAGGACCGCGACCGCGCCGGAGAGGAAGGCCCCGAGATAGGGGATGTACGCGCCGACGAACACCAGCGCGCCGAGGCCGACCGCGCCGGGGACGCGGAGGATCAGCAGGCCCACGGTGATGCAGAGGGCGTCGATGAGGGCGATGAAGGTGGTGCCCCGCATGAATCCCTCGACGGCCTCGAAGGCGCGGCGGCCCATCTCCTCGACCATCTCGCCGCCCCGTCCGGGGGCGACCGAGTGCGCCAGATGGACCGCCCGGTCCGAGTCGCGGAGGAAGAAGAAGATCAGCAGCAGCGCCAGCACGGCGGTGGCGATGGCCTCGCCCACCACGCTCAGCCCGCTGAGCACCCCGGAGGCCGCTGTTCCGCCGAATTTGGCCAGCAGATCCTTGGCGTTGGCGGCCAGATCGGTGAGCGAGGTCCCGGCGGCCCCGAAGTGCTGGGTGATCCCGCTGGCGGCGTCTCGCAGCGCGGCGAGGATCTGGGGGCCGTTGTCGATCAGGGCCTTGACGATGATGTAGGTGGCGCCGCCGACCACACAGAGCACGGCGGCGCAGGTCAGCGCGGCGGCCAGGGACCGGTGCATCCCCATTCTGACGAGCCGCCGGTACATCGGCCCGAGGAGAGCGGTCCCCAGCAGGGCCAGCAGCACGGGAGTGACGGCGATCCGGAGGGTCCCGATCAGCCAGAGCGCCACCGCGCCGACCCCGGCTGCCAGCAGGATGACGGCGCACCAGGCGGCGAGCCGCCGTACGGGCTCGGGTAGCAGGGTGTGCACCCCTTCACCCGATCACAGACCCGTGTCGGCGGCCCGCCCATCGCGTCCGGGCGGGTGATCACATGTCCGGACGGGCAGGTGATCACCCGCCGTGGCGAACCCGGGCCGTCACTGCGCCGGGTCGCCCGTACGGGTGATCACATGCCGTGGACCGTCGTAGGGGTGATCACATGCCATGCACCGTCGTAGGGGTGATCACATGCCATGCACCGTCGTACGGGTGATCACATGCCATGCACCGTCGTACGGGTGATCACATGCCGTGGACCGCCGGGACCGTGCCCAGCCGGCCCGCCTGGAAGTCCTCGAACGCCTGCTTGAGCTCGGCCTGGGTGTTCATGACGAACGGGCCGTAGTGCGCCATGGGCTCCCGGATGGGACGCCCGCCGAGCAGCACGATCTCCAGATCGGGGGTGTGGGAGTCCTGGGACTCGTCCGCCCGCACGATCAGCGAGCCGCCGTCGCCGAAGACCGCCGTCTGCCCCATCCGGACGGGCCGCCGCTCGGCGCCGACCGAGCCGTTTCCGGCCAGGACGTAGGCGAGGCCGTTGAACTCCTCGCGCCAGGGCAGGGTGATCTGAGCGCCGGGCCGCAGCGTGGCGTGGATCATCGTGATCGGGGTGTGGGTGATCCCCGGCCCCTCGTGGCCGTCCAGCTCACCGGCGATCACCCGGAGCAGTGCACCGCCGTCGGGCGAGGTGAGCAGCTGGACCTGGCCGCCGCGGATGTCCTGGTAGCGGGGGTCCATCATCTTGTCGGCCGCGGGCAGGTTCACCCAGAGCTGGAGCCCGTGGAAGAGCCCGCCGGACATCACGAGCTCCTCCGGCGGGGCCTCGATGTGGAGCAGGCCCGATCCGGCGGTCATCCACTGGGTGTCGCCGTTCCGGATGGTGCCGCCGCCGCCGTTGCTGTCCTGGTGGACGAAGGTCCCGTCGAGCAGATACGTGACGGTCTCGAAGCCCCGGTGGGGGTGCCAGGGGGTGCCCTTCGGCTCTCCCGGCGCGTACTCCACCTCGCCCATCTGGTCCATCATGATGAACGGGTCGAGGTACTTGTAGTTGATCCCGGCGAACGCGCGCCGCACCGGGAAGCCCTCGCCCTCGAACCCACTGGGCGCGGTGGTCACCGCGAGCACGGGACGGGGCTGGGCCTCGGCGGAAGCGGAGACGCGCGGCAGGGTGAGCGGATTCTCGACAGTCACAGCGGGCATGGGGAGTACCTCCTTGGTGCGACCAGTTTAGTTGAATCCTGAACTTTCCGCTACCCAGAACGAAGGAGGCCCGGGAGGTATTCCTCCCGGGCCTCTCCACTGAGATCGAGGCGTCAGCCGTACATCCGGCGCATCGCGAAGTCGACCATCTGCTCCACGGCCTTGGCGTCGAACACCATCCGGTGCTCGCCCTCCATGTCGAGGACGAAGCCGTACCCGGTCGGCAGCAGATCGATCACCTCCGCGCCGGTGATCACGAAGTACTTGGACTCCTTGCCCGCGTACCGCCGCAGCTCCTTGAGCGAGGTGAACATGGGGATCACCGGATGCTGGGTGTTGTGCAGCGCCAGGAAGCCGGGGTTGTCGCCGCGCGGGCAGTAGACCTTGGAGGTGGCGAAGATCTGCTGGAAGTCCTCCGCGGAGAGCGATCCGGTGGTGAAGGCACGCACCGCGTCGGCGAGAGACGGAGGCGACGGCTCCGGATACAGCGGCTGCCCCTGCGACTGCCCCCCGTAGGGCTGCTGGGGTGCGTACTGCTGGTGAGCGCCCTGACTCTGGTCATAGCCGTACATGCCGCAAGGGTAACCAGTCGCCGTTGGGCGATTGGGGGTTGCAACTTATTACCGATGGGTAGCATCATCATGGCTACCAGCTGGTAAATGGGTAAGCCAACAGACTCCCGAACCTACGGAGCCGTCGCCATGGGGCACTACAAGTCGAATCTCCGCGACATCGAGTTCAACCTCTTCGAGGTCCTCGGGCGCGACAAGCTGTACGGCACCGGCCCGTTCGCGGAGATGGACGCCGACACCGCCCGCAGCATCCTCGAAGAGATCACCCGGCTCGCGGAGAACGAGCTGGCGGAGTCCTTCGTGGACGCCGACCGCAACCCCCCGGTATTCGACCCCGAGACCAACACCGCGCCGATACCCGAGTCCTTCAAGAAGAGCTACCGGGCCTTCATGGACTCGGAGTACTGGCGGCTCGGTCTGCCCGAGGAGATCGGCGGCACCACCGCGCCCCGCTCGCTGGTCTGGTCGTACGCCGAGATGCTCCTCGGCGCGAACCCGGCGATCTGGATGTACTCCTCGGGTCCCGCGTTCGCCGGAATCCTCTTCGCCGAGGGCAATGAGGAGCAGAAGAAGATCGCGCGGATCGCCGTCGAGAAGCAGTGGGGCTCCACGATGGTCCTCACCGAGCCGGACGCCGGCTCGGACGTGGGCGCGGGCCGCTCCAGGGCCGTGCGGCAGGAGGACGGCTCCTGGCACATCGAGGGGGTGAAGCGCTTCATCACCTCGGGCGAGCACGACATGTCGGAGAACATCTTCCACTACGTCCTCGCCCGTCCCGAGGGCGCCGGACCCGGCACCAAGGGCCTCTCCCTCTTCCTCGTACCGAAGTTCCTCTTCGACTGGGAGACCGGCGAGCTCGGCGAGCGCAACGGCGTCTACGCGACGAACGTCGAGCACAAGATGGGCCTCAAGGCCTCCAACACCTGCGAGATGACCTTCGGCGACCGGCACCCCGCCAAGGGCTGGCTGATCGGCGACAAGCACGACGGCATCCGCCAGATGTTCATGATCATCGAGTTCGCCCGGATGATGGTGGGCACCAAGGCCATCGCCACCCTCTCCACCGGCTATCTCAACGCGCTGGAGTACGCCAAGGAGCGCGTCCAGGGCCAGGACCTGGTGAACTTCGCGGACAAGACCGCGCCCAAGGTCACCATCACCCACCACCCCGACGTCCGCCGCTCGCTGATGACGCAGAAGGCGTACGCGGAGGGCATGCGCGCCCTGGTCCTCTACACCGCCTCCGTCCAGGACGACATCGCCGCCGCCGAGGCCGCGGGCGAGGACACCGCCGGACTGACCGGGCTCAACGATCTGCTGCTGCCGATCGTGAAGGGATACGGCTCGGAGAAGTCCTACGAACTGCTCGCCCAGTCGCTCCAGATCTACGGCGGCTCCGGCTATCTCCAGGAGTACCCGGCCGAGCAGTACATCCGGGACGCCAAGATCGACACCCTCTATGAGGGCACCACCGCCATCCAGGGCCAGGACTACTTCTTCCGGAAGATCGTCCGCGACCAGGGCCGGTCGCTCAACACCCTCTCCGAGGAGATCAAGAAGTTCCTCGCGGTCGGCACCGGCGGCGAGGAGCTGGCCCCGGCCCGGGACGCGCTCGCCAAGGCGGCGGTGGACCTGGAGGCGATCGTCGGCACCATGACGAACGACCTGATCGCCACCGGCGACGACGTCAAGAACATCTACAAGGTCGGGCTCAACACCACCCGGCTGCTGATGGCCTCCGGCGATGTGGTCGTCGCCTATCTGCTGCTGCGCGGCGCGGCGGTGGCCGCCGAGAAGCTCCCGACGGCGTCCACCAGGGATGTGCCGTTCTACCAGGGCAAGATCGCCGCCGCGAAGTTCTTCGCGGCCACGGTGCTGCCGGGCCTCTCGGTCGAGCGGGCGCTCGCGGAATCCGTGGACGCGTCGCTCATGGACCTGGACGAAGCCGCGTTCTGACCTCCCGCGCCACCGGTACGGCCCGTTCCCCGCGCAACCGCCGAGGGGGGACGGGCCGTCCGTATGATCAGCGGCCGATCAGCGGCGCGATCCCTGGGGGCACCACGGTGATGGTCGACGAACACCGGTACGGACGCTGAAGCGCCTCGGCCTCCGGATCCGGGGCCGGTCCACCCCGGCCGCCCCCCCGGCGCGGTCGGCGAGCAGCATGACGCGGTCCGGGGGACCGGTCCCGTACGCACCCCCGGGGCCGCCGTGCAGGTCCGGGTGGGGGCCGTCGTGCTGACGGTCGAGACGGGCGGGCTCGACGCCGAACGGCGCAGCGACGGCCAACTCACCGAGCTCGCCGGGATGTTCGCCGAGCGGGCCCGGCAGATCCAGAACGGGAAGAGCCCCACGGCCCGGATCGGCTGAGCCGCGCCCGGCAGAGCGAGACCGTCGTCCGACCCGTTCGGGTGACGGCTGCGCCGTATCGGCCGGTCCCGGCCGGCCGGGACCGGAGAATTCACCGGGAGTGAGCATCCACAGGGGCCCCCGGCTCACCAGAGGGGCGCGAGCAGGAACCATGCGCCCCCAGCGCACCCCCCTCGTTAAGGTGGCTCCATGAGCACCAGCGCCCCGTACCGGTTCGACCGCAGGCACACCGACGATCTGATGACCTTCCTGGCCGCGGCGCCGTCGCCGTACCATGCGGTGGCGGTCGCCGCCGAGCGGCTGGAGAAGGCCGGATTCCGGCAGGTGTGGGAGACGGACGTCTGGGACGCCTCGGCCAGCGGCAAGTATGTGATCCGGGGCGGCGCGCTCATCGCCTGGCATGTGCCCGAGGGCGCCCATCCGCACACCCCCTTCCGGATCCTCGGCGCGCACACCGACTCGCCCAATCTGCGGGTCAAGCCGCGGCCGGACGCCGGAGCGCACGGCTGGCGGCAGATCGCCGTCGAGATCTACGGCGGCCCGCTCCTCAACAGCTGGCTCGACCGCGATCTCGGCCTCGCCGGACGGCTCACGCTCCGCGACGGCTCGCACCGGCTGGTGAACATCGACCGGCCGCTGCTGCGCGTCCCCCAGCTGGCGATCCATCTCGACCGCACGGTCACATCCGAGGGGCTCAAGCTCGACAAGCAGCGCCATATGCAGCCGATCTGGGGCCTCGGCGAGGTCCACGAGGGCGACCTCATCCACTTCCTGGAGGAGGAGACCGGGATCGGGCACGGCGAGGTCGCCGGCTGGGATCTGATGACCCACTCCATCGAGCCGCCCGCCTACCTCGGCCGCGACCGGGAGCTGCTCGCCGGGCCCCGGCTCGACAATCTGCTCTCCGTGCACGCCGCCACGGCCGCGCTCACCGCCGCCAGTGCCACGCCGGATCTGCCGTACATCCCCGTACTGGCCGCCTTCGACCACGAGGAGAACGGCTCCCAGGCCGACACCGGGGCGGACGGCCCGCTGCTCGGATCGGTGCTGGAGCGTTCGGTGTTCGCGCGCGGCGGTGCTTACGAGGACCGGGCGCGGGCCTTCGCGGCGACCGTCTGCCTCTCGTCCGACGTCGGTCACGCGGTGCACCCCAACTACGCGGAGCGCCATGACCCGACGCACCACCCGCGGCCCAACGGCGGTCCGATCCTCAAGGTCAATGTGAACCAGCGGTACGCCACCGACGGCAGCGGCCAGGCGGTGTTCGCCGCGGCCTGCGAGCGGGCCGGAGTGCCGTGGCAGTCGTTCGTCTCGAACAACGCGATGCCGTGCGGGACCACCATCGGCCCCATCACGGCGGCCCGGCACGGCATCCGGACCGTGGACATCGGAGTGGCCTGTCTGTCGATGCACAGCGCCCGCGAGCTGTGCGGGGCGGACGACCCGTATCTGCTGGCGAACGCGCTCACGGCGTTTCTGCACGGCTGAGAGCGGGGGCGCTGCGCCCGGCAGTGCGAAACATCCGGGAAAGGCCCCGCACGGCAGGGTCGGGCCCATGGTCCTTCTCGGTCAGCAGCACCTCGCCGCCCATCGCGGCCCCTCCCGCCGCAGCCGTGCGCTCGTCCTCGCCGCGGGGCTCGCGGTCCTCTTATCGGGCGGCTGGCTGCTGGCCGACCGCTACGGCGACCGGCCGCCATGGGCCGAGGACGTGGCGTACGAGGCGGGCTTCCTCCACGGAAACCGGGTACGGCAGTACGACCCGACGGGGGAGGAGGCCGCGGAGCTCCTGGCCGGGGGGTGCGAGCGGCTGGCCGCGTCCGGGGACGCGGGGGTGAAGGCGGCGTACGACCCGGGGCGGTGGGCGACGGGCTGCCGGGACGGGGCGGCCGGGAAGCAGCCCGCCGAGCAGGGCCTGCTGGGGTAGCCGGCGGGGGGCCGCGCGCCGGGGCATGGACCCGGCGCACGGCCTCCCGAGGCAATACACCCAGGCGTCAGGCCCCCTCGTCCATGCCCGCCAGCACCAGCGCCAGCCTGCCCTCCCCGTCGTCCGTCACCCGCACCGGAACTCCCCAGTCCTGCTGGTGCACATGGCAGGCCGGATACGGGTTCGCCGGGTCGTCGTCGCAGGACGCCGCCATCGCCGAGACATGCAGCACCCCCTCCCCCACCGCCGCGTCGATCTCCAGCCCGCGCGAGAGGTCGCTGCCCGCGCCCGCCCCGTCGAGCAGCAGCTCCGGCGGGGTCGCCGACACCAGGAGCCGGGTGGACGGGCCGTACCGGGTGTCCAGCTTCTGCCCGGCCGGGGCCTGGAAGACCACATCGAGGCGGAGCCGCCCGGCGGCGATCTCGGTCGCGGCCCGCTGGGTGCGGTGCGCCACGGCCGCCACCCGTACCGCCTCCTCCGGCAGCCGCAGCCGGGTCAGCCGGTGCCGTGCCGACTCCACCACCACGATGTCCTCGCCCGCGAGCACCGCGTCCGAGGGCTCCCGCAGATCGGTGGCGAGCGTCGTCACCTCGCCGCTCGCCGGGTCGTAGCGGCGCAGGGCGTGGTTGTAGGTGTCGCTGACCGCCACCGATCCGTCCGGCAGCGCGGTGACCCCGAGCGGATGCTGGAAGAGCGCCTGGCCCGCCGCCCCGTCCCGGTGCCCGAAGTCGAAGAGCCCGGTGCCCACGGCGGTGCGCACCACCCCGTCCGTGCCGATCCAGCGCAGCGAGGAGGTCTCCGAGTCGGCGATCCACAGCCGGTCCCCGGCGGCGGCGAGCCCGGACGGCTGGGCGAACCACGCCTCGGCGGCCGGGCCGTCGACCAGCCCTTCGTTGGTGGTGCCCGCCGCCGCCCGGACGGTCTCCGTCTCGGGGTCGTAGGTCCACAGCTGATGGACCCCGGCCATGGCGATCCACAGCTTCCCCTCCCACCAGGCCACATCCCAGGGCGAGGAGAGATCGGTCGCCAGGGCGGGCCCCGATGTGGGCGATCCCTGCCACCACTGGCGGCCGGTGCCCGCGAGGGGCGTGACCCGCCCGGTCTCCGGGTCGTACCGCCGTACCGCGTGGTGGACGGTGTCGGCGACGGCCACCGTCCCGTCGGGCAGCGCCGCGAGCCCCTGGGGTTCGCTGAACTCTCCGTCGCCGCCGATCCGGCGGATCACGCTCTCGCCGTCCGGCGCCAGCTCGACCAGCTGATGCCGGGTGGTGTCGGAGACGAGGAAGTTCCCGGAGGGGAGGACGATGGCCTTCCCGGGGAAACGCAGACCGGTGGCGGCGGGCTCGGGCGGCACATAAGGCCCGTCCCCGCGCCGCAGCGTCCCCTTCTCCGCGTGCTCGCGCTCCAGCTCCCCGACCAGCCGGGCGATGGCGTGGGCATGGCCCTCGCCGGCGTGCTGGGCGACGACATACCCCTCGGGGTCGATGACCACCAGGGTGGGCCAGGCCCGTACGGCGTACTGCTTCCAGGTCGCGAGCTCGGGGTCGTCGAGCACGGGGTGGTGCACCCGGTAGCGCTCGACCGCGTCGACGACGGCCTGAGGGTCGGCCTCATGGACGAACTTCGGCGAGTGCACACCGATGATCACCACGGTGTCGCGGTGCTTCTCCTCCAGCTCGCGCAGCTCGTCCAGGACATGCAGACAGTTCACGCAACAGAACGTCCAGAAGTCGAGAATGACGATACGGCCTCGGAGACCGGCCAGCGTGAGGTCCTCGCCACCGGTGTTGAGCCAGGCCCGTCCGCGCAGCTCGGGGGCGCGGACACGGGGGCGGCGGGGAGCAGGTGAGACGGCGTTCATGGCTCCAGGGTGCCACCCCGCCATGAACGGACGATCACGGCCGTACGAAGGAACGCGCCGGGGCGCGGTGTGTCTCCTGGGGGCGGTGTGCGAGGGGGGGCGTACGGCCGCACCGGCGTACCACTGCCGACTCCGGCCGGTTTGCCCCGTTCCGTTCCGCTTCTGCCCTGTTCCGGGGGCGGAAGCCGCTCCCACCGGGGCGCATATACCGCCGGCGTCCTTGTGGGACAGGCTCCGGACGGGCCTACGATCGTCACATGAAAGGACTGCCGGGTCGCCGCCCGGCAGCGTAACTTAACTGCCGAGCCTCCCGTACCGCCCGCCGCTCCTCAACTCGCCGCCGATCAGCAGCCCGCCCAGCCCGCGTCCCGCAGAACCGCCGAGGGGTCCCGTGACCGTCCATCCCAGTCTCCAGAACTACGCCGACGCCTGGACCCACTCCATCGAGGCGATAGCCGAGTTGGTCCAGCCTCTCGTCGAGGGGGAGTGGAACCGGCCGACGCCGTGCCCCGCCTGGTCCGTGCGGGACGTCGTCTCCCATGTGATCGGCCTGGAGACCGAGATGCTCGGCGACCCCCGGCCCATCCACACCCTGCCGCGCGATCTCTACCATGTGAAGAGCGACTTCGCCCGGTACATGGAGATGCAGGTCGATGTGCGGCGTCATCACACCGCTCCGGAGATGACCTCCGAGCTGGAGTACACGATGATCCGGCGCGCTCGTCAGCTGCGTAACGAGAACCGCTCCCCGGACACCCTGGTCCGCGCGCCGCTGGGCGCCGAGCAGACCCTGGAAGTCGCCATGCGGGTCCGCGCGTTCGACATCTGGGTGCATGAACAGGATCTGCGGACCGCGCTCGACAAGCCCGGCAATCTCGACTCCCCCGGGGCCCATATCGTCCGGGACACCCTGATCGAAGCGCTGCCGAAGATCGTCGCCAAGGACGCGGGCGCCCCGCCCGGTTCGGCCGTCGTGATCGATGTGCACGGGCCGCTGGAGTTCCTCCGTACGGTACGGGTGAGCGCGGACGGGCGCGGTTCGGTCGACGGCTCACCCTCGCTGGGGCCCATCGTCTCCCTCTCCCTGGACTGGGAGACGTACTACCGGCTGGCCTGCGGGCGGGTGCGCCCGGCGGCCGTGGCGGACCGGATCAAGGTGGACGGGGACCAGGAGCTGGGCGCGGCGATTCTGGGCTCGTTCGCGGTCACGCCCTGAGGCGGGCGCTCCCTGAGGCGATCGCGCTCCCTGACCTGAGCGCGGAGGAGCGCGGAAAAGCCGAGGAAGCCCCGGGGAGCCCGGGGAGGCGTCCCGGCGGGGGCCTCACGCCGGGAACACGGGCTGCCTCACACCGGGAACACGGACCCCGGGAGCGCGCTCCGTCTCACGCCGGGACGTGCACCGCCTCCACCCGGCTCGCCACCAGCCTCTCCCGTTCCAGCCGCACCGCCCGCCCCCGTAGCCGCAGAATCTGCGCGCACCCCAGCGCCTCCAGCACGAACACGCACGAGAACGCGATCCGGTAGTTCCCGCCCGTCGCGTCCAGCAGCACGCCGATCACCAGCAGCGTCGTCATCGAGGCGGTGAAGCCGCCCATGTTGACGATCCCCGACGCCGTGCCCTGCCGCTCCGGCGGATTCGCCGGACGCGCGAAGTCGAAGCCGATCATCGACGAGGGTCCGCCCGCGCCCAGCACCGCGCAGAGCGTGATCAGCAGCCAGAGCGGCGCCCGGTCCCCGGGGTGGACCAGGACCGCCGCCCACACCACCGCCGTCGCCGAGACCGTGCCGAGCACCAGCGGAACCCGGGCGGCGTGATGGCGGGCGATGACCTGCCCGTACACCAGCCCCACCACCATGCTCACCAGCACCACCAGGGTGAGCAGCGAACCCGCCGACTCCCGGGACAGCCCCTGCGCCTCGACGAGAAACGGCATCCCCCACAGCAGCAGAAACACCATCGAGGGGAACTGGCTGGTGAAGTGCGCCCACATCCCCAGCCGGGTGCCCGGCTCCCGCCAGGAGAGCGCGATCTGTTCGCGTACGGAGGCCCCGCCCGGGCGGCGCGCGGGCGGGGGCGCGCTCCCCTCGGGGCGCTCGGGGTGGTTTCTGAGGAAGAGCAGCACCAGCGCCAGCACCACCGCTCCGGCCGCCGCGCTGCCCGCGAAGGTGGCGGTCCAGCCATAGCCGTCCAGCAGCCGGGCGATGAGGAGGGTGGAGACCAGATTGCCCGCCATCCCGAAGAGGGCGGCCACCTGGGCGATGAGCGGACCGCGCCGCGCCGGGAACCAGTGGCTGCCCAGCCGCAGCACGCTGATGAAGGTCATCGCGTCCCCGCAGCCGAGCAGGGCGCGGGCCGCGAGGGCCATTCCGTAGGAGGGGGAGAGGGCGAAGGCCAGCTGTCCGGCGGTGAACAGCACCGCCCCGACGGACAGCACCCGCTTGGTGCCGAAGCGGTCGACCATCAGGCCCACGGGTATCTGCATCCCCGCGTAGACCAGCAGCTGGAGTATGGAGAAGGCGGAGAGCGCGGAGGCGTTGACCGCGAAGCGGTCGGCGGCGTCGAGACCCGCGACCCCGAGCGAGGTGCGGAAGATGATGGCGACGAAGTAGACGGCGACGCCGATGCCCCACATCGCGACCGCTCGCCTGCCGCCGGGAGGACTCCCCCCGGCGCCGGCGGCGGCAGCGGGGGCGCCGGGTATCTCCGGGCCGGGGCCGCTCACCGGACCCCGCCCCGCGCCAGGGTGCTGAACCAGCCGATGTGCCGGTGGACCAGGGCCGCCGCCCGGTCCGCGTCCCCGTCCCGCAGGGCGTCGAGGATCTCGCCGTGCTCCACCACGTTCTTGGCGATCCGGTCCGGGTGCGCGTGCATGACGGCGACGCCCATCCGCAGCTGCCGGTCCCGGAGCTGTCCGTAGAGCCGGGTGAGGATCTCATTCCCGCCATTGCGGACGATCTCTGCGTGGAAGAGCCGGTCGGTGACCGCGACGGCCGCCAGATCCCCGGCGTCGCCCTGTCTCTTCTGCTGTTCGAGCAGCTCTTCGAGCCGGGCGAGCAGCCGGGGGGAGGCGGGCACGGCCTTACGGGCGGCGTGCTCCTCCACCAGCAGCCGGGTCTCCACGACGTCGGCGATCTCCTGGGCGGAGACGGCGAGCACCATCGCGCCCTTCTTGGGGTAGAGCTTGATCAGCCCCTCGACCTCCAGTTTGAGCAGCGCTTCGCGTACGGGGGTACGGGAGACCCCGACCGCGTCGGCGAGTTCGCCCTCGGTCAGCAGGGTGCCGCCCTCATAGCGGCGATCCAGTACGGCCTGCTTGACATGGGCGTAGACACGTTCGGCTGCGGGAGCGGCAACAGGCATGCACACAGCATAGATACAAGTTGGGTACATCCATAGGGCCCCCGGTCCATCACGCGGTACGGGCGGACCGGTTGAGGATTTCCGGTCAGATCCGCGTCACCCTGACTCATCTTCTGGGGTCGGCAGCGCATCTTTCGGGTTCGATCGCTCGTCCTCATCCCCGGGGGGCCTATGCTCAGCCGTACCCCCCGGACACTGACGGCGCACCCGCCAACTACGGAGCATTTCCTTGATACTCAACAACACGCGCGGTCGCAGAGTCGCCACTGTTGTCCTCGCGAGCGGACTGCTGCTCACCGTCTCGCCGCTCTCCGCGCCTGTCCAGGCCGCGGCCAAGCCCAAGCCGTCCATCAGCGGCGCGGGCGGCTATCTGATGGATCTCGACACGGGCAAGGTGCTCTACTCCAAGGGCAACGGCACCCGCCGTGAGATGGCCAGCACCACCAAGATCGCCACCGCGCTCACGGTGCTCACCCTCAAGGGCGTCGATCTCGACCGCAAGGTGACGATCAAGCAGGAGTACCGCGACTACATCGTCCGCGAGAAGGGCAGCACCGCGGATCTGAAGACCGGTGACAGGGTCACCGTCCGCCAGCTGCTCCACGGGCTGATGCTGCGCTCCGGCTGCGATGCCGCGTATGCCCTGGCCGACGCCCTCGGCAAGGGCTCGACCAGGTCCGAGCGGACCAAGTCGTTCATCGGGATGATGAACAAGAAGGTCGCCTCGCTGGGGCTGAAGGACACCAAGTTCGACTCCTTCGACGGCATTTCGCCGGGCGGCAAGACCTACACCACCCCGAGCGATCTGACCAAGCTCACCCAGCACGCCTTCAAGAACAAGATATTCCGGGCGGTGGTGAAGAAGAAGTTCTACACCGGCAAGGCCCCCGCCGCCAACGGCGGCACCCGCACCTACAGCTGGGAGAACAGCAACACGCTGCTGGGCTCCTACCGGGGCACGGTCGGCGTCAAGACCGGTACGGGCTCCAAGGCCGGACCCTGTCTGGTCTTCGCGGCCACCCGGGGCTCCAAGACCTATGTCGGCGTGATCCTCAACGGCAAGGACCGCTTCAATGACGCCGCCAAGCTGATGGACTACGGCTTCGGCTCCAATGACGCCAAGTCCCTGAAGCTGCGCACGCTGCGGCCGGAGACCTCGCCGAACTGAGGCGTCGTACGAACTGAGACGTCGTACGAGCTGAGACGTCGTGCGACCCGACGGCCGGGGCCCGTGACAGGGAGAGTGTCACGGGCCCCGGCCGTTTCGTGTGCGGGCGGCTGCGTGCGGGCGGCCGTCGGCGTGCGGGCGGCTGCGTGCGGGCGGCTCATCAGGTCCAGGTGATGAGCTTCCTGGGGTTCTCCAGTACGGCGGCGGTGTCCGCGAGCAGCCGGGAGCCCAGCTCTCCGTCGACGAGCCGGTGGTCGAAGGACAGTCCGAGGGTGGTGACCTGACGCGGCTTCACCTTGCCCTTGTGGACCCAGGGCCGGGGCTTGATGGAGCCGACGGCGAGGATCACCGACTCCCCCGGGTTGAGGATCGGGGTTCCGGTGTCGACGCCGAAGACGCCCACATTGGTGATGGTCGCCGTGCCGCCCTGCATCGCCGCCGGGGTCGTCTTCCCCTCCCGGGCCGTGGCCACCAGCTCGCCCAGCGCCCCGGCCAGCTCGGGCAGGGTCATCGCGTGGGCGTCCTTGACGTTCGGCACGATCAGACCGCGCGGGGTGGCGGCGGCGATGCCCAGATTGACGTAGTGCTTCTGGACGATCTCCTGCAGCTCCTCGTCCCAGGAGGCGTTGGCGCCGGGATTGCGCCGGATCGCGACCAGGAACGCCCGGGCGATCAGCAGCAGCGGATTGACCCGCAGCCCGGCCAGGTCCCGGTCGGACTTGAGCTCCTCGACGAGCTTCATGGTCCGGGTCACGTCGACGGTGACGAACTCCGTGACATGGGGGGCGGTGAAGGCGCTGCCGACCATGGCCGCGGCCGTCGCCTTCCGCACCCCCTTGACCGGGATACGGGTCTCGCGCGCCGTCGTCCCGGCCGCGAGGGGCTCGGGCGCCACCGGTGCGGCGACGGCCGGCGCGACCGGCGCGGGCGCGACCGCGGCGTGGACGTCCTCGCGGGTGATGACGCCGTCGCGGCCGGTCGCCGTGACCGAGGCCAGATCGACGCCGAGGTCCTTCGCCAGCTTGCGTACGGGGGGCTTGGCCAGCGGCCGGGCGGCGGTGACGGTCCCAGTCCCATGGCCGTTCAGCTCCGACTGGAGCGCGGCGCTCGCCTGGGCGGCGGCCTGTCCGGGGAGCTGGGCGGGGGGCAGCGGCGGGCGGACCGGGGCAGCCGGGGCCTGGGCCGGTGCCGTCTGCGCGGTTTGCGCGGTCTTGCGGGGGCGGCGCTTGGTGGACGCCTCGGAGACCCCATAGCCGACCAGCACCGGCTGACGACCCTTCGGGGCCGCGTCGGACGCGCCCTCGGCGGCCTCGGCGGCGGGCTCCTCAGCGGCCTTCCCGGCCCCCGAACCCGCACCCGTGCCTGTGTCGACGGCGATGATCGACACGCCTACGTCGACCGTCGTCCCCTCCGGGAAGCGGAGCTCCGCCACCACCCCGTCATACGGAATCGGCAGTTCGACGGCCGCCTTCGCCGTCTCGACCTCGCACACCACCTGCCCGTCGGTGACCGTGTCACCGGGCTGTACGTACCACTTGAGGATCTCGGCCTCGGTCAGCCCCTCGCCCACATCGGGCATCTTGAACTCGCGGATCACAGCGCTTCTCCTCAGTACCCGAGCGAGCGGTCGACGGCGTCCAGCACCCGGTCCAGGCCCGGAAGATACTCCTCCTCCAGCCGGGCCGGCGGATACGGCGCATGGAAGCCGCCGACCCTCAGCACCGGGGCCTCCAGATGGTAGAAACACCGCTCGGTGATCCGGGCGGCGATCTCCGCGCCGGAGCCGTAGAACACCGGGGCCTCATGGACCAGCACCAGCCGGCCCGTCTTCTCCACCGACGCCTGGACGGCGTCGAAGTCGATCGGCGAGAGCGAGCGGAGATCCAGGACCTCGATGAACCTGCCCTCCTCGGCCGCCGTGGCCGCCGCCTGCGTACAGACCTTCACCATCGGCCCGTACGCGGCGAGGGTGAGATCGGAGCCGGTGCGCACCACCCGGGCGGAGTGCAGCGGCCCGGGAATGGCCTCGGTGTCCACCTCGCCCTTGTCCCAGTAACGCCGCTTGGGCTCGAAGAAGATCACCGGGTCATCGCTCTGGATGGCCTGCTGAAGCATCCAGTAGGCGTCCGACGCGTTGGACGGGGAGACCACCTTCAACCCCGCGACATGCGCGAAGAGCGCCTCGGGCGACTCGCTGTGGTGCTCGACCGCGCCGATTCCGCCGCCGTACGGGATACGGACGACGACCGGCAGCTTGACCTTCCCGAGCGACCGGGCGTGCATCTTGGCGAGCTGGGTGACGATCTGGTCGTACGCCGGGAAGACGAACCCGTCGAACTGGATCTCCGCGACCGGCCGGTAGCCGCGCAGGGCCAGCCCGATCGCGGTGCCGATGATCCCGGACTCCGCCAGCGGGGTGTCGATCACCCGGTCCTCGCCGAAGTCCTTCTGGAGACCGTCGGTGATCCGGAAGACCCCGCCGAGCTTTCCGACGTCCTCGCCCATGATCAGGACCTTGGGGTCCGTCTCCAGGGCCTGGCGCAGGGACTCGTTGAGCGCTTTCGCCAGGGGAAGCTGTTGTGCGGCCATGATCAGTTGCCTTCCCCGTCGAAGGACGCCTGGTACGCGGCGAACTGCGCGCGCTCCTCGTCCACGAGCGCGTGCCCGTCCGCGTAGACATTGTCGAAGATCGCCAGCGGATCCGGATCGGGCATGGCCCGTACGGCCTCCCGCACCCGCTTGGCGAGCGTGTCGCTCTCCTCCTCCAGCGCGGCGAAGAACGCGTCGTCGGCGTGGCCCTCGCGCTCCAGATGCGTACGGAGCCGAAGGATCGGGTCCTTGGCCTCCCAGGCCGCCCGCTCGTCGTCGTGCCGGTACTTCGTCGGGTCGTCCGACGTGGTGTGCGCGCCCATCCGGTAGGTGAACGCCTCCACCAGCGTGGGCCCCTCCCCGCGCCGGGCGCGCTCCAGCGCCCACCGGGTCACCGCCAGACAGGCCAGCACGTCATTGCCGTCCACCCGCACCCCGGGGAAGCCATAGCCCTGGGCGCGCTGGTAGAGCGGCACCCGGGTCTGGCGCTCGGTCGGCTCGGAGATCGCCCACTGGTTGTTCTGGCAGAAGAACACCACCGGCGCGTTGTAGACGGCGGAGAAGGTGAACGCCTCCGCCACATCGCCCTGGCTGGAGGCCCCGTCGCCGAAGTAGGCGATGACCGCCGAGTCCGCGCCGTCCTTGGCCACGCCCATGGCGTATCCGGTGGCGTGCAGGGTCTGGGAGCCGATGACGATGGTGTAGAGGTGGAAATTGTTGACGCTGGGGTCCCAGCCGCCGTGGTTCACCCCCCGGAACATGCCCAGAAGATTGGTGGGGTCGACCCCGCGGCACCAGGCGACGCCGTGCTCACGGTAGGTCGGGAAGACATAGTCGTCGTCGCGCAGCGCCCGGCCGGAGCCGATCTGGGCGGCCTCCTGGCCGAGCAGCGAGGCCCACAGTCCCAGCTCCCCCTGGCGCTGGAGAGCGGTGGCCTCGGCGTCGAAACGCCGGGTCAGGACCATGTCCCGGTACAGCCCGCGCAATTCTTCTGCGCTGAGCTGGATGTCGTAGTCGGGGTGCTCTACGCGCTCGCCCTCGGGCGACAGCAGCTGTACGAGCTGGGGCTCGGCACTCTGCGGCTTCTTCGCGGCGCTCACCCGCTTGCTGCTGCGTCGCGGTTTGCGCGCGGCAGTGCTCTCCACGGTCACGTGCGTGCTCCTCCGTCTGTCCGGTCCCCCGGGTTCGCCGGGAGCCTGGGGTCGCCCCTGTCCGAAAACAGGGAGAGGCTCGCCCGTTCCCGGGTCCGCGCACGGGGTGTGTGCGCCGTCCGGGAATCGGGCGTGACAGGCGTCCCCGACGAGACCCTGTCAAAAAGCACGTTACCCAGTGCGGCACATTCCTGCGAAACCCCATTTGACCTGCGATTTTGCTTGGATTTCCAAGTAAATCGAGAAATAGGGGAACAACCCTGGTCACAGCGCTGGTCACGACCTTGCGGGCCGCCGAGGACACCGGCACGTTATCCCGGCCACCCCGGGCACGGGAAGAGCCAGTGTGTGAGACTGCATTCGTGCGCGAAGAAGGAAAAATCACCGTATTCCTGCTGGATGACCATGAAGTCGTCCGGCGGGGAGTCCATGAGCTGCTCTCCGTCGAGGACGATATCGAGGTGGTCGGCGAGGCGGGCACGGCCGAGGACGCCATGGTCAGAATTCCGGCCACCCGGCCGGACGTCGCGGTGCTGGACGTACGGCTGCCGGACGGCAGCGGGGTCGAGGTCTGCCGGGAGATCCGTTCCCGCGACGAGAGCATCAATTGCCTGATGCTCACCTCCTTCGCCGACGACGAGGCGCTCTTCGACGCCATCATGGCCGGAGCCTCCGGGTATGTGCTGAAGGCGATCCGGGGCAATGAACTGCTCTCGGCGGTACGGGATGTGGCGGCGGGCAAGTCCCTGCTGGACCCGGTGGCGACCGCGCGCGTACTGGAGCGGCTGCGGCACGGGAACACCCCGAAGGGCGACGACCGGCTGGCGGGCCTGACCGACCAGGAGCGCAGGATTCTGGATCTGATCGGCGAGGGGCTGACCAACCGGGCCATCGGGGAGCGGCTGCATCTCGCGGAGAAGACCATCAAGAACTATGTCTCCAGCCTGCTCTCGAAGCTGGGGATGGAGCGGCGGTCGCAGGCCGCGGCGTTCGTGGCCCGGATGCAGGCGGAGCGCCAGCACCACTGACCGGCCGTACAGGCGGAGCGCCAGCACCACTGACCGGCCGCGGGTGGCCGGTCAGGGCTCCGGCGGTCGGTGGCATTGGGGCGGGACTTACGTCCCCGTTGACGAGGGGCGGCGGCCCCTTCCCTCACCGGCGGCGTTCATCGAGAGTGGTCCCCATGCCCACCGAGGAACTCCGCGCCATGGGTGCCGTCAGCGGCATCGCCTCAGGCTTCTCCCCGCGTGCCGCCGCGGGTCCGGTCTCCCCCGCCGCCGACGCCGAGGGGCCGTACGCCATGGAGCTGCTCGGCCGCGTCTCGTACGGCCGGCTGGCGACCAGCATGCGGGCCATGCCCTTCGTGGCCCCGGCCCGGCATATCGTGCGCGGCTGCGGGGTGGTGCTCCGCATCCACCGGGGCTTCGGCTACCACCGGGCCTGCAACGGCAGCGTCGTGGCCTATGGGGCGGACAGCTTCGACTCCGGCGGGCGGACGATGTGGTCCGTGCAGTGCACGGGCATGGCGAAGATAGTCCAGCCGACCGACGACGAACTGCTGCTCTTCGGCGACGAGCCGCTGCGCGCGGACGGCGAGCGGTTCGAACCGGTCTATATGCGTCTCGAACCTCAGTTCGCCACCGTCCACACCTTGGACTATCTCGAAGAGCAGCTGAACCAGCACTCTGAGTGATCTATCATTTGGTAAGTGTCGCGCTCATCTGTCATCGCGCCGCCGGTCGGTGCTCTGCTGCGCCGTTACGAGGATCCAGGCGAACCGCTCTCCTGTGAGCGGGTCACCGAGGGGCTCCTCAACCGCGGCTACCGCCTCGCCACCACCCATGGCGCGTACTTCCTCAAGCACCATCTCGACGGCGACCACGAGACCATCGTCCGCCAGCACCGCGCCACCCTGCGTCTTCAGGCGCTCGGGGTGCCCGTCGCCCCGCCCGTCGCGGACGCCCACGGCGACACGGTCGCGGTGATCGGGGGCCACTGCTACGCCCTGCACCCCTGGGTCGACGGCCGCCACCGCGACGGAGCGCATCTCTCCGCGCGCCAGTCCCGCCGCCTCGGCTCCCTGCTCGGCCATGTCCATACCTGTCTGGAACGGGTGATGCACCGGACCGAACGCCGCGCGGACGAGCGGAAGCACGAGAGCGCCGACCCCGGGGAAACCTTCACCCTGATCGACGAGCTGCTCGCGCTGGCCCGGTCGGCGAGCCCCCACGATCCCTTCGACACCCTCGCCGAGCACCGGCTGCAGGAGCGCCGGGCGCTGCTGGAACGGCA
The DNA here is from genome assembly GCF_009600885.1 of Streptomyces jumonjinensis. Taxonomy (GTDB): domain Bacteria; phylum Actinomycetota; class Actinomycetes; order Streptomycetales; family Streptomycetaceae; genus Streptomyces; species Streptomyces jumonjinensis. Next base: position 32,395 of record NZ_VCLA01000197.1, read on the forward strand.
TGCCGACCGGCGACCGCCCCCGGCGTCGGCGGGCGGCTGGGTGCACGGCGACTTCCATCCGCTGAATCTGCTCTACCGGGGCGCGGAGCCCGCCGCGATCGTCGACTGGGACCGGTTAGGGGTGCAGCCGCGCGCCGAGGAGGCGGTGCGGGCTGCCGCCATCTTCTTCGTCCAGCCCGCCGGGGAGCTGGAGCTCACCAAGGTACGGGCGTACGCACGGGCCTACCGCCGCGCGGTGGGCGCGGATCCGGCGGAACTGGCGGCGGCGGTGCACCGGGTGTGGTGGGAGCGCCTCAACGACTTCTGGATACTGCGCTGGCGCTATCAGCTCCACGACCGCAGGGCCGACCCGCAGTTCGCAGCGGTGTCGGCCCTGGCGGTGTGGTGGACGCGGGAGTACGACGCGGTACGGGAGGCGTTCACGGCCTGACCTGGGGGCTGGGGCCATGCTCCCGGGCCCGGCCCGAGGGCCCGGAGTCAGGCTCCGGGGCCCGACCCGAGGGCCCGAGGTCAGGCTCCCGGCCCCTGCCCTGCTCAGCCGGTCAAGCCCTCGTTCTCACTGCCCTCGGGGTCGCCGGCACCCGGTTCGCCCGCCTCACCACCGCCGGGATCGCCCGGCTCGCCGCCGGGATCGCCCGCGTCGCCGCCCTCGGGGGGCTCACTGGCCGGAGTGGACGTGTCGTCCGAAGGCTCGGTCGGCTCGCTCGGCAACTCGCTCGGCGAGGTGTCGCTCGTCGGCGCCTCCGACGGACTCTCCTGGACCGGATGGTCCGGCGACTGCTGGAACGTCGGCTGCTGCCCCTGGTCGGGCAGGTCCTGGGTCGGCTCGTCCGAGGGCGATTCCGACTCCTTCGGGGGCTCCGAGGACTTCTTCTTCTTCGGAGTCTCCGATTGCGTGGTCTCTTCCTTGGGCGTCGAGGGCTTGTCCTCCCCGGCGCGGAGGGCGAAGGCGACTCCCGCCACCACGGCCACCAGCGCGAGCGCCGCGACCAGCCACACCTTGCTCCGGCCGCGCCGCCGCCCACCGCCCGGGTGGGAGCCGTCGTAGCCCCCGTCGTTCGGGTTCATCGGGGGCAGTATCGGGCCCTGCGCGGTGTCCCCGTGCACGGGGTGGACGGCGGTGGCCCCCGCCATGCCCATGCCCAGCGCCGTGGTGGGCGCCTCGTGGGCCTGGACATAGCCGGTGTTCCAGCTGCCGTTGTGGCTGCCCTGCTGCTGAAGCATCTGGAGGGCGTACTGCACCAGGCCGCGCATCTCCTCGGAGCTCTGGAACCGGTCGTCCGGGTCCTTCGCGAGGGAGCGCATCACCAGCCCGTCCAGCTCCGGCGGCACCACGTCCGACGCCTGCGACGGCGGCAGCGGCATGTCCTGGACATGCTGATAGACCACCGAGAGCGGGGTCTCACCGGTGAACGGGGGCCGCAGCGCCAGCAGTTCGTAGAGCAGGCAGCCGGTCGCATACAGATCGGAACGGTGGTCGACGGCCTTGCCCAGCGCCTGCTCGGGGGAGAGGTACTGAGGCGTGCCCATGACCATGCCGGTCTGCGTCATCGTCGTGGACGCGCCGTGCAGGGCACGGGCGATGCCGAAGTCCATCACCTTGACGGCGCCGGAGTCGGTGATGATGACGTTCGCCGGCTTGATGTCCCGGTGCACGATGCCGTGCTGATGGGAGTAGGCCAGCGCTTCGAGCACTCCGGAGACGATGATCAGCGCCTGCTCGGGCGGCGGGGCGTCCGCGTTGATCAGCAGATCGCGGATGGTGCGGCCCTCGACCAGCTCCATGACGATATAGGGGACGGCCTGGCCGTTCACCTCGTCCTCGCCGGAGTCGTACACCGCCACGATCGCGTGGTGGTTGAGCCCGGCGACCGACTGCGCCTCACGGGTGAAGCGGGCCTTGGAGACGGGGTCCTCTGCGAGGTCGCCGCGGAGCAGCTTCACCGCGACGGTACGGCCCAGCCGGACGTCCTCCGCCGCGAAGACCTCGGCCATGCCGCCGCGTCCGAGGCGGTGGGTCAGGCGGTACCGGCCGTCGCCGACCAGTCCGCCGGCGCCCCAGGAGTCCGCCGCATCCGGCACGCCGCTGCCGGCTTCGGGTTCGGGTGCCATCAGTCCTCGCCGTCGTATCTGAGTATTCAGGAGCCGTGAGGCATCACGCTACAGCCTTCGTAGGACAGCCCTGGCTGAGATGGACCGGCCGTCGAAGCGCTGTGAGCACGGCCACGCACGTTTCGTGGCACAGCTGTGACGCTTACGACGGGCGTAAGCGTGCTTACGGTCACGGAACGGCTACCCGGCTTGACGTGTCGTACCCCTCAGGCAGACTTGCCCCGTCACAGAGATCACTGAGCGGTGGCCGCGACCGCCGCGGACCGCCGGCGTCCGGAACGTACCGGACCGCCCGTACAAGCCGGTCCGGTCTTCGTGCCGAGGAAGACAGGGAGACAGAGAGCAGCCATGAGCCAGGACGGCGCGCAGGACCGCTATACGGGCGGGTCTCTGGCCGGTGGCCGGTATCAGCTGCGCGGTCTGCTCGGCGAAGGCGGTATGGCCTCCGTCCACCTGGCGTACGACACCGCGCTGGACCGACAGGTCGCGATCAAGACACTCCATACGGAGCTGGGGCGCGAGCAGTCCTTCCGGGAGCGGTTCCGGCGCGAGGCCCAGGCCGTTGCCAAACTGTCGCATCCCAACATCGTCTCGGTCTTCGACACCGGCGAGGACACCGTCTCCTCCGGCGGCCACGGGGCCGCTCCCAGCGGCTCCGCCCCGATGCCGTACATCGTCATGGAGTACGTGGAGGGGCAGCCGCTCGGCTCGGTGCTCCACGAGGACATACGGCGGTACGGCGCGATGCCCGCCGAGAAGGCGCTGAAGGTGACGGCCGATGTGCTGGCCGCGCTGGAGACCAGCCATGAGGTCGGTCTGGTGCACCGGGACATCAAGCCCGGCAATGTGATGCTGACCGGGCGCGGCGTCGTCAAGGTCATGGACTTCGGCATCGCGCGGGCCATGCGGTCGGGCGGCGCCTCGATGACCCGGACCGGCATGGTGGTGGGCACCCCGCAGTACCTCTCACCCGAGCAGGCGCTCGGACGCGCGGTGGACGCGCGCTCCGATCTGTACTCGGTCGGCGTGATGCTCTTCCAGCTGCTCACCGGGCGGCTCCCGTTCGAAGCGGACGAGCCGCTGGCGATCGTGTACGCGCATGTGCAGGAGGAACCGGCCACGCCCTCCACGATCAACCGCTCGGTCACCCCGGCGGTGGACGCGCTGATCGCGCGGGCCCTGCGGAAGAACCCCGACGAGCGATTCCCGAGCGCCGCGGCGATGCGGGACGAGTGCGCGCGGGCGGCGGGCGCGGGGCAGGCCGCCGCCGCTCCGGTGATCATCGGCGGGGGCCCGGCGGCTAGCGGTTCGGGGGTGGCGTCGGCGGTCTTCCCGCCGACGCCCGCGCAGTCGCACTCGCATCCGATCCCTCCCCAGTCGCATCCGGCCGGTCCGCAGTCGCCTCCGTCGCCGTCCCCGCCCCCGGCGGCGCCGGGGCCCTATCAGCCGGGGCCCTATGACGCTCCGGGTCCAGTCCCTGCCGGTCAGGGGCACGGTGGCCTCCCGTACGGCTATCCGCAGGGCACCGGGACCTTCGCGCCGCAGCCCGCGCCCGCGTACGCGTACGGGGTGTCCGGGGTGTCCGGGGTGTCCGGGGTGTCCGGGCCGGTGACACCGCCCTCGTACGCCGTCTCTCCGCCGCCGGATCAGCGCGGCGGGGGCCGGGGCCAGAGCCGGGGCCGCAAGATCATGCTCGTCGTGGCGGGGGTCCTGGCGGTGCCGCTGGCGATCGGGGTCGTCGCCGCGGTGACGCAGGCGATCGGAGGCGGCGACGGCGGCGAGAGCCCGCGCACGGGCGGCACGGCGAGCAGCTCCGCGGAGCCGGGCGGCGGCACGGCGATCGGCGCGGACGGTGCGGCTCTGCCGCCGGACCGGAGCCGGACGATCTCCACGTCGAAGTGCACGGACCCCTTCGAGGACAGTACGGATCCGTCGAAGGTGCGGGCCCCGAGCCTGCGCTACCGGGATGTGCTGTCCGTCAAGGAGTGTCTGCGGGCGGCGGGCTGGACCTGGGAGGTGACCGAGGTCGACAACCCTCAGTGGCCGAAGGACGCGGTGGTACGGCAGTTCCCCGTCGAGGGCGCGGCCGTGACGCCGGGGGACCAGGAGTTCTCGCTGGAGGTCTCCACCGGCAGGTCCGGCTGATCCCGGGGGCGCCGCGGCCCTGCCGGGCGTGCGCGCCTGCCTGCCCGTCTGCCTGCGATGGATTGCCCGCTTCTCTCTGAGATGCCGGATTCATCACGTCATGTGACGCTGACTCCATCGGCACAGGGGTGCGGCGCGTTCCACGTACCGCGGTCTCCGTGTCCGCGTGTTCGGCACGCCGGTACGCCGGTGTGCCGACATGCTCAGTACGTTCGACACGTTCGACACGTTCGGTACGGGAGGGGGTCCCCCGGTGACTCCAGGACTCTGCACCCGGTGCGCGATCTCGGTCGCCTCGGTCGCCTCGGTCACGCTGCTGACCGCCCCGTACGCGTACGCGGAGGAGTCCGGCGGCCCCACAGCCGCCGGACCGACTGCTTCCGCCCCCTACGCCGGGCATCCGGCCGGGGTGGGGCGGCCCCGCCCCGGGCGGCCCCCGGCGAGCGTCGGCGCGGGGGAGACTCCGCTCGCCTCCGCGACGCCGAGCGGCTCCCCCTCCGCGGCGGACGCGGCCGGCGGAGGGCGCACCCCGTCCGCGACGGCCTCCATGTCACGATCCCGTCCCGGTTCCGCGTCCGCGTCCGCCACCGCCGCCGCCCCGGCGGAGCCTTCCGACGCATGGCCGTACGACCCCTGGGACCCCGAGGGGCCGGAGGCTGCGGCCGGGACGGACGACTGGGGCGAGGCGCTCGAACCGGAAGCGCCCCCGCCGAGCCCGCCGGTCCCCGCCGCCGCACGTCAGCGGTCGTCACAGGCGGCTCCGGCGCCCGTCGCCCACCAGATCTCACCGCTCTCGCTCGGTATCGGAATGGCTCTGATGGGTCTGGGGATCGGCTTTCTGGGCGTACGGATGAGACGGCGCTGACCCGCTCCGCCCTCCGCGGTCCTCCTTCCGACGCCCGGTCTCCCTCTTGCGACGGACCCCGCGAGATCCGCCTCGCGGCGGTTGGCCCCCCTGGGCATACCGGGTATACATACTGGGTATGTCCATCCGTCACGGGTTGCTCGCCCTCCTTGAGCAAGGCCCCCGATACGGCTCCCAGCTCCGTACGGAGTTCGAGTCCCGCACCGGCGCCACCTGGCCGCTCAACGTCGGCCAGGTCTATACGACGCTCAACCGCCTGGAGCGCGACGGCATGGTCGCCCAGGACGGCGCGGACGACGCGGGGCGAGCGCTCTACGTCATCACCGAGACGGGCCGGAGCGAGCTGAGAAGCTGGTTCGAGACCCCGGTGGACCGCAGCAATCCGCCCCGTGACGAGCTGGCCATCAAGCTCGCCATGGCGGTCGGAGCCCCCGGGGTCGACATCCGTGCCGTCATCCAGGCCCAGCGCCATCACACGGTGCGGGCGATGCAGGACTACACCCGGCTCAAGGCTCAGGCGCTGGCCGCCATCGAGGGCGGGGGGTCCGAGGAGCGGGACGATGTGGCCTGGCTGCTGGTGCTGGAACAGCTGATCTTCCAGACCGAGGCCGAGGCGCGCTGGCTCGATCACTGCGAGGTGAGGCTGGTCAGACTCTCCGCCGGGACCGGGCGGGGAGCGGGGGCCGCCGCCGCCAAGGCCGCACCACCGGGGGAGTCCGCCGAACAGCCCCGGGGGCGGTCGGCGCGACCGGATCTCTCCATGACCGGGACAGGGGCGCAGAGAACCAGACCCGGCACCGGCCGGACGTAGCGCCCTTCCGCCGGGGCCTCTGCGCCGGGGGCCCTTCCCGGGGCCTTGCCGCCAGGGGCCTCTGCCCCTGGCGGGCCGGGGGCTCCTCGGGCCGGGGGCTTTCCCACTCCCGCAGACCGCGGCGGAGTCCGGCGGAACCGGGCCCGCTTGGTTCGAGGCCCGCCGGCCGCTCAACGCGTTCAACCCGCTCAACCCGCTCAACGCGTTCAACCCGCTCACCCCGTCCGTGCCGGTAGACCCGGTCGACCCTTCCGGGCCGTCGTCCGCATCCGTCCCGGGCCGGACCAGCCAGGGGACGCGGCGACCTCGTACATCCGCTGTCCGCCGTCTGCTGTCCGCTGTCTGCTGTCCGCTTCACCCACCGGCTCCGCACGCCGGAAACCTTCCGTTCAGTTCATCAGTCCAAGGGGGGACCCCTCCATGTCGTTTTCCACGCCCCAACAGTCACAGCAGCCCCAAAGAGCAGAACAGCCCGTTCTCCAGCTCCAGCAGCTGACCCGCGTCCACGGCACCGGCGCGACCGAGGTGCACGCCCTGCGCGGTATCGACCTGGATGTCTTCCCCGGCGAACTCGTCGCCGTCATGGGCCCGTCCGGCTCCGGCAAGTCCACGCTCCTCACCATCGCGGGCGGCCTCGATCTGCCCACCTCGGGCCGGGTGATCGTCGAGAACACCGACATCACCTCCGCCGACCGCAAGACGCTCGCCGCCATGCGCCGCCGTGCCATCGGCTATGTCTTCCAGGACTACAACCTCATCCCGGCGCTCACCGCCGCCGAGAACGTCTCCCTCCCCCGCGAACTGGACGGCGTCTCCGCCCGCAAGGCCAGGGTCGAGGCCCTCGCCGCGCTGGAGGAGATGGAGCTGGCGCACCTCGCCGACCGCTTCCCCGATGAGATGTCCGGCGGTCAGCAGCAGCGGGTGGCCATCGCCCGTGCCCTGGTGGGAGACCGGCGGCTGGTCCTCGCCGACGAGCCGACCGGCGCCCTGGACTCCGAGACCGGCGAGTCCGTCCTCGCGCTGCTCCGTTCCCGCTGTGACGCCGGGGCGGCCGGAATCCTGGTCACCCACGAGCCGCGCTTCGCCGCCTGGGCGGACCGGGTGGTCTTTCTGCGCGACGGCTCCGTCGTCGACCAGACCGTACGCAGCCAGGCCGACTCGCTGCTCACCGGTCGGGCGGCCGAACTGTGAGGACCTGGTACCACTCCTGGCGGGCGGCCATCCGGATAGCCCGCCGCGACGCCTTGCGCGCCAAGGGGCGCAGCTCCCTCGTCCTGGCGATGATCGCGCTGCCCATCGTCGGAGTGAGCGCGGCGGATCTGACCTTCCGCAGCTCACAGCTCTCCCCCGAACAGCAGCTCGCCCGGGACATCGGCCAGGCCGACGCCCGGCTGACCGATCCCCTCATGGGCGGGGTCCCCCTGCTCCAGAGCCCGGGCAACGAGTACAGCTCCCCGGAGGGCGACTACGAGAACAAGCCCTACCCGGACGGCAGCACCGATGTCGCCAAGGCCGTGCCGCAGGACGCCAGGACCCTGAGCGATTCCCTCGAGCGGGCCAAGCTGCGTACCGAGCACGGTCTGCTGAACACCGAGATCAGGGAGTTGAAGGCGGCGGACTCCATGGTCAAGGGCATGATGCCGCTGACCGGGGGGCGCTTCCCGCAGAAGGACCACGAGGTCGCGGCGACCGACTACTTCCTGGAGAACAGCGGGCTGAAAGTGGGCTCCAAGCTCACCGCGCGCAATCTCGACCGTGAGTACACGATCGTCGGCTCCTACGAGCTTCCCGGCTCGCTCAAGACGGACCAGGTCAACGCCCTTCCCGGCGCTCTGCTCGCCCCGCTCGACAAGGCGCTCGACAAGGCCGGGCTGCGCCCCACCCACCCCGATACGAGCTATCTGGTCGAGGTCGAGGGTGGTTTCACGTGGAACATGGTGAAGGAGGCCAACGCCAAGGGGGTGACGGTCGACTCCCGTGCGGTGATCATGAATCCGCCGGCCGACTCCGAGGTCCCGCTCTTCCAGAAGGAGGACGCGCAGAACTACGGCCTTTCGCCGGCGGCCGACAACGCGACGCTGGCCGTGATAGGCACCGTGGTCCTGCTGGCCCTGCTGGAGATCTGTCTGCTCGCCGGGCCCGCCTTCGCGGTCGGCGCCCGCCGCTCCCGCCGTCAACTGGGTCTGGTCGGAGCCAATGGCGGTGACCGCCGGCATATCCGCGCCATCGTCCTCGCCGGCGGTCTGGTGATCGGCATCGCCGCCGCCGTGGTCGGCACCCTGCTCGGGCTGCTGCTGACCTATGCGCTGCGGCCGGTGCTCGAAGACCTGGTCGGAGAGCGCTTCGGCCACTTCGACGTCCGGCCGCTGGAGCTCGGGGCCATCGCGCTGCTCGCCGTGGTCACCGGTCTGCTGGCCGCGCTGGTGCCCGCCATCAGCACCTCCCGTCAGCCCGTGCTCGCCTCACTGACGGGCCGTCTGGGCGTACGGAAGAGCAATCGGGTGCTTCCGGTGCTCGGTCTGATCGCGGTCGCGCTGGGTGTGGCCATCGCGCTCTACGGCTCGCTGATGTCCGACCAGTTCCTGATCGTGGCGGGCGGAAGCGCCCTCGCCGAGCTGGGTGTGGTCGCGCTGACCCCGGCGCTGGTCGGCCTGTTCGGCCGGCTCGGGCGTTTTCTGCCGCTGGCCCCGAGGCTGGCGCTGCGTGACGCGGTACGCAACCGGGGCCGTACGGCTCCGGCGGTGGCCGCGGTGCTGGCGGCCGTCGCCGGCACGGTCGCGGTCGCGACCTTCGCCGCGAGCGACGACGCCGAGATCAGGTCCTACTACGAGGCGCGGCTTCCCCATGGCGCGGTCGCTCTCGGGGTCGACGAGGCGGGCGGCGCGCGGGAGGTGCCGGGGCTGCGCTCCGCTGTGGAGAAGGCGTTCCCCGTCGGCGTACGGGCCGATGTGGACCGGCTCCTGGTCGGAGATCCCGGCTGCACCACATACGACGGCTATGGGAGCGACAACCCGGAGTGCGGACGGTATGAACTGATCACGCCACGGGCCAATGAGTGTCCGCTGTGGGTCTCCGATCCGAAGAACCCCGAGGCGGATCCCGCGGACAGGTTCAGCAAGGCCGAGCGGCGCAAGCTCACCGAGGACTGGCGGTGCAAGAACACGCTCGGCGGCGGCTATGCCCCCCTGGACGTCGTGGTCGGCGACGCCAAGGTGCTGAAGGTGCTCGGCATCGAGGACGCCGGGGCCGAGAAGGCACTGGCGGACGGGAAGGCCCTGGTCTTCGACAAGCGCTACGCCCACGGCGAGGACAAGCTCCGCATCCGGATGGTCACCGACCTCAAGGCGGCCGACAAGGCCCAGTCGAAGGGCGGGACGGCGCCCGGCGAGGTCAAGAGCTTCGCCATGCACCGGATGGAGGGCGGCGGCCAGTCGTACGGCGTGCCGGTCATCATGCCGCCGGACGCCGCCGAGGCCGCGGAGGTGAACACGCTGCCCTACGGCGCGTACTACTCCACGGACCGGATGCCCAGCAGCGAGGAGCGCCAGCGGCTGGACAGCGAACTCAGCAAGACCGGAGTCCAGGCCGACCTGCATATCGAGGAGGGCTACCAGAGCAGTAACAACGTCATGATGCTGGCGCTGGCGGTCTTCGCCGGTCTCATCACCATCGGCGCCGCCGGTATCGCCACGGGCCTCTCCCAGGCCGATGCCGAGGCCGATCTGAAGACGCTGGCCGCGGTCGGCGCCCCGCCCCGGGTGCGCAGGACGCTCAGCGGGTTCCAGTGCGGGGTGGTGGCGACGATGGGCGTGGTGCTCGGTTCGGCGGCCGGGATGCTGCCGTCCGTCGGGCTGCGCCTCTCCGAGCGGCGCAGCGAGATGCAGTGGTTCGAGGACGCCCTCGCTCAGGGCCACGGCAGCATCGACGACAAGCCGTTCGTGCCGATCGTCGTGCCCTGGACGACGCTGGCGCTGCTGCTGGTGGCGGTCCCGCTGGGGGCCGCGCTGCTGGCGGCGCTGGTGACCCGTTCGCGCGGCGCGCTGGCCCGCCGCGCGGCCTCATGATCGGGCGATAGGCGACGGCGGTCCGCCGCCGTCCGCGATTCCCGGGGATTCATGCCCCGGGATGCGTGCCCTGGGGATTCGTGCCCCCGTACAAGGGTGATCACCCTGGTACGGGGGCACACCCGTGAGTGACGCGCTTGTGCGAGAGAATGGCGGCATGGAGATGCCGAGGAATGAACGGTCGCAGGAGAGCCCCCACGTCCTTGTCGTGGGTCAGGACGGAATGGCACTCGGCGTCGGTGACAGCGGCGGCGGCAGCAATGAGCCGCGCGAGGTCCCGGTGACCGAGATGGTCGAGCAGCCCGCGAAGGTCATGCGGATCGGCAGCATGATCAAGCAGCTGCTGGAAGAAGTCCGGGCGGCTCCTCTGGACGAGGCCAGCCGGGTCCGGCTCAAGGAGATTCACGCGGGCTCGGTCAAGGAGCTGGAGGACGGTCTCGCCCCGGAGCTCGTCGAGGAGCTGGAGCGGCTCTCGCTGCCCTTCACCGATGACGCGGTGCCTTCCGAGGCGGAGCTGAGGATCGCGCAGGCCCAGCTGGTGGGCTGGCTTGAGGGCCTCTTCCACGGCATCCAGACGGCGCTGTTCGCCCAGCAGATGGCGGCCCGTGCTCAGCTGGAGCAGATGCGCCGTGCGCTTCCTCCGGGGAGCCACCATGAGGACGAGGACGGTCCGCAGCACGGCGCGATCCGCTCGGGCCCGTATCTGTAACCGCCGTCCGACGGCCGGGGCCGGCCTCCGGGATCGCTGACCGGGGCCCGATGCCGGATGTCCGGAGGCCGGCGGGGCACAAGCCCCGCCAGGCCCCCGCACGGGCTGTCCCGTCGGCCGGGCGACGGCCGGCGGGACAGCGGGCCGGCCGCGGCGGGCGAGTCGGCGGCGCGGCAGGTCGGCCGGGTTGGCCGGGCGTCGGTCAGCATGGACGCCGGTCAGCAGGTCCTGGGCACCGGTCAACAAGTCAGCAGGTCGGTCGGGGTGCCGGTCCGCCCGGGTGCCCGGTCAGTCCGTCAGCAGGAGCACCTTTCCGATGTGCGCGCCGGACTCCACCACCCGGTGGGCCCCCGCAGCGTCCCGCAGCGCCATCCGCCGGTCCACCACCGGCCGTACCCGGCCGTCCTCGATCAGCGGCCACACATGCTCCCGTACGGCCGCCACGATCGACGCCTTCTCCCCCAGCGGGCGGCCCCGCAGCGAGGTGGCCGTCACCGCCGCGCGCTTGCCCAGCAGCGTCGACAGATTCAGCTCGCCCTTGACTCCGCCCTGGAGCCCGATCACCGCGAGCCGCCCGTTGACCGCGAGCGCCCGCACATTCCGGTCCAGATACTTCGCGCCGATGATGTCGAGGATGACATCGGCCCCGGCGCCGGCCGTCGCCTTGCGGAGCTCCTCCACGAAGTCCTGTTCCCGGTAGTCGATCAGGATGTCCGCGCCCAGCTCCGCGCAGCGGGCCAGCTTCTCGGGACTGCCCGCCGTGACGGCCACCCGCGCGCCCACCGCCTTGGCGAGCTGGATCGCCATCGTGCCGATCCCGCTCGCACCGCCGTGGATCAGCGCCGTCTCACCGGGCCGCAGATGGGCGATCATAAACATGTTCGACCAAACGGTCGCGGTGACCTCCGGCAGCGCCGCGGCATCGGCCAGGGCGAGCCCCTTCGGGACCGGCAGCAGCTGTCCGGCGGGGACGGTCACCCGCTCCGCGTATCCGCCGCCCGAGAGCAGCGCGCACACCTCGTCGCCGACGGCCCAGCCGGAGACTCCGGGGCCCAGCCCGCTGATCCGGCCCGAGCATTCGAGGCCGGGGTAGGGCGAAGCCCCCGGCGGGGGATCGTAGAAGCCCTGTCGCTGAAGCAGATCGGCCCGGTTGACGGCGCTCGCCACGACGTCGACGAGGACCTCGCCCTCGCCGGGCACGGGATCGGGGACCGCCGCCCACACCAGAGCATCGGGACCGCCGGGTTCGGGAATCGTGATCGCATGCATGGCGGCGAGGCTACTCCCGGCCCGCCGGCCCGCCGTATCAGCGGATCCGCGTCAACCGCCGCGACTCGCGACCCCGCCACCCGAACCGGTGCATCCCGTCTCCCCCGTGCGCCCTCAGCGCTCCCCCCCCGTGCGCTCGCGCGAGCGGCGGTCACTCCTCCGTCTGGAGCGCGGGCCCGTCCTCCGCCCGCACGATGGTGATCACCCGGTCGGTCAGCTGGAGCGGACTGGCGGCCGGGTCGTCGTAGCCGAGCAGCCGGTGCCCCCGGAGCACGCTCACCACCAGATCGTCCGTCTCCCGGACGCTCCGCCCCACCTCGGCCCTTATCACCGGCCGCTCCACCAGATCCAGCCCGCTGCCCTGCTGGATCAGGTCCTCCATCACCGCGCCCGCGCTGGGGCTGAGCACGGAGAGACCCAGCAGCCGCCCCGCCGCGCTGGCGCTGGTGATGACCGCGTCCGCGCCGGACTGCTTCAGCAGCGGAGCGTTCTCCTCCTCGCGCACCGCCGCGACGATCTTCGCCTGCCGGTTGAGCTGCCGCGCCGTGAGCGCGACCAGGACCGCCGTGTCATCGCGCTGGGTCGCGATGATGATCTTCCCGGCCCGCTGCACCTCGGCCCGGATCAGCACATCGCTGCGGGTCGCGTCGCCGACCACCCCGTTGAAGCCCTCGGCGACGGCGGCGTCGATCACCTTGCTGCTGGGGTCGATGATGACGATCTGCTCTTTCCTCAGCCCCGTCGCGGTCAGTGTCTGAATCGCGGAACGGCCCTTCGTCCCGAAGCCGACGATGACAGTGTGCTCACGCAAGCGAAGCCTCCAGCGGTTCTGCGACATTGAGCGGGGGCGTGCTGTCCACCGCACCGGGAAACGACGCTACCGCCAACACCGGGGCGCGATCCTCGTTGAGACCCGAGATCGGCGACCATGGTCATCCACGCCGACCGACTGGGCCACTGCCAGAGGGGACCTCCCATGAAGGACGAGAAGCAACCGCCGCCGAAGGCAGGAAAACTCTCGATCCTGCGCTCCCGCTGGTACCGCTCGAACAGGGAGGCCGTGGACGACGCGGAGGCCGGGCGGTCCATCACGATGCCCGCGCAGGCCACCGTGCCGCCCCTCCAGCAGGTACTGCGGCGGCTGGCCATGGCCCTGCTGGTGCTGGCCGTCACCACCCTGCTCGTCTGGCTGGACCGTTCCGGCTACAGCGACAACGCGGATGGAAAAGTCGACTTCCTGGACGCGGCGTACTACACCACCGTCACACTCTCCACCACGGGATACGGCGATATCGCACCGGTCAGCGACGGCGCCCGGCTGACCAATATCTTCATCATCACCCCCCTGCGGGTGGTCTTCCTGATCATCCTGGTCGGCACCACCCTCGAAGTGCTCACCGAGCGCACCCGCCAGCAGGTCCGCGTCCACCGCTGGCGCTCCCGTATGACCGACCATGTGATCGTCGTGGGCTATGGCACCAAGGGACGGCACGCCATCGAGACGCTGCGCGGCCAGGGGGTGCCCAAGGAGAAGATCGTCGTGGTCGATCCCCAGCAGAAGGCGGTGGACGCGGCCAGCGCCGAGGGTCTGGTGGCGGTCCTCGGGGACGCCACCCGCTCCAAGACGCTCCTCAAGGCCGAGCTGCAGAGAGCGGCGCGGGTGATCATCGCACCGCAGCGGGACGACACCGCCACCCTGGTCACGCTCACCGCCCGGCAGCTCAACAAGCGGGCCGCCATCGTGGTGGCGGTCCGCGAGGACGAGAACGTGCCGCTGCTGAAGCAGTCCGGCGCGGACACGGTGGTCACCAGCTCCAGCTCGGCGGGCCGGCTGCTCGGGGTGTCGATGGCCAGTCCCCATGTCGCCGACACGCTCGAAGACCTGATGACCCGTGGCAGCGGGCTCAATCTCGCGGAACGCCCGGTGAACAAGGACGAGGTGGGGAGGTCGCCCCGCGAGTGCGCCGATCTGGTGGTGGCGGTGGTGCGCAGAAAGAAGATGCTGGACTTCGCCGATCCCGAGTCCTCACAACTCCAGTTCGGAGACCGTCTGATCACCATCAGCCGCGAGGAACCCTCCTACTGACCCTGTTTCACGTGAAACAGGGTCCGCCTTTCTCCGACCCCGTACTCCGTACCCCGTAGGCAGGCCAGAGCCCGGCCCCCGGAACTCAGACGTCGGCGGAGAAGGCCCCGGGCACCCAAGGGAGCTCCAGCACCTCCAGCTCGTCCCCGGGCCGCGCGCCGCCCGGGGGCACCACCGCGAGACCGTCGGCGGCGGCGATCCCGCGCAGCATGGCCGGACCGCTGTAGCGGACGGGAGTCAGACCGTCGTCGTGGTGCACGAAGGGCACCAGCCGGGTGTCATACGGATGTCCCTGCACCGGGACCCGGACCGGCATCCGGTACGGCGCCGGGGCCGGGAGCCCCACCAGACCCCGCAGCAGCGGCTCGGCGAGCGTGAGAAGCCCGGACACGGCCGCGAGGGGGTTACCGGGCAGACCGACCAGATAGCGGGCCGGAGAGACGCCCTCAGGGCCCCCGCCGGACGCGGCGAGGGCGGCCAGCAGCATGGGATGCCCGGGGCGTACGGCGACAGAGTCGATCAGCAGGGTGGCGTCCGTCTCGCGCAGCACGGGGTGGACATGGTCGACCGGGCCCGCCGCCGTGCCCCCGGTGGTGATGATCACCTCCGCCTCGGAGGCGGTGACGGCCCGGCGCAGGGCCCCGGCGTCGTCACCGAGCCTGCGAGCGGCGACGACCTCGGCCCCCAGCGCGCCGAGCCAGGGGCCGAGCATCGGCCCCAGCGCGTCGCGGATGAGCCCGTCGTGGGGGCGGCCCGCGGTGAGCAGCTCGTCTCCGAGGACCAGCACCTCCACCCTCGGCCGCCGGACGACGGCCAGCTCGTCGTAGCCCGCCGCCGCCGCGAGTCCCAGCACGGCGGGCGTCACCGCGCAGGCGGCGGGCAGCAGACGGTCGCCGAGGCGGCACTCCTGGCCCCGGGACCGGATGTCCTGCCCCTGGGACACGCTCCGCTCGGCATGGAGCAGCCGCTGTCCGGCGTCGGTGCGCGCGTGCTCGCTGCGGATCACCGCCGTCGCCTCCGGCGGGATACGCGCCCCGGTGGCGATGCGGACCGCCGTGCCGTCCTCCAGCGGCGGCGGGGCGCTCTGCCCGGCGAGCACCGAGTCGCCCCCCGACACGGTCCAGGGGCCGGGGCCCGCGACGGCCCAGCCGTCCATCGCGGAGGTGTCGAACGGCGGCAGATCGCAGAGCGCCGTCAGCGGCTCGCCGAGCACCCGGCCGACGGCCTGGTCCAGTGCGACCCGTTGGGTGCGGACCGGGCCGCCGCGCCCGGCTCGTGCGGCGATGGACCGGGCCTGGGGCCAGGAGACCGCACGGTGGCCCCCGCCGTCGGCGGCCTCGGGGGAACGCTCCGGCCCGCGGGCGGGGTCCGGCCGGAGCGTCCGCCCGCTCACCAGCGCGAGGGCCTCCTCGACACCGTCCGGGTCATGGGTGTTCCGGCCCGCCTCCAGGGGGTCGGCCAGGCCGCTCGGGGCCCGGCCGTCCGAGGCGCTCACCCGGCGTCCGTCCGCGCCGCCCCGGGGCCCTCGGGCGGCGTGCCCTCCCGCGGGGACGCGTCACCGGGGCCGGACGCCCCGGCGCCGGGCTGTTCCGCCTCTTCCTCCCAGCGCCTCGCCAGGGCCGCGGCCTTGCGGGCCGCCTCCGCGACCGCTTCCGGGCCCTGCCCGCCCGCCGCGGCAGCCGCGTACCCCACCAGAAACGTGGTGAGAGGCGCGGCGGGCCGGGTGACGCCGTGCGCGGCATCCCGGGCGAGGTCGAGCAGCAGCGGGGTGTCGACATCGAGCGTGATGCCGAGTTCGTCCTTGACCGCGGTGATCCATTCGTCCAGCACGTGTCCATGCTCCCTGATACGGGCCCTGGCGGTGGAGAGGTCCTCCCAAGTGTCGCAGTCGAAGGACGCCAACGGCTCGGCGCCGATCCGGGTGCGGTCCAGCTCCTCGGTCAGCAGCCGCAGCGGCAGCCCGGCCAGACTCCCGTACTCGGTCGCGAGCAGCGCCAGTTCACGGCGGAGCGGCTCGGTCCGGTAGGCGGCGACCAGCGGCTGCTCACGGCCCTCGGCGTCGGTCAGCAGCGCCGCCTCCCGTCCGCTCGCGCCGAGTGCGCCGATCAGCCGGGCCACCGTGGGCTCGCCCAGGAACGGCAGATCCGCGGAGAGCACGAGGACCGACTCGGAATCCGCCCCCAGCCCGCGCAGCCCGGCCTCCAGCGCGGCGAGCGGACCGCCGCCCGGGGGGTCCTCCCGGGCCCAGCTCACCGGCCGCGCGGTGGGCCTGCGCCCGCCGACGACGACGGTGCGCCCGGCGTCCCGGCAAGCGCCCAGCACCCGGTCGAGCAACGACCGCCCGCCGACGCTCAGTCCCGGTTTATCGGCCCCGCCGAGCCGCCGCGCGGCCCCGCCCGCGAGCACAAGGGCGTCGTACGCGGCTCTCGGCGGTGTCACAGCGCCCTCTGTCGCGGTCATGTCTGAAGTATGGCCACGCCCGGACCTGCCTGGACAGGTCCGGCGGAGGGACTACCGGGCACCGGCCGCTTCTTTGCCGAGTCCGCGGCTCTTCACAGGGTCCGCAGCAGCACCGCGGGCTGTTCCACGCAGTCCGCGACATGCCGGAGGAAGCCGCCCGCCGTGCCGCCGTCGCAGACCCGGTGATCGAAGGTGAGGGAGAGCTGGACGACCTGGCGTATGGCCAGCTCGCCCTGGTGCACCCAGGGTTTGGGCACGATCCGGCCGACTCCGAGCATCGCCGCCTCGGGGTGGTTGATGATCGGGGTGGAGCCGTCGACGCCGAACACCCCGTAGTTGTTGAGGGTGAAGGTGCCGCCCGTCAGCTCACCGGGGGTGAGCCGGCCCTGCCGGGCCGCCTCGGTCAGTCTGGCGAACTCGGCGCTCAGCGATTCGGCCGAGCGCCGGTGCGCGTCGCGGACCACGGGGACGACGAGACCGCGCTCGGTCTGGGCCGCGAACCCGAGGTGCACCTCGGGCAGCCGCACGATCTCACCGGCCGCCGTGTCCACGGTGGAGTTCAGCTCGGGGCGCCGCGCGAGCGCCGCCGTGCAGATCCGGGCGAGCAGGGCGATGACGGAGATCTTCGGGCCGCCCGCCGCGTTCATCGCGGCCCGTGCCGCCATCAGTTCCGTGGCGTCCGCGTCGACCCAGCAGGTGGCGTCGGGTATCTCGGTCCGGCTGCGGGACAGCTTGGCGGCCATGGCCCCGCGCACCCCGCGCAGCGGGATCCGCCGGCCGCCCGTCCCGGAGGGAGCCGGGGAGCCGCCGGCGGACACGGAGGTCCCCGACAGCGGCGCGGCCGGACGCTCGACGCCCGGGGCCGGCGCGGGCAGGGGCCTGACCGTGCTTCCGGCCGCCCGCAGGGCGTATTCGACATCCGCGCGCAGGATCAGCCCGTCCGGGCCCGACCCGGCCAACTGCCCCAGGTCCAGACCGTTCTGCCGCGCCAGCCTGCGGACCAGGGGGGAGATGACGGGCACGGGACCGCTGTGCTCGGCGCTCTCCTCGTGTGCCGCTCTCCCCGCGGCGGGGGCGGACGCCCGCTGTGCGGCGGGGCTGATGCGCCGCCGCCTGGCCACGGGCGCTCCCGTCCCATAGCCGACGAGCACATTCCCCGAGGACTCGTCCGACGTGCCGCCGTCCCCGGTCCTGCCCTGGGAAGCCCCGGCACCGGAGACACCGGCACCGGCACCGGCACCGGAGACGCCGGCACCGGCGGCCATGGTGTCCGAGACTCCGGCGCGGACGGCTGCGGTGTCCGCTCCGGAGGTCCCGGCGTCCTCCGGCGAGAGGTCCCGGGTGGAGCTCCCCGCCGGGCCGGACGACCCCTCGGCCGGTCCCACGGCGACCGTCAGCAGCGGCGCCCCGACGGGAAGCTCCGTGCCCTCCTCGCCGAAGCGCGCGGTCACCACGCCCCCGTACGGGCAGGGCACCTCCACCATCGCCTTGGCCGTCTCGACCTCCACCACGGGCTGGTCGATCGCGACGACATCGCCCACGGCCACCAGCCAGCGCACGATCTCCGCCTCGGTCAGCCCCTCCCCGAGGTCGGGCAGTCTGAACTCCAGCACCTGTGCCATTCAGCTCTCCGCCTCCCACTGCAACCGCGCCACCGCGTCCAGCACCCGGTCCACTCCGGGCAGATGGTGCCGCTCCAGCATGGGCGGCGGATAGGGAATATCGAAACCGGCCACTCGCAGTACCGGAGCTTCCAGATGGTGGAAACAGCGCTCGGCGACCCGGGCCGCGATCTCCCCGCCGGGACCGCCGAAGCCGGTGGACTCATGCACCACCACCACGCGCCCCGTGCGCCGCACGGACGCGCAGACCGTGTCGTCGTCGAAGGGCACGAGCGAACGCAGATCCACCACCTCCAGCTCCCAGCCCTCGGCCCGGGCGGCCTCGGCCGCCTCCAGACAGACCGGCAGGGACGGCCCATAGGTGATCAGTGTCGCGCTGTGGCCGCTGCGCCGGACGACCGCCCGGCCTATCGGCTCGACCTCGGCCGGGGCCTGCGGCGACCAGGCCGCCTTCGACCAGTACAGCCGCTTGGGCTCCAGGAAGATCACCGGATCGTCGGCGGCGATGGCGGCCCTGAGCAGGCCGTAGGCGTCCTCGACCGTCGCGGGGGTGACGACATGGAGACCGGGGGTCGCCATGTAGTACGCCTCGGAGGAGTCGCTGTGATGCTCGACGCCGCCGATCCCTCCGCCGTACGGCACCCGCACGGTGATCGGCATCGGCATCCGGCCGCGCGTGCGGTTCCGCATCCGGGACACATGGCTGATCAGCTGCTCGAACGCCGGGTAGGCGAACGCGTCGAACTGCATCTCCACGACCGGCCGCAGCCCGTACATCGCCATGCCGACGGCGGCGCCGAGAATGCCCGCCTCCGCCAGCGGGGTGTCCGTGCAGCGGTCGTCGCCGAACTCCTCGGCGAGCCCGTCCGTCACCCGGAAGACCCCGCCGAGGGTGCCGACGTCCTCACCGAGCACATGGACGGTCGGGTCGTCGGCCATCGCGTCGCGCAGCGCGCGCTGGAGGGCCTGCGCCATGGTGGCGGGCTTGGCCCCGGCCGGAGCGGCGGCCGACACGGGGCTCGTCGCCGAGGTCATCGGGCCTCCCCTTCCGCTTCCAGCTCGGCCAGCAGCTGCCCGGCCTGCTCCCGGAGCTGGCTGGTCGGCTCCGCGTAGACATGCGCGAACAGCTCCATCGGGTCGAGCACCGGATCGGCGTTCATCCGCTCGCGCAGGTCGGCGGCCATGGCCTCGGCGGCTTCGGCGGCGGCCCGCCTGCGGTCGTCGTCCAGCAGCCCCCGCTCGGTGAGCTCCTGCTCCAGAAGCCGTATCGGGTCATGGCGTCGCCAGGTCTCGACCTCGGCGTCGGCGCGGTAGCGGGTGGCGTCGTCGGCGTTCGTATGAGCCTCGACGCGGTAGGTCACCGCCTCGACCAGGGTCGGTCCATCACCCCGCCGGGCCCGGTCCAGGGCCTCGGAGAGCACCTGGTGCACCGCGGGCGCGTCATTGCCGTCGACGAGCCGGCCGGGCATTCCGTACCCCACGGCCTTATGGGCGAGGGAGGGGGCGGCGGTCTGCTTGGCCAGCGGCACGGAGATCGCGAAGCCGTTGTTCTGCACCAGGAAGACGACCGGGGCCTGCCACACCGCGGCGAAGTTCAGCGCCTCGTGGAAATCGCCCTCGCTGGTGCCGCCGTCGCCGACCATCGCGAGCGCGACGACGTCGTCCCCCTTGAGTCTGGCGGCGTGGGCGAGGCCGACCGCGTGCGGCAGCTGGGTGGCGAGCGGGGTGGACAACGGCGCGGTGCGGTGCTCGTACGGGTCGTATCCGGTGTGCCAGTCGCCGCGCAGCAGGGAGAGCACCTGTATCGGGTCCATGCCGCGCGCCACGGCCGCGAGCGTGTCCCGATAGCTGGGGAAGAGCCAGTCCCGCTCCTTGAGCGCGAGCGCGGCGGCGACCTCGCACGCCTCCTGCCCGGTGCTCGACGGATAGACGGCGAGCCTGCCCTGCTTGGTCAGGGCGGTCGCCTGGGCGTTGAACCTCCGGCCGCGCACCAGCTGGGCCCAGAGCGTCAGCAGCAGCTCGGGGTCGGCGCCGGCGGCGGCCTCGGTCCCGAGCACCCGGAACGGCTCCGGGTCCGGGAGCAGCGGAGCGGGGTCGGTGCGGGGCTGCCACGCCGGGGGCGGGGTGGGCCGGTAGGCGACGGCTCTCAAGGCGAGCACCTCCTCGTGAGGGCGATGGTGAGACGGCCGGAATGCGGCCCGCCTCACCTACCGATTGTTCGGTCGTGGACGCATTTTGGCTACAGGCACCTCCAGCCTGTGGACAAACGGTTCTCCACAGCCTGTGATGGACACAGGTCGTCCATGCCGGGGAGGCGGGGGGATATGGGTTCTGAACGAATGGCCGAAACGCGGGGCGGAGCCGATCCGGGGGCGAACCCCACGGCGGCGAGCGGGTCCGACCAGGTCATCGACCGTCCGGACGGGGTCGCGGGGCAACCGGACCAGATGCCTCCGCCGCGGACGCTCGACGCCGTCGACTGTGGCATCCTGCGCATACTCCAGTCGGACGGCCGCGCCTCGGTACGGTCCGTCGCCGATCGCGTCCATGTCTCGCGCGCCAATGCGTACTCCCGGATCAACCGGCTGATCGACGACGGCGTCATCCGCGGCTTCAGCGCCCGCGTCAATCATGAACGCGCAGGTCAGGGCGCATCCGCCTATATCACGCTCAAGATCGTGCAGAACTCCTGGCGGACCGTCCGCGAGCAGCTGCGGGCCCTGCCGGGGGCCGCGCACATAGCCCTGGTCAGCGGTGATTTCGATGTGCTGCTGCTGGTGCACACCCCGGACAACCGCACCCTGCGCGAACTCGTCCTGACCAGACTCCAGGCCATACCGGAGGTACTGTCCACCCGGACCCTGCTGGTCTTCGAGGAGACGGATCTGCACCCTGCGCCCGGTTCGCCCCCGGATGCCGAGCCGCCTTCGTAAGAGCCGGCGCCGCCTTGAGATCCGCGCCCTGCGTACGGGCCCCGGGGTCACCCTCGGGGCCCGGGATCACCCGTTGGGCCTCGGGATCACCCCGGAGCCCAGCCCCAGGACCACCGCCGGAGCCCAGGATCAGCCCTCCGGGACCTCCGGAGGAGCTTCCGTGGGCGCTTCAGGGGAGCCCCCGGGGCCCGTACGCAGCCCGTCGAAGGCCAGCCGTACGACCGTCTCGGCGAGCTGGTCGCCCTCATGGCCGCCGCCGGGATGCGGCCGGTACCACTCCACCAGCGAGTTCACCATGCCGAAGAGCAGCCGGGTCGCCAGCCGGATGTCCACGTCCGCGCGCAGATCGCCGTCGGCGGCGGCTGCCTTCAGCAGATCGGCCACCCGCTGGTCGAACTCCCGGCGGCGCTCCATCGCCCAGCGCTCGGTCTTGGTGTTGCCCCGTACCCGCAGCAGCAGCGTCACATGGGACACCTCGGCCATCAGCACCTCCACGGTGCGGCGGGTCACATACTCGACCCGCTCGATGGCCCGTCCCCGCGACGCCCCCGGCTCCTCCAGAATCGCGAAGAGGGCGTCGAGCGCCCGGCTCACGGCCCGGCGCAGCAGCTCCTCCTTGCCGGAGACATGGTGGTAGATCGAGGACTTGGAGATTCCGGCCGCCTGGGAGAGATGCTCCATGGACGTGCCGTCGTAACCGCGCTCGTTGAAGACGCGTACGGCGACGTCCAGCAGCGTCTCCGGCGTATAGGTGTCGCGTTTGGCGACGGTCATGAGTCCGCTCCTTCCGCGTCTATGAGGGATGTGCGCTGGAAGAGCGCCAGACTCGGGGCGTACCGTCCGCCCGGCACCCGGCTGTCGAGCGCTTCCAGCAGGTCATGGGCGTATCCCCGGGGGAGCCTGCGGTTCCATTCCAGCGGCCCCAGGGGGTAGTTGACCCCCAGTCTCATCGCCGTGTCGATGCCGTCGTCGGTGGCGACTCCCTTGGCGACGGCGTCCGCGGCGGCATCGATCAGCATGGCGACGGTCCGGGCCACGATCATGCCGGGTACGTCCCCGATGACGCTGACCTTCTTGCCGAGCGCCTGGAAGAGCCCGATCGCCTCCTTAAGGGTGCGCTCGCCGGTGTCCGGGGAGGCGGAGAGCGCGATCCGGGTGGCGGTCCGGTAGTCGAGCGCGAGATCGAAGTAGACGACGTCGTCGAACTCGACGGAGGTCCGGCCGTCGGCGAGCGCCAGCCGTCCACCGCTGGGCAGCTCCAGCACGGTGCTCTCCTCCCCGCCCTCGGTACGGACGGTGACACCGGCTCCGGCGATCAGCTCCAGCAGCCCCTCCGCGCCGCAGATCCGGTCGCCCTCGGCGATGACATACGCGGGAGGCGCGGCGGAGGCGGCCGTGTGCGGCTCGGGACGGGCCGCGCCCTCGGCGTAGTCGTACCAGCCACGGCCCGACTTACGGCCCAGCAGACCCGCTTCGACCAGTCTGCGCTGTGCCAGGGAAGGAGTGAACTTCGCGCTCCGGAAGAAGGACTCCCATACGGAGTGGGTGACGGCCTCGTTGACGTCCTGGCCGATCAGATCGGTCAGCTCGAAGGGGCCCATCCGGAATCCGCCGCACTCCCTCAGCACGGCGTCGATGGTGGCCGGGTCGGCGCCCCGGTCCTCATGGATCGCGAAGCCCTCGGCGTAGAAGGGCCGGGCGACGCGATTGACGATGAATCCGGGCAGATCGGCGCAGCGGACCGGGGTCTTGCCCCAAGCCGCCGCGGTGGCGTGGGCGCGGGCGGCCGTCCTCTCCTCGGTGGCATGGCCGCTGACGACCTCGACGAGCGGCAGCAGCGGGGCCGGGTTGAAGAAGTGGAGTCCAACGGCCCGGCCGGGGTGCTTCAGGGCAGCCGCGACGGCGGTGACGGAGAGGGAGGAGGTGTTGGTGGCGAGCAGACAGTCATCGGCGACGATCTCCTCCAGGGCCCGGAACAGGGCCTGTTTGACGTCCAGTCGTTCGACGACCGCCTCGATGACGAGCGCGGATCCGGAGAGTTCGCCGAGGTCGTGCGCCGGACGCAGCCGGGCGACGCCGGCGTCCCGGGCGGCGGGTTCCATCTTTCCCCTGGCGACCAGCCGGTCCAGCCGCGCGCCGATCGCCGCCGTGGCCTCGGCGGCCCGGCCGGGGGCGATGTCATGGAGCAGTACGGGGTGGCCGGCGGTCAGGGCGACCTGGGCGATGCCCTGGCCCATGGCGCCGGCCCCGACCACGGCGACGGTACGGCTCCGCTCGACGGCGTGAGGCTCCTCGCCGTACGCCCTGCCCTCGCCGTACGCGCCGTCGTCGCCGTACGCCCTGCCCTCGCCGGGCGCCTTGCCCCTGCCGTACGCCTCGCCCTCGCCTGGCGGACGGTCGACGCCGGGCGTACGGTCCTCGGCTGCCGTGCCGTTTCCGCTGGTGACGTGGTTCTCGCCGACCGTGCCGCCAGTGCCGGCCGCGCGGCGCCCGGCGGCGGTGCTCTGCTCGATGGCGCTCATGGGAGTGATCCTCCCGGATGAGTTTTCCACAGGTTTGACAGGCCCCCTTGTACCGACCGATCGTTCGGTTACTCTAACTCTGTCCTTCCGTCCCTGCCCAGCTCGACGAGGAGTTGGTCCGTCATGCAGCTGACCGAGACCCGGCTGACCGAGAGCCACCGGCCGACGCTCGATCAGGCCCTCGAAGCGATCCGCACCCGTGCCTACTGGTCCCCGCACCCCGAGCACCCCAAGGCGTACGGCGAGAGCGCGCCGGCTGACGGCCTCGCGGCCTTCGAAGCCCTGCGCGGCACCCGCTTCGACCTGAAACAGCCGGGCACCGACGGCTGGGCGGGCGGCGAGGTGTCGCCGTACGGCATCGAGCTGGGCGTCGAGTATCCGCATCCGGATCCGGATGTGCTGCTCCCCGCGATGCGCGCGGGGATGCCCGCCTGGCGCGAGGCGGGTCCCGAGCTGCGGGCGCTGGTCTGTCTGGAGATCCTCGCCCGTATCAGCGCCCGCACCCATGAGTTCGCGCACGCGGTGATGCACACCAGCGGGCAGGCCTTCATGATGGCGTTCCAGGCGGGCGGCCCCCATGCCCAGGACCGGGGTCTTGAGGCCGTGGCGTACGCCTATGCGGAGCAGACCCGCACCCCGGAGGCCGCCGCCTGGTCCAAGCCCCAGGGCAAGCGCGACCCGCTGGCGCTGCGGAAGACCTTCACCGCGGCGGGCCGCGGCGTGGCGCTGGTGATCGGCTGCAACACCTTCCCGACGTGGAACGGCTATCCGGGGCTGTTCGCCTCGCTGGCCACCGGGAATCCCGTGCTGGTCAAGCCGCATCCGCGCGCGGTGCTGCCGCTCGCCCTCACGGTCCGGGCGGCCCGCGAGGTGCTCGCCGAGGCGGGCTTCGACCCGAATCTGATCGCTCTGGCCGCCGAACGCCCCGGCGAGGGCCTGGCCAAGACCCTCGCGGTCCGCCCCGAGATCAGGATCATCGACTACACGGGCTCCACCGCCTTCGGCGACTGGCTGGAGGCCAACGCGCGCCAGGCACAGGTCTACACCGAGAAGGCCGGCGTCAACACCGTCGTCATCGACTCCACCGACGACTACAAGGGGATGCTCTCCAATCTGGCCTTCTCGCTCTCCCTGTACAGCGGCCAGATGTGCACCACCCCGCAGAATCTGCTGATCCCCCGGGAGGGGATCGCCACCGACACGGGCCGCAAGTCGTACGACGAGGTGGTGGGCGATCTCGCGGCCTCGGTGGGCGGGCTGCTCGGCGACGACGCCCGGGCGAACGCCCTGCTGGGCGCGCTGGTCAATCCGGAGGTGAAGAGCCGGCTGGAGGGCGCGGCCGAGCTCGGCGAGGTGGCGCTGCCCTCACGGAAGATCGTCAATCCGGACTTCCCGGACGCCGTGGTGCGTACGCCGGTGATCGTCAAGCTCGACGGCGGCAAGCCCGACGCGGAGCCGGCGTATCTCTCGGAGTGCTTCGGTCCGGTGTCGTTCGCGGTCGCCGTGGACTCGACCGCCGACGCGCTCGCGCTGCTGCGGCGCACGATCCGCGACCAGGGCGTGATGACGGTCGGCGCGTACACCACGTCCGGGGAGACGGAGCGCGCGATCGAGGAGGTCTGCCTGGAGGAGTCGGCGCAGCTCTCGCTGAATCTGACCGGCGGGGTGTACGTCAATCAGACGGCCGCGTTCTCCGATTTCCATGGCTCGGGCGGCAATCCGGCGGCGAACGCGGCGCTGTGCGACAGCGCGTTCGTCTCCAGCCGCTTCCGGGTGGTGGAGGTCCGCCGCCAGGCGTGAAGCCTGGTCCGGGGCTGCCCGCACCGGGTCCCGGGCAGCCGGGGTCAGGTCGGTCCGGGCAGCCGGGGCCGGGCAGGGCGGCCTCCCGGCCCCGGGCACACGGAAGCGTCTCAGGGCGACGGGCGCACTGCTGGGCGCGGCGGGAGGCTCAGAGGCTCGGCGGCGGGTCCGCCGGGCCGCCCCAGTGGAAGAGGGCCATGGCCACGCTGGTGGCGAGGTTGTAGCTGGAGACCTGGGGCCGCATGGGCAGGGAGAGCAGCCGGGTCGCCCGGGCCCGGAGCTCCGGTGAGACGCCATGGCGCTCCGAGCCGAAGACGAGCAGCGCGTCGTCCGGCAGAGGGACGGATCTGATGTCGTCGCCCTCCGGGTCCAGGACGTACAAGGGTCCCGGCGGGAGGGCGTCGGACGGCAGCCGCTCGACGGCGGTGGCGTAGTGGAGTCCCGCGCCCGCTCGTACGGCGTTGGGGTGCCAGGGGTCCATATCGCCGGTGGTGACCACCCCGGTCACGCCGAATCCGGCGGCGAGACGGACCACGGCGCCCATGTTGCCGAGGTTGCGGGGGTTGTCCAGGACGACGATCGGCGCGCGCCGGGGGAGCCGGCCGAGCAGTTCCGTGTTCTTCTCCCGCTCCGGCCGGGCCGCCAGGGCCGCGACCCGGGTGGGATGGACCTTGGGGACCAGTTCCCGCAGGGTCTCCAGGGGGACCTCGACGAGGAGGGCCGCGATGCGCTCGGTCACATCGCCTGCCAGGTCCTCCGCGAGGCCGAGCACGGCCGCCTTGTCGCTGGTGACCGCGTGCGGCACATCCGCGCCGAAACGGAGTGCGTGCTTCAGCGCGTGGAAGCCGTCGAGCAGCACCGCGTCGGGTGCGGCCTCACGCCACCGCTGGACCGCCTTCGCGGTGTCGTCGTCGCTCATCGCCTCAGGCTACGGTGCGGGCGCCGGCGCCTCCGAACCGGACGGGCGCGACCGGGACAGCAGCCGCTTCCGCCCTGCCGCCGCCCGGGTTCCGAGCCAGACCAGAAAGACCGTGGGCAGAAAGACGGCGTCCGCCGCGATCATCGCGAGCGAGAAGAACGGCAGCCCGAGCACCACGGCGATCGCCGCGTGCTCCAGCATCATGAACACCAGCAGGACGTTCTTCAGCGGCCGGTTGAAGAGGGTGAAGGGGAAGGCGACCTGCACGATGACGGTCACATAGGTCAGCACCATCACCATCACCCCGCCGGAGGCCAGCAGCCCGGAGAGAGCGGGCCAGGGGGTGAAGTAGTCGAGGTTGAGCGGGTAGTACAGCGCGGTGCCGTCCTGCCAGCGGGAGCCCTGGACCTTGTACCAGCCCGCCGTGGCGTAGATCAGACAGACCTCGACCATGATCACCAGCAGTGCGGCGTTATGGAGGAGGTTGGCGACCGCGTCGAGCAGGATGTGCGGCTGGCTGTCCGGCACATAGCGGTTCACCAGCCACCACAGTCCGTGCCCGGCCCACAGCCCCCAGAGGAGCAGCAGGACGGGCCAGCCCTTCTCATTCAGAAAGGTACCGGTGATCAGGAGGAATCCGAGGACGGACCAGAGCACGGGACCGACCCGGTCCGGCTCCGGTTCGGCGTACTCCGGGCCAGGCCCCGGTCCGGCGCGGTCCGGCTCCGGCTCCGGTCCGGCGCGGTCCGGCTCCGGCCCCAGCTCCGGCTCCGGCTCCAGCCCCGATTCGGCGCGGTCCGGGCCCGGCCCAGGCCCCGTCGGCGCCTGGGCCTCTTCGCCCGCCTTCCGCCGTGCCGCCGCCCGCGCGTCCAGCGACCAGACCCGGCCGCAGCGGGTCATGACCAGATAGATCGCCATCAGATGGATGACGTTGTCGCCGCCGTCCCCCATGAATATCGAGCGGTTCTGGAGAGAGAGCACCCCGACCATGAAGACCACCGACATGGCGCGGGTCCGCCAGCCGAGCATCAGCAGCACGCTGGAGAGCACCGAAACGAGGTAGACCGTCTCGAACCAGAGACCGCTGTCGGTCCACATCAGCACGGTGAAGGAATCGTTCCTGGCGATGAGCCGGCGGCCCAGCTCCCAGCTCCACGGGCCCTCGGGCCCGTACAGCTCATGGCGGTGGGGGAACTCGCGCAGCAGGAAGAAGAGCCAGGTGCCCGCGAAGCCGATCCGTACGACGGCACTCTGGTAGCGGCCCAGGGGCGCGGCGGTGATCCGCTGCAGGGCGTCGGCGGCCCTGCCGCCTCGGGTCGCGGTCATCGCGCCGCCTCCGTACGGTCCGCGGCGGTGGGGCCGCCGTCCCCGGCCCCGCCGGGCCGGTCGGCCTCGGTGACGGGCCACCACGGCAGCACCCGGGGGACGGGGCGGGTGTCGGTCTTCTCCTGGCTCCACGGCGGAGGCTCGATCACCTGGGTGACGGATCTGAACTGGACGCGCTCCACGACGCCGCCGAGATCCCGGGAGTCCAGGCGCAGCATCGCGATCCGGCGCAGATAGCTCTCCGAGAGCGCGCCGCGGTGTCCGGTCGAGCGGTCCTTGTCGTCGTGGGAGCCGGTGTAGAAGTCCCAGGCGCGGCGGAGGGTGTTCTGCTGGACATGGCTGGGCAGGGGGTTGCCGCGGATCGCGGCGGCGTCCTCGGCGGTCAGATCGATCCAGTCGGTGGTCTCGCGGCCTCCGGCATGGGTCCTGATCTCGGCTTTCACCTGTACGGAGACGTTCTGCTGCAACGGGTTGGGGGCGAAGAGCTTCCAGTTCTGTTCGAACTCTGGGTACACCCAGGCGTCGATCGCCTTGCCGTACTTCTTGGTCACCGTGTTGGACGGGGCGACATGGAGGAAGACCATCGCGGCATGGACGCAGACCACGGCGGCGATGAGCGCGAGCGCGGCTCCGGCGGCCATCCGGTAGGGCGTCGAGAGCGCCAGAAGGCCGCGCACCTCCTCGCCCGATGGGGCGTCCCCGGCGAGCGAGGGCGGTCGGCCGCTCGGGGGCGGCGAGCCGTCCGGCTCGGGCCCTCGCTGTTCAGGAGGGTGATCCAGGGTGCGGGCCGACCGGCCGGACGCCCGGTTCGGCTCCGTTCCTCCGGCGTGCTCGACGCCCTCGTCCTGATGCGAGCCCATCCCGCCCCGATCCCCACGGCACCACTCGGTTATCCACAGGGTTGACACCCTAAGGGCCGACGACCCACCATTGAAGCCAATGAACCGAACGATCGGTCGGTAGGGGGCCCGGATGACGGCGGTGACCGTGGACACGACGGCGCGTTACGAGGCGGTCTTCGACGCCACCGTCGCGGCCGACGAGCGCATCGAGCCGCGCGACTGGATGCCGGACGCGTACCGGGCGACGCTGATCCGCCAGATGGCCCAGCACGCCCACTCCGAGATCATCGGCATGCAGCCCGAGGCGAACTGGATCACGCGCGCCCCCTCGCTGCGCCGCAAGGCGATCCTGATGGCCAAGGTCCAGGACGAGGCGGGCCATGGCCTCTATCTCTACAGCGCGGCCGAGACCCTGGGCACCAGCCGCGAGGAGCTGCTCGACAAGCTGCACGCGGGCCGCCAGCGATACTCCTCGATCTTTAACTACCCCACGCTGACCTGGGCCGACGTCGGTGCGATCGGCTGGCTGGTGGACGGCGCCGCGATCACCAACCAGGTGCCGCTGTGCCGCTGCTCCTACGGCCCGTACGCCCGCGCGATGGTCCGGATCTGCAAGGAGGAGTCCTTCCACCAGCGCCAGGGGTACGAGCTGCTGCTCACCCTCTCCCGGGGCACCCCGGCGCAGCACGAGATGGCCCAGGACGCGGTGAACCGCTGGTGGTGGCCCTCGCTGATGATGTTCGGCCCCCCGGACGACGAATCCGCCCACTCGGCCCAGTCCATGGCCTGGAAGATCAAGCGCCATTCGAACGACGAGCTGCGGCGGCGCTTCGTGGACATCTGCGTCCCCCAGGCGAAGGTGCTGGGCCTGACCCTCCCCGACCCCGATCTGCGGTGGAACGAGGAGCGGGGTCACCATGACTTCGGCCCGATCGACTGGACCGAGTTCCAGGAGGTCCTCAAGGGCAACGGGCCGTGCAACGAGCAGCGGCTCGCCCAGCGCCGGAGCGCGCATGAGGAGGGCGCCTGGGTCAGGGATGCCGCCGCTGCCTACGCGGAGAAGCACCGGGCCGAGGAGCGGTCCGGGCATCAGGACCCCCAGGAGGCGACGGCATGAGCAGCTCGACCGACTGGCCGCTGTGGGAGGTCTTCGTCCGCTCCCGCCGCGGACTGTCCCACACCCACGCCGGCAGTCTCCACGCCCCGGACGCGGAGATGGCCCTGCGCAATGCCCGCGATCTCTACACCCGGCGGAGCGAGGGCGTGTCCATCTGGGTGGTGCCCTCCACCGCGGTCACCGCCTCCTCGCCGGACGAGAAGGATCCGTTCTTCGAGCCCGCCGCCGACAAGCCCTACCGCCATCCGACGTTCTACGAGATCCCGGACGGGGTGAAGCACCTGTGACCACCACGGCGAACGCGGCGGCCCTCGCCCTCGGCGACGACGCGCTGGTGCTCTCCCACCGGCTGGGGGAGTGGGCAGGCCATGCCCCCGTGCTGGAGGAGGAGGTCGCGCTCGCCAATATCGCGCTCGATCTGCTGGGGCAGGCGCGTGTGCTGCTCTCCCTCGCCGGGGACGAGGACGAGCTCGCCTATCTGCGCGAGGAGCGGTCCTTCCGCAATCTCCAGCTGGTCGAGCAGCCGGGCGGCGACTTCGCCCGGACCATCGTCCGCCAGCTCTTCTTCTCCGTCTATCAGCGGCTGCTGTACGGGGAGCTGGCGACCGGCTCCGGCCCGTTCGCCGCGCTCGCGGCGAAGGCGGTCAAGGAGGTCGCCTACCACGTGGACCATGCCGAGCACTGGACTCTCCGCCTGGGCGACGGCACGGAGGAGAGCCATCGCCGGATGAGCCGGGCGTGCGAGGAGCTCTGGCGGTTCACGGGCGAGATGTTCCAGCCCGTCGACGGCCTCGACCTGGACTGGCGGGCCCTGGAGCGGGAGTGGCTGGAGTCGGTGACAGGGGTGCTGGAGCGGGCGACGCTGACCGTTCCGGAGGGGCCGCGCTCCGGTGCGTGGACGGCGGGCGCGGGACGCCAGGGAGTGCATACCGAGCCGTTCGGCCGGATGCTCGCCGAGATGCAGCATCTGCACCGCAGCCACCCGGGGGCGTCATGGTGACCGGCGCCCGGCGCACGGATGAGCTCCGGACGGCGGACGCGCCCCCCGGAGCGGGAGACCGGCCCGTCTCCACCGGGCCGCCGGACACCGTCTCCACCGGGCCGCCGGGCCCCGACAGCCCGGTGGACGCCGGTGGCCCCCGGGCCGGGAAGCCCGTCGACACCCCTCTGGAGGCTCGGCTGCGGGAGCTCGCGGGCGCCGTGCCCGACCCGGAGCTTCCGGTGCTGACACTGGCCGAGCTGGGGGTGCTGCGCGGGGTCCGCGGGCTCGGCCCCGGCAGCGTCGTGGTGGAGCTGACCCCGACCTACACCGGCTGCCCCGCGCTGGAGACGATGGCCGCGGACATCGAGCGGGTGCTCCATGACCACGGCATACCGGACGTCTCGGTCGTCACCGTGCTCTCCCCCGCCTGGTCCACGGACGACATCAGCGCGGAAGGGCGGCGCAAGCTCGCCGAGTTCGGAATAGCCCCGCCGCGCCCTCACACGGCAGGGTCCGGACCCGTCCCGCTCGCTCTCTCCGTTCGCTGCCCGCACTGTGGATCCACCGAGACCGAGCTGCTGAGCAGGTTCTCCTCCACCGCCTGCAAGGCGCTGCGGCGCTGTGTCTCCTGCCGTGAACCCTTCGACCACTTCAAGGAGTTGTAGATGTTCCATCCGCTCCGGGTCAGCTCGGTCGAAGAGCTCACGGACGACTCGGTGGCCGTCACCCTCGATGTGCCGCCGGAGCTCCGGGAGATCTTCCGGCACACCCCCGGCCAGCATCTCGCGCTGCGCAGAACGGCCGGCGGCGAGGAGATCCGCCGCACCTACTCGATCTGCTCCCCGGCCGCCCCGCCCGGGAGGGATCCGGTGCTGCGGATCGGCATCCGGCTGGTCGAGGGCGGCGAGTTCTCCACCTACGCCCTCAAGGAGCTGACGGCCGGAGCCACCGTCGAGGCGATGGCCCCGATGGGCCGCTTCCGGCTGGAGCCACGGCCGGGGTATTTCGCGGCGATCGTCGGCGGCAGCGGGATCACCCCGGTGCTGTCCATGGCCGCGACCCTGCTGGAGCGGGAGCCGAAGGCCCGGTTCTGTCTGATACGGAGCGACCGGACCGTGGCGTCCACCATGTTCCTGGACGAGGTCGCGGACCTCAAGGACCGGTACCCGGACCGGTTCCAGCTGATCACCGCGCTCTCCCGGGAGGAGCGGCAGTCAGGACTGCCGACCGGGCGGCTGGACCAGGAGCGGCTGACCGGACTGCTGCCCGCCGTGCTCACGCTCGCGGAGGTGGACGGCTGGTTTCTCTGCGGACCCTTCGGCCTGGTCACCGGTGCCGACCGGGCGCTGCGGGAGCTCGGTGTGGACCGGAGCCGTATCCATCAGGAGATCTTCCATGTCGACGACGGCTCTTCGCCCGCCCCCGCCCCCGTGCGGGCGCCGGCCCATGCCTCGCTGACGGCGACCCTCGCCGGGCGCTCCGGCAGCTGGCCGGTGCGCGAAGGCGAGTCCCTGCTCGAAACGGTGCTGCGCAGCCGGTCCGACGCGCCTTATGCCTGCAAGGGCGGGGTCTGCGGGACCTGTAGGGCCTTCCTGGTCTCCGGCGAGGTGCGGATGGACCGCAACTACGCCCTGGAGCCGGAGGAGACCGGGGCGGGCTATGTGCTGGCCTGTCAGTCCCATCCGGCCACAGCCGAGGTGGAGCTGGACTTCGACCGCTGATCCCCGCCGCCCTGCCGTCCCGCCGTTCTGCTGCCCCTCCGCCCTGCCACCCGCCGCACACCGGCGCGCACCACCGCCTGTTCCGGAGCCGGGCGGACGCCGGGGCCAGGGGCCGGTTCCGCGCTGTGTTCATTTTCAGGAACCTGTTCTATCTTGACGGACCGTCAGATATGCGGGTTCCGGAGCGGGATACGGCTCGGAGAGCGGCGTGAACGGCGTGGGCGACGGCGCGGCGTGCCACCGGGCGTTGGGAGGACAGGTCAGTGGACTTCACCTTCACCGAGGAGCAGCAGGCGGCGGTCGAGGCGGCGAAAGCGGTCTTCGCCGGGGTCGCACCCGATGGGGTGCCCAGCCCGGCGCTCACCCGGGGCGCGGTCGCCGCGGAGTTCGACCGTCCGCTGTGGGCCAGGCTCGCGGCCTCCGATCTGCTGAGCCTGGTGCTGTCACCGAAGCACGGCGGAGCCGGTCTCGACGCCATCGCGCTCTGTCTGGTGCTCCGGGAGTCGGCCGCGGTGCTGGCGCGGGTGCCGCTGCTGGAGACCAGTGCGGTCGCGATGGCCGTGGAGCGTTATGGAAGCGCCGAGTTGTGCGCCGGGCTGCTGCCCCGGGTCGGCCGTGGCGAACTGGCCCTCACCGTCGCGGCCCATGGCCGCACCGGCCATGATCCGGCCGAGCTCGCCGTCGAGGCCCGCCGGGACGGGGACACGGGACAGTGGGTGCTCGACGGTGTGCAGACCGGGGTGGCCTGGGCGCACTCCGCGGATCTGATCGCCGTGCCCGCGCATCCCGGTGAGGGGCGCTCCCTGCTGGCCCTGATCCCCCGGGACCGCCAAGGGCTCTCCCTCGCGGAGCAGATCTCCACCAGCGGGGAGCGATTCGCCGAAGTCCGTCTGGACACCGTGCGGCTGGACGCCCGGGAGCTGATCGACGCCGAGGGCGCCTGGGACTGGCTGCGTCAGCTGCTGGCCACCGGGACCTGTGCGCTGGCGCTCGGCCTGGGCGAGCGGGTGCTCGCGATGACGAGCGACTACACCGGAAAGCGCGAACAGTTCGGCTTCCCGGTGGCGACCTTCCAGGCGGTCGCCGTGCAGGCGGCCGACCGTTATATCGATCTCCGGGCCATGGCGGCCACCCTGTGGCAGGCCGCCTGGCGGCTGACGCCGCCCCGGGGAAGCGCCGGTGTCGGCGGGCCGCTGCCGGTGGCCGCCGATGTCGCCGTGGCGAAGATCTGGGCCTCGGACGGTGTGCGCCGTGTGGTGCAGACCGCCCAGCATCTGCACGGCGGATTCGGCGCCGACACCGACTACCCGCTGCACCGCTATCACGCCTGGGCCAAACAGCTTGAGCTCTCCCTGGGCCCCGCAGCCGCCCATGAGGAGGCCCTGGGCGATCTGCTGGCCGCGCATCCGCTCGGCTGACACCCGGCGGCGCACGGAGCCCGGCCGCAGCCGGGGAGCGGCGGCCTGGGCTCTTCCGTCCGGATCGGGCTCGACGGGTGAGGGCCGCAGCCGGATCAGGTGGCCCGGAGCAGGCCGTCCGGATCAGGCTCGGCCGGTGAGGGGCCGCCGCCGGGGCAGGAGAGCCCGGCCTGGTCCGAGCGCGGGACCCCGGTTCAGATGACGGAGGCCGGACCGCCGCCGTCGGTGATCATCGGACGCCCGGCCGCATCCCAGGCGAGCATGCCGCCGTCGATGTTCACGGCGTCGATCCCCTGCTGCACCAGATACTGGGTGACCTGCGCGGACCGCCCGCCCACCCGGCACATCACAAAGGCCCGGCGGCCGTCCGCGACCGCCTCGGTCACCTCGCCGAACCGGGCCACGAACTCGCTCATCGGAAGATGCAGCGCGCCCTCCACATGCCCGGCCGCCCATTCATCGGCCTCCCGGACATCCAGTACCAGGGCGTCGGACGGCACCGCCGCGGCTTCCACCGAGGGCAGCGGGGCGAAGTTCATGGATCTTGCCTTCCTGTGTGGGGCAGTGGGGGCGGACACGTTCGGATGATCACGTGCGCGCGGCGGGGCCTCCGGATGGGGCGGCCCCGCCACCGGCGCGAGGACTCCCGGCACCGGTGCGAGCGGCCCATGGGATCCGGGCCGCTTCTGAAAACCTACTCGACGAGCCGGGACAGCTCCGTCTCCCGCTCGGCGACCTGGGCGAGCAACTGCTCGGCGATCTCCTCCAGCAGCCGGTCCGGATCATCGGGCGCCAGCCTCAGCATCGACCCGATCGCGCTCTCCTCCAGCTCCTTGGCGACAACCGTCAGCAGCTCCTTCCGCTGAGCCAGCCACTCCAGCCGGGCATACAGCTCCTCGGCCTCGCCGAGCCACTGCCCGGCGGGCGCGGGACCGGCCTCCCACTCACCGGCCAGCGCCTTCAGCTCATCGATGTCACCGAGGGCGTAGGCGGCGTTCACCCGGGTGATGAACTCCTCACGGCGCAGCCGTTCCGACTCGTCCTGCACCAGATCCGGGTGCACCTTACGGGCCAGCTCACGGTAGAGCTTGCGGGCCTCCTCGCTCGGCCGCACCCGCTGCGGCACCCGCACCGGCTGACCGCCCAGCATCGCCGCGGCCTCGGGGAAGAGCCCCTCCGAGTCCATCCAGCCGTGGAACAGCTCATCGACCCCGGGCATCGGCATCACGGCCGCCCGCGCCTCCCGGGCCCGGCGCAGATCCTCCGGATCCGCGGTACGCGCGGCCCGCGCCTCCGCGATCCGGGCGTCCAGCTCATCCAGCCGCGCGTACATCGGACCGAGCTTCTGGTGGTGGAGCCGGGAGAAATTCTCGACCTCCACCCGGAACGTCTCCAGCGCGATCTCGAACTCGATCAGCGCCCGCTCGGCCGCGCGCACCGCCTGCTCCAGCCGGGCTTCCGGCCGCATCGGCGCGTCCTGCTCGTCGTCGTTCCGGGTCGTCGGCCCACCGGGCACATCCTGGGTCACCCGACCAGCCTAAGGGCGCTGTCGACTCCCCCGTCACACCCCATGCTCGGCGGCCAGCCGTCCGCTCCTGACCGCCTTCAGCAATGCGGCGTGATCGGCTTCCGTACGGTCCGCGTACAGCATCGCGAAACGGGCCAGGGCCTCATCCAGCTCCTCGCTCTTGCCGCAGTACCCCGCGAGCAACAGCGGATCGGCGCTATGGGCATGGGCGCGGGCCAGCAGCGCCCCGGTCATCCGGCCGTAGTCGTCCAGCTGATCGGGGGTGAGCGCCGCAGGGTCCACACTGCCCTTGCGGTTTCTGAACTGCCGCACCTGGAACGGCCGGCCGTCGACCGTGGTCCAGCCGAGCAGAATGTCGCTGACGACCTGCATCCGCTTCTGTCCGAGCACCACCCGGCGGCCCTCGTGCGCCACCTCCGGGACCTGGAAACCGGACGCGGCCAGATACGGCAGCAGCGCCGAGGCCCGGGCCTCCTTCACCTGGAGCACCAGTGCGTCGCCCCGGTGGTCGAGCAGCAGCACCACATACGAGCGGGTGCCGACGCTGCCCGTGCCCACCACCCGGAACGCCACATCATGGATCTCGTACCGGGCCAGCAGCGGGAGACGGTCCTCGGACACCGTGCCCAGATACTCCTGGAGCGACCGGGCGACGGCCGCCGCCTCCCGGTCGGGCACCCGGCGCAGCACCGGAGGCGCGTCCACGAAGCGGCGTCCCTCGCCCATGCCGTCGGAGTAGATCTCCGTCGCCTTGGCGGCGAACCGCGCGCTGGTGTTGCTGCGGGCCTTCCGGGAGACCTGTTCCAGGGTGCCGAGCAGATCGCGCGCGTCGGTGTGGGAGACCAGTTCCTCGTCCGCGATGGCGTTCCAGGCGTCCAGGGCGGGCAGCCGTGCCAGCAGCCGCATGGTGCGCCGGTAGGCCCCCATGGCGTCGAAGGCTGCCGCATGGCAGACGCCGTCGTCGGCGCCCGCCGCCCGGCCCGCCAGCACCAGCGAGACCGCGAGTCGCTTGACGTCCCACTCCCAGGGGCCGACGACGGTCTCGTCGAAGTCGTTGAGGTCGATGACGAGCCCGCCGCGGGCGTCACCGTAGAGCCCGAAGTTGGCGGCGTGCGCGTCGCCGCATATCTGGGCGCTCACCCCGGTGACCGGGGTGCCGACCAGATCATGGGCCATCAGACCGGCCGAGCCGCGCAGAAAGGCGAACGGGGAGGCGGCCATCCGCCCCACCCGTATCGGCGCCAGCTCGGGCACTCTGCCCCGGCTCGACTCCTCGACCGCCTGGGCCGCGCCGGGCCGCCCCACCGCGAGCACGAGCGAGTCATGCGACGACCGCGGCACTCTCTCCCGCAGCGTCTTGCCCTCCTGCTTCCGCGACCGCGCGACCCGGCCGTCTCCGCCGCCGCGGCCGTCCCTGCGGCGGGCGAAGCCCGGCACCGCCGGAATGCGCCCTCCGCCGTGCCCGGTCCCCTCGCGCTCCGTCCGGTGCATCACCACCGTTTCGGCTTCGCTCACGATGTGCGGCCTCCCCCGTCGTCCCTGTGCGCTCTCGGTGGGCATGACCGTACCGCCGCTCCCGGACGGCGGTCACCGCCGGACCGCCCCAACGCACCCCCGCCCCACCGGAGCGGGAGGGCCCCATGAACACCCCAGCCGCGCCAGGGACGTTTCACGTGAAACAGCCGGCACCGCCCGGCATCGCACCGCAAGGCAACACCCCGGCACCGCACCACAAGACGACAGCATCCCCGGCACCGCACCGTGAGCCGACACCCCGGCACGGCCCCGCGCTCAGTCGCCCAGCCCCGCGTCCCGGGCCAGCAGAGCGGCCTGCACCCGGTTGTCGCACTCCAGTTTCGCGAGGATCCGGCTCACATAGGTCTTCACGGTGGCCTCGCTCATATGCAGCCGTCTGCCCGCGTCCGCGTTGGAGAGCCCCTCGCCCAGCAGCGAGAGAACGTCCCGCTCCCGGGCGCTGAGCTGCGCCACCCGGGAGCGCGCCACCTCGCTGCGCGCCGCGGCCCGTCCCGACGTGAACTGGTCCACCACATGCCGGGTCGCCGCGGGGGAGAGATACGCGTCCCCCGCAGCGGCGGCCCGTACGGCCCCGATCAGCTCCGCGGGCGCGGTGTCCTTCAGCAGAAAGCCCGCCCCGCCGGACTCCAGGGCCCGCAGAACGTTCTCGCGTTCACCGAAGGTCGTCAGGATGACGACCCGGGCCGAGGGCATCGCCCTGCGCAGCTCCCGCATCGCCGTGAGCCCGTCCATCACCGGCATCTGAATGTCCAGCAGCACCACATCGGCCCCGTGCGCCCTGACGAGCTCGATGGCCTCGCGTCCGTTCGACGCCTCCGCGACCACCTCGATCTGCCGGTCAGAGGTGAGGATCATCCGGATCCCGGCTCTGATCAGCGGTTCGTCGTCGGCGATGACGACCCGGATCGGCGCCCCCGTCATGTCCACCCTCACTCACCCGTGTCCGCCGGCGGCGCCGCTGCCCCGTCCGGCCCCGCACCCCGCCGGCGCCCGGTGCCGTGCGGCTACCGCTTCACTTCATACGACTTCTTCTCGATCAGCTTGCCGTCCCGGAAGCAGAACCGGAACACCGGCTCGCTCTCGAAGCTGTCCGAGATCTCCGACGACATCAGCACCAGACACTCCGAGCCCTCGGGCTCCTTCGGGCCCTTCCCGCTCAATCCGCTGATGAACACGGTGTCCCCGCCCGGCAGCCGGTCGCGTACCCCCTCCTCGCTCTCGCCGATCTTCACCCGCTGGTACTCGTCCTGGTCGATCATGCCCTCGTCCACCGAGTCGACCAGGAAGAACAGTCCGGCCACGACCGCCGCGACCACCAGCAGCAGCGTGCCCGCGGCTATTGCGCAGCCGAGGCCGACGCCGCCGGCCCGGCTCCTGCGCCTGCTCGCGTCCAGCTCGCCCATGGCCGCCGTCCGCCCGGGAGCACTCCAGTCCATGGCCGGGGGCCCGTACGCACCGGCGGACCCGTACGACTGCCGAGGGAGGTCACCGGCCGGCGCGGCGACCGGCGCGGCCTCCCCCGTTCCGTACGGCAGCACCCCGGCCACCTGGAAGCCCCCGCCGTCGACGACCCCGGCGTGCACCATCCCGCCGACCAGCCGGGCCCGCTCCCGCAGCCCGGTCAGCCCCTGCCCGCCGCTGACGACCTCGCCCTTGCCCACCGTCGCGGTGCCGCTGACGATCTCGACGACGAAGGAGTCCGGCTCATAGCGCAGCTCCACCCCGATCGACGCGCCCGGGGCGTGCTTGTAGGCATTGGTCAGGGCCTCCTGAACGATGCGGTAGGCGGCGTGATCGGCGGCCGGAGCGAGGGGTCGGGCCTCCCCCGTACACCGCAGCTCCACCATGTTGCCCGCAGCCCGCGCCGCGTCTGTCAGCGACTCGATACCGGCCGTTCCGCGCGCCGCGCGGCCCGTCTCGTCGACCACCGGCGCGGACGGCGCCTCGACCCCGTCCCGCAGAATCCCGACGACCTCGCGGAGCTCGTGCATCGCGGTCACCGAGGCGTTCCGCAGCACGCCGACCGCCTCCCGCTGCCGCCCGGTCAGCTCGGGGTCCACCTCCAGCGCCCCGGTGTGCACGGCGATCAGCGCCAGCTGATGCCCGAGGCTGTCGTGCATGTCCTGGGCTATCCGCTGCCGCTCCATGAGGCGTGCCTGGCCCGCGACCATCCGGCTCTCCCAGAGCAGCTGCGCGTTGCGCTCCTGGAGCGCGTGCAGCAGCGTCTGCCGCTGGCTCCAGTAGCGGCTGACCAGACCGGGGATGACCACCATCGCCCGAAAGACGAGCGGGAGCACCAGCGACATCATCAGCGTCAGCCGGCTGTCCTCCGCCCGGGCGATCAGCACCGAGCCGACCGCGTAGGCGATGTACGCGCCGGTGAACGCCACCAGCGCCCGGGAGAAGCCGACGATCCTGCGGCCCGCCGACCAGCCCGCCACGATCTGCAGGGCGAAGAACCCGCCGAGCCACGACATCAGCCCGCAGACGACGATCAGCACCGGAATGGGGAGCCGCCGCCGCAGCAGTGAGAGAACTGCCGCGCCGACGCCCGCGACGAGAACCCGATGACCGGCGGAGCCCATCAGCTCCTCGGTCCCCGCGGCCACCAGAGCCAGCACCAGCGCGAGCACCAGCTCGACGCCGGGCCCGCGCCTGGGGAGCACCGGAGGCCGCTGGTCCCCCGGCCGGGGCTCGGCCACCGCCAGCCACTCCCAGCCCGCTCGCAGCCCGGCCGGGATTCTCGATACGACGTTCACCTCGGCACCCTAGGCGAGGGGTCCCCTGGGCGACCGCCGACTTTCGTCCCCTCCTGGAACGACGAAGGTCTCGCCCGACCCGGCCCTCGTCCGAGGTCCCGCCGGAAGAATCCCTGCAAAGCCCTGCCGGAAGAAGTCCTGCCGGAAGAGGCCCTGGCGCGACAGGGCAGACAGGGCAGACAGGGCAGACACACCGCGCGACACGCGACACGACACGCGACAGGACATACAAGAACGCGAAAGCCCCGTAGGTCGATGACCTACGGGGCTTTCGATCTTGTGCGCGAGGGGGGAGTTGAACCCCCACGCCCTTTCGGGCACTGGAACCTGAATCCAGCGCGTCTGCCTATTCCGCCACCCGCGCATTGGGTGTTGCCGCTGGGGTTTCTCACCGGTTTCGGTGCGTCCGCCTGGCGACATGCAGAAGATTAGCACGCTGCCCAGGGTGGAATCACATCCGTTTGTTCGGGGCCCCCGGGCAGGGAACGGACCGCCGGACGGGGAACGGACCCCCGGCCGGGGAGCCGGAGCGGGACACCCGCCGGACGCCGAGCGGAGGACGCCGTTCACAGAGCGGCCCGTGGCAGAGGGTGACAGGGCGGGAAGAGGGAAGCGGAAGAGGGAAGACGGAACGGAGAACCGGACGGGAAGCCGACCGGGACGACGAGGGAGGACAGACGGCGCACAGAGCGGCGGGAGCGGCAGGCAAAGGGCACACAAGGGACAGGGGCGGCAGGCGGCCCGCCCCGGCTCGCCCGGCGCCCGCGTCCGGCTCGCCCCCACTCCTGCCCGACGCCCCCCGGGTGCGGGACACTGTCATAAGGCCGCCTCTACGATCCGTGTGAGAGGTGACACTCATCGACGGGGCAGACAAGGGGAACCAGCCGATTTCCCGACGCGTGGATACGATCAGTAAGCAGTATCAGGACGGCAGCAACGGAGGAGGTGCCCGATGGGAGTCCTGAAGCGTTTCGAGCAGCGTCTCGAAGGCCTGGTCAACGGCACCTTCGCCAAGGTGTTCAAGTCCGAGGTCCAGCCTGTCGAGATCGCCGGCGCCCTCCAGCGCGAGTGCGACAACAACGCGACGATCTGGAACCGCGAGCGGACCGTCGTCCCCAATGACTTCATCGTCGAGCTCAGCGCGCCCGACTACGAGCGGCTGAGCCCCTACTCGGGGCAGCTCGGCGACGAGCTGGCGGGGCTCGTCCGCGACTACGCCAAGCAGCAGCGCTATACCTTCATGGGCCCCATCAAGGTCCATCTGGAGAAGGCCGACGACCTCGACACCGGTCTCTACCGGGTGCGCAGCCGCACCCTCGCGTCGAGTACGTCACAGACTCCCGGCTCGGGTCCGCAAGGGTCCGACGCACCGGCGCCCGCGGCCCGCGGCGGCTACGGCCAGCCGCCGGCCGCCGCGCCGCCGATGCCGTCCGCGCCGCCTCCGGGCGGCCGGCCCGGACTGTCGGCCGTGCCGGACCGCAGTACCGCTGGGGCACCCGGCCCGATGCCGGGCGCCCAGGTGAGGCGCTGGATCGAGATC
Organism: Streptomyces jumonjinensis; assembly: GCF_009600885.1. Classification (GTDB taxonomy): domain Bacteria; phylum Actinomycetota; class Actinomycetes; order Streptomycetales; family Streptomycetaceae; genus Streptomyces; species Streptomyces jumonjinensis. Next base: position 73,481 of record NZ_VCLA01000197.1, read on the forward strand.
AACGGCACCCGCCATCAGATCTCCCGCCCGACGCTGGTGCTGGGGCGCAGCACCGACGCCGATGTGCGGATCGACGACCCCGGCGTATCCCGCCGGCACTGTGAGATCCGGACCGGAACGCCCTCGACGATCCAGGATCTCGGGTCCACCAACGGCATCGTGGTGGACGGGCAGCACACCACCCGCGCTACGCTCCGCGACGGCTCGCGGATCGTCGTGGGCAGTACCACCATCGTTTACCGGCAAGCCGAAGGGTGAAGCGGGGGCAATGTCAGAGCTGACCCTGACGGTCATGCGGCTGGGTTTCCTAGCCGTTCTGTGGCTGTTCGTCATCGTGGCCGTCCAGGTCATCCGCAGTGATCTGTTCGGCACACGCGTCACCCAACGCGGCTCGCGCCGCAGCGGTGACACGCGTCCCCAGCAGACGCGCCAGGCCGCCGCGCCACCGCAGCAGCGGCAGCAGCAGCGCCAGCAGTCCGGCGGCCGACAGCGGCGCGGAGCGCCGACCAAGCTGGTGGTGTCGGAGGGCACCCTCACCGGCACCACGGTGGCGCTCCAGGGCCAGACCATCACCCTGGGCCGCGCACACGACTCCACGATCGTGCTGGACGACGACTACGCGTCCAGCAGGCATGCCAGGATCTACCCGGACCGTGACGGCCAGTGGATCGTCGAGGATCTCGGGTCCACCAACGGCACATATCTCGACCGGACCCGTCTCACCACCCCGACACCGATTCCGCTGGGCGCGCCGATCCGCATCGGCAAGACCGTCATCGAGCTGCGGAAGTAGTACGACAATGAGCGAGCGGAGCGAGCGAGCCACAGCGGTCCCGACAGCGGACCGGGACCGGCTCCCGACCGGAGGGTGGGCAGTGTGGCTCGACGAGACCGGCTGTACCCCGAGCCGACGGGCGAGGTGCGCATGAGTCTGTCCCTGCGTTTCGCCGCCGGATCGCACAAAGGCATGATCCGGGAAGGCAACGAGGACTCCGGCTACGCCGGTCCACGGCTGCTGGCCATCGCCGACGGCATGGGCGGCCAGGCGGCGGGCGAGGTCGCCTCGTCGGAGGTCATCTCGACCCTGGTCCAGCTCGACGACGATGTGCCCGGCTCGGACATCATCACCTCGCTCGGCACGGCCGTGCAGCGCGCCAATGACCAGCTGCGGCTGATGGTCGAGGAGGATCCCCAGCTCGAAGGCATGGGCACCACCCTCACCGCGCTGCTCTGGACCGGTCAGCGGCTCGGTCTGGTCCATGTCGGCGACTCCCGCGCCTATCTGCTGCGCGACGGAGTGCTGACCCAGATCACCCAGGACCACACCTGGGTGCAGCGTCTGGTGGACGAGGGCCGGATCACCGAGGAAGAGGCCACCACCCATCCGCAGCGCTCCCTGCTGATGCGCGCGCTGGGCAGCGGCGACCATGTCGAGCCCGATCTCTCCATCCGGGAGGTCCGGGCCGGGGACCGCTATCTGATCTGCTCGGACGGTCTCTCCGGAGTGGTCTCCCACCAGACGATGGAGGAGACCCTCGCCGGCTATCAGGGCCCGCAGGAGACCATCCAGAACCTGATCCAGCTCGCGCTGCGCGGCGGCGGTCCCGACAACATCACCTGCATCGTCGCCGATGTGCTGGACACCGACACCGACGACACCCTCGCCGGTCAGCTCAGCGACACTCCGGTGGTCGTCGGCGCGGTCGCCGAGAACCAGCTCCAGCTGAACGACGGCGGCGCGATGCAGACCCCGGCGGGGCGCGCGGCCGGTCTCGGCCGCCCCGCACCGCAGCGGAACGACGGCTTCGGCTCGCCCGGAGGCGGCGACGGCTACGACGGGATGCCGCCCGAGGGCAGCTTCGACTCGTACACCGACGACGACTTCGTCAAGCCGGGCGGCGGTCGCGGATGGCTGAAGGGGACCTTCATCTTCGTGCTCGCCCTCGCCGTCGTCGGCGGCGGTCTGTACGGCGGCTACCGCTGGACGCAGACCCAGTACTACGTCGGCACCAAGGGCAGCCATGTCGCCCTGTACCAGGGCATCAGCCAGGATCTGGCGTGGATCTCGCTCTCCAAGGTGGAGAAGGACCATCCCGAGATCAAGCTCAAGCATCTCCCGCCGTACCAGCGCAAGCAGGTCGAGGCCACCATCGCGCAGAAGAGCCTCGGCAAGGCCCAGGACAAGATCGGCGAGCTCGCCACCCAGGCGTCCGCGTGCGAGAAGCAGGAACAGCGCCGTGAAGCAGCCGACCGCCAGGCGGCCTCGCCGCCGAGCAAGAGCCAGGCAGGCAAGGGCCAGGCGGGCGGGGGCCAGGCAGCCGAAAGTCAGGCACCCGAGAGCCAGACGGGCAGCACCGTCGGCGCACCCGCCTCGGCGCACAACGCGCACGACACCCAGATCAGCCGGACCATCCAGATCGACGACAAGAACGACGGCAAGAAGAAGCCGACCGCAGCCTCTCCGTCTTCTCCTCCGGGTCCCGTCCTCTCGGAGGAAGAGCAGAAGCTGGCCTCGAACTGCGGTAAGCAGTAATCAGCCGTAGGGGGCTTCTCCATCCATGAGCGTTGTCACCAACACCACCACGATCGGCGCGATCGAGGCACCGAGCCGCCGCAACACCGAGCTGATGATGCTCGCCTTCGCGGTCGCCGTGCCGGTGTTCGCGTACATCAATGTGGGGCTCGCCATCGACGGCAAGCTCCCCACCGGGGTACTCGGCTATGCCCTGGGACTCGGGCTGCTGGCCGCCGTGGCGCATCTGGTGGTGCGGAAGTTCGCCAAGTACGCCGATCCGCTGCTGCTGCCGCTGGCGGTGCTGCTCAACGGCCTCGGGCTGGTGATGATCTGGCGGCTGGACCAGTCGCCCCGGCTGATCCAGCGCGCCGAGGCCCAGTGGGGCGCGTTCACACCCGACGCGCCCAAGCAGATGCTGTACTCGGCGATCGGCATCGCGCTCTTCGTCGGCGTACTGCTGCTGCTGAAGGACCATCGCATCCTCCAGCGCTACACCTACATCTCGATGGTGACGGCGCTGGTCCTGCTGATCCTGCCGATGTTCTTCCCGGCCCGTAACGGCGCGAAGATCTGGATCAATCTGGGCCCCATCAACATCCAGCCCGGCGAGTTCGCCAAGATCATCATCGCGATCTTCTTCTCCGGCTATCTGATGGTGAAACGCGATGCCCTCGCGCTCGCCAGCCGCCGGGTGATGGGCCTGTATCTGCCGCGCGGACGCGACCTCGGCCCGATCCTGGTCGTCTGGGCGATGTCGATCCTGATCCTGGTCTTCGAGACCGACCTCGGCACCTCGCTGCTGTTCTTCGGCCTCTTCGTGATCATGCTCTATGTGGCCACCGAGCGGACGAGCTGGATCGTCTTCGGTCTGCTGATGTCGGCCGTGGGCGCGGTCGGCGTCGCCACCTTCGAGCCGCATGTGCAGCAGCGCGTGGAGTTCTGGCTGAACCCCTTCGCCGAGGAGACCTGGGCGCAGAGCGAGCAGATCGGCCAGGCGCTGATGTCGTTCGGCGCGGGCGGCACGCTCGGCACCGGCCTCGGCCAGGGCAACTCCGACCTGATCATGTTCGCCGCGAACTCCGACTTCATCCTCTCCAGCTTCGGCGAGGAGCTCGGCCTCGCCGGGATGATGGCCTTCCTGATGATCTACGGGCTGATCGTGGAGCGCGGTGTGCGCACCGCGCTCGCCGCCCGTGACCCCTTCGGCAAGCTGCTCGCGGTCGGCCTCTCCGGAGCCTTCGCCATCCAGGTCTTCGTGGTCTCCGGCGGTGTGATGGGTCTGATCCCGCTGACCGGTATGACGATGCCGTTCGTCGCGGCCGGCGGTTCATCGGTGATCGCCAACTGGGCGCTGATCGCCATCCTCATCCGTATCAGCGACACCGCGCGCCGTCCCGCCCCCGCCCCGGCACCGTCTCCCGACGCGGAGATGACCCAGGTGGTGCGCCCGTGAAGACGGCCCAGGCGGTACGCACGTGAAAATGACCCAGGCAGTACGCGCGTGAAGACGATCCAGGCGGTACGCCCGTGAAGACGGTCCAGGCGGTACGCCCGTGATGACGCCCCAGGCAGTACGCCCGTGAACAAACCGCTCCGTCGGATCGCGATCTTCTGCGGCATTCTGGTGCTCGCCCTGCTGGTACGGACCAACTGGCTCCAGTACGTCGAGGCGGACGAGCTCAACGAGAACGACCGCAACCGTCGCATCCAGGTCGAGCGGTACGCGAGCGAGCGCGGCGACATCATCGTGGACGGCAAGCCGATCACCGGCTCCGTCCGGACCGAGAGCACCCTCTACGCCTATAAGCGGACCTATGCCGACGGCCCCATGTGGGCGCCGGTGACGGGATACGCCTCGCAGGCGTTCGACGCCAACCAGATCGAGAAGCTCCAGGACGGCATCCTGACGGGCAACTCGGACCAGCTCTTCTTCGACCGCACGATGGCGATGCTCACCGGCGAGGAGAAGAAGGGCGGCAATGTCGTCACCACCCTGAGCGCCGCCGCCCAGAAGGCCGCCTGGCAGAGCCTCGGCGACAAGAAGGGCGCGGTCGCGGCCATCGAGCCGAAGACCGGCAGAATTCTGGCGCTCGCCTCCACCCCGTCCTACGACCCCGCCTCCTTCGCCGGGGCGGAGCTCTCCGACGCCAGGGCGTGGAAGTCGCTGGAGCGGGACAAGGACAAGCCGATGCTCAACCGGGCGCTGCGCGAGGTCTACCCGCCGGGATCCGCCTTCAAGGTGGTCACCGCCGCCGCCGCGCTGGAGAACGGCCTGGTCAAGGACATCGACGCGGCCACGGACACCCCCGAGCCGTATAAGATCCCGCTCTCCGCCCGGCCGCTGAAGAACCACGCGAGCGGCTGTGCGGACGCCAGCCTCAACCGGGCGATGGAGGTCTCCTGCAACTCGGTCTTCGCCAAGCTCGGCGATGAGGTGTCGCGGGACCGGATGGTGGAGACGGCCGAGAAATTCGGTTTCAACGACCCCGGAATCGATGTCCCGGTACGGGCCGCCGCCTCGGTCTACGACAAGGCGATGGACCGCGGCGGAAACGCGCTCTCCGCCATCGGCCAGTTCAACACCGCCGCCACCCCGCTCCAGATGGCCATGGTCACCGCCGCGATCGCCAACGACGGCAGGCTGATGAAGCCGTACATGATCGATCAGCTCGAAGCGCCCAATCTCGATGTGGTCGAGAAGACCGAGCCCGAGGAGATGAGCCGCCCGGTCTCCCCGGAGAACGCCCGGCTTCTCCAGACGATGATGGAGAACGTCGTCGAGAAGGGCACCGGCGGCAAGGCCCGGATCGACGGGGTCACGGTCGGCGGCAAGACCGGTACGGCGGAGAACGGCTTCGGCAACACCGGCACCCCGTACGCCTGGTTCATCTCCTACGCCAAGGACGGCGACGGCTCCCCGGTCGCCGTCGCGGTCGTGGTCGAGGACAGCGACGCGACCGGCGGCGATATCAGCGGGGGCGGTCTGGCCGCGCCGATCGCCAAGGTCGTGATGAACGCGGTGCTGAACAGCGGCGGATAACCCGTGGCACCCGTGGCCCGCCGGGCCCCGGACGCTCAGGAATCTATGATTCCGCTTTATCTCCCGATTGTGATCAGTGGGCTATCTCACAACCCCACAGGCAACCATTGATCAAATGTTCCCTTTACCCCTTCCCGGCGCGCGCCAGGAAGGATCACCGAGTCGGTCCCGCGAGATGGGCATTCACCGCGGGCGACGGGCCGGGAGGAATACGACCCGCCCTCGCGGATCGCGATATCGGGGAGGTTTCACGGCCGCGCCCCGAATGCCGGGGGCGCAGAAAAGGCCATGAAATACCAGGAGAGACCAGGTGAACATAAGAAAGACAAACCAGACGGCGCTTAAGGCGGGCACGTCGATCCAACGGGCTCTCAGCCCTCCCCGGATTCGGACTCCGCCGCCGGTATCGGGGGCCGCCGATCCGTACCCCTTGTATTCCGGTCGGATATCGGCTGCCGGGCGGGGCCGAGATGCACCTGGTGCTACGGGTACCGTATCCCAGGCAGCACAACTGACGGTACAGGGAGAGGTTCACCGCTATGGAAGAGCCGCGTCGCCTCGGCGGCCGGTACGAGCTGGGCTCGGTGCTCGGCCGTGGTGGCATGGCCGAGGTCTACCTCGCCCACGACACCCGGCTCGGCCGCACCGTCGCTGTGAAGACGCTGCGGGCAGATCTCGCCCGCGATCCGTCTTTCCAGGCCCGGTTCCGCCGTGAGGCCCAGTCGGCCGCCTCGCTCAACCATCCTGCGATCGTCGCGGTCTACGACACCGGCGAAGACTATGTCGACGGGGTCTCCATCCCGTACATCGTGATGGAGTACGTCGACGGCTCCACGCTCAGAGAGCTGCTGCACTCCGGGCGCAAGCTGCTGCCCGAGCGCACCCTGGAGATGACCACCGGCATCCTCCAGGCCCTGGAGTACTCCCACCGCAACGGCATCGTCCACCGCGACATCAAGCCGGCGAACGTCATGCTGACGCGCACCGGCCAGGTCAAGGTCATGGACTTCGGCATCGCGCGCGCCATGGGCGACGCCGGGATGACGATGACGCAGACCTCGGCCGTCATCGGCACCGCCCAGTACCTCTCCCCGGAGCAGGCCAAGGGCGAGCAGGTCGACGCGCGCTCCGATCTCTACTCCACCGGCTGTCTGCTCTACGAACTGCTCACCGTCCGTCCGCCGTTCATCGGCGACTCCCCGGTGGCCGTCGCGTATCAGCATGTCCGCGAGGAGCCGCAGTCGCCGTCCTCCTTCGATCCCGAGATCACGCCGGAGATGGACGCCATCGTCCTCAAGGCGCTGGTCAAGGACCCCGACTACCGCTATCAGTCCGCGGACGAGATGCGCGCGGACATCGAGGCATGTCTCGACGGCCAGCCGGTCGCCGCGGCCACGGCGGCGATGGGCGCGGTCGGCTACGGCGGCTACCCCCCGGAGGAGCAGCCCACCACGGCGCTGCGGCAGAACGATCCCGCCGTGGCCCAGACCTCGATGCTCCCGCCGATCAATCCGGACGACGGGGGCTTCGGCGCTTATGACGACGGACGGGGACGCCGCCGGCCGGAGCGCAAGTCCAGCACCTCGACGGTGCTGCTGGTGGTCGCGGGCGTGCTGGTGCTGATCGGCGCGGTGCTGATCGGCCGGTCCGTCTTCGGCGACGACCCCGACACCGGGGAGGTCCCGGTCCCCACGATCGTGGGCATGACGGTGGAGCAGGCGCAGGAGCATGCCACCAACGCGGGCATCGAGATCCAGGAGTCCGGCTCGGAGCGCTGCGACGAGCCGGAGGGCAAGATCTGCAGCCAGTCCCCCGCGGACGGGAACATCGCGCAGGGCGAGACCGTCACCTATGTGCTCTCCGAGGGACTGAGCCAGATCGAGGTCCCCGATGTCACCGAGAAGTCGCTGGAGAGCGCCAAGGAGGCGCTGACCCGTAAGGACTTCAAGGTCGAGGTCAAGGAGGTCGAGTCCACCCAGGAGGACCCCGGAACCGTCATCGAGCAGAACCCCGAGGGCAACAGCATGGCCGACCGGAACGCGACGGTCACCCTCACGGTGGCCAAGCAGGTCCTGGAGACGGTGCCCCGGGTCATCGGCAACCCGCTCTCCAGCGCGCAGTCCCAGCTCCAGACGCTGCTCTTCCAGGTGAACACGGAGTACGTGGACTCCGATGAGCCCAAGGACCAGGTCATCGGCCAGGACCCGGCGGAGGGCACCAAGGCGGCCCAGAACAGCACGGTGACCCTCAAGGTCTCCAAGGGCCCTGAGGAGGAAGAGACCGTCCAGGTCCCCAACCTGGTCGGCCGTACCCTCGCCGACGCACAGGCCCTGCTGGAGCAGGCGGGTCTTGAGCTCGGCGACATCGAGGGCTCGGACGAGGACACCGCCCGGATCACGCAGCAGGAACCGCAGGCCGGCTCCCAGGCCGCGGCCGAGCAGGAGATCAAGGTGACGACCGCCGACTTCGGCGAGGGCAATGGGAACAACGGCGACGGGAACGGCAACGGGAACGGCGGCGAGAGCGGCGGAGACGGCGACGGGGGCCTGTTCGGCGGCTCCTTCGGCAGGGACTGACCGCCCGGTCGACGCATGAGAGCCCCGGCCCCCGGAGAAGGGCGGCCGGGGCTCTGTCGTACCCGCCGGGCCCGCGAACAGGTCAGGCCGTAAAGGAACGGAGCTGAGCTGAGCCGAGCGGATCAGCGCAGCTCGGCCGGCTTGGTGCGGTCCCGGTCGACCTTGACCTCGCGCACCAGCTCACCCCAGACGATATAGCGGTAGTTGGAGGTGAAGACCGGGGTACAGGTCGTCAGCGTGATGTAGCGGCCCGCCTCGGTCTTCCCCGACTGCTCGGGGACCGGCTTCAACACGTTCACGTTGTACTTCGACGTCTCCGGAAGGGTCTCGTAGACCTTGTAGACGTACCAGGTGTCCCGCGTCTCGAAGACGATCGGGTCACCCTCCTTTATCTTGTGGATGTTGTGGAACTTCGCGCCATGGCCGTCGCGGTGCGCCGCCAGGGTGAAATTGCCCTTCGCGTTCCACGGGAGCGCGGACTTGATCGGCTTGGTGTAGTACCCGGCGATGCCGTCGTTGAGGTCCTTGGGCTCGGTGCCCTTCTTCACCAGCACCTCGTCATCGCCCATGGCGGGCACATGGAGGAAGCCGATGCCGTCCTTGGTGTCGAGCGCCCCGGGGCCGCCCGCGCCGCCCTCCGCCCAGCCGTCGCGCATCCGCTCGCTCTGGCGGGACGCCTCGCGGTCCGCGAGGACATTCGTCCACCAGAGCGAGTAGACGACGAAGAGTCCCAGCAGAACGCCCGCGGTGATCAGCAGTTCGCCGAAGACACTGATGACACCGGCGATCCGGCTGCGCGCACGTGACGACACTGCATCTCTTCCCGTCTGGACTCATGGCTCCGAGGCTCCCTGGCCGCGGGGCGATCCGCCGTCCTAGCCTACGAGCGCGTCCGGTCTGCCCTTGCTGCGCGGCCGTTCCTCGACCATCTTGCCCCACACGATCATCCGGTAGGTACTCGTGAACTCGGGGGTGCAGGTGGTGAGGGTGATGTACCGGCCGGGCCCGGTGAAGCCGGAGCCGGGCGGGACCGGACCGATCACCTGGACGTTGGACGGCGAGGTCTGGGGCAGGATGCTCGCCATTTCATAGGTGTAGTACGCGTTCTGAGTCTCGACCACGATCGGGTCGCCCGGCTTGAGGCGGTTGATGTACCGGAACGGCTCGCCATGGGTGTTGCGATGGCCCGCGACGGCGAAATTGCCCGGCTTGTCGGACGGCAGCGCGGTCTTGAGCTTGCCCTCGCTGTAGTGGCCGACCATGCCCCGGTCGAGGACCTTCTCCTTGTCGATGCTCGCGGCGACCGGGACGACCACATCGAGCTTGGGGATGTGCATGATGGCGAAGCCCTGCCCCGGCTCGAACGTGCCCGGCTCACGGCCCTTCGCCCAGGCTTCCTGGATCTTGTCGGTCTCCCGGTCGACCTCCTGCCCGGCCCGGACATTGGTCCACCAGAGCTGGTAGGTCACGAAGAGCAGCATCAGCACGCCGAAGGTGATGAACAGTTCGCCCAGGGCACGGCTGGCGATCACGGCCGGGCTGTCCTTGGCGGCCTTGGCGGCGCGTCGGGCCTCCACCCTGGTCAGCGGCCTGCCGGGGGCGCCGGGGTCCCGGGAGGGGGCGGCGGGCGGCGGCGCGGAACGGGAGCGCTGACGGCCCCGGCCCTTGGCGGCTCTTCGCCGCTCGGCCCGGCCGGGCCCGCTGAGCCCCTGTGGCCCTGGTGCCGACTGTGGTCCATGCGTCGGCTGCGGTCCATGCGTCGGCTGCGGTCCATGCGTCGGCTGCGGCCCCCGGGGAGGCTGCGGATTCCAGCCCGTGGCGCCGTACGCCCCCGAGTGCCCCGGTCCCCCCGGTTCGCTCCCCGGGTACGTCCACGGGCCGCCGGCGGAGGCGTCCCCGGGGGACGGCCCGGGACCGGAGCCGGTCATCGGGTCGCGCTCCTCGCCAGGACGCCCGGCTCTCACGCCAGAGCCTTGCCCACAGCCTTGCCCGCAGTTTTGCCGACCACCGGGGCCAGACCCTCCGAACGCTCGACCGCGCCGGTGTCGCCGCACTGCTCCAGCCAGTTGGCGAGCATCAGATGCCCGTACTCGGTGAGCACCGACTCGGGGTGGAACTGCACCCCCTCGACGGCCAGCTCACGGTGGCGCAGCCCCATGATGATGCCGTCCGCCGTACGGGCCGTCACCTCCAGCTCCGCGGGCAGCGCGGCCGGCTCCGCGGCCAGCGAGTGGTAGCGGGTCGCGGTGAACGGCGAGGGCAGCCGGGCGAAGACGCCCTTGCCCCCATGGCTGACCAGCGATGTCTTGCCGTGCAGCAGTTCGGGGGCGCGGTCCACGACACCGCCGTACGCCACCGCCATCGACTGCATCCCGAGGCAGACCCCGAAGACGGGAACCCCGGTGGCCGCGCAGTGACGCACCATCTCGACGCAGACGCCGGCCTGCTCGGGCGTGCCCGGCCCGGGGGAGAGCAGTACGCCGTCGAAGCCGTCCTGGGCGTGGGAGAGGGCGACCTCGTCGTTCCGTACGACCTCGCACTCCGCGCCGAGCTGATACAGGTACTGGACCAGATTGAAGACAAAGCTGTCGTAGTTGTCGACGACCAGAATGCGCGCGCTCATCGGGCTGCTCCCTCTTCCCTGCCGGCGCCCGCTCCGGCGCTCGCTCCATCGACGGTGACGTCACCGAACGGAAGCAGCGGCTCCGCCCAGGGGAAGACGTACTGGAACAGCACGTAGACGACGGCGAGGATCAGCACGAGCGAGATGACCGCCCGCACCCATGCGTTCCCCGGCAGACGCCGCCAGATCCAGCCGTACATTGCCGTCCCTTTCCGTTCGTGACCGCTCCAGACTAAAGGTCGCGGCGGGCCCGCGGGTCAGCTGCGCAAAGCCGGCGGCTTGCCGTCCGTCACCGGGCGGGTGGCTTCCAGACGCGCCCAGACGATCAGACGGTGGCTGCTGCCCCACTCCGGCTCGCAGGTGGTCAGGGTCAGATACCGGCCGGGAACGCGGAACCCGGACTTCTCCGGTACGGGGTCGATCACCCCGATGTCGGTGGGTACGGTCCGGTAGGCCCTCCGGTCGACGCGGTAGGTGAACCAGCTCGCGCCGTCGGTGAGGACGACGGCGTCCCCGGGGCGGAGCAGCGGAACGTCCTTGAAGGGGTCGCCGTAGGTGCGGCGGTGTCCGGCGACCGCGAAGTTGCCCCGGCCGCCGAGCGCGGCGGTGCCCGGGTAGTGGCCGAGGCCCTTCTTGAGCGTGTTCACCCCGGTGCCTTCGAGGACGGGCCAGTCCCAGGCGCGGCCGAAGCGGGGGACGTACATGACGGCGAAGGGCTTTCCGTCGCGGTACGCGGGGGGTCGCGCGGCCGGCGCCGTGCTCCTGGCGGGCCGTCGCGCGGGCTCCGTCCCGGCGGAGGCGGCCGGCGCGGACCGCGTCGTCGGCGCCGTCGGCGCACCGCGCGTGGCCTGGGGTGCCTGGGATTTCTGGGGTTCCTGGGTAGCGTCCGGCGGGGCGGCGGACGCCGTCGCCCCCGGGGCCGGAAGCTCGATCCGGCCCCTGGACCACTGGTCCTGGAGCCGGTGGATCTCCCCGTCGGAGGCGTCGGCCGCCTTGACCCCGGTCCAGTACAGGACGTACACGACGAAGAGCACGATCACGGCGCCGACGGTGATGCAGAGTTCGCTGAAGGTCCTGATGACGAGCCGTACCGGCATCGAATCGCCCCCCGGCCTCAGGCGTTACCCCGCGGGCTTCGCGTAGTGGAGATCCACTGTGCCCGAGTAACCGGGAAGAGTCACCGCATCGTGCTCATCGACTTTCCAGCCGAGCCCGTACGCCTTCACATACAGCTGATAGTTCTGGAGCGAGGGTGACGCGTCGAGCGCCTCCTCCAGCCGGTCCCGGTCGCCCACGGCAGTGATCTTGTACGGCGGAGAGTAGACGCGCCCCTGGAGGATGAGGGTGTTGCCGACGCACCGCACCGCGCTGGTGGAGATCAGCCGCTGGTCCATCACCCGGATGCCCTCGGCCCCGCCCGCCCACAGGGCGTTGACCACGGCCTGGAGATCCTGCTGGTGGATCACCAGGTCATTGGCCTGGGGCTCGGGGTAGCCGGGGGCGGCCTGGACCCCCTGCGGGGCGTCGTCGAGGGTGACGGTGAGCGCCTGGCCGCTGACCTTCCGGGTCCCCGCGGCAGCCGCCAGCGCGCCGAAGCGCTCGTCCTCGGCCCTGGTGGAGCCGTCGTCGCGGTCGGCGAGGGCGTCGACATCCCCGCGCAGTGACGCGGTGGACTCGTCGAGCCCGCCGTTCTTGGCATTGCGCTGCTGGATCAGGTCGGAGAGCTTCAGCAGGGAGTCGTCGGTGCGGAGGTCCGTGCCCTTCGCGGTGTTGAAGCTGGTGACGAAGATCAGCCCGGCGAGGGCGAAGACGGCAGCCGTCAGCACCCGGCCAGTTCTCTTTTTCAGCATGTGAACCGGCCCTGGCCTGGAGTTGGCGGAATTACTCAACGTACCCTTATCTCCTCAGGCGCCGCGGAAGCACTACGCTAACGGACGCCCGGGGGAGGCAGTGGTCCCCGTCGCTCCAGCCCCGGACGCCAGCCAAGTTCCCTGCGCGGTCACGCAGCGCATCGACAGGAGAGTCCCTCGTGCCGAAGTCACGTATCCGCAAGAAGGCCGACTTCACGCCGCCGGCGGCGTCCAAGCAGGCGACCAGCATCAAGCTGACCAATCGCAGCTGGGTAGCGCCGGTCATGCTCGCGCTGTTCCTGATCGGACTGGCCTGGATCGTCCTCTTCTACGTCACCGAGGGGTCACTGCCCCTCGAATCGATGGGGGACTGGAACATCGTCGTGGGCTTCGGCTTCATCGCCGCGGGCTTCGGCGTCTCCACCCAGTGGAAGTAGCCGGCCGGTAAGCGAACTCCGGAGACTGACTCTCCGGAGTCCTCCGGCTGCCGTGCGTCAGCCCATACCCCATGTTATCCACAGCGTTGTCCACAGTGGGGAAAAGGTCAGACGATCTGTGGATAACCTTCAATGTGTTGACGCCGGTGTGACTGCGTCACCCATCTCGGTGACATGCCGTGTCCCTTGTCCCCACAGGGAAAACCCCCTGCGGCGACAGGGGGCGCGCGCCTTCCGCACGGCCTGTGCGGGAGCTGCCGCTCGCTGTGGACAACCATGGGGAAAGCCGCAGCTCAGCCGCTGATCGGGGCCTTCGCGCACCGCGGGTGCCGGGGGGCGCGAAGCTCCCCGGCGGCTGGCTCCCCAGCGGCCGATTCCCCGGCGGCTCAGGTCAGGGCGGCTCGGATCAGAGCGGCTCAGGTCAGGGCCGCGGTTCTGACCGCCACCGTCACGACGATGGCCAGCAGCACCGCCGCGCTGACCGCGATCTGAACCGGCAGCCGGCGCTCACGCGGTGCGTACACCATCCCGAGGGTGAGCAGAACGCCCGTCACCAGACCGCCGATATGCCCCTCCCAGGAGATGCCCGGGCGGGCGAAGGTGAGCACCAGGCTGATCGCCAGGATGATCGCGACCGGGCGCATATCGAGGTTCGAGCGCCGGGCGAGGACCACGAAGGCCCCCATCAGACCGAAGATCGCCCCCGAAGCCCCGAGCGAGGGCTGGTTCGGCGCGGCGAGCAGATACGCCAGCGCGCTGCCGCCGAGGCCGGAGAGCAGATAGAGGGCGATGAAGCGGCTGCGGCCGAGCGCCGGCTCCACGATTCTGCCGAGGAACCAGAGCCCGAGCAGATTGAAGAGGATGTGCGGCAGCTCCTCATGCAGGAAGACCGCGGTGATCAGCCGGTACCACTGGCCGTCGGCGACCCCGACGACCTCGAACCCCAGCTGGGGATTGCGCGCGAGTCCGATCAGCTCGATCTGGGCGACGAAGCGCTCGCCGAGCACCAGCACCAGGGCGAACACCGCGATATTGATCCCGATGAGCACCTTGGTGACCAGAAAGGCGTCGTCGGCGATGGTGCCGCCCGCGATGGTGCGCGGCCGGTTGGCGCCCGGCGCGTGCCCGGTGCCGGAGCCGTCCCGTACGCACTCCGGGCACTGGAAGCCGACCGAGGCGCTGACCATGCACTCCGGACAGATGGGCCGCTCGCAGCGGGTGCAGCTGATGCCCGTCTCCCGGCCCGGATGCCGGTAGCAGCTGGGCAGTCCGGGCGCACCCGGTGACCCCTGCGGCTCCTGCGGACTGCCTGGCGCCTGGTCCATGAGATCCCTCGATCCTCCCGAAGCAACACTCCGCCCCGTCCATCCAGACGGATGGACGGGGCGCGTTTGTTCCCCGATGGCCGCTGCCCGCCCGTGGGCGGGCGGTTTCGGCCGGTCCGGTTGTCAGCCCTCGCGGGACTCGATCACCACGGACTCGATGACGACATCCTGAACGGGACGGTCGGTGCGCGGGTTGGTCTGGGCAGCCGCGATGGCGTCCACGACCTTCTTGCCCGCGTCGGTGGTGACCTCGCCGAAGATGGTGTGCTTGCCGGTCAGCCAGGCGGTGGGCGACACGGTGATGAAGAACTGCGAGCCGTTGGTGCCCGGGCCCGCGTTGGCCATGGCCAGCAGATACGGCTTGCTGAACGCCAGCTCGGGGTGGAACTCGTCGGCGAACTCGTAACCCGGGCCGCCGGTGCCGTTGCCCAGCGGGTCACCGCCCTGGATCATGAAACCGCTGATCACCCGGTGGAAGACCGTTCCGTCGTACAGCCGGTCGGTGGACCGCTTACCGGTCGCGGGGTTGGTCCACTCGCGCTCGCCCTGGGCCAGCTCGACGAAGTTCTTGACCGTCTTGGGCGCGTGGTTCGGCAGCAGCCGGATCTCGATGTCGCCTTGGTTGGTCTTCAGGGTGGCGTAAAGCTGCTCGGCCACGATCCTGCCTTTCCGTGAGACTTCTCTGGGACGTATGTGAACGTCACGATCCTCGCACGGAAGGGCAGCGCACACAGAAAAGCCTCCGCACCGGACCGTGCGAAGGCGCGCTGAAGCTCCAGTCGTGGCATGGTCGACCAGAGGGCTCCCTATATGAACTATTTATCCGCCATGACCCGGATGCCCGTTACGCATGCCGGGGCAGCGGTCGGCGGGCATGATGTGCCAGCAGACGGAAAGGCGAAAGGCACTGAACCGGGAATGCCCGGGGAATGCCCGTCGGGGCGGTGCCCCGCAACCAGAACGCCACCGAGGAGGAGGATCCCCGTGACCCGCATGGACAGCGTGCGCGCCGCGACCGATTCGGCGAAGGAGAGCGTGCTGCACGCCGCGGAAGTGGTGGCGCCATACGCCGGTACGGCCCGTGATCAGGCCGCGCGCTACGCCCACGAGACGCGCGTACGGCTCGCGCCGAAGGTCTCCGATGCCGCTCACCGGGCGCGGACCCAGGCCCGTGTCCAGTACGTCGCCCATGTGGCGCCGCATGTGCCGCCCGCGGTGGACGATGCCGCTCACCGTGCCGCCGTGCAGGCCCGCAGGACCGCTCGGCAGGCGGCGGACTACACCAGACCACGGGTCGAACACGCGGTCGCCGCCGCTGGGCCCGTACGGGAGGAGGCCGTCGCCCGCTCCGCCGCCGCGCTGGCCGCCCTGCGCGGACAGGTGACACCGAAGGAGATCCGCAAGCTGGTGCGCAAGCACGAGCGGCGCTCGAAGGCCGGCCGTCTCCTCAAGGGGTTCGCCGTCGTCGGCGTGGTGGCCGGCGGAGTCTTCGCCCTATGGAAGTGGTGGGACCGGCAGGCCAACCCCGACTGGCTGGTGGAGCCGCCCGCCGCCACCGAGGTCGGCGGCCGGGAACGGCTGTCGTCGGTCGACGGCAGTCCCGAGGCGCGGGATACCGGGACACGGGCCGAGCAGACCGGGACGGAGCCGCGGGAGGACCGCGACGACCGGCGCTGACCTGTGTGTTGGCCCGTGCGCTGACCTGCGCGTTGACCTGCGCGTTGACCCGTGCGTTGACCCGTGCGGGGAGCGTCCGGGGGACGGAAGTCCTCCTGGCGCTTCATGCCGCCGCCGCCAGCGCCGCACGGTCGGCTGCCGCCTCGGGGGCCTCGGCTCCCCGGGAGCCGAGACAGACGGTGCCGGAGTCCAGGGACACGGGGTCCAGGGCGGGCAGCTTGCGCACGGACGGCGACGCGTTGTGGGCCTCGGCCCTGATGCGCTGCTTGATGGTGGGCGGCAGCGACCGGGTGCCCGAGCCGGGGGTCCACCGGGTGCTCTGCGCGGGCACCCTCGCCCGTACGGCCCTGAGGGAGCGGTCCGCGCGGCTGTCGCGGCGTACCTGCGCGACGGGCGCCGTACGGCCGCGGTGACCCGTTCGGCCGGACCGGGCCCCATGGGCCGGCCAGACGCGGTGACCGGACCCGTGACCGGATCCGTGGCCGGACCGGTCGTCCGGTCTGCCGCCCGACCGGTGACCGCCGCCGCGGCCGACCCGTTGTGCGGACCGGGCTGCGACCCGTTGTGCGGACCGGTGCGCGGACCGGTGTCCGGTTCCGCGATCGGCTCTCCGGCCGGACCCGCGGTCGCCGGGGCCGGAGCAGGGTCCCAGAGTCCGCTGTCCCGGGAGTCCCGCCGGGACTTCCCTCCTTCCCCCTCCCTCCTGGGAGCCGGAGCCTCCCGAGCACGCAGGGGACTCGGGGGACGGCAGGGATGCGGATGCGGATGAAGCCAGGGCGGTCGGGCGCTCCGGCGTCCCCGGGGCGATCCGCAGGGCGGCAGCGGCGGCGCGCGGCAGCCCCATCGAGGTGAACAGCGCGGCGAGAGCGGTGATGAAGGCGGTCCAGAGACTGGTGATCGTGACGACCTTGGCGGCAGCCATGACCCCTCGCTTTCGGGTTGGGCGATCTATATACCTTTCTCATGATGTGTACGCATCTCGAGTTGCGAAGGACCGACGCAGCCGCTACGCAGTTCTTCTGATGAACACCACCCGTACGGCCCACTCCGGGGTGCGAAAACCCGTCCGCTATGCCG
This sequence comes from Streptomyces jumonjinensis, assembly GCF_009600885.1. Taxonomy (GTDB): domain Bacteria; phylum Actinomycetota; class Actinomycetes; order Streptomycetales; family Streptomycetaceae; genus Streptomyces; species Streptomyces jumonjinensis. Next base: position 90,601 of record NZ_VCLA01000197.1, read on the forward strand.
TGCCATGCCACCTCATGGGCGGCTTCACCCGATATCGACGCCCCTGAGGGCCTCGGCGATATCAGCCGCTTTAGCGAAATCAAGACAATCGCTGAGAGATTCAGACAATCTTCAGATGACTCACTGAACCCGATCAACCCTCCCGCCCCTCCCTGCGCTCCTTCCCCATGACAGACCGGAAGCGAGCGAACGAGGAGTGCCCCTTGCGTATCCAGGGCTGGAGAAGTGCCGCCGTGGCCACGGGTATGGCCAGTGTGCTGATCGGTACGGCGGGAATGCAGGCGATCGCCGCGCCGGTCGCGCCGAAGGCCGATCTGCGGGCGGACGTCGACCGCGACGGCAGCGTCGATGTCACGGGCGACTCCGACACCGCCGGCGAGAACGCCTGGACCCGGCTGCGGGGCGCGGTGCTGCTGCCGAACATCGACGACGACACCAAGCGCTGCCCCGTACGGGACGCCGCCGGCAAGCGCCTGTCCGACGCCCAGCTCGCCAAGTGCCATGACGCGGCGGACACCGTGCTCAACGGGGCGAGCGACGCGGCCGACCTGGCGCGGCTGAAGACCGTCCCCGCGCCCGAGGTCTCCGACCGGGCCACCGGCACGGTCGCGGTCGTGGGCAAGGACAAGGACAAGGCGCGGCTCTTCATCCAGCGCGCCGGGGTCTGGAAGCATCTGAAGCCGTCCGACAAGCTCACCGCGGCCGAGCTGCGCTCCGGGGTGGAGCTGGGCATCGAGGCCACCGACGTGGTGCGGGACGCCGGTAAGTGGGACGGTACGGTCCGGGTCCGCTTCAGCGTCGCCGACGGCAGCGGCGGCACGACCACGGACGACGTACGGCTGAAGACCGCGCCGGTCCTCACCCATCACCACCGGCAGAAGGCCCAGGAAGTCCTGGTGACCAAGATGAAGCCGTTCGACGAGCTGGACGGGTACGCCGAGGAACAGAACAAGTTCGTCAAGAACCTGGAGCGCGAGGTGAAGGCCGCGGGCATCACCAAGCCCGTGAAGAAGTTCACCGGTTACCAGGACCCGTGGGCGCAGGACTTCGTCGAGCCCGGCTATGTGAGCATGACGGGACCCGGCGGCAAGACGCACGCCATGCGGGTGATGATCCGCTCGGCCCAGGACCGCCCGGCGGGACGTGAGCTCTTCGAGAAGCTGCGCGGCAAGAACGTCGGTGTGGTGCAGGTCGGCAAGGGCAAGCAGGACGAGTCCGCGACCCTCAACTCCATGGGCAACCTGGAGACCATTCCGCCCTACTCCCACAAGGGCGAGGAGTATCCGGCCGGCCGGATCATCATGGGCGAGCAGCCCGACTTCAAGCACAAGCCGGCGAAGGAGATGCGGACGTTTCTCTCCTCGCAGGGCATGCAGTCGCCGCTGCTGCTGGACACGGCCTGGCTGGGGGTGGGCCATGTGGACGAGTTCGTGCAGTTCCTGCCCGCCGACACCGAGCGCGGCTGGCGGATCGGCCTCGCCGACCCGGAGGCGGGGCTCGAACTGCTCCGTGAGGCCAAGGCGGACGGGCACGGGAAGAAGCGGATGTTCTCCGTGCCGGACAAGTTCATGCCCGCGCCGAAGGAGACCATCGACCAGGCGCTGGCCAGCAAGAAGTTCCTGGCCGACAACAAGCTGGCGGCGAAGCGCATCAAGGCCAATCTGGACATCCTGAAGGCCGAGACGGGCATCACGGACGCCGAGGTCATACGGGTGCCGGGGCTGTACAGCCGTGGCGATCTGGGCTCCCAGGGGCTGACCGGCCCGGCCAAGCTGAGCAAGCTCGGCGGGAATGTGCTCGACACGCTCGGGCGGAACGGCGCGAAGAGCCCGTTCACGGCCGGGAAGGAAGCCAGGCTTGAAGCGGGGAAGCAGGGCAAGCGGCCCATCCAGCAGACCGGCGCGTACATCCCGGGCGCGGTCAACGGCGTGGTGCTGAGCGACTCCCGCTATCTGGCCGCCAAGCAGTGGGGGCCCGTCATCGACGGCAAGGACGTCTTCGGCGAGGCGGTGAGCGCGGCGTACGCGACGGCGGGCTTCACCACCGCGTACATCGACGACTGGTACTCGTACCACATCGGCAGCGGCGAGGTGCACTGCGGCACCAACACGCTCCGTGACACCTCACAGCCGTGGTGGAAGAGCTGAGTCTCTTCCCGCCAGGCTGCGAGCCGAGCCACCCGGGACCCCCGCGCCGTGCGGTGCGGGGGTCCCGTCATGTGCGCGTCCGTACGGCCCGGTGCGGAGGTCCCGTCATGAGCGCCCCCGGACCGGGGAAGCGGAGGCGGGGAGCGCCGCCCCGAGGGGCTCAGCCCTTCTTGTCGCCGGGGCGCTCGTGCTTGGCGTCCACCACGGCGCTCTCCAGGACGGCGCTGTTGCCGGTGACGGTGCCGGCCTCGACGCCGAAGGCGTCCTTGAGCTGTACGGTGCGCTCGCCGAGATAGGCATGGCTCTTCCGGTCGAAGATCCACTCGGTACGGCTGACCTCCCGCTCGTCGTTCCGGGCGATGGCCATGCCGTCGCGGCCCGCCGCGTCCTTGGCGTGCTCCAGCACGACGACGCCGGGGATCTTCCCGGCGGCGCGGTAGAGCGCGGCGGACAGCTTGGCCGGGGCGATCTGCTCCCGCAGCAGATCGCCGATGGTGGTGAAGGCCTGCCCGTCCGGGCTGTTGCCCTGCCCCTTGGTGTCCTTGTAGATCTTCTTCAGCAGGGTGCCGGGGTCGGTCGGGAGCGTCTTGAGGTAGTCGTAGCTGGGGGAGCTCACATTCGGCCGCGCCTTGGGGTCGTCCAGGGACAGGTCGTCCGAGCCGGGCGCGCCCGGCTCGATGAGATGGCCCTTCGTGCCGTCGGGGGAGCGCCAGGTCTCCCGCTTGCGCGGCGGCATCACCTCGGCACCGCCCGAAGAGCTGCTCGACAGATGCGACACCGTGCTCTTCATATAGATGTACTGACCGGGGCGCGGCTCCGGGACCTTCCGCTGCTCGGCGGCGGTGGAGATCCGGGAGATGGCGGCGGCCACCTTCTCCGTGCTGCCGAGGTCGACGGCGGAGCCCGGGTCGTCTCCGTTCAGAACGCCGGTCAGCAGGGCTCCCACCAGGGCCGCGGCGGTGAGCGGCACACCGGCGTACAGCGCCCGCCGCACCGGGCGGACACGGGGGTCGGCGGCTGTTCCGGGGTTCTGCTGGATCTCGCGCATCAGCTGCTCCTCAAGGAGTCGTCGGCGGTCGTCCGGTAGATCCGGGTCACCGGGCGCGGGCAGCAGACGGGCCAGTTCCGCGTGGTCGAGCGGCTCCGGGGTCCCTCGCCAGGGGGTTCGGTTCATCGGGTGTTCTCCTCGTGCGACCGGGCCGCGTCCATGCGGCCACCCTGTACTTGTCCATGGCCCCGGGCGGGTTCCACCGTATTGCCATCTTTTTTCCACCCCGGTCGCCGCTCCACAGCAGGACCGACAGCAGGACCGGCAGCGGCGGGGCCGCGCAGTTCCTCCTCGGCGAGCGCGCGCAGCCGCTTACGGGCGCGGGAGAGCCGGGAGCGCACGGTGCCCACGGGCACCCCGAGCGCCTCGGCGGCCTCCGCGTACCCGAGGCCGGACCAGACGCAGAGCGTGAAGACCTCCCGGTCGCCACGGCGTAATCGCTTCAGCGCGCGCTGCGCGGCGGCGAGCTGGGCGGCGTCGCTGAGCCGTCCGACGAGCTCGTCGGCGAAGTCGGGCACGGTCTCACGGGCCGGGATCCGCCGCAGTGCGGCCTGGTGACGGCGGCCGGCCCGGGTGGTGTTGCGGAGCACGTTGACGGCGATCCCCATCAGCCAGGGCCGGGGGCTGTCCCCCTCGTCCCGCAGCTTCCGGCGGAGCCGCCACGCCTCCAGGAAGGTCAGCGATACGACGTCCTCGGCCGCCGCCCAGTCACCGGTGGTCCGTACCGCATGCCGGTAGACGAGCGGGGCATGGGCCGCGAACAGCTCCCGGAACGCGGCCGGGTCTCCGTCGCGTATGCGGGCATGCATCGAATAGTCCACATGAGGGTTTGTCCGCGGGCCGCGCGGCAGTTCCCGTGATCCACCTCACATGACGGCCGCTCGGGTGCACACGGACGGCTACGGATTCACCGGCCGGGGCTGTAGACACTCCTCCAGAAAGCCGAGCGCCCGCAGATGGTAGGAGCGGGCCGCCCATCCCAGACTGATGTTGTGACCGGCGGCCGGCTGATGCTCCACCAGCAGCCGTGGCGCGGTGAGCAGTCCGGTCAGCTCGCTCACCGCCTCGGCGTCATGCCGCCACCATGCTTCATGCTCGGCGAAGGTCAGCCGGACCGGCACCCGCACACCGGCGGCCACCTCGGGGAAGACCTGCTCCCAGCGCGCCGCCTCCGTCGCCTCCCAGGCGGGCATCCCGGCCACCACGGAGGCGGCCAGGGTGAAGGTGTTCGGCGGATACAGCCTGAGCGGGCCCCAGTTCAGCCGGGGGTTCCCCGACCCGCTGAGGCCGGGGTCCAGGGTGGGCGGCGCGGTCGCGTAACGATGACCGCACCCCGAGACGTCCACCCCGATCAGCTCGTCGTGCAGCCCCCGCGCCGCGGCGGTCAGGGCGAGCTTCCCGCCGTAGGAGTGCGCCAGCAGAAACACCCCCGCGCCGAGCGGATGGCCCGAGGCGAAGTCCCGGAGGGCCAGCCGCAGCGCCTCGGCCTGCTCGACGAGCTTCTGCCCGTCGGGCAGCTTCTGGGCGGAGTCGCCGTACCCGGGGCGGTCCACGGCCAGGACCGTATAGCCCAGACCGGCGGCCAGGGTGAGCAGGGAGAGCGAAGAGTGCGCCTGCCCGTCGAAGTAGCTCGCGTTCATGCCGCCGCCGTGCAGGGCGACGATCGTCGCCCGGGGCGGACCGGGGGCCCCGGGCGGCTCGGCGAGCAGTGCGGAGAGCGTCAGCCCGCCCGCGTCCAGCGCGATCCGGCGGACTCCTGGTGAGTGCAGTGGACGGGACAGGGCTCCTCCTCGGCGACAACCGGCGAAAGGGCCGGGCATCCGCGGACACTCAGCGTACGGTGACGGGCGGCCGGACCCGGGGCGTACGACGGCGCGTTCCGCTCCGGGATCGGCAGGGCTTCCCGGCCGCCCGGCGCGGCCGGGAATCAGGCGCCGTCAGAAAGCAGACGCCGCCGGGAATCAGGCGCCGTCAGAAAGCAGCCGCCGCCGGGAAACACGGATCGGCGGAATCAGGAATCGGCGGGCGACTCATCGGGAAAAATCTTGGTGATCAGCTCGCCGTCCCCGGTCAGATAGCCGTGCAGCATCCCGGGGCTGCTGTGCGGCGCGTCGAAGTCCCCGCCCGGCCCAAGGGCGATCACCCCGCCCTGCCCGCCGAGCCCGGGCAGCCGTTTCACGACCACCTCGTACGCGGCCGGGGCCACACCCAGCCCCTTGAACTCGATCAGATTCGAGACGGTCGAGGCCGCCGCGCCCCGGATGAACACCTCACCGGCCCCGGTGGCGCTCACGGCGACCGTGCCGTTCTTGGCGTAGGTGCCCGCTCCGATCACGGGCGAGTCGCCCACCCGGCCCGGGAGCTTATTGGTCATACCGCCGGTGGAGGTGGCCGCCGCCAGATCTCGGTCGCGGTCCCGCGCCACCGCGCCCACCGTCCCCATGGACTGCGCGTCGGCGAGGGCCTCGGGCGAGCGCGCGGCCCTCCCCTTCCCGGCCTCGGTCTCCTTGGCCCGCATCAGGGCGTCCCAGCGGGCCTGTGTCCAGTAGTAGTCCTGGGTGACGGTCCGCAGTCCGTGCCGCGCGCCGAAGTCATCGGCGCCTTCGCCCGAGAGCATCACATGCTTCGACTTCTCCATCACCAGCCGCGCCCCCTCGATGGGATTGCGCAGACTGCGCACCCCGGCGACCGCGCCCGCCGCCAGATCGGAGCCGCGCATGATCGAGGCGTCCAGCTCGTGCTGCGCGTCGGCGTTGAACACCGCTCCCTTGCCCGCGTTGAACAGGGGGTTGTCCTCCAGCCTCCGGACGGCGGCCTCGACCGCGTCCAGGCTGCTCCCGCCGGAGTCGAGCACCTTCCCGCCGGCCCGCAGCGCCTCCGCGAGCCCGTCCCGGTACGCCTTCTCCCGCTCCGGAGTCGTCGTCTCCCGGTCCAGCGCCGCCCCGGCGCCGCCATGGACGGCGAGCACCACATCGCGGGCGTCCGGCCGCGGCTTTCCCTTCCGTACGCCCTCGGTCTTTCCTGCGGCTCGCTCGGCCAAGACGGGGTCCAGCGCCCGGGCGGGCCCCTGGTCCGGGCCGGGCCCGGCCTCCGTCAGTCGCGGTACGACGACGAGAGCGGCGGTGACCGCGGTGACGGCCAGTGCCGAGGGGGCCAGCCAGGCCGCCGCGCGGCGTGAACGCGTACGCGTACGCATGGGCATCGGACGCTCCTCGGTAGGGGACCGATGACTCTACTGACATGCCCATGCCCTATCTAGACCGCGCGAGCCCGGCGGTACGGACCCACACCCCGGGCCCCGCCCGTCAGTTCGCCACGCCCGTCAGTTCGCCATGGCCGTCAGTTCGCCACGGCCGGGACCGAGGTGTCGACGGCCAGCGAGACGGCCAGCCCGCCGAGCACCGCCCCCATCAGATAGCGCTGCACCTTCAGCCAGGAGGGACGGCGGGCGAGAAAGACGGCTACGGTCCCCGCCGCCAGCAGGATCGCCAGATTGACACTGGTGCCCACCACGACCTGGACGGAGCCGAGCAGCAGCCCCTGCGCCAGGACGTTCCCCGCCTCCAGATCGACGAACTGCGGGATGAGCGAGAGATACATGACAGCGATCTTCGGATTGAGCAGACTGGTCATCAGCCCCATCGTGAAGAGCCTGCGCGGGGAGTCGTGCGGCACCTCCTGGGGAGCGAAGACGGACACACCGCCGGGCCTCAGCGCGCACCAGGCGAGATAGCCGAGATAGACCGCGCCGGCCAGCTTGATCGCGACGTAGAGACCAGGCACGGCGGCGAAGACGACCGACAGGCCCAGATTGGTGGCCAGCAGATAGATCAGGAAGCCGAGGGCGACACCGCCGAGGGAGACGACTCCGGCACGCCGCCCCTGGGTGATGCTGCGGGAGACGAGATAGATCATGTTCGGCCCCGGGGTGAGCACCATCCCGAGGGCCACCGTCAGAACACCGAGGACCGCGCTCATCTCGACCATGACTGTGCCTCTCTCCACTGCTTCTCGGCAGATGACGCCTCCCGATTGCACCGACATGAGAATCAATCAACTCAGTGCAATAAAAAGGCTCGTCACTTCTCCCAGAACCCGTACTTCACCTGCGAAATCCCAGCTCTCCGCCGGAAGTGATCCCGAGTGTAGGCAGCTATCGCACTCAGCTCAATATCAATATTGCACTCGGTGCAATATCCTGGTGAGGACAGAAGCACCGAACAGGCGTGGGAGGAACGGACCGTGAAGGACTATCAGCGCGTCGCCGACGCGGTGGCCGCGGAGATCGCGGCGGGCCGCATCGGACCGGGCGACCGGCTTCCGCCGCAGCGGGAGTTCGCCCGGCGACACGGCATCGCGGCCTCCACCGCGACCCGCGTCTACGGGGAGCTCGCACGCCGCGGCCTGACCGTCGGCGAGGTCGGGCGCGGCACCTTCGTACGGGCCGCGCCCCGCCCGTCCGCCCCCGCGCTCACCGAACCCACCGGGACCCGGGTCGACCTGGAGCTCAACTACCCGGTGGCGCCCGAGCAGGCCGGGCTGCTCGCCGGCGGGCTCGGCGCGCTGCTGCGCCCCCAGACGCTGGAGTCCGCGATGCGGCCGTCCGGAGCGGACGGCACCCCCGCCGTCCGCGAGGCCGCGGCGGATCTGCTCGTCCGCGGCGGCTGGCGGCCCGACCCGTCCCGGGTGCTGTTCGCGGGGAACGGCCGACAGACGATCTCGGCCGTCATCAGCGCGCTGGTGCCGCCGGGCGGCCGGCTGGGGGCCGAGGAACTGACCTATCCCGTGCTCAAATCCATCGCCGCCCGGCTCGGAGTCACTCTCGTACCGCTGGCCATGGACTCAGAGGGAGTCGTTCCGGAAGCCGTCGAGGAGGCCCACCGGGACGGCCCGCTGCACGCCGTCTACGTACAGCCGACCCTGCACAACCCGCTGTCGATCACCATGACCGCGTCCCGCGCGGGCCGGCTGGCCGATGTGCTGGACCGGTCGGGGATCTTCGCGATCGAGGACACCATCTGGGCCTTTCTCCGGGACGATCTGCCGCCGTTCGCCGCGCTCGCCCCCGAACGGACGGTGCTCGTCGACAGCCTGTCCAAGCGGGTCTCCCCCGGACTGACCCTCGGGTTCGCGGTGGCCCCCGCCGCCGTGCTCGGAAGCATCGCCGCCGCACTGCGCTCGGGCGGTCTGAACCCCCTGCGCTTCGCACTGGAGGCGGCGGCCCGCTGGCAGACGGACGGCGCCGTCCGCACCCTCGTCCGGGCCAAACAGCGGGAGGCCGCCGTACGACAGGACATGGTCCGGCGGCAGCTGGGCGACTTCGCGGTACGGAGCGGCCACCGCTCGTATTACTGCTGGTGGGAGCTGCCGCGCCCCTGGCGTGCCGACACCTTCGTCGCCGCCGCGGCCCGCCGGGGCATCGGAGTGACCCCGGCGGCGGCGTTCGCCGTGGGCCAGGGCCGCGCCCCGAACGCGGTACGGGTGGGCCTGGCCTCCCCGCCGGCCGCCGTCCTGTCCGATGCCCTCGCCACCCTCGCCGAGCTGGCCCGGACCGCCCCGGACGACCTGGTCATCGACTGACGCCGGAGCCGGGGGCCGCCCCTGGCAGCACGATCAGATCCGCCCGCTCCGGGGACAGCCTGCCGGTGGCCCGCAGCGCCAGCGGCGGGGTGCCGCTGGGCACCTCCCGGGCGCCTTCGGCGCTCACCAGCTCGACGGTCAGCTCGCCCTCGGTGAACAGCCTCCCCCCGGCGAAGAGCACCTCATAGGGCTCCCAGCGCGTCCAGCGGGTCGAAGCCGTCGAAAAGAACTGTCTGAGCCAGCATGTCGCGCAACTCCCTGGGATTTCACGGCGGATGTGCGGCGTTCTCACCGCAAAGCCATGTCCGCCCCGCGCGGTCCCGGCAGTGGCGAAAATGCCGCACATCAACGGGTTCTGGCCGGTCCCCGCGGACGGCACGGGCGAGCGTCCCGCACGGCCGCCGGCTCGGCCGCCGCCCCGGCCGCCGCACGGCAGGTCGGCCTTGCCCGGCGCGTCGATGTACGCGAGGACATCGCCACCCTCACCGTCCCGACCCTCGTCGTCGTCACCACCGCCGACGCGATGGTCCCCCCTGCCCTCCAGCGGCAGCTGGCCGCCGCGATCGGCGACGACAGGGGAGCGGCCGTGTTCGGCACGTTCACCCTTCGATCGGTGAGACTGGGGAAGGCCGCCACCTCCCCCTTCGCGGTCCTCTCCCGAGTCCACGACGGCCGGATCGCCTATATGCAGTACATGGAGGACACATTCGCCACCGCACTCACCTTCCGCAGCGGCGGCGCCTGGACGATCGAGGCCGATCCCGACACCGATGAACGCATCGAGGTCTGAAGGGCCTTCAGCGACCGCTCACCGATTGAGATCGAACACGGGAACGCCGCACCCCTCGTAGCCTTCTAGTCCTCCTCGTCCTCGTCCTCGTCCTCCGACTCTCGTACGAAGTGCAGGTCAAGGACGTACTGCTCATGACCCGCGCTATCGGCGAACGCTTGGCGCAGGGCGTCGTCGGCGCTGTCCTCCTCGGTGAGGCGGACCAGGGCGGTCTCGTAGCGCTTGAGGGTGGACTCGCGGTTGATCCACCAGGCGTGCCCGGCGTAGACGCCGGGCCGGGGGAGTTCCATCATTCCTGCGGGGCCGAGGGAGAGCTGGTTGACCACGAGGGTTCCGGTGATGGATTCGAGGTCGACGGGGACACTGCCCTCGGCGTGTGCAGGTGGCCGGTGGGGCTGGTCCCAGACCCGGATGGTGATGGTGACCTCGATATCGGGCTGGAGGCTCTTGAAGTACAGGTGGTAGCCGTTTCCGGCTACCACCTGTACCTCGGCGGCCCGCATGGCCGCCGTGTCACCGAGGTATGCGTCCGCGTCATAAACCTGCACGATGCAGCGGTCCGGCCGGGCCTCGACGTGGTACTCGGTGAGCGGGTCCATGCGGGTCCTTGTCGAACTAGGAGGTGATCTTGACGTAGAAGGGATCGCCGTCGAGTACCCGGTTGAGGGTAAACATCGAGTTGAGCATGTTTCCGCCTGCTCCGTTGTCGGTTCCCTCGATCAGGCGCACGGAGTACTTGTTGTCTCCCTTGGTGGACCCTTCCTGGGTGCTGGCGAACGGGTACTCGTCACATTCGAGGCGAGTCCCCGAGTAGTCCCCCCAGATGCTGTTGCACATCTTGATCGACTTTTCCCGGTTCTTCCTCTGCTTCTCGGGGTCGACGAGCCTGTGCAGGGGCTTCTTCTCGCCGGGGATGAGCTTGCCGAGGAAGGAGGGGAAGGTGCGCGAGGGACGCTTGATGGCGTCGTAGATGTGCAGGGCACTCTCGTTGACGGCGGGATCCTTCCGGCTCATGACCAGCTTGACCCTGGCGTCGGAGAAGACCGTGCCCTTGTGCTTGCCCGCGACAGGTCCGGCGTAGTCGAAACGGATCCGCGAACGGTAGGCGTCCACCTCCGAGTGGGACGTGGCGTTCGGCGAGTCCACGAAGAGATCGAGGTGGATCATCGCAGCGACGCGCTGCTGATTGCCCGTGCTGTGCTGAGGGCCGTTGTCCGGTGAGGTGTAAGTGAGGTACCAGTGCGGTGTGGTGTCCCAGACCCCGAGGAGCTCTTCGCGCTTGATGGTCGCGGGATCGGTGACCTGAGGGTTCGGGTCGCTGGTGTCGGTGTGGACAGCGGTGCGGTAGGACTGGCCGATGGTCCACTTCGTGGCGTCCTCGTCGCCGACCGTCTGAACGTGGATGTTCTCGATGCTGGAGACGTAGTCGACGCGGCGGCTCCCGTCGTACGCGAAGCCGAGTATCCACTGGTCGAACCAGAGACGGCCGATGGTCTCCGTGCCGTTCTTGTCTCGGATCACGAGGTCGTAGGGCCTCTTCTGGCAGCTCTCGAAGCGGCTCTTGATCCATCCCTGGACGGTCTTGGCCGCTGCCTCCTGCTGCGCGCATTCGGTACGCAGGTCCAAGGCGCCTGCCGACTGCCGGCGGGCAGGTGGCGCCGGTGGCTGCACTGTCCGGGCGTGTGCGGGCCGGTAGGCGCTGAGCGGTACGGGATCGCTGAGCTTCCGCAGTTGCTCGGCGGGGACGTTCGCGGCCTCGGTGAAGGTGAACTCGGTTGCGCGGCTGCCATGTTCGGGGGCGGCTGCGGCGGCACCGCCCGTGGCCACGAGGAGGAGGGAGCAGGCCGCTGCGGCGGCGCGTATCAGTCGGAGGACCTTTATGCGACGGTACATGGTGTTATTCCCCGTGAGGCAGTGGTCGGACACGGCTCGGTGGTGAAGGGCTTCACTGGAAAGCGGGGGGCGTCGAGGTGGTGTCGTCGCACAGACGGCCCCAGCACGCTTCGAGGAGCTGTCCGGTTGAGGCCGCGTAGGTCGCCTGGAATCCCTCGAAGCGCAGTCCACGGCGCTCCAGCCCTGCGGTCGTGGCGGACGACCGTGCCACCCACGTTCCACCGTCCACTGCGGACAATTGCCGTGCCGCAGGGCCGGACGTCACGGCCACCTGTCCCTCGGAGACGCCGAAGGCGGTCGCCGCACGCTGACGGATCGATTCTGCCGGCTCGGCCGGAACAGGGGATGCGGCCGTGGGCCGGGCCTGCTGCTGCGGCCTCTGCGTGAGACCGGCCGCGTTGCAGACACCGATGGTGCGGACGCACTCCGCCAAGCCCGGGACGGAGGAGAGACACGCCTCGGGGTCCTGCCCCAGACAAGACTGCAGGGCGGCTTGGTCGACCCCGTTCAAGACGGCCGGCACCCGCACGCCCGTCCCCCACGCGGTACCGGTCCCCGCGGGTGCCTGGCCCGTGGGTGCGGCCGTGGTGGCGGTGCGCGGCTTGCTGACGGACCACTGAGCGAAGGACTTTTTGTCCGTCAGCTTGGTCTTGAAGCAATTGGGGGGCTTGACGGTTGCGCTACAAGCAGGCAGGGTCACCACCTTTGCCGTGTTCTTCGTGAGAACGCGCAGCCATGTGCGGTTCTCGTCCATGAACTGCATTCGGTTGGCGATCTCGGGGAGTTTTATGTATCTGCCTCCCATCATTTCCACACCGATGTCTATACGGTTTGGGATTCCCCGGGGGACTTTGAGTTGCTCTTTCGTGCTGCCGACGGTGTTGAAGTCGTACAGCACATCCCACTGGTCTCCGGTGTCCTTACGGAGAAGCATGTAGGTATGATTGCGCCTGTCCGGCTTGGTCGGGTTCACTCCGGCCGTGATGGCTTTCGTCTTACCGCCGGTTGACCCCATTTCGGTCCATCGAGGGCCGTACGACTGGGTCGTCCTACCAGTTTTCTCTGCGTACAACCCGATCTCGATGTTGTTCTCAAACGGAGACGCCTCGGTGTTGGGCGTGAGCCGCAGGTAGTTCGAGACCTGCACTGTCTTGCCGGCCGTGTTCACCGCATCGAAGGTGACCGGTACATTCCGCCAGGTGGCGAAGCCGCCTATCATCGGCTGCCCGGGCTGGCTACAGGTCATGGCGTAGGAGACGATGTTGCCGCCGTAGACCAGCCCGCACGCCTCTTTCGGCGGAGCGGCCTGGGCCTGCTGGCTGGCGACGAGCGGGGATAACGTGACAGCTGCGGTTGCGACCGCGAGGCCCATCAGGACCTTTTGCGAAACACTCATAGAATTCTCGCGACTCCTCGAAGAAATAGATGAAGCACAGGGGAAAACAGCTGGCTGCCGTTCCCTCGAAAGGGCGGCATTAGACCGAGAACACCCCTCCGCAGTTCCTCATGGACATGATCAAAATAGGCCACCTATCATGTTCACGCAGGCGACTTGATGTCAAGGCGCCTTCAAGGCAGATGCATTCACCCTGCGCTGTTTGCCAGTGAAGAATCGGCCAAGATTTCCTCCATGAAGTACCTGGTGGATCCATACGAAATCACGGCGTGATTGGCGATCGGCATAGCAATCTTTTTCCGCCAATTTCTTGCGAGATAACATGCCGCAGGTGGTGAGATCAAGGCAGACCGTTACAGTGGGCCTTACGGACTTCTCCCCCGATACCTGCCCGCAGTAATCACCTGGCGATGCAGACCGGCTATCGGGCGTCTGACAGCGGGCGGCTCCGGCCGCCACGGCAGCCCACGCGGGATCCACCGCCTGCTGGATGGTCCGCCCAGTCTCTGTATTGATACGTCGGACGGTATCGAGACACCGCATGTGCCAACCGCACGAGCGGGACCCCATGAGCCGATACTGCGCAGCAGGTCGAGACACGGGGTCTGCCCGCGCACCTCCCGCGCCTGCGTGCACGCCTCCTCGAATGTCCGGGAGACGGCCTCCTTGTTGATCCCCCCGGGCGTACGCCTCCGTGCGCGCGTCCGGACCCGGCCGGAACTCCGTACGCATCTGGGCGGCCTTGGCCGTGTAGAAGTCGGTCTCAAACTCCCAGACCCACAGACTGCTCAAAGGCTCGGGCTCGTAGGCCAGGGTGCCGTCCGGGTACGCCACCTGGTGGTGGACGAACTGGCGGGCCGGCCTCCGGGTCCAGGCGCCTCCCCCACCCGCCGGTCTCTCGCGTTCCTCCGGTCCGACTGCACGGACCCGATTGCCCTCGTCCTCCGTCCAGCCAGCCTCTATCAGTTTTGTGATCGTCTCCGCGCGGTCGTCGTTCCACTGCTTGGCGACGTCCTGGGCGTGCTGACGCCGGGCAAAGAAGACTTCCCGGGCCGCCACGGTGACCAGTTTCCGATGCTTCGCCTTGGTGTCGCCCTGGACTCCGGTGAGCCGGTCGATGAATGTCAGGGCGTACGGCTCGAACACGGTCTCCGCCCGGCGTTGGTCGGCGACAAACCCTTGGCCACGGATCCAGCCCGGCGGCCAATGTTGACCGTCGCCATTCACCAGATCACGGAACCGCTCGGCAGCCGTCAGGTCCTCAAAGGTCTCGGACTCGCGTCGTCCCGTCCGTGCCCCGCCGGCTCGCCACCGCACGATGTACGAGGACTCTCCAGCGGTTCGCTCTCCGGTTTCGATGCATGCCACACAGAGACCGCAATCGAGCCGGTGTGCCCACTGCGTGCCCGCCAGGAATGACGAAAGACCCCCTCTGGCCCACGTTCACGCAGGTCAGAGGGGGTCTGATCTTGTGGAGCCTAGGGGAGTCGAACCCAAAATCGTTACCCTCCTGACCTGCGAAAACGCCCGGGAACCCGGACATACACCCCCGTTGGATCCTCCTGGATCCCGCTCGATCCCTCTCGGCCACGGACCCGTGTGGACGTGTCCACACGGGTCCGCAGTCGTTCGCAACCGCCAATCCCGTGCCGTAGCGAGGGCTCAAACGCCCCCAGATTATGGCTCCTACTGCCCGTCTGGCGGCGCAAAGCTGCAAACCATCAGCCTGCGGAGGTCTAGCCAGGTGCACGAGGAGAATTCTCCGAACTCAGGGCCGCTCAGATACGGTCAAGGCGATCGTTTAGAGCACCTTCAGCAAGAAGCTGACCGCAGCAGCAGTCGCGGTGCCCACAGCAGCTCCCGCGCTGACCTTGAACAGGTCCACGATCGCCTGCCTCCGGGGAGCTGACCGCCGAGGCTCAGGGCGTCGTCGCCGGATTGGACGGCGCGTACGGTGATACACGAAACCTCCTAGGGGTATCAGCCCTCACACCGCCGACTCCGCCAGAAGGTGCGGTGTGAGGGTCCTCTTCTGTCCTCCTCACTCTGTGCCAGCCGGGTCGGGAAATCCCGTCCGGAGAGGACCGATCCCGGTGTAAGTTCCAGGCCATGACGGACTGGCAGGACGGGTGGCCGGCTGGCACGGCTGACGACCTGGTGGATGACGCCCGTGCGCTGGGCATCAGCTACACGAGGCGCGCGATCACCGACTATGTGGAAGTCGGGCTGCTCGCCTCCCCGGTCCACAGGAAGTCAACCCAGCGGGGCAGCGACGCCCGTATCTTCCCGCCAGCCCAGCGACGCCTGTTCTACGAGCTGAACCGCGCTCGGCTTCGTTCCGCGCTACCCCGGGTCCCCCGTCACACCATGATCCCGATCGTGTTGTTCATGTGGTGCACCGACGACACGGTGGTCACGGACTCACAGGCCCGGCGAGCGCTTCGTACTTACGCCCGGAGTGCCGGCGTCGGATCCGATGGGCGTCGGCGGGAAACCGCGCGGAAGGTCGTGGAGCAGTTCGCACACCCCCTGGCGACCCCCGGCCAGCGGCAAGTGGCTGCGGCCTGGATCCGGGCCGGAGAAAAGTCGCGGAACCCCCGCTGGGACCCCTTGGCCGATGCCCTCAGCACCGTGGCCAGCCCGTGGCGGTCTCGGGGCCTGGCCGAGATCGTCCGCGGAGTCGGCCCGGCCGCCGCACCGATGACGACGGACCAGGTGGTCGCCATGTGGGAACTGGCCTTCGAGGTCAACCAGCGGTTGGCGATCGAGTCGGTCGATGAAGCAGTGCTGCGGCATGCCCGGGAGGAGCACCGGCGGAACTGGGAGGGCTATCAAGCGGTCCGCCTCGACTGGAAGGCCCAGGCCGGACCCCTGGCCGACATCTTCGAGATGCCCGACGACCAAGAGCAGGCCGCTCGGCAACACGTGCGCGGCTTCGAGTCCGTCTTGGGTAACACGCTGGGCCTGGCCAGACCGGCGTTTCAGCGGGCAGAGGCGCGGGCACGAGCCCGGCTACGGTGAGCATTTTCGGCAACCATCGTCGCCAAGCGACCGGAACACAGCTAGTGCCTTGCGATGACAGCGGCCAGCACCGAGAAGAATGGCGAGGATGCGGCTGCTGATCGCACAGCATTCGTCACGCTAAGCCATCGACTCACATGATCGACCGCTAGAGGTCACCGATATTACTGACGGGCCTGTGACCTGCGCTTTCAGGAATCCGTTAAAGGATATGCGCGCCAAATCTGGTACCGTTCTAGATGTTGGGAGGGGTCAGCCCTTCTGGAACCGAGAAGACCCGAATCAGGGACCACTGATCCGGGCCTCTCGTGCGGTCAACAGGCCCGGTCGATCATCCATAGACCGGGCCTTCCGCATATGCGGAGTAAGTCCGGTCCCTCCGGTTCTGTCGTGCTCGCCGTCAGATCATCTGAACGACTTGCACCGCAAACGCGGCAGCACCAAAGACGGCGGCAACCACAGCAACCCGTAACCCCCACTTCTCGGGTGGGGTCCACTTGTGTCGCCCGTCGTCATCCTGTTCCACCACTGCTTCCTTCCCCTCACCGGCACCTCCGAGCGGGCCGGAGACGGAGTCCCCAACAGCCGTGACTGCTGGGGATCATGAGGGTGCGTCAGCGCACAACATCCTACGCGATGGAACTCGCGCTCCGCACACTCAGAACGTTGCCACCTGAAACCCAATACACAAGTCCATTGAATATTCCGCAGTCGCACGACTACTCTGAGTTTGGGCGACTACTCTGTGTTGGGAAATCGTTCAGGCAGTCGGTAGCGGACAGAGTTCCACCCTGCACCGTCAGAATTCCCAAGATGCGGCTCCAACTGTCCAGATGCCACATCGAATCGGCAACGGCTTATTTACTCACCAGAGAATCCCGGGGCAAGTGAATTACCATCGAACCATCCCCTGCAATTCTACGGCTAGACGAGCAAGAGGATAACGAGCCGCAAGTCGCAGTTGGCGAGCGGGGAGAAAGCCGTGATACGCACCTCCGCCTCCCGGCCCGGATGTTCGGGGGACCTTAGACGGCGAACGTCCCCGTAGGGATGGGCCCGGTTTCGCTGGCTGCTCCACAGCTCTCGGGCCTCGGGGCTGCCGTCTAGGATCTCGTCGCGGAGCTGCTGGAGCTCGACAGATTCAGGGTGCGCGATGATGGCGAAGCGGATCTGGGCGAGGGAAGGTGCTGCCCAGTCCTTTTCCCAGTTGACGAGAATCTCTCGCGCTTCTGGATACAGAAAGGCAAAGCGCATGAAATTGCGCTCGTAGCCAACCCAGAAAAACCAGTCGTCCTCCGCCGGGCTGTTGTGGGCAAGCACATCCCAGACGAGATTCGAGACGTAGGCGGGAGACGGCAGCATTCGGTCGATGATGGTTCTAAGGTCCTCGCCGATGGGCCCCTGGGGAGCCGTTAGCCACGGCGTAGGGGTGTTCCCGGCCAGGCGGAACAGCGCGGAACGCTCGTCCGCGTCGAGCCGAAGGACCCCAGCGAGCTTGTGCAGGAACTCGTCAGAGAAACGCCGCTCGCTCCCGCTCTCCAGTTCTCGGTACCACGCACTACTGACCCCTGCGAGCTGAGCGGTCTCGTTCTGCGTCAGCCCGGGTTTAAGGCGTCTACGGCCGCCATCGATCCCAGGGATACGCCGGTGGTCCATCCGAGCCCGCCAGTGTGCGAGAAAGATCCCCAGGTCATTAGCGCCTGAACCGTTTGCCCTGTGGTGTTGATCACTCATCAGACCCCGCCTATCTCGCATTCCGGCACGAGTTTGGATAGACATGTCCCAGTATCAACATCTTCGGCCCGTACGCGATGCACGAGGGCCAATCGAGCGTCAAGACCTTCAAGTTAATCAACGTTCAACTAGTGCCACGGAAAGTGGCACTAGTGGCTGGGCAAGATGGCCCGGCAATTGACCATGATCACCCCCGAGGACTTACCCAGTCATGTGGTGGCGAAAAAGCGATCCAAAGCTGTCTCCTGGCATAGCGAGGAAACCCCTCGCGTCCCGGCGAGAAGCCCTCCGTACAAGCGGGACCATCCCGAACAGCAAACGACGCGTCAGAGAGCGCATGCTGGAGCAACGAATTCGGCTCCTGCTCCGCTCCCTAGATGTCCAACCTCCCCTGAGTGTCCCGTCGTTCTGTGCGGCACTTTCGCGGATTCGGGGACGGCACATCGAACTTCGGGCGGTCGCATTGCCGACGCCCGGCCCCCTTGGTCTTTGGTGCGAGACGCCTAGAGCAGACCTGATCGTCTTCCAGAAGGAGACGACCCCGTTGCACCAGGACCACATCGTCCTCCACGAGGTCGGCCACATCCTGGCCAACCATCAAGGCCCGGGACTGTCAGCTCAGCTCGAAACGGCCCTGCCGGGCCTGAAGCCGTCGGCGGTACGCCGGGTGCTCCAGCGGTGCTCGTACGACTCGGACCAGGAACGGGAAGCGGAACTCGTGGCGACGATCATCATGGAGTGGGCCTCGGTCCTCGATGAGGTGTCCACACCTCCTTCCGAAGACCCCTCGGTCCAGCGGATTCACGCGGCGCTCGGCGATCGGCAGGGGTGGCTGTAACCGTGGTGATCGTCTTTCTCTCCGCGCTCGGGGCGGCTGTCGCCTGGAAGGCGTACCAGCTCTCGCGGGCTCCGGGCGACAGGCCGCTGCGGGCCATCACCGCGTGCCTGGTGTCGGCGGCGGCTTCGTACCCCTTTGCCATGCCAGGCGGTGCATCCGGCTTCGACGGGATCGCCGGGCACGGCATGGCCAAGCTGATGCAGAACTTGTTGCTGCTGGCCACGGTCTACTTCCTGATGCTCTTCTACCTCGACTCCGCGGCCAACGAAGCGGTCAGCCGTCGGCGAGCGAAGCGGGAAGCCGTCGTGGTCCTGGTCGTCGCCGCGACGATGACCGTTGCCGCGAAGACGGTGGACCACACGGCTCTCGCTGGGAGCTTCTCCACCCTGGACATGACCATTCCGCAGGTCGCCGTCTTCTACTTCGCGGGCGGCTTCTATCTCGCGTACGCGCTGGCGGTGGCCGGCGTATGGACCCGGCGGTATGCCCGGGTCTCCAAACGTCCACATTCCACCGGGCTGTGGATGGCTGCGATCGGAATGTTCGCCATGGCGGCCTCGTCGCTGGTCCGGATGGGCTTCGTGGTCATCCGGTCGCAGGGCGGGCATGTCCCGCTGGACCTAATGAACGTGGTGGCCCGTGTCCTGATGGTGTCGATCTTCCTCTTCTTCATCGGCGTCACCTACCCCGGGGTACGCACCCGGGCGTCGGCATGCCGCCTGTGGTTCGTCCAGCGGCGGGCGTACGGGCGACTGGAGCCCTTGTGGACGCTGATCGCCGAGGCGTTCCCGCACCTGGTGCTCGACGGCGGAACCCCGTCGTGGGGTGAGCGCCGAGGGCTCCGCGGTGTCCGCCGTCGCTACTACCGGCGGGTCGTGGAATGCCGGGACGGGCTGGTCCACCTGGCCCCGTATATGGCGGCCGATGGCGCCGATGGCACCTCCGATCCGGCGGTGAAGAGGGCGGCGGCTGTGCTTCGGCAGGCAGTCGCCGACCAAGGCGGAGAACCTGGTGCTCTGCTGGAGATCGTGCGGGATCGAGATCGCACGGCCGACCGCGGGCAGCTCTGCCTGCTGTCGGATGCCGTGCGGAAGGTGCCCCGTACCCGGGAAGAGGTTGCCGAGCATGTTGGTCAGCGCTGACCAGGTCCTCATTGGGCCTGCTGGAGAGACCGTTCCGGACGGCGCGGTCCTCGTCCGTGGTTCCACGATCGTCGCCGTAGGCCCTCGATCAGAAGTCGAGCCACTTGCTCCGGAAAGCGCCCGGCGTCTGTCCTTCCCGGGCGGGACGCTGCTGCCGGGCCTCATCGACGCACACGTTCACCTGTGCTTCGACGGTGGTCCGGAGCCGGTCGCCAGCCTCCAGAACCAGGTGGATGACGAGCTGCTGGGTGCCATGGGGAGCGGGCACTCTGCCTGCTGGACGCCGGTGTCACCACGGCGCGGGACCTCGGGGACCGGAACGGTCTCGCGCTCCGGCTGGCGGCAGAGATCGCGGAGGGTTCCGCCCGCGGGCCTCGGATCGTCTCCGCCAGCGCCCCGATCACCCCGCCGGGCGGTCACTGCTGGTTCCTCGGCGGCGAGGCGTCCGGGGCCGATGAGATTCGGCGCCAGGTGCGGCGCAATGCCGCGGCCGGGGCGCGGGTCATCAAGGTGATGGTCTCGGGCGGCGGACTGACCCCGGGCGGACCCCGCCCCTGGGAGACACAGTTCTCGACGGCGGAGCTGGAGGTCGTGGTGGAGGTGGCCCGTGCGGCGGGCCTCCCGGTCGCGGCCCACGCCCATGGGACCGAGGGCATCATCGCGGCGGTGAACGCGGGCGTGGACACCATCGAGCACTGCACCTGGATGTCCGAGGACGGCACGATCAAGGTCCGGGACGATGTGCTGACCACGATCATCGATCGCGGCATCCGGGTCTGCCCGACCGTCAGCCCACACTGGCGGATGCTCCCGCAGCTCTTCGGCGCGGAGAGAGCGGAAGCCATGATCGCCGGTATCCGGTACATGGCGGAGGCCGGGGTCCGACTGATCGCCGGTACTGATGCCGGGGTGCAGAGGTCAGGGTTCGACGGCCTGGTGTCGAGCCTCGGCTTCTACGATCACCTGGGCCTGTCCGCGGACCGTGTCATCGCCATGGCGACCGCGGAAGCAGCCGATGCTCTCGGCCTCGGCGGGCACACGGGGCGGCTGGCCCCGGGCTACAGCGCCGATCTCCTGGTGGTGGACGGCGATCCTCTCGATGACCTAGGCCGGCTCGGTGACGTACGGACGGTGGTCGCCGCTGGGCGACATCACCACCCGGCACAGTCGTAGGAGATCCGTTGAGCTGCCCGGGACCTTCTAGGTTCCGGGCAGCTCTTTCTCCTCCAGTTCCTCCACCACCTGGTTGAGGAAGGCGAGCACCTCCTCCGGGATCCCTTCCGGTCCCAGACCTCTGGCGCCCACTCGGAGCACGTTCCCCTTGCGAGCTGCCGCCAGGAACCGCAGGCCCTCGATCACCTGCCTTGCCACAGCCTCGTCGGACTGGAAGTAGAGGTCCTCCACCCCGAAGAGGTCGGCGAGCCCCTCGCGCACGATCGGCGTCACGGTCTCCGTGGCATCGGAGCGGAGGTCGTCCACGTCTCCTTCAGAGAGGACCGTCGCACCGGCGTAGGCGTTGACCGCCTGGGCGATCTCGGCGTTCCCTGGCGGCTTCTGATCGCCGGGGTACGAGTGCTCCAGCAGATAGTTGATCTTCTCGCCGAGGGTGGCTGGCAGATCGGTACCGGGCGAGGGGGACGGCGGCGCTGGGGCCGGCACGTCGTTCCCGAAGGAGCGCTCCTGAGCGGCGAGCAACTCGATCGCGCTCACGCCATACGCCTCCGCCAGCGGCTGGACGAACCCTGAACTGAGGGGCCGCTTACCCCGCTCCGCGTTCGCAACAGGGCCGGCGCTCTTGGTGCCGATCAGCTTCTTCGTCTCGTACTGGGAGTATCCGGCGTCGCACCGGAGGTCAGCGAGATCTGGCAGGCCCTCCCGGGGGAACAGCTCGTCCAGGCCCCGCTGGAGAACCGCGGCCAGCGCGGGCAGCTTCTCTCCGTCGGGGGCCGATTGCCCCGTCTCCCAACCCGCAACGGTTGCGTCAGCCACCCCCATCCTCGTCGCCAGGGCGCTCTGCGTGAGGTTGGCGGCGCGGCGGACCTCGCGCACGCGGTGTCCGTCGAAGCTGCGAGGAGCCATTGGCCCGAACCTCGATCCGTGTTGTCTAAGCCAAGGAAACTTCAGTTTGTTGACCGGTTTCCGAAAATGGGATAGCTTCATTTTAGCGAACGAAGGGGCGCTTAGCACCCGCTCCCTCTTCGACCTCGTACGTGTTTTCGCCCGGCCTATTGGGCGTCGCGGGCGGACGGGGCGGCGGTGGCCACCGGTAGCGCGGCGGTCTCGCCCCAAACAGCATTCAGCGCCCGGGAGTTAGCCGCTCTCGGGCGCCGAACAGCACAACGATCGCCAGCTCCAGCAGAGCGCGGCGACCGATCGATCCAGCCACTCCGGGCCTTAGCAGGGGCGTATCCGGAGCGGCTACTACGCACGGAGAGTTTCGCATGTCCCATGCGGTCCATGACAAATCGATCGACGAAGAGCCGTCGATCCGATCCCAGCGCCTCGCGGCCCAGCTGTCCAGCATGTTCCCCTGCGCGGAGACCATGAAGGTGCGGCTCCTCGGCCCCCGGAGCCTCTGGCCCCACCTCAAGCTCACGGCCGTGGACAAGGCCGGGCGAGCGGTCCCGATCACCAGGGCCGGTGCCCTCGCTGCCGCCCGATGGATCATCCGGACCTACCCGGACGCCGGTTGGCAGAGTCCGCGCACCTTCAACCTGCGCACCGGCCACCTGAGCGGGGAGAGCGCGTGATGGCTACCGCGCTCTCCGCCGACTCCCTTGCCGCCGATCTCGGCGCAGGCTCATCTGAACTTCGCGGCCTGGCCGCCCTCTTGCGCCTGCTCGGTGACCCGGAGAAGCTCGGACAGCTCCTGGGGGCCCTGCCCGGGGCGGAGACGCCCGAGCCCCGCCTTCACGTCGGTTATGAAGAAGCAGCCCGGAGACTGAACATCCCGGAGAAGTGGCTCCGCGAGCGAATTTCTACGCTACCGCACAGGAAACTCGGAAAATTCGTCCAGTTCACAGAGGACGACCTTAACTCGATTTCCAGAATGCATTTCGTAGGCCCTCAAGAGCAAGACAACAGGGCTTCTGATTCATCTTGGAATGAGACGTTGAAGCCGTCGCCTCGCTCGCGCCGCCGAAGCTGAGTAGTCCTTCCGTGAAAATGAACCCTGACATACGCAATCTCACGAATTCAGCTCGGCAGGACGACTGGGCTCCCCTGCTTCGGCAGGCGGCCATGGCCCCTGGAAAGCATTGGGCTGACGGGGCCCGGTGCGTGGGAGAGAACCCGGAATTCTTCGTCCTGCCCAGTGATGACATGACCCAGAATCCGGACTATGTGCGGCACGCCGAGGGAGAAGCGGCCCGTCGCTCTCTGAGAATCTGTTCGGCCTGCCCCCTGCCGGTGGCTGCGCGGTGCTTGGTCGATTCGCTCAAACACGACGAGCGGCACGGCATCCGGGCGGGGCTGCTGGCAGCGGAACGCGAAGGGCTCCGCAAAGCGTGGTCTCGGCGCATCGATCCTGCGGCGGTCTCAGCGGTACTGAGCGGCACCTACAAGCCTCTCGGCAAGCACGAGCGCCGCGAGGTCATCGCCCGGTTCGCAGGTGATCGATCTCTGGACCCAGAGGTCGTAGCGCGTGGACTCGGAGTCCCCCGCGACTACCTGCTCAAGCTCGCCCGCATGCACCGGAAGAAGCACGGGATGGAAGTGCCATCCTCCGTTTCCTCTTCCCCCGCCGGCTGACCCTGCCGCCCCGGACACTCTCTTACTTCTTTTTCGGGAAGCCTCACCATGCCTCAAAACAGCCCCATAAGGCCGCCTTCCTCAAGGATTTGCTTGGCCCTCCGAGAGCTCGCACCGGCTGCCGTCCTGGCTCGGATAACACCGTATGGCCCCATCAGCAGCACACGACTCTTCGGCAGTGATTTCTACCGCCTGCATGTTGACCAGGAGGCGGATATAAAAGTCGCTCGCATGCTTCGTAGTCACTTTCATGATGTCGCCGACTGGCGACGCGCCCACGACTTTCACATGCCGTCAGAAAGCCTCTACCGGACCCCGGAACCGACACAGCGCGGGTACGTACCCGAAGACGATCGAACCTTCGGTCTCTCCCCCGAGCGCTTCATATCAACGGCCGGGGAGGCAACCCGATGAGCACTGCCGCGACCGACAGCGTGTGGAGTCTCTCAAGATCCAACGGTGGTGCCCGCCTGGTCCGCCTGGCCCTGGCACGCGAAGCCGACGACAACGGCCGAGCAATCCTCCCGGTACACAAGATCGCAGAACTTACCAGGCTTACCGGCCGCGCAATCGCAAAATGCCTGAAAGACCTTATCGGGCTGGGCGAGATCACCTACCGGAGGGGCGGCGGCCCCGCCAATCCAAACAGTTACTCGATTCTATTGATCGCTTCGGGTGACCATGAGGCTACGGAACCTGGATCCTCAAGCAGCTTTGACGGAACAGAGTTCCCTGAATCTGCTTCCCACATTGAAGGTCCGAATACGGATAGTCGGAACTCAGTTCAGGGAACCACGAGGTCCTCACGCGCACGCGTTGTTGATACTCCCTACGGGAGTATCAACAACCCCAAGCAAGCTAGCTCGCTAGCTGACTCGTCAGCCGGTCAGCGATCGAGCGCACCGAAGCAGGACGGACCAGTGAACATTCCTGCCGGTGCTCAAGAGCTTGTAGCGGCGCTCACGAACGCCGGGATGCTCGTGAGCTGGCGGCTCTCGGACGCCGAATGGGATCGGGTAACAGCTCTCTCGGCTCATTGGGGGCCGGAGCCCCTGGTGGATCTGGCCGCTCGGCGCTGGAACTCGGCACAGCCTCCGCGCTCGGCCCGGTACCTGCTGCGCGTCTGGGACGACTTGCCCGTCCGGCTGTCGGGCGTGGCCAGCAATGTGATTCCGCTCCGGCCCGACGGCGGGCGTCGGACCTACCGGAATCCGGTGAACTCCAGCGTCTACGAGAACGGGTTCTGAGATGGCTGCTCTGCATCGAGTGGGTGAGGCCGGTGCCATGCGGTCCATGGAGCGGGTTCTGGTGTCTCGCGGAATCCGGCTGGAGTCGGTGTCGGATACGGCTCCGGACGCGGGCCCGGGTGACCCTCAGTGGCACCGGGAGGCTCGTGTCCAGTACGCCCTGAACCGGTGGGCCGCCGCAGCCCCTCGTCGGTTCGAGGCGGCGGACATCTCGGTCCCCGAGGCCGCCGCGTGGGCGGACAGGGTGCTTGCGGAGCCGGAGACCGCGGGGGCCTTGTTGCTGGTCGGCGAGACCGGCACCGGGAAGACCAGGGAAGCCTACGGAGCGCTCCGCCGGATCGCCCTCGGCGGGCCTCAGCGGTTCGAGGTGATCGCCGTGACCAGTGCGGATATGTACGGGAGCCTGCGTCCGTCGCCAACGTCCGGGGCCTCGGAGCGGGAGCTGAAGCGCCTGTGCGAGGTGCAGCTTCTCCTGCTGGACGACCTGGGCACCACCCGGGTCACGGAGTGGACGGAGGAGATCACGTACCGGCTGCTCAACCACCGCTACAACCAGTGCCTCCCGACCATCATCACCTCGAACCTGCCAGCACGGAGCGATGACGGGCCTGACCTGACCGACTTCGTCGGGGACCGGGTCGCCAGCCGACTCGCCGAGATGGTGACGGCGCTTGTCCCCATGGTGGGACCCGATCGGCGTCGAGTCCGGAGAGCCGCCTGATGCCGAAACGCCTCTGCGGAGCCTCCGGACTCGCCGGGCGGTCGGTATTCGTCGGGCACGGCACGCGGTACGACAACCCGTTCCGGCCCGGCTTCCCCAGCCCGTCAACACAGCGGTTCCTGACCGCGCGGGATGCCGTGGACCTCTTCGCCGCCACCCTGCGTGGGCCGATCGGCCAGCGGTACGCGGCCGACTTCGCGGCCACCCTCCGTGGGCTCGACCTGGTGTGCACCTGTCCACCGGGAACTGCCTGCCATGCCGATGTCCTGCTCCGACTCGCCAACGACCCCGACCATGACTCCCCTCTCCTGAAAGGCACCACCCGATGACCCACCCCCTCATGCTCGCTGCCGCCAAGCAGCTCGTCATGGCCGAAGAGGAGCGGACCACGGCGCGGAGAAGGCGTTCCGGACCTGGGAACCGCGGTCGGTCGCCGCCGCCACGGCGTACGCCCACCGCGTCCTTGGCGACGACGCACGCTCGCTGACGTGGGAGGTCGTTGGGTTGCTGCCGTTCGACGAAACCCTTCAGGCTGTCGCCTCGCTCGACACGGTGACCGGCCAGCACCTGGAGCTTCACTACAGCGGCACCGAGGAGGCCGGACGGATTGCCCTCCGCGTCTCGTGCATGTCGTGCCCGAACCAACGGATCGAGGATGTGACATCGCTGGAGCAGCTCGGCCGACTGCTGTCGCACACTCCAGTCTGGTCGGCCATCAACCCGCAGAACGGCGGCACGCTCTGATGGATGGCAGCCTCATAGAGCCCACCGTTTCACCGGGACGGCCGCGACGCCTCGACCTCGCGCGGATGACCGGATGGGACTCGACCGCGATCGTCCTCCTGGGCGCGGCCGGCTTCGCCTTCTCGTACGACGCCTTGCGCGAGATGGCCATCGCGATCCACGCCCGGCCAGCGCTCAGCTATCTCTTCCCGGTCTTCATCGACGGGTTCATCGCCTACGGCGTCAGGGCACTTGTGCTGCTACGGAACCGGGCCTTCGGTGCCCGGCTGTATGCCTGGTTCCTCTTCCTCGCGGCGACCGGCGCGAGCATCTGGGCCAACGTGCTGCACGCGGTCACCCTCAACCAGAATCCTCCGGACGGACCGTCCGCGCTTTACCTCGGGGACACTGCGGTCGGGGTGTTGTCCACCCTGGCGCCTCTGGCTCTGGGCGGCTCAGTCCACCTCTTCATCGTGGTGACCCGCACCGGGGAACCGTCCGTCCCGGACCGGTCCGGCACCAGCAGCGGACCGGTCCGCGAATCTCTTGAGGGGAACGGCGGCGAGCCATCTGCCCCGGAACGAACAGCCCCGGCCGGAATGCCGCCGGGCTCCGCCGGCCGGGGGAGCACCATCGGCCCGTATCAGGCTCGCGGGCGGCATGGTGGGGGGACGGACCGGTCCTGGGCTGGTCTGATGGCACAGGATGCCCCTGCGACGGGTCACCCCGCGGACGGGGAAAGGGATCCGTCCGCAGTTCGTGAGCACCGTGAGCCTACGGTCCGCGGCACCGACGAGGGGTCTCCGGAGCACGGTCCGGACGGCTTCGATCCTGCGGACCGAACTGCCACTCCAGGTGCTGGTCCGGACGTCCACTCGCCGGATTCCGCTCAGGATCAGTCACCCGCAGGTGCCGGTTCGGTCCCCGTCCCGGACGGACGTCCCCCTGCGGACCGGGAGCTGGTGGACGAGTCCCTGGTGGAGTTGTTGCCTCTCGCGCGCGAGGCCGCCCGCCGGGCGGGCCGGATCAGCCGGTCCGCAGTCGCGGAAGCGGTCCGCGCTCATCAGCCGATCAGCAATGACCGTCTCGGCGAGCTGCTCGTGCTGCTCCGAGCGGAGGAGAAAGTCGGGCAGCCAACGACCGCTGCTGCTGACGACTCCAGCCACCTCTGGTGACCTCAGCCTGATGTATCACCCGGTCGCCGCACGGTGATCTGCTGCGCGGCGGCCGGGCCGCGCTCGTCATGAAAGGACAGCTCATGTTCCTCCGCAGGAAGCCCGCCAGAGAGAGCGCACCAGACTGTGGACACGCCGCAGATCTGCTCAGGAAGCAGCTCACGGCTGGCGGTGGCCTCCCGGTGACAACGGCACCGGGTCTGCCCCTGGAGCACGGGGAGATCGCCTACGCGGACAGCATCTGCGGTACGGCCCGCCGCTACGCGACCCCGGTCGCCTACCCGCGCCCGGCCGGGTACTACGAGGACCATCCCGCCTTCGGCCGCCGCTGGGTCTCCAACCCCCGGCTGACCGCCCGGCGGAACCGTACTGCTGAGGCCGACGCCCGGGAACGGTGGCGCGATCAGACATCCGCCCGGGTCGTCCTCACCTCGGTCGGCCTCCGCATCAAGCCAGCCGGGACCGGGGTCTGGCTGCCGTTCGACCACTCCCTCCTCACCGCTGTGGTGCCCTCCCCGGAGCAACTGTCGGTGGAACTCTCCTACAGCGTGTGTGCTCCGCTGCTTCTCTCCGGGCCATCGGTGCCCTGGCTGACGGTGGCTATCGAGCACCTGACGGCCCCGAGCACGGGACCGTGAATAGAGACGGCATTAATTACCGGAACTGAATTCATGGAAGAATCTTCCTAATTCGATACGAGCTCGAATTTTCCGCACCTTCCTGCAAGGATCTGAGCACAGCCGGTCGCCCGTGGCGAATTTCGGCTACCTGACACATGAGCATTTGCCGAAGCGCTATCACGAAGCGAGGTGGTCCATCTTGATATGAGTCGAGGGCTCGCCCCGTTCTCAGGGGCAGAGCAAGAACGGTTAGACAGGTCCTCGCCACAGGCAGAGGAAAGGGCACATGAAGCCCTTTAACGAAATCATCGGTCCTGCCCTCGATGTGGACAGGGCTGCCCGCCCGGCTTCTGCCGGTCGATGAGTTCATCGGGTCTGCAACGCGCTCTGGGCTTGGCCCCGCGTTCGGATCCGCGCTTCCACTGGAGTGCTGGCCCGCGATCCGGGCCGCATGCCTCCTTTCTGCTCCTCTGCGCCAAAGGCTCCCATCACCCATGCCTCATGCCCCCCGTTTCCCTGCTCTATCAGGCTCCATAGCCGCTGCTGGATTCCTGATAGCCGCCGCGACCGGGTGCTCCGCTCTGCCCGACGCGCCACTTCCGAACGGCGGCGCCCCGGCGACGACATCGCTCTCCAGCGCCCCCACACCCCGATCCTCCACCCCGTGGACCGGCCCTGCCTCTAACGCAGATCAGGACCTCCCCTCTGACGTAGCGAAGGTGGCGACGGCGTTCACCCTGGCCTTCGTCCAGCACGATGCCCGCGCCGGAGGAGACCGCTCCTTCGCCACCGCCGGGGTCCGTGCCGCAAAGTTCGCCAGTGGCGAGCTGGCGAAGGCTCTTCCGCAGGAACGTCCCGGCCAGGCAGCGCCTTGGGCTGCCCTCAGGGCCGAGCAGGCCGTCACCACCGCCGAGATCACCTCCGTCGTCGTGCCCGACGGGGCCCCGCCCCCCACAGCCACGTCGGCTCTCGTCCGGGTGGCCTACACGCTCACCACGACGCCTGTGGCCGGTGCTCCCCGGAAGGAACGCGATCACCTCGCCCTCCGCCTGGAGCCGACACCTGACGGGTGGCGCGTCACCGCGCTGCCCTGGTCATGACGGGACCGGGATGAAGAAAGCGGTAATCGGCGGCCTGGCTCTGATATTCGCCTTGGCCCTCTCGACCGTGACCCTGCTGACGACGTTCGGCGGAGGCAGCAGTGCCTCGGCGCAGGCGGTGGGTCCCGGCGGGGGGCTCTCCGCCGACGCGCCGGTGCCCGAGTGGGTACGGGTGCTGGTGAACAAGCACGCTGGCAAATGCCCGCAGGTCACAGCCTCGCTCCTGGCCGCCCAGCTCTTCGCGGAAAGCGGCTTCAACCCCAAGGCCGTAAGTCCCGTCGGCGCGCAGGGCATCGCCCAGTTCATGCCCGCCACCTGGGCCGCGTACGGCATGGACGGTGACAACGACGGGGACAAGGACCCTTTCGACCCCGTGGACGCGATCCCCGCACAGGCGAACTACGACTGCGTCCTCGCCGGTGAGGTCCGGAACGTGCCCGGCGACTCCACGGACAACATGCTGGCCGCGTACAACGCGGGCGGCGGCGCGGTGATCCGGTACGGGGGCATCCCTCCGTACGCCGAGACCCGCTCCTACGTGAAGCGCATTCGGGACTTGACCGCGAAGTGGGCCGACCTCAGCGTCCCCAACCTGCCCGGGGGCAAGGGCGCCGCCCGTGCCATCTCGGCGGCCAAGACGGCGCTCGGCACCTGGTACCAGTGGGGCGGCCAGTGCGTCCCTCCCTACCAGGCAATGGGTGGCTGCGACTGCTCCTCGCTCACTCAGATGGCCTGGTCCGCCGCCGGGGTGAACCTGCCCCGGGTCACCTACGGCCAGGTCCACTCCGGAACTCCCGTGAAGAGCGTCGCCCAACTCAGGCCCGGCGACCTGATCTTCACCCGTCCCGGACCGGCAGGTCCCGAGCACGTGGCCATGTACCTGGGCGACAGCCAGGTCATCGACGCCCCCCGCACCGGCAAACGGGTGCAGATCACCCCCCTGAGCCAGTGGACCGCGGACATCATCGCCATTCGCCATATCGGCTAATACCTGCATGAACCTGCTCTTTTCACCACATAACTAAGGAATTGCTGTGCACAACCTCCTTGCCGCCGCTGCGGACCCGACCCTCCACACCACACTGGCGGCCGGTGCCGATGTGGTCTCCGGGGTGAAGCCCGACTGGGGCCCCTTCGGGAAGCTCGGGAACACCGCGAAGGTCGTCCTCGGCGTGATCGCCGCCATCGTGCTCGCCATCGGCGTCGGTGCCTTCCTCACCGGCATCGCCAAGTCGAAGGGGTGGTTCGGTGAGGGCCAATCCAGCATGGACAGCTCGCGAGGCAAGGGGATGATGGTCGGCGGCCTGGCCTGCATATTCCTGGTGGCCTCCCTCGGCACGATCGTCGGCATCACCTACGGCATGGGTGTGTGACCGTGCCTGCACGACGACACAGCATCGCTGGTAGGTCCGCCGAGGAAGTCAGACCTTCCCGCGCCAGGATCTGGGGAATCGCGGTCGGCTCGATAGCCGCCTTCACCGCTGCCGGTCTGGCTCTGGGCCCCATCACCGCGGAGGCCCCGGCCCCGGCCTCAGGAGCGGCTCCCTCGACGGCGACGGCGACAGCGGTGGCCCCCACCACTGTCGAGCGCCGGGGGAAGCTCGCCCACGGAGTCCCCACACGTCACGCTCGAACCGAGGCCGGCGCGAAAGCCGCAGCAGCCAACTACACCGTCGTAGCGGGCACATCCGCGTTCCTCACCGATCGGGACACGCGGCACCGTGCCCTGTCGGTCATGACGGCCCGGGAATCTCGGGCTGGGGCGACGAAGCAGGCAGACCACGCCGTCGAGCAGGCCAGCACTGATCTCGACACCGACCGGACGGGGCTGAAGAAGTCGCAGACCGTCGCGGGCACTGGTGTGCTCTCCGCGGCCACGCTCGGCTTCGATATCCACAAGGCCACGATCCGACTGTGGACAACAACCGTACGGGGAACTCCTCAGGGCTCCGTACCACCTCGCGCGGACTTCCATTCGGTGACCGTCTCCCTCATCTGGGAGTCCAACGACTGGAAACTGGAGAGGACTTCCAGCACCCGCGGGCTGGTCGCTCCGATCGACGTCCGACAGACGACCAGCGCTGCGGCCGACTTCTCCAACTACGCCGACAGCACCGCAATCAACCCCGTGTTCAGCGGAGCGACGGCGGACAGCGGCTTCCCATCGGCATACGGACGCGACGAGCGGGGAGCGCACGCCGCGGCGACCAGCGCCGCGATGCTTCACGGCGACGCTCGGGTCTTCGCGGACGCCGACTGGCGGCACCGGATGCTGGAGGCCACGGCGGCACCGGATGTCCTGGACACCGTCACCGCGGACGCGGACTCGACCGCTGATCTGGTGGTCGAGAACCGCGCACTCGGTGAGGACGGCCGGACCGCCGACGGCGGTCTCCTGGTCACGCGGACAGCGGTTCTCGGGACACGGTCGATCAGCGTCTCGGACCAGGCCGCCAGCGTCGAACTCTGGACCGCTTCCATCGGCGGCGTCGCGGGGAACGACGAGACGGAGCGCCCCCAGATCGGCTTCCTCCGGATGACAGTGGACCTGACCTGGGCTGACGGTACCTGGAAAACCACGGCTGTCACGCCGGGAGAGCCCTTGGTGCCGTCCTTCGCGCTCACCGTCCCCGCCTCCCCGGCGAACAGCTTCGTCGCGGTCGGAGGTGAGAAGCATGCGCCTGCGCTTGCGTGAGGACGCGCCCGGCCTGCTGGCTGTGGAACGGTCGACCCGGCGGCACGGTCGGGGCTGGGGCCGCTGGCTGTACACGCTGGCATCGGTCCAGATCTTCATCGGGTTCTTCTTCGTCCCGTCGGCCGTCGCCAACCCGTTCTGCCATATCCCGATGGTCTGTGAGGTGAAAGATGCCATCGACTTCGTGCAAGACCCGCTCGGCTTCCTGCTTCAGAAGCTGGTGGAGACCAACATCTGGTTCCTCCGGGAAATGCTGGAGCTGATCCAGGCCAGCACCAAGATCGACCTGACCGGCGCAGGCTTCCTGAAGCAGTACGCCATCATCTTCGCCGCCAGCTCGCTCATCACGGTGGCCCTGTGGCTGGTCGCCGTGGCGAAGCGCGCGGTACGGGGTGTCCCGGTCACGACCGCGATCAGTGAGGCGGTTGGGTTCCTCGCCCTCTCGGTCACCGTCAACGCCCTGACGCCGGGTGCCATCGGGTTGCTGATGGCAGCGATCAACGACGTAGCAGCCGTTTTCGAACCGTACGCCGTCTCCAACTTCAAGCCCTTCTTGGAGAACCTGCTCAAGGTCATGGCAGCCGATCCCACCGACGGCGTAGGAACGCTGCTGGTCGTCAACCTGGTGATGCTGTTCGGCGCTCTGCTGATGTGGGTCGAACTGCTCATCGCCAGTGCCGCGATCTACGTGGGTGTGGCACTCGGCCCCGTCGTGAACGCGGGCCTGGTGGACAAAGACCTCTGGGGCAAGAGCAAGAAGTGGTTCGCGGCCCTCCTCGCTATCGGCATGAGCAAGCCCATCCTCTTCGCCCTGCTCGGGCTCGGCGGCGCCATCCTCAGCGACTCCACTGGTAGCCGGTCGGACGCCGTCTCCCGAACGCTCGTCGGCGCGCTGATCCTGTTCCTGGCCGTCTTCGCGTCCGCCATGATCTACAAGTGGGTGCCGGTCTTCGGTGACGAGATGATGCAGCTCAACCACGACCGCAAGGCCCTGCAATCCACGGGCCCCGCGTCCGCCGTGGATGGACCGGCGCAACACGCCAACCGTGCGATCAACACCCATGTCCAGGACGCCCTGGTCGGAGGCGGACAGTCCGCGGGAGCGACAGCAGGTAGGGCTGGCCCGGCCGACGGCAAAGCCGCCGTCGGCAAACAGGCTGGTACGGCGAGCGCGAAGGGCGCAGTCGGCTCCGGTGGTACTGCTGCGGCCGGTCCGGTCGGCATGGCGGCGGCGGCCGTCAAGGCCGGTGCAGACATGGCCAAGGACAAGGCCATGAGTTCCCCGGGAGCCCAGGGAATGGAAGCGGTCGGCGGCAATGCGGTCGGAGCGGAACACGGCCCCGACTCCACCGGGGAATCGGTCCCCGCCTCCGCGACGCACCACGGCGCGGCAGCCGGACCGACCGTGATCACGCCCTCCGGCGGCGAGCCGGAGGCCACGCCCAGCCCGGCGGAGATGCCCGCCTCCGCTCGACCTCATGGTGGATCGGCAGCACCGATCGTCGGGGCCCCCGGAGCAGGAGCGGAGAGCGGCCTGACCTCCGCAGGCCCGATCGCCCCGCCGCCTTCGGCTCCAGCCGCGCCTTCGTACGGCTCCGGCAGGTCCACGGTCCCCGGCTCCGTCCCGTCCACACCCCCCGTCCCACCCGCACGACCCACCGACGATGAGCCCGCCCCGCGGCCGTCCACCGGTAAGGACAAGTAATGCCTCGTACCTATCAGTTCGGAAAGCACCGCCCTACGGGGCTGGTGGGCCGCCGGGACCTTGGTGAACAGGTCGCTCTCGGGGCCGGCGCCACGCTCGGCATCGCGCTGGGATTCGTGTTCAGCGGGCGGACCCTGCTCGCCGCGGTCGGCCTCGGGCTGCCGATCCTCCTGGCGCTGGTCGTCGTCTACCTGCCGTATCGGCCGAAGGGGACCGTACAGCGCCGCACTCTCTACCGGTGGTGGCGGATCAAGAGGTACCACCGCCGCGCGCTCGCACGGACGGGCGGCGTCTGGGTGTCCCCGGCCGTCGAGGCCGGCGTCCAGCGCGACGGTACGCCGCCGGACGCCGCTCTGGTCTCCCCCGAGGGCATCGCGGGGATGACCTGGCTTCCCGTGACCGTCCGCGGCGAACAGGCGGTCGTGGTCCTCCAGCCTGAGTCCGGCTGCGTCACCGCGACTCTTGAGGTCTCGTCCCCGGGGTTGGGCGGCAAAGAGGTCGGCGAACAGCAGGTCGCGCTGGAGCGATGGGGAGAGCTGCTCGACGCCTTCGGGAACGCCGCTGACCATCCGGTCAAGCGGATCCAGGTGATCGCGCGGCAGATGAAGTCCGACCCGTACGCGCATCAGCGGTTCGTCGGAGAGCGGGATCAGTCCGCGGCGACCGGGGGCGTGCCGGAGTGGCTGAAGGAGTCCTACGACGTCCTGACTCAGGCGGTCTCGACTTCCGCAGAGGAGCACCGCTACTACGTCACCGCGCACGCACAATTCACCCGGGACCTGGCCGCCGACGGGGCGACCCGTGGAACCGGGGACGAGGGGATCGCCGCGGCGATGGGTGCCTACCTGGAAGAGCTGTGGGCGCGGTGTGAGGACGCTGACCTGTCGGTCATCGCGCCGCTGGACGAGCGCCGACTGACGGCGTTCATCCGTAACGCCTACGACCCCGACCACCCGGTCTGGGACACGGCGCTTCCCCGGCCCCATGCCTTCCCCCGGAACATCGATGTCCGGTCCGGCGGTCACGTGAGATCAAGGGCGGCCGGTTCCACGGAGAGCTGGTTCCACGCCACGGCAGCGGTCGTCTCCTGGCCGACCACCCCGGTCGGACCGGATTTCCTGTCGCCGTTGCTCATCGGGATGCCCGACGTGATCAGGACAGTGGCGGTCACCCAGGACCTCGAACCGAACGACAAGGCCGTGGAGCGGGCACTCGCCGAGGACACGAACAACCAGGCGGAACTGCTGCGGGACCGGCAGCGGGGCAAGACCGCCGACCCGCGCGACCTGATCGCCGCTGCGGCCACCGGCTCGCGCGGCATGGCCCTGGCCTCCTCGGGCGCGGCCGGCTCCGCCGTGGTCGGATACATCACCGTCTCGGCCCGGAGTGCGGAAGAGCTGGAGCGGGTGAAGCGCACGGCGGCGTCCCGGGCACGGAGCGCCCACCTGCGAATCGAGTGGCTCGACCTTGAGCACGCCCGAGCGTTCTTCAACACGCTGCCCTTCGCCGGAGGCATCAAGTGACCAGCGCCCTCGACCTGAACCTCCTGGCCCCGGCACATCAGACCGTCCGGCGCCCCCTGCACACCGAGACCACCGCGAGTCAGGCGCTCTACCTGCCGATCGCACCGCCCACCCTGGGGACACGCGGAGCCGTCATCGGCCGGGAGCTTTACAGCGGGAAAGCCTTCATCTACTGCCCCTTCTCCACCTTCGGCGACGGGCTGCCCGGCGGAAACGTGATCGTCATGGGGGACACCGGGCGCGGCAAAAGCTCGCTGACCAAAACCTATACCGCCCGCCAGATCCGACTGGGCCGACAGGTCGTCGTCCTGGACACGAAGGAGCAGAAGGAACGGGAAGAGGGCGAGTGGGCCGCGCTCGGACGCTCGCTGACCGGGAAAGCTCCCGTGAAGTTCACCCCCGGCGGCGGGCGTGATGCCTCGTGCATCAACCCGATGGACCCGGCCATCGCGGGCAAGCGACAGATCGAGCTGGTCCGCACGATCGTGGAACTGGGGCTCGGCAAGCCTTTGGACGAGTTCGCCGGGTCGGCACTCCGGCTCGCCATCCGCAGGGCCCGCCTCCGCTCGGCGGAGACCGGGCGTACACCGGTCCTCGCCGATGTCGCGGCGGCGCTGCGAGACCCGGAGGAGACGGACGCCGCCGCCAAGCGACGGAGCCTGGACGAGTTGCTCAACGACGGACTGGAGGTCTCGTACGTACTCGACCGTCTCTGCGGCAGTGGTGACGACTCCACCGGCGACCTGACCGGCATGCTCGACGGGCCGACCAGCATTGGCGTTGACCTGGACGCGGACATGATCGTCTTCGACCTGACCAAGGTGCCCTCCGGGGGCGTCGCCATGACCATCCTCGTCGCCGTCATCTCCGTCTTCTTGGAGGAGGTCTGGCTACAGCCGGTCTGCGAATGCGGCACAGGGCCGGGCGAGCACGAGCGGACCACCGTCGATGCCCGCTCGGGAGCCTGGGAGCTGGGTGCCAATCCGGTGACTGGCTGCCGCAGGTACACCCAGCGGAAGCGGATCATGGTGTGTGAGGAGGCGTGGCACGTCCTGGGGACCCCTCAGCTCGCGGCGCTGCTGGAGCGCTTCCTGAAGTTCGCCCGCGGCCTTGGGCTGAGCTGCGTGTTCATCGTGCACCACCTGAGCGACGTGGACGACTCCCCGGAGACTCAGGCCGCGCTGAAGATGGCGGACACCGTCGTCATCTACTCGATGAAGAAGGCGGAGGCGGAGGACACCGTCGCCCGGCTCGGACTGCCGTCCTGGACTGTCGAGCACATCATGCGCCTCCGCCGGGGCATCGCCCTCTGGAAGGTCGGCGAAGTGATCTACCCCGCCGTCCAGCACCTTCTTACCGAGGCCGAACAGCACCTCTGCTTCTCATCCGGGGCCATGACGGACCTGACCAGCTCCTCTCCGGAGCTGGAGTGAACGCCACCAGCACCCACGCCCGCCGAGCCCCAGAAACCACCGAAAGGGACCCGCTGCTCACCATGTCCGCCTCACCCGTACCGTCCGCCACTCCCTCGATCCGCGACGAGATCGACGCGCTTTACGCGTCCTACCTCCAGCTGGCCCGCACGAGCGCGGACCTCGCCAAGGCCCTGGATCGCGGGGACTCGTCCGCCGCCGGCGGGCGCGTCCGCGCGGCCGTCGGCCACATCTGGCGGGCGGCCGAAGATCTCCACACCGCCTTCCACACCGCGCCGCCCCGCGGAACTGAACCGCCGACGCCGCTCGCCCGGCTGTGCGGTCGGCGCATGAGATACCTGGCCACGCGGGCAGCACGGGGGGCGAAGTAGTGGACCTCCTGCCCGCTGGCCTCTCAGTGGCGCTCTACGGGGTCGTCGCCGTGTGCGGTCTGGTGCTCATCGTCTTGTGGATCAGTTCCTCCCGGGAGCGGAGAAACGCAGGCTTCGCCACGAAGGAGCAGCTCAGGCGTCAGCTATCTGCCCGTGCAGTCCTGCGGGCATCGGAGATCCGGCCCTCACTGAGCCAGAAGAAACGATCCCCTCGGTACCCGGTGAGCCTCAGCAAATCCCGGCACTCCTCCTGACCGTCAACCGCTCTTCCCACCTGCTCGGAGCAACACGTGCACCACCCTCTTGATCCCTCGGATTTCGGGTACTCCCTGGGCACCTCCCGACGCCCCCGAGGCATGGACCTCTGGTCCCGTGCCGACAAAGCCTGCCGGGTGATCGGACCGATGGGATCCGGTAAAACACTGCGGTTCTTCGCCCCGACCACCCGCCGATGGCCGGGGCCGGTGGTCGCCACCTCGACCAAGCCGGACCTGGTGGAACTGACTCTGGACGCCCGACGACGGGACGGGCGCCCGGTACTGGCCTTCGACCCGCAGAACATCGCCCCGTATCTCCCGCGCTTCAGGTGGCTCCCGTTCGCGGGGGCCTCGTCTACCGAGGTCGCGATGACCCGGGCGAAGGCGCTCGTCGCCGGTTCCCGCTCCCCGGGCTCGACCGGTCAGTCCGAGGGGGCGTCCTTCTTCCGGGGCCAAGCCTCCAAGGTCCTGGCGGCGCTGCTGCACGCCGCCGCGCTGGACGGTGCCCGCCTAGACCACCTGCTGACATGGGCGCGGAAGATGGACGACCCCGCGCCGCTGGCCATTCTGGAGTCCCACCCCGGAGCGGGCCCGGGATGGGCGGACATGCTTCGCTCGGCGACCACCGGCGACTCCCGGACGGTCGGGAACACCGCGGTCACGCTCCATGCCGCCCTGGAGCCTCTGGCCCACCAGTCCGTGGTTGATGCCTTGCAAGGCGACGGCGGCGAACCGACTGACTTCCGGAGCTTCCTCGACGCGGGCGGCACCATCTACCTCCTCGGCAAGGACTCCGAGGCGAACTCCGTGGCGCCGTTGACCACAGCGGTCACGGAGGATCTCCTCGACCTCGCTGAATCCCACGCCATCGCCTCCCCAGCCGGCCGCCTCGACCCGCCCCTCCTCGCCGCCCTGGACGAGGCCCCGAACATCGCCCCCATCCCGTCCTTGCGCCAGCGCGTCGCCGACGGCCGGGGGCGCGGGATCACCGTGATCTACGGGGTCCAGGGCTGGGCCTCGGCCGTCGCCCGGTTCGGCCCGGACGCCGCCGCCGAGCTGGCCTCCTTCACGAACCACGTCGTGGTCTTCGGCGGTGCCAAGGACCCTGAGTTCCTGCGGGGGATGTCCGACCTGTGCGGCCAAGTCGAACGGGTACAGAAGACCCGAACCACCTCCGGAGGCGACCGCGGCGGGGTCTCCACTGCCACCCACACAGCGCTGGAGCCGGTCCTGCGCGGCGATCAGATCAAGGGGCTCGGGGAGGGGGAAGCGCTCCTACTCGCCGACAACCTGGGGCCCGTGATCACCCACTTCCCCGGCATGTGGACCTGGGACTCCTGGGGGGAGATCGAGCAGCATGTCCGTGAACTCCGGCGGTCGGCCGAAGCTGAACGGGTACGTGAGCGGACCGCGCGGGCCGACCGCGCCCGTAGTACAGCGGCCCTCTGGACAGCCCGGAAAGGAGCGGCATGACGGAGGGCCTCCTCACCGCCTGCACACCCTTCCCCGAGCAGCCTCCCGCCATCGCCGACTACCAGGCGGCCCGCATCGCCGACACCACGATGGTGGACGCACCCGCTCCATGGGACCTCGGTGCCCTGTCCGACGACCTGGTGGTACCACTGGATTCGTGGCTGGATGAGGTCTGCCGATGGTTGAACTCCACCTTCGCCTGGCAGCCGTACCAGGTGATACCGCCCTGCTGGCGCGACCACGGCCAGATCGCCTACGAGGTGGCGGCCCTGGCTTTCGCCCGCTCCGACGCCATGTGTGCAGCGGCCTCAACCGTGAGCTGGCATGAGCAGCTCGACCGGTTCGTCCAGCGAATGAACACCATGCTGGGAAGGTCTGGAGACGAGTGTCGGGCCGGGCGTCATGCTGATCGCCCAGCCCGGTACCAGCTCGGCTCCTGGCAGATCGATGGCAACCGTCCGAATTCGGAGACCATCTGATCACCGGTGGCAACCGCAGGTTGCGGCCCCACCAGAGCCTTAGGGGGACGGGTGCTTCGGCAGGGTTGACCGTTGCACCCGCCCCTGGGTTTACCGACCGTTCGCCTCTGAGACCGCGAAGCCCACGAAGGCGGACCAGGCCGGTGCCTCAACCGCCAGCGCCGGCCCGCTCTTCTTCTTCGAGTCCCGAATTCCGATCCGGTGCCCGAGGACCGCAACCTCAACACAGTTGCCGTTGTCCTGAGAGCTGTAGGAGGACTTGAACCAGGCAGTCTCCGGAGCCAGGTCCGTAGCGGTCACATGCGGGGGGAGATTCGTCTTCATTTCCACAGTCTCTTTTCAAGGTCGTCCAGGATTTGCGGGGTCTGCGACGGCCCTGGTGCCGCCATGGCCATGGCGACGAACTGCCGCTGGAACTGCCCCACGTCCGACTCCTTCGACCACATAGTGGTGGCCTTCGCGCTGTCGCTCTGAGTCACGGGCCCAAGGCCCGTGAACTCCAGCACCGTGAAGTTCCAGCCGGAGCGGTAGGTGGGAAGGTCTTCCGGAATGATCTGCACCTCCACCTTCTCCAAGGCACAGAGCCGTTTGATCTCTGCGTACTGCGCTCGCATGACCTCCGGTGACCCGATGACCGTACGTAGCGCACTCTCGGTCAGGATGATGTGCACCTCCGGTCCGTCCGACTGGGTCAGGAGCTGCTTCCGCTCCATCCTGAGCCGCACGCCTTGTTCGACAAACGACGTAGTGCGCTCCTCAACCACTTTGGCGGAGTGCGCGAGTGCCGTGGCGTAGCTCTCGTCCTGCAAGAGTCCGTGAACGACGTGGTTCTCGTTGCCACGGATCCGAGTAGCGTCCCGCTCCAGCCCGAGGTAGATCGGCATGCCGGAGGGCAGAAGGCTCGTATAGGACGTGAACGGCTCCTTGCTCAGGGAGCCTCGCTGCATTTGCAGGAGGGCATCCCTGGCGTCGATGTCGTCCACCCCGTACCTGTCAAGAAGCCGTTCGAGGTCGTTCAGCTTCGGCAGAGGGATGTCCCCGCTCTCAACCCTGCTGACCTTCGAGCGGGAGAACCCCAGCTCAAGGGAGACAGCCTCTGCCGTAAGCCCTAGCTGATCGCGAAGCGTTCGCAGTTCCTTGCCGAGCGCGACCCGCAGGTACGTCGGTCCTCGTCGTGCGGCCACCTGTCTGTCCCCTCATCCTGATGGGCTGTCCGTCAGATCGAGGCCCCTGTCCGGCTGCACAGGTTATCTGTCCACCATGCCAGGGGCTCAGTCCGGAGAGCGACCTCGCCTGCTGCGCGTTCCACAAGTTCAGTCGGTTACCGGGCATTTGCCAATGTGCACTCCTGGGAAGTTCCCCTTGAATGTTAACTGGACTGTGCATCACGCTAGTTGACCCCAGCACCTTGCCGGGGCACCTCGCGGAGCTGCACACCCTCCGCAGCAGTTGACGCCCCCTGTTCAGACCGCGGGAGACCTGTATGCCGATCACAATCGTGGTTCCTGATAGTGATCTTGGCGTCCACGGGGCTATCGCTGCCCGACAGGCCGGCGGCCCGCCGTCTCTGCCCAGGGCCCCGTCTCCGCCTGCGTATGAACCTGCGGTAGCCGAGGCCAGGGAAATCGCTGAAGCGCGCTCTGGCGTTCCGACTGAGCGCTGGGTGCGGATGATCGACGCTCTGCGCCTCAACCACTTCTCGGTCACGAGTGTCTACGACGACCTGGATGACGTCATTGGAGAGCATCCCCTCAGCGAGCCCTCCGACGTAGTGGCCGAGCGCCTGGCCAAGGTGCTTGATCACGCCTTGGTTCGCATCGAAACGCCGAAGCTCTCAGCGCGGTGTCCGCCCGATGCCATCGACCGGGCACGGCGTGCACGTGTGCGTATGCCTTCTGATGGCGTCCAGCCGTCCGTGGGCGATGTCCGGGTTCTGGCGCTGGCTGTCCTTGAACTTCTCGATTTGGTGGGTGATGTCCTGTGAGCTCTGCGTTGTTCCCCGGGATCGGAACTCCTGTCCGAAGGGAAGGCCACCGGCACGACGGCGCTCCT
Source organism: Streptomyces jumonjinensis (assembly GCF_009600885.1). GTDB lineage: Bacteria > Actinomycetota > Actinomycetes > Streptomycetales > Streptomycetaceae > Streptomyces > Streptomyces jumonjinensis. The sequence continues at coordinate 131,514 of NZ_VCLA01000197.1, forward strand.
CAGGACAGGCTGTCCGGCGAGGCCAGACCCTCGTCGCAGCACTCCGACAGTCTGGGTGGCTACCCCGACGAGGTCATGATTCCCCGGCCGATGACTGCGGCGCTGGTCCTCATGGACGGGGGCCAGCTGTGAAATCGCCTGGTCACGCTCAGCGGGACGACGACGGCCAGGGGTTGATCCACTCTGCTCTTCACCCGGTCCAGTCCCTTCGCGCCGGTCACAGCCGGTCGCTGAAGGCCAGCGGCTTCGGCCTCGGCCAGCTCGTCGGCATGGCCGTGTCCTTCGGCGGGGTCTGCGGTTGGCTCGTGATCCAGTTCGCCCCGCACTTCCCATAGGCCGGTCGCCTCTCTCGCTCCGCCCCCCTGCGGGCGAGGGGCGACCTCCAGGAGGCGCCTTCCTCTGCTGCTCCATGGCGGCCGACCTCGGGTCGGCCGAAGCGGCATGGCGCACCAGGGGAACTCTCGCCTCCGACCTGCCGCGTAGGCGGCACGAGCTGGGGCCCCGGCTGTCAAGAAGGAGAGCTTGCGGCCGGGGCCCCTTTATCTCCCCATAGTTAGTCAGCAAGGAGTACCAGTGAGTTTGCCGCGTTTCGGCGACCGGACCTTAACCCTCATGACCGCGAACCTGGAGCACGACGGAGGACCGGACGAGAACGACGCCCCGCCCCGGAAATGGGTGGAAGCCCACGAGGGCATCTTCTCTCCGTTCAAACCCGATGTCCTGTTCCGGCAGGAGGCGACCCACAGCCATTTCCACGGCCGCCGCCGACTGCACGCCGCAGAGCGGATTCTCGGCACGAGGAGCTTCCTCAGCGAGCCGCGCGCCAGCCGGAACGCCACCGCCCTGTTCGTCCGGCCCGACCTCTTCGACGTGCACGCCCACTTCGAGCACCGGGACCCGTGGAGGACACCGCCGACGAACATCGTCGCCCAGCTACGGGGAGCGCGGAACCCGCTGGTGCTGCTGCCGGTGGGGGGTGCCTGATGCCGATCACGTCCTGGCTGGTCAGAACGCTGGTGGAACTGCTGACCACGGACACCGGGGGTTCCGGTGATCCGTACACGATCCTGGTGACGCTCCCGTACTGGAAGGGGATCGCCCGGTTCTTCGGGTCCCTGGCACCGGTGCGATTCACGGTGGAGGGCTTGTGATGCCCGGCGGGAGCACGCTCTCCCTTCCCTCGGCTCCGGTCACTCGGCCGGACGGCGACGTGCTGGTGGTCCCGTCGGCCGGCGCTCAGATGGTGGGGACGTACCTGCGGGCCCAGCGCCGACGGCGCGGACTGCTGCTGAGGGACACGGCGCGGGCGATTCGGTGGACGAGCGGCGCGACGGCCCAGCTGGAGGCGGGCCACACAGTGCCGTCCGCGAGCGTCCTTGAGCGCCTGCTGAAGCTCTACGAGATCCCTGGCCCGGACGACGACGTACGGCGGCTCTGGGAGCTGGCGCACGGCGGCGGGGATTACGCCGTCGATATCGACCCCGGCTGGTTCGAGCGGGTGGCCGCCTGCGAGTTCGAGGCGGACCGGATCATCACCTTCTCCGCCTGGGGCATCCCGCACCTCGTGCAGACCGAGGGATACGCGACCCGCTGGTGGACGAACACCCCCGTCGGGCACGTACCGCCCCCGGATGCCATCGCCGCCCGGCCCCTTACCGGCGACCACGACAAGGAACTCGTCCTCCTGCTGGAAGAGACCGTCCTGCTGCGGAGGACCGACAGCGCGGTCATGGCGGAGCAGCTCGATCACCTCCTCCACCTCGTGCGGCACACCCGTACCAGCGTCCGGATCGTTCCCCTGCACGCGGGGGTCACTCCGCCCCACGGCGCGCTCACCGTGCTCGGACTGCCCAACGGACGCTGCCTGCACGTGGAAGAGGCCGCCGCGACCGTCTACTGCACGGGCCGCCCCGCCGCCCGGCTCCAGACGGTCATCGACTCGGCGCTCGCCGCCGCACTCCCGGTGGCCGCCAGCCTCGACCTGATCCGCCAGACGCGTGCGGCGTGCGCGAGGGAGGCGGCACGGTGACCGCCCGGACACTCAAACGACTGCCCATTCCACGCCAGGCAGCGGGACGGTGCTGTGGGCCCACCGCAGCAACCAATCGACTTCGGCCATCCTCGACCGTCGTACCGACGGAATCAGGGCATCCCGGCCTCTTCGCCTTGCAGGCTCTCCAAGAGAGCGGTCCGCCTGGTTAGCCTCCCCCGCGTAGGCCGGCATCCCAGCCCACGCATAACGGCCCCGGCCTGGTGTCGCGGGTCTCCAGGAAGCCGGGATACCTCAAGCAGCATGTCTGCTCACATCTCCTGACCCGCCTGTAACCACAAGCGGATCAGGTCCACAAGAGCACATCCACATCCCCTAACAGAGGATTCGAGATGGATACGACAGCGAGCGACATATTCCTCGACCCGGGTCCCGGCGAGACGTCTGAGGCACCTGAAGGCTTCGAGCTGGACATCACCCTCCTGGAGCTGGCAGACCCGGCGGTCCTGGTCAACATGACCGACGACGGCTGTGGAACCACCTGCGCAAAGACCACCTGCATCAGCGCCGCCTGACGTTCCTCGTCGGCCGGGCGCCACCGTGTGCCGAGTCCAGTGCCCACGGCGGCGTCCGGCCGTCATTCATCCAACTCGGGAGGTACCTGTGCGAACAGCTAGCGGTGACGCGACTTTCCGGTCCACAGGCCAGGCAATGGTCCGTTCCGTCCCCCATGCCACGCTGGACGTTCCATCCTGGCCTGATCTCACCGGTTCCGACGACGAGCGCGCCAGACAGCAAGTGGACTGGCTCCGGCAGGTATGGGTGAGCTCCGATATCGCGGTCGCCATCAGCCACGCCAGCCCCGAACTCGCTCGGCAAGTCAAGGGGCTGTGTTCCGCAGACCTTCCCCGGGCACGGGAGGCGCGACGGGCGACCCTGTCAGTGGCCCGCTATCTCCTCCGGATGACCGGTCGGCCAACGCCGACCGGGCTCCTTGCCGGGGTGTTCCCCGCGGTGTTCGGCGCGGATCCATATCTTCATTGGGGCTCCGAACACCGGGCAGTGGCCAGGGCCGACGCAGGTTGGCTGGCAACCGTCGCCGACCAGGCAGAAGGGTCACCCGGAGCGCTGGAACAGCTTCTCGTGGTGACGAACTCCACCCTGCTGGTGCGTGGAGACCGTGTGATCGTCCCGTACCGGCTCCTCCCCGGTGACCGGGCAAAGGCAGCGGAGGTATCGCTCCTGAACACCGCTCCGGTACAGGTCGCACTCGAATCGGCCCGCGCACCGATCCGCTACAAGGACCTGAGCGAGAAGATCGGGGCCAGTTTCCCCACGGCCTCGGCCAAGAGCGTGGTCAAGCTGCTCATCGAGCTGGTCATGCACCGCGCGCTGATCACCAGTGTCCACGCACCCGGAACCGAGCCCGACGCCCTGGGACATTTGTTAGGTCGGCTGATGAGGGACGGTGCCTTGGAGCTGACACCCTTCACCGATCTCCTGGAGATCCACAGGCTCCTGGAGCTACACCACCGGGTACCGGCCCGCGAAGCCCGGAACATCCGCGCGGAGGCGGCCGTGCGCATGCGCCGACTGGCCCGGTCCCGACGGCATCCGGTCGCGTTGGACCTCATGCTCGACGCGGATGCCGTCCTTCCAACGGAAGTCGCCCGTGAGGCGGAGCATGCCGCCCTGCTCCTGGCCCGACTGAGCAGCGCACCACATGGAACGCACATGTGGCAGGACTACCACCGGCGCTTCTACGAACGGTTCGGCACGGGATCCCTCGTGCCGGTCCTCGATGTCGTCGCGGACAGCGGTATCGGCTGGCCCGCGGGCTACCCGGGCACACAGGAGTCGGAGCCACGGCCGGAGCGTACGCGGCGCGATGAGAGGCTGCTGAGCCTCGCGCAGGCAGCCGCGCTGGACGGCCGCAGGGAGATCGTCCTCGATCAGGCACTGCTGGCCGACCTGACACCGGACAGCAAAGGGGAGGCCCGGTTGCCTTCCCACCTGGAGTTATGTGGCCGTCTGTACGCCTCTGACCTGGAAGCGATACAGCTCGGAGAGTTCTGGCTCGCCGTCACCTCGGTGTCCCGGGCGTCCGGGGTGCTGACCGGACGGTTCCTGGGTGCTCTTGATCCGAAGAGTCGAGATCAGTTCGTCTCCGATCTCGCCGATCTGCCGGGAAGTGACCCGGAGACGGTGTGCGCGCAGTTGTCCTTCCCCCCGTTGGATCCGGCAACAGCACATGTGACCCGAACGGTCCGGACCCTCCCGACCGTGATCACTCTCGCCGAGCACCGGGACACCGCGCCATCGGATGTCCTCACCGTGGAAGACCTCGCGGTGGGGTGCGATGGCCACCGGCTGTACTTGGCCGCCCCCGCACTCGGTAAGCGGGTGGAAGCATGGGGGATGCACGCACTGAATCTGCGTCGGCATACTCCACCGCTCGCCCGGTTCCTGACCGAACTCTCCCGGGCCGGGTGCGTCCAGGTCACCGATTTCGACTGGGGTGCGGCGACCGGGCTGCCTTTTCTGCCGCGGCTACGGTCGGGCCGCGTCGTGCTTTCACCAGCTCGATGGCGGTTGAACTCTTCTGAGCTGCCCGAACGAGCCGCGCCTTGGACGGCGTGGGACACAGCCCTGTCCGAGTGGCGTTCCCGTCGCCGTCTGCCGAGCTCCGTGCATCTGGCGGACGGCGATGGGCGGCTCCCGCTCGATCTGGACGAGACCGGGCACCGGGTGCTGTTACGGGAGCATCTGCTCGCCCACCACAACGCGGTTCTTGAGGAAGCACCGTCCAGCGCTGACACCGGGTGGTGTGAAGGCCGTGCACACGAGATCGTCATCCCATTGTGTGTCCGGCAGTCGGCAGGGTGGCCGCCACTGCCGCGCCCGACGACGAAGCGGATCGTCCGACGCGACCACGGCCACGCCCCGGGTGTCTCCCCGGTTCTGTTCGCCAAGCTCTACGGCGACGGGCAGCGCCAGAACGAGATCCTCGCCAGACGGCTACCCGATCTCTTCTCCCTGTGGGGGGAGGACCAGCCGACATGGTGGTTCATACGATTCCGCGAGGGCCGTGACGACTCCATACGATTACGTATCGCACTTCCCGACGCAGGGCAGACCGCATTCGCCGAGGCAGCCCGACGCGTGAGCGATTGGGCTGACGGGCTGTGCAAGGCCCGCTTGCTCCGGGAAGTGGCCTACGCGACCTCCCACCCCGAAACCGGCCGCTGGGGTTCCGGAGAAGCTCTGTCTGCCGCCGAGACCGTGTTCGCTGCCGACTCCCGTGCTGTCCTCGTTCAGCTCGGTCAAACCGCACGCCCTCACCCTCAAGCACTTGCCGCGGCGCACTTCACCGCCATCACGACCGCGTTCGCCGGCAGTGTCGAGACAGGGATGGAGTGGCTGCTCAACCACGTCCCGGCGACCTCCACCGCAACGGTGCCGCGTCCGGTGTTCTCCCAAGCCGTCCGGCTAGCGGATCCGCGTAGTGGCTTCCGGGCCCTGCGCCGGACTCCTGGTGGAGCCTCCATCGTCGGCGCATGGTCGGAACGGTCCGCCGCACTGGCCGGCTACCGCGCTCATCTCCCCGGGCCGGGCACCGAGGGCATCGACCCAGACGCCGCCTTGGGCTCCCTGCTGCACACCCACTTCCTCCGCGCGTACGGCATCGATCCCGAAGCGAAGTCCGCCTGCTTGTACCTGGCCCGGGCAGCGGCCCTCGCCTTCACCGCCCGCGAAAGGGGCCGCTCATGACCCCGGAGGAAGCCATGGCCGTCGCCGACCGACTGGCACGGCCGGACGCACCCCACCTGCCCTCGAACGAGGCGTGGTGGGCCCAGTCACTTGCCCACGGTGCCCCCGGGATCGCCCTGCTCCACATCGAACTGGCGGCAGCCGGTCTGAGACCCTGGCGACGAGCCCAGGACTGGCTGAGCGTGGCGGCGGCCTCCCCCATCACATCCGGCTCGGGCACAGCCCTTTTCTACGGAGCGCCGGCCGTCGCCTACGCGCTCGCGGCAACCGCCGCCGTACGCCCTGCCGCGTACAGAAGTGCCCTGGAGGCGCTGGACACGCAGATCGCTGTGGACGCGCACCGTCGAGTGATGGCGGCAAACGCCCGGATCCACGCAGGGCTCTTGCCGGAACTGGCCGAGTTCGACGCGATTCGCGGTCTGGCGGGAATCGGCGCGTACCTGCTGTGGCGCGATCCAGGCGGGAGCGCGGTGAGGGCAGTTCTCGACTACCTGGTACGCCTCGTGGACCCGCTGAGTGCCGACGGGATACCAGTGCCAGGGTGGTGGACCGATACCGGGCCCACCGGGCGCCCGGATGATGAGTTCCCCGGCGGTCACGGCAACGCGGGCATGGCTCACGGCATCAGCGGGCCTCTCGCACTCCTCGCCCTCGCTGCCCGGCAGGAGATCACCGTGCCGGGTCAGCTCGACGCCATCGCCTCCATCTGCGCCTGGCTGGACTCCTGGCGCATCGAAACAGAGGCCGGCTCCCGCTGGCCATACATGATCACCCGTGAGGAGCTGGCTGTGCGGGCCACCCATCCACACCACAGTGGGGCGAGGAGACGTCCGTCCTGGTGCTACGGAACGGCGGGGCTGGCCCGCGCGCAACAACTCGCCGCGCTCGTCTCCGGCGATTCCGAACGCAGCCGAATAGCCGAGGAAGCCCTCGTCGGCGCCCTCACCGACCCGGCCCAGTTGTCCGCGACCACCGACGGGTCCCTCTGTCATGGCTTCGCCGGACTCGCCCGGATCACCGCCCGTGCTTCGGCCGACGCCACCGAACCGATAGCAGCGCAGCTGCGAGCGCTGATCCCAGGTCTGCTGGCCGCCATGGGGCGCCCAACCGACAGAGAGTCCCCGGGTCTGCTGGAAGGCGCCGCGGGCACTGCCCTGGCTGCCCTTGCCCCGGCTGGCGAGCCCACACCCTCGTCCACATGGGACACCTGTCTCCTCATCACCTGATCCACCCACCGAAGAAGGGAAAACGGACCTGATGGTGTCCGACTACACCTGGCCCCAGCGCCTGGTCGAGTTCACTCGCACGGCCGAGACAGAGCAGACCGCGGCCCGGGAGATCGCACCCGCCCTGAACACGGTCTCGGACGTCGGCGTTCGGAGGACCTGGTGGTTCATCCGTAAGTCTCCGGCGTGGCGGATCCGCTTCAGGCCCGAAGACGCGGACCTGTCTGTGGTAGACGATCTTCTCGACGGGCTGAGGGTCGGGGGCCACATCACGAACTGGACCCCCAGCATCTACGAGCCCGAAACCCTCGCCTTCGGTGGTGAAGACGCGATGGAGGCAGCCCACATCCTCTTCCATCACGACAGCCGGTACTTCCTCGAACGTGAACTCGATGGTGCGAGGCAGGGCCTGGGACAGAAGGGCACCACAACGCTGTTGTTCAGCGCCATGCTGCGGGCTGCCGGTCTGGATTGGTACGAACAGGGTGACGTCTGGGCAAGGATCGCCGTACTTCGACCGGCCAAACTCGCCCACCCGGTGCCCCCTGAGCAGTCTGCCGAACTGGACAGGGCAGTCCGCCGCCTGATGACGGCCGACTCCCGCAGCGTTCCCGGCGTTCTGTCCGATGAATGGTTGACTGCCTTCGAATCAGCAGGCCAAGCCTTGGCCGCCCTCGCCAGGAAAGGCCGACTGGGACGCGGCATCCGCGCGGTCCTCGCCCATCACTTCATCTTCCATGCGAACCGTGTCGGTCTCACAGCAGCCGATCAGGCGAGTCTGGCAAAGCTGGCTACGGAACACATCTTCCACGCGCCCGACCGGCCGAATTCCTCCGGCGCTTCGCCCGTCGCCACTAGGGTCCGCGACATGACGACCGCCGTAGGTGACAGCTCCACTTCCGCTCAAGACCTCCGCAACACCCTGGCCGACAAACTGCGATCCGCAGGGAACCTTCGCACCTCCGCCGTGGAGACCGCACTCCGCGCCGTACCTCGGCACCTCTTCCTGCCCGGCGTGTCCATGGCGGATGCATACGCTGACGAACCCATCTACACCAAGCACGACCGCAGTGGTGCCCGCATCAGTGCCGCCTCCCAGCCGGCCATCGTCGCCATGATGCTCGAACAACTCCAGCTCGAACCCGGGCACCGAGTCCTCGAACTGGGCGCGGGCACCGGCTACAACGCCGCCCTGATGGCGTCCATCGTCGGCCCCAGCGGACACGTCACGACCATCGATATCGATGAAGATCTGGTGGAGGACGCGCGCAAGCACCTCGCTGCCGCAGCGATCACCGGTACGGATGTCGTCCTCGCGGACGGGGCACTCGGACACTCCGACGCGGCCCCGTATGACCGCGTCATTGCCACCGTCGGTGCTTTCGAGACACCGACGGCGTGGCTGGAGCAGCTCGCCCCCGGCGGGAGGCTCGTCGTTCCTCTCCGGTTGGCCGGTGCCGCATCCCGCAGCGTCATCTTCGAACGCGGCGAGAATGGGTGGAGCAGTCTGGGCAGCGAGATGAATGTGTTCATGCCCCTGCGCGGTATCGGCGACGACTCACGACGTCTGATCGACCTCGCCGGGACCGGAGAGATCATGCTCCAGACCCATAAGGACAACACCTCCGCCACCGATACCACCACCCTCGTCGGGGTCCTGGAGACGCCCCGCCATGAGTTCTGGACCGGCGTCCACTTCGTGCCGATGGAGTCATTCGAGTGGCTCGATCTCTGGCTGGCCTGTCGGCTGCCCAATCCGATCATGCGCATGGAGGTCGAGCCCGGCACGAAGAGCAGCGAACTCGTCACGCCCATGTTCCCCACCATGGCCATGGCCACCACCTCCGCGGGCGGAAGCCTCGCCTACCTCACCATCCGCCCCGCAAAGCCCGCTGAAGACGGTGGAAGGCGATACGAAGTCGGCGTCGTGGGCCATGGACCGAAGGCCATCAGCCTCGCCGAACAAGTGGGCCAGGAGATCACCACCTGGAACACGGACTTCCGCACTCGGAGCGTCCGCTTCGAAATTCCCGACACTCCCAGGACAGAAGCCCCGGGCACCGGACGTTTCGTTCTAGACCGCCCCAACCATCCCATCACCATCATCTGGGAGTAATCGGGATGGATCCCACGGGGTCGATAGTCCGCCGCTTCCCACTCGTTCCCCGCCAGCGTCCTGCTTGCCGCCCCCTGGACCAACGCGTCGAGGACATCTGCCAGCAGGCTCGGACAGCCGACAACAGCAACGACCTGGCCGCCGCGTCTGCCGTATTCAACCTGGCGGCTCTGCTCGCCTCGGACTGCGGACTGCCCGACCTGGCCCGGAAGTGGTGTCATCAGCAGACGTCCATGTATCTGCGCGCCCGTCCTCTGGGCGCGCAGGCCGCACGCCTTGCTCTCGAACCGATCATCAATCTCGCTCGTCTCCATATCCGTGATGCCGAGGGCGAACGCGCCTACCGCCTGATGGAGGCCCTCTACTCTGCTGTCGCCACTCGGACCGATACGGTCCTCGACGGGATCGAAGTGCCCGGCGGCAGCCTCATCAGCGACCCGGAGGCGCACGCAGAGGTGTCCCGCTGGCTGTGGGCCACCTTGCTGGCCACCGGCGCCCGGGCCCTCGCTGTCTCGGGTCGGTGGTCTGAAGCAGCAGCGCGGCTTCGGGAGCACAAAGGCATTGGCCGTCGCATGTTCGACGGCCGCCAGGTGGCGGTCATCGCAAAAGCCTCCGAGGGCGACGCCAACGACGCTCTCGCGCTCCTCGACTCCACCGAACCTGGTGAGACATGGGAGAACACCGTCACCGCTTGCTTGACACTGCTCTACCGAAGGGACAGCCGGACCGCCTCCACGCTGTTCGATCAGTATCGGCGACTCGACGCGACGGCGTCTGGCCTCGTCGTGTTCCGAACACAACTCGGCATATCCGTCATGGATGCCCTCGGCGGTATCGAGCACCCGCACGGTCGGGACATCGCCCTCTCTCTGATCGCCGAGATAACAGCCAACCACGATGGATACGCAGCACGGGGACTCCTCGCGCATCATGGGATCACGCGTCTCATGTCCGGAATTGAAAGGCGGGCCCTTCGCAGCACAGTGGACAGGTGCGCTCTGGCCCGGCGCTCCCTCCCCTCCGTCCTGCGAAGGGACCTGGATAGCGCGCTGCGATCCAGCGCCGCCGTGATCACCCGTGTGTTGGTCTCGGGCTAGCGCCACCCCGCGGTGGTCCCCGGTGCTACCCGGGATCCGACCTTCGATCAGCGCCTCCGCACAGGCACTGCCGCTACAGTCCAGGTCCTTCAGGCGGAAGCACTGGTGAGGGGCCCGAGTGCTGAACCTCGGCCGGGGAGCTCGCCGGGTAACCGGTGGTGACTCGCGTCCCGTGCTCCGCAACCGGGGAAAGCCCATCGGATCGGGTACGCGTCACCTGTTCAGCGCGAAGGCCCTCCTCACGGTGAGCGGCTGACCGGGCCGCCGCTCTCGCCTTGATCGCCTCGGACCGAAGACTCTTGGCAGCCCGATCGTCGCGGTTCCTGGCATCGCGAAGAAGTGTGCCCGTGTCATTCCGGAACATCTCCGCCTCGGCGAGCACGGCGGCGTGTTCCGTCGTGGGGCCAGCAGTCTTCACAGCGTGGTGGAGCCGGGCCCGGAGAGTCTCCAGCTCCGTGGAGGTCGCGGTGTGCTGGTACCGCAGGCTCGCCCGCTCCGATTCCGCCCGGTTCCGGTCCGACCCTCGGAGAGCGGGACGGCCGAATCGGGTGGTGGCCGTCAGCCTGTGCTCGACCAGATCCAGCAGCTCGGCCGTGCGCCGATCGGCTTGGGTGTGTCGGTTGACGGCTGCGGTCAGGAACCTGACGTCCTGGATCGCCTCGACCCGCGCCGTCAGAACGTCCTGGCGACGGCCGAGCGCAAGGGTTTCCGGGCCGCTGCCAGCCGCCGCTTGCTGTTCGGCGTGATCCGCTCGGGCCTCCGCCTCCTCCGCTGCTCTGCGGGTCGCGTGCGCTGCGGTGACCGACCGGCGGATGGCCTCCCGCAGGTTCTCGGCGCTGAGATGGCCGTACGGACGGTCGTTCTGTCGTACGGCGTCAGCGGTCCGGTCTTCGGCTGGGATATCCGGATCGGGGCGTTGCTCGGCATACCCGGGCGCCCGGGGCACGGGAAGGTCGGTCACGGCTTCGCGGACGTGAGCGGGCACCTTGTCCTCTGGTAGTTCTGTCAGGATCATCCGCTCCTCAGTGCCCGTCTCGATCTCGCGGATGAGGCCAGCGACTGCGCGATCCAGCAGCTCCTGCTCTGTCTCAGGTTCCCCGGCTACTGCACGGTCGGCGTCACCCTCGTAGACGGCCAAGGGGAGGAAGAGGTGCGATTCCTTCCTGTCCCGGGACAGCATGGTGTAGAGCGCGTTTGCCCCCGCCCCGGGGCCGTAGACCAGGGCTTCCTGGACACTAAGCCCCTGGCTCTTGTGACCGGTGATGGCGTACCCGAGGCTCAGTCCGCCCTGGGCGATGTAGTCGGTATCGATCCATTCGGCGTGGTCCCTGTGCCCGTCGACGGTTTTCTCCCGCCATTCGACAAGGATCCGGCGCTGGTCATCCACGGCCCGGACGATTCCGCGGTACCCGTTGAGCACGTCTTCCTGCTCTCCGCCGGTCCGCCGGGAGCGGTAGTCATTGGCTCGGAGGAGAACCTGATCGCCGACGGAGATCGTCAGTTCGCCGCCACCGGCGAGCGCGTAGGTGTGCTCCGGGCCGGTGAGGTGGCCGGCCGCCTTGCGGAGGGCGCGGGCCCCGAGGTTGAGCTCCTCCACGACGCCGTTGGTGGATGCCAGCATGAGGAGTTGCTGCACGGCGGTGTGGTCATCGATGTGGGCGGCGCGCTTGTCGGCCCACACAGTGAGCATCGCCGCCAAGGTCTCGTCCTTGTCGGCGAGGGCGTGGACACGGCCGGTGCCAGCGAAGGTCCGGAGGGCTTCTGTCCGCAGGTCGTCGCGCCAAAGCTGGAGTGCGCGGCGCTCGACGGCATCGCGCTGGCGGAAGTTCTCCGTAAGTTCCAGTCCGTCCACCAGGTGGTGGACGGCGGCGAAGTGCCCACCGACACCTGGCGAGTGGAGCTGCTTGGGGTCACCGATGCCGACGATTTTGGTTCCGGTCGTCGCGGCGTGCGCGAGGAGTTCCGCGATGTCGCGGTCATCGCACATCGCGGCTTCGTCCACGATCAGGACGTCCACTCCGTTGAGCCCCTGGCCGCCGGTACGGATGCCGGTGAGCCAGGAGGCGAGGGTGCGGGAGTTGATGCCCGCTTCCGCCTTGAGGTTGGCGGCGGCGACGGCCGCCGTGCTCGCGCCCACGATGACGAGCCCCTGGGCCTCCCACGCCTGCCGGGCGGCGTCCATGATCGTGGTCTTGCCCGCGCCGGCGACTCCGATCACCGCGTCCACACCGTGCCCGGCCGTGAGCAACCGTTCCAGCACGGCACGCTGCTCGGTGGAGAACGCGAAGCCCTGCTGGGCCTCGACAGCGGACATGGTCATCTCAACAGTGTCCGGGCCGACGACGGCGGCCTGTTCGCCAAGGCGGCGGGTGGTTTCGGAGACGATCAGCGTCTCCGCAGCGACGATGTCCGCCGTGGTGTAGCGGTCGGCGTGGCTGTAGTGCTGGGCACCCTTGGGGTTGAGCTGGACCGCGTACCCGGCGTGCTGGAGTACGGACTCGGTGAGCTTCTCGGCCTCGGCGGCGGTGCCGATGCCGTACGGGAGGGCGTCCAGCACCGCCGCGATGGCGGCGGCGTGGGTGAAGGTCTTGGAGTTGCTGGTCAGACCGGTCTTCGGATCGAAGACCGTACGGCACAGCTCGTCCAGGTCCGGGTTCGCGGCCTGGGGAGGGTCCTGCACAGCACCGGTGGTGATGGCTTCGGGGTCGTCGCCGACGGCCCGGCCTTCGGCCTGCCAGTACGTACGGAGGACATCATCCGCGACGCCTGCGGCCTCACCGTTCTTGGCCGCCTTGGACGCGGCGGACGCGGCGGTGCGCTCGCGCAGGGTGGCGCTGTCGTAGTCGAGCCCCAGCTTGGTGAGCAGCTCGCGGACCTGGCTGTCGCGCTTGCTGAAGAGCTTGATCGTGCGCTCGGGGATGGCGGCGATCTCCCACGCGCCGGTGCGCTCATCGCGCCGGAAGCGAAGACCGTAGTGGTCGCCGAGTTCGCGGCGGATACGGGCGTTCATGAGGGACTGCGTCGCGCGGGCGTGGCGGTGCAGGTCCCGGCCGCCGGCGGCCATGGTGGACCACTGTCCGTCGGCTCCCTTGACCATGTTGGCCAGGGTGAAGTGGAGGTGGAAGTGGGGGTCGCCGTAGGGTGCGCCGCCGACCGGCCGGGCGGCGCGGTGAACCATCATCCACCCGGAGAACCCGCTTGTCTCGATCGTGCTCGCTTCCTGGCCGTCGCCGTGTCGGCCGCGCATGGCGTACGCGGTCCAGCGCTCCAGGGCATCGATGGACTCGCGTCCTGCCGAGGTGAAGATGCTCTCGACCACGGTGGCCATGTCGTCCGGGGCGTACGCGAGGAAAGCGGATTGGCTCTTGGGGAGATCCAGGGTGACGTCCGCACCACGGTTGCCGACCTCTACTCGGCCCTCCCGCATGGCTGCCTTGATCTCTTCCGTGTCCCACACCTGGGCGGGGTCGAGCCCTGCGGCCTTGGCCATGGCGACGGCTTCGCGGACGGCCATGGGCAGATCCCGGAGCCGCCGACCGCCTTCGGCCTCCGTCTGGAGATAGCGCCGCTTCATGGACTCGGAGCCGAACAGATCCGCGGGCTCCTGTCCCGTCGCGCGGGCCCTGGTCTCGACGGCGGTCAGCAGAGCACGGGCGTCCAGTCGGCCGCCAGCCTCGGCGGTGAGGGCTTTCTCCAGCACCTCGTCGCCGTACAGCTCGACGGCGTCGATACCGACGGCGTCGGCGAGCTTGAGCAGGGTGGAGACCGGGGCCTTGTGGGCTTCGCCGAACCGGGTGAGCTGACGCTCCATCCTGCCGAAGGCATCCTTCTTACGCTGGGAGTCGAGCAGCTCATCAGGGTGCACTCCGCGCTCGGCGGCGCTCCGGCGGATCGCCCGGACCAGGGGCGCGGCCGGGAGCTTCGCGGCGGGGGCGATGGCAAGCTTCGGCTCCACGAGGGTCTGGCCGGTGCGGGGGTCCTCGCCTCGCATGAGGCGGCGGGCGGCCTGGAGCTGCTCGGGCGTGAGGGTGCTGCCGGGGACGATGTCGAACTCGGTGAGGCCGTTCCCGATCCAGGTGAGGGGGCGCTCGCTGGGGTCAAGGTGGTAGTCCACCTGGCCGTCGGCGGCTGGCGCGGGGAGAACCTTGTCGCCGTACAGCTCACGGGCGTCCAGTCCTGCGGCGGCGGCTATCTCGACGGCGTCGAACCCGGTGAGCCGGGACGGTCTGGTGTTCCGGATCGCGGTCCGGGCGCGGAAGAACGCCTTCTTGGCCTCGGTGGATCCGAGGAGAACCGCGACGGTGATTCCAGCCGCTTGGGCCTTGGCCTCAATGGCGGCGACAAGGGGGGTGGCATCGACGGTGGTGACCGTGCCGCAGCCGTGGCCACCGGTCAAGCGGTACTCCACCTGTCCATCGGACGGGCCGATCATCGTCACCCAGCCCACCGGTCGCCCCACCCCCTCCGGTCAGATTCGATCAGATCAGGCCATTTTGACTCATCGTATCGTCACGAAGTGACGATACCTTGGTCCTTCTAAAACAAGATCGCACCTGTGAGTGCTCCGGTGAACTGTTACCGGTGGGCCCGACTGGCATCCCTCGCAGGGGGGACTAGCAGCTACAACGGGATGTCGTCCGGGGCGTCCAGGGCGCTCCGCGCCTGCTCCGCGAAGGTGGCAGGGCTTCAGCCGACGGCTCGGAGCCGTTCGAGGAGTTCACCAACGCCAGCCGTGTGCGGGTATCGCGACAGCTCCGGTTCGAGGCCGCACACCATCGTCACGCACCTGGGCGCGTCGATCCGGCTGGCCAGGTCGAGGGAACGGGTAGCGGTCGCCGCGGCGATCTCCGGTTCACCGTCCCGGAGATAGGTCTCGGCCTGGTAGGTCAGGAACACGGATTTGGTCTTGGAGCGGGTGGCGGTCAGCAGGGCGATGCCCTCGTCCATCAGCTGATGGGCCTGGCGCCGCTGGCCGAGATCCGCGAGACAACGGCCGCCGTCGGCTGCGAGGTCCGCGGTGGACATCCACGAGCACCAGGCGGGGGCCGGATCGTACGACGGAGTATCCAGCGCCTTCTCCGCGGCTGTAAGGGCCCGGCGGCACAGGCCGCCCTCGTCGAGGGCGGCGAGGGCGCGGGCCTGTCGCAGGTAGAGGAGGGACCGCGCGGTGGGGTGCTGGGTGCGGGGGATGGCGTGTTCGAGGATGTCGGCCGCGGCGCGGGCGTCCTTCAGCCACAGCAGTTGGTAGGCGAGGTCGGAGAGGATGCCCGCACCGAGGTCGCGCTGGTGCGCGGTGTGGGCGTTGTGGAGGGCGGCGTGCCAGAAGCGGCCGGCGGAGGCGTGGCGGCGTTCGTCGAAGTGCTGCCAGGCGATGGCCTGGGAGAGGGAGGCGGCCAGGGCGTGCAGCCGCTGCCCGGCGGCGGGGGTGTAGCGGGACTCGCTAATGAACTCGGTGACGGTGGTGAGGTGCGCGTCGAGCAGATGGCGGGTGCGTCGCCTGCGTTCGGTGGCGAGGCGGATCAGCTCCGCCCCGGTCGCCTCCAGCCAGTCGAGCATCTCGGTGTCGACTTCGCCGGACGCGGCGATCCGTGCGAACCGGCCGGGCTCGGTGACGGCCCACTGGTGGGCGAGAACGGCCAGCGAGCCGCTGGTGTAGGCGATGAACGACCGGCGGTCCAGGGAGGACATCAGGGCCTCTCGGAGTGAGGGGACGGCGTTGTGCGGGCCCAGCGGCAGCGGTCTGTCCTGGCCCGGGAGCCAGTGGGGCCAGCCGAGATGGGCGACGGCCGCGTAGTCGATGCCGAGGACCTCGGCGATGAGCGGCTGGGATTCGTCTTCGTCGGGGGCTGCACGGCCGGTCTCCCACTTGGAGACCCGTGACCCCCGGGTGCCCGAGCGCAGGCCGCGGCGCTTGGCGGCCTGCCGGATGCGGCGGGCCAGTTCCTCCTGCGGCCATCCGCGCTCGTTCCTGGCGTGCGCGAGGGGGTGGCGGATTTCGTCGTCCACCCGCCCATTGCACCACCGACCCCGTGCCCGGGAGAGCTGTTCGAGGAGACCGGGGATAGGGCGGGGATAGGGATTTCCTCTGTGCCCCGGGGCCGACGCCCGCTGTACTCGTCGAGTTCCGCCCGGCACCCCGTGTGACTGGGCGGAGCGCGGCGACGACCGTTCCCTATGGCCTTGTCCCGCCCGCCGGGCTGCGTCTCCCCGCCTGTCGGGCGAGGGCCGACGGGAGCCTTCGCGATCGCCGTACGCCCGCCGTCACCGACACACAGGGAGGGGCTGCCATGTCGTACGACCACTGAGCCCGAGAAGTCCGGGGCGGGCCCGTCTGATGAGGCGGGCCCGCCCTTCCCGCTCCGGAAGGACTCGCGATGCCGTCTGTGACCGACCGCTACAACCCCTTGGACGCGGAGATCCTGCGCGACCCCTACCCGGTGCTGGCCGAACTGCGGATGCGTGCACCGGTGTTCTGGCACACGGGTATGGACTCATGGACGCTGACGCGGTACGCGGACAGCGTGCGCGTGCTGCGCGACCACGAGACGTTCGCCCGTGACCCGCGGCGTACCGGGGGCAAGGTGCCGGAGCCGTCCTTGAGCGTGCAGACGCTCGACCCGCCGCAGCAGAGCCGGGTCCGCTCCCTGTTCATGACCGCGTTGCGCGCCCAGGACCTGGTCGGGGTCGAGGACCGTGCCCGCCTCCTGGTGCGCGAGCGGCTCGACCAGCTGGCCGGCGGGGGCCCATTCGATGTGGTGGCCGAGATCGCGGTGCCGCTGTCCGTGGCGGTTGTCGCGGATCTGCTGGGTGTCGAGCCTCCGCCGTACGGTGAGTTCGCCGAGGTGTCGGACGCGATCATGCGAAGCATGGACGGCGGCCTCAACCCGGCGCTCGTCGAGCCGGGCCGCGTCGCCCGCCAGCAGCTGAGCGACCTGGTCGACTCCTGGTTCGCGGCCTCGGCCCGGTCCGGCCTGCTGGCCCGGGTACGGCAGGCCATGGCCGCCGACCCCGACGCACTGACCCGGCTGTACGTGAAGAACACGGCGCGGGTGATGTTCCAGGGCGGCTACAGCACGATGGCGGCTGCCGTCGGCAACGCCGTGCACACCCTCCTCGCCCACCCGGGGGCCCTTGGCCGGATGCGGGACGGGGCGCTGCTGGCCACGGGGGTGGATGAGCTGGTGCGTTTCGACGGGCCGGTGCAGGGCACCACGCGTACGGCGGTGCGCTCCTGCCGGATCGGTCACGTCGACATCGCCCCCGGGCAGAAGGTCGTCCCGCTGTTCGCGGCGGCCAACCGCGACCCGGCGGCCTTCACGCGGGCCGACGAGCTGGTGCTGGACCGCATTCCGAACCGCCACCTCGGCTACGGGTGGGGACCGCACTCCTGCATCGGGACGACCGTCGCTCAGGCGGGGCTGCGCGCCCTGGTCGCGGCGCTGAACGACCACCCGGCACGGCTGGCTGCCGCTGGCGAGGGCGTAAGGCACCGGACGGCGACCATGCGGGCCTTCGACACGCTGCCCGCCGCCCTCCTCGTCTGATCCCTCCCCGGTCCGGGCGGTGCCGCGCGGCACCGCCCGAGGCTGCCGCCTACGTCTTCAGGAGTCTGCTGTGCGCATCCTCATCGGCAACCACATCGATCCGTCCATCCGCGAGCGCGGCGACATGCGGGCCTGGACACAGCGTCTGTTCTGGTTCGCCCGCTCCGGTGACCTGCTCGTCCTGTGCTGCGAGCCGGACGCGGCGTTCGTCGAGTACGCCCTGTCCCACACCGGCGTGAAGCACGAGGAGCTGACCGTGCTGGCCACACCAGGCGGAGCGTGGGGCGACCGGCTGCTCGATCCCGCCTCCCTGACCGTACCCGCGTTCGTGGAGCAGGTGCGGGCCGAGCTCGGCCCGGCCGGGACCGGCGCGGTGAGCGAGGTGTTCGCGCTGTGGCCGTCGGCCGCAGTGGCACGGCTCGCCGAGGCCCTGGGCGTGGCCGACCGCTTCCCGGGTTCGGCCTTCTTCGGGCAGGGAGGCGGGGAGATCGGGAACAACAAGGCGAACTTCCGGGCCCTGGCGGCGGCGGCCGGGGTGCCGACCCTCCCGGGCCGGGTCTGCCGCAGCCGCGCCGAAGCGACCGAAGCGACCGGCGCACTGCTGGAGCGCTCCGCATCGGGGGCGGTCGTGGTCAAGCAGGCCCACAACGGTGCCGGGGTCGGCAACCAGCTACTCGTACGCGAGGCGGAGATGGCCGTGGACCACGTCGGGGCCCGGCATCTGCACCACTTGGCCCCGGGCCCGGACGGCATCGCCGCGTACTGGGCAGAGCGGTGGCCGTGGGCGAGCGGGAACGACCGGTGGCCCGTCGTCGTCGAGGAGTTCGCGCCCGGCGCCGACGCGGTGTATTCCGAGCACTACGCCGCAGACGAGGGCACCCGGGCCACCGAGACGGGCCGCCTGCTGTACGTCGGGCGGCGACTGAGCCACCAGGTCGTGCCGCTGGACGGCGTCACCGAGCAGGTACGGACCGCCCTGCTGGACGGCGGCGCCCGGCTGGCCGACGCGTACCAAACGTTCGGCTACCGCGGGCACCTGAGCGCGGACGCCCTGGTCCTGCCCGACGGGGCTGTGGTGTTCACGGAGGTCAACGCGCAGGTCAGCGGGTCGTTGCACATCTACCAGTCGATCGCCCACGGCATTGTCGACGTCGCCGCCGCCCCGGCCCGGCAGGTGGTCGAGTACCACGTCCCGCCCACCTGGGCGGTGCCCTCCTTCGCCGCCTTCCTGGCCGCGCTCGACGAGCTGGGCATGGCGTACGACCCGGCCGCCCGGACCGGGGTGATCGTGTCGATGCCCGCCATCCCCCTCGCCCCCGGGGAGCCGGTCCAGTTCGTGTTCTGCCTCGCCTACGACCCCGCCGAAGGCCACGCGGCCGTGTTCGACCGGCTCGACGCGCGGTTCGCAGCCGTGCCCGCCGGCACCTACGACGCCAGCCAGCACGTCGCCACCGGTGCCGTGTCCTTCTCTTCCTGACCCGGGAGTCTCACCATGACCGCCTCCCTCACCGCGGCCACCGAGGCCGCCCAGCTCTCCCCCGTCTTCGACTCCGGCCGGCTCGCCGCCGAACTCGCGGCCGTCACCGCCCACACCTGGAACGTGCAGCGCACCCATACCTACGGCGGGCAGGTCGGCCTGCCCGCCGCGATCGACTGGCGGGTCCTGCCCCTGCGCAGCCTCGGCGGTGATCCGGAACGCACCGACCCGGGCGGCCCCGGGCCGCAGCCGTTCGCGCCGACCCGCTGGCTCTCCCAACTGCCCTACCTCGCACAGATCCTGGACTCGGTCCCCGCCCCACTGAACGCGGTGCGGCTCATGGCGCTGGGGCCCGGCGCCGTCTCGGACTCGCACCGCGACCCCAAATACCGGCTGGACCGGGGCATCGTGCGCCTGCACATCCCCGTCGTCACCGACCCGGCCGCCGTGCTCGTCCTGGACGGCGTCGAACACTGCTGGCAGCCGGGCACCCTCTGGTATGGCGACTTCTCCCGCGAGCATCTGGTGCGCAACGCCAGCCAGACGGTGACCCGGGTCCATGCCGTGATCGACGCCCTGCTCACCGCCGACCTCGCGGCCTGGTTCCCGGACTCCTGGCAGGACCTCCTCACCCACGGCGAGGTCCTGCTCAACCGCACCGGCCCGGCCACCGCTCCCGCCTGGTCCGGCGGACTGCCGTACGAGGCGCTGCTGCCGTCCGGGTTCGCGGACTTCGACGCGCCTGCCCCGCTGGACGGCTCTCTCATCCCCGCCCGCATCTACCGCGCCGACGACGGCATCCTCGCCCTGACGATCGCCGGGCGTGTTTTCGCGCTCGCCCCGGCCGACGACACCGGAGAGTTCCGGTTCTCCGGCTGGAGCGAGCAGCGCACCCTTCAGCCGGACAGCAGCGGCCTGACCCTGCGGGTCCGCCGTGGCCGCGCGCTCGCCGACCGGCATGTGGCCGCCGCGCCCCGCGCCTCCTGACCTGCCCCGCAGACCCGAGAGAAGAGGAATGCCCATGCGCCGCCTGAACAGTCACGACGATTTCACCCCGCTCAAGGAGGTCGTCGTCGGGTCCGCCGCCAACTACGTGGGACACGACCGCGACGTCAGCTTCGAGTTGTTCCACCATGAGAACCTGAGCGGTTTCCGGTCGGACTGGGCCTATCCGCGCCTGACGCGGACGGTGTCCGGCCACCGGGAGAGCTGGGCCATCAAGGAGCGGTACGCCGAGGAACTGCACGAGGACGTGGAGGCCCTGGCCGCCGTGCTCGCCGGGCTCGGGGCCGTCGTGCACCGGCCGCTGCCCCTGCCGCCTGACGCGGCCCCGATCGCGGGCCTGGGCTGGGAGGCCGCCCCGACCCCGGCGCTGAACATCCGCGACAACACGCTGATCCTCGGCGACGAGATCATCGAGACGCCGCCCGCGATCCGCTCCCGCTACCTGGAGACCCGCCTACTCGCCCCCGTCCTCACCACCTACTGGGAGAACGGTGCGCGGTGGACGACGATGCCCCGCCCCACCCTCACCGACATGTCGTTCGACCTGTCGTACGCGCGGGACACCGCGACCACCCTGGGCGGGCCGACCGAAGCCGTCGACGACCCGCAGCCGAGCCCGTACGACGTCGGCGTGGAGATGATGCTGGACGGCGCGCAGGTGCTGCGGCTGGGCCGCGACCTGGTCGTCAACGTCGCGCAGGCCAACCACGCCCGGGGTGCCGAGTGGCTTCAACGGCACCTGGGCGACCGGTACCGGGTCCACCGGGTGTGGCGGATGGCGGACAACCACATCGACAGCATGCTCCTCGCCCTCAAGCCGGGGGTGTTCCTGGCCCGGCACGACGGCATCCGGGACCTGATGCCCGAGCCGCTGCGCTCGTGGCGCTACATCGTGCCGCCGGAGCCGGACGCGGGCGCGTTCCCGGTCTACGACGACTACGAGGACCTGATCCTCACCAGCCCGTACATCGACCTCAACGTCCTGTCCGTCGACGAGAACACCGTGCTGGTCAACGAGGACTGCACCGGTCTGGTCAAGACCCTCGACGCGGCGGGCTTCACCACCGTGCCGGTACGCCACCGCCACCGGAGGCTGTTCGGCGGAGGCTTCCACTGCTTCACCCTCGACACAGTCCGCGAGGGTGCCCGCGAGGACTATCTGTCGTGAGAGCGCCCCGCGTCCTGCTGCTGGAGGCAGCCGGCCCCGAGTCCGGAGCGATCGCCCGGACCGCCGCCGCCTCCGGCTACCAGGTCCACGCCGCCACCGATCCCACCACACACTCCGCCTACGGCACTGACCTCCGACGACTCCTGTCCGGCTGTCTGACGAGCGACTTCTCCCGCCCGGACCACGCCCTGGAGGACATCGTCGGCTATGCCCGACGGATCGGCGCCGACGCGGTGCTCACCGCCAACGAGTACCTCACACCGCTGCTCGCGCAGGTATGCGCCGCGCTCGGCCTGCCGGGCAACGACCCGGAACATGCGGCCATGGCCCGAGACAAGGCCGCCATGAGCGAAGTGTTCGCCCTCCACGATGTCGCCGCGCCCCGCACCCGCGTCCTCGACAGTGAGGACGAACTACGCCTGCTCCGTGCCGCTGGGGAAATCTCCTTCCCGTGCGTCATCAAGCCCGCCGACGGCGCGGGATCCGCCGGTGTCACTGTCGTCACCGATCCTGACTGTGCGGCCGACGGCTGGCGGGCGGCGGCCCGCTCCCCACGTGGCATGTACGGCCTGCCGCCCGACCCGCGGGTCCTGGTCCAGAACTACGTCGAGGGCACCGAGTACAGCGTCGAATCGATCACACAGCACGGGATGACCACGCATCTGTGCGCCACCCGGAAGACCGTCACCCAGGGCGCCCACCGAGTCGAAGTCGGTCACAGCCTGCCCGCCGCCCTGCCCCCGGGCACCGAGCGGGCCGTGCACCGAGAGGTGGAGCGGGCGATCGCCGCGGTGGGCATCCGCAACGGTGCCTCGCACACCGAGGTCATCGTCGACGAGGACGGGCGGTGCTCGGTCATCGAGATCGGAGCCCGCCTCGGTGCCGGGCACATCGGCGTCCTCCTCCGGCACGCGCTGGGAATCGACCCGTGGACGGTACTCCTGGACACCGCCCTCGGCCGCCCCGCGCACCTCACCCCGGCCCGCCGCGCCTACGCGAGCGTACGGTTCCTGACCAGCCCGCGCACCGGCCGCCTGGCCGCGGTGACCGGCCTGCCCAAGGAAGGCCCCGGGGTGCCCGCCGTCCACCTGCGCACGGCCGTCGGCCAGACCGTGGGGCCAGCACAGGCCAACCACGGACGCCTCGGCCACTTCATCGTCACCGGTCCTGATCCCGCCGCCGTCGAGCGCCAGGCCGAGCAGATACTCGCCCGGATCACCGTCGTGGTCGACTCCGACCGCGCGCCGCACCACGCCGGATCACCCGCCGCCCGCGAGCCGGGCCCGGAAAGGGAGGTAACCCGTGCACCGTGAGCCGAGCACCCCCCACATCAGGCGAGAGGACCCTCCGGCGATCCTGCCGGGCGAGTTCGACGCGCTGTTCCACGGCGAAGCCCGCACCGGGGGCTTCAGCAGGGTGGCCCGGATCGTCGACCCGGCTCTGCCGCCGGAGGCCGAACCGTTCTCCTTCCTCTGCACCGATCTGCTGCACCACATCGCCGCCGAACTGGCCCTGAAGGAGGGCGAGGTTCTGGCCGATCTCGGATGCGGGCGCGGCGGCCCCGGTCTGTGGCTGGCCCGCGCGGCACACGCCGACCTGGTCGGTGTCGACTTCTCGCCGGTCGCGGTGGCCCAGGCACGGCAACGGGCCGCCACCTACGCGATGAAAGGCACGGCGCACTTCGTAGTGAACGGCCTGACCACCACCGGGCTTCCCCGCGCGAGTGTGTCGGCGGCCGTCTCCATCGACGCTCTCCAGTACGCCGACGACCGCGCCGCAGCAGCCCAGGAGGCCCGCCGGATTCTCCGCCCGAGCGGACGCCTCGTCGTCACCGGCTGGCACCCGCTCAGCCCCGGCGACCCACGACTGCCCGAACGGCACCGCCACAGCGACTGGCCCGCGGTGCTGTGCGCCGCCGGGTTCACCGCCGTGGAATGCCACGCCCGTCCGGCCTGGAGCGACACCTACGAGTCCATCTACCGCGTCGCGCTCCAGCTCGGCGACCCGGGCCCGGACACCGCGCTCGCCGGACTGCAAAGCGAAGCCCGCCGGCGCCTGCCCACCGCTCACCTCCTGCGCAGGGTCGCCGTCACCGCCGTATCCGGCTGAACCTCCAACCGACCCGGCGCACCAGTGGTGTGGGAACGTCAGCTCAGTTCGGCCAGAACGGCGGCCACGGCGTCGTAGGTGTTCTTCACCCCGGCGGCGTTGCCCAGCCGGTGGCGCTCCAGACGGACGGCGCCAAGGTGCCGGACCTCGTAGACCAGCGAACGCCATGCCGCGGCGGGAGAGCGGTCCCGCTCCCCGTACGCCTCCCAGAACGCCACGCGCTCGTCCTGCTTCGCCAGCGCCATGCGGATCGTCCAGTCCGCGGCCGGGTCGCCCCACCAGGTGCGGTCCATGTCGAGCACCCCGGTGATCGTGGGCTCCGCGGCCCCGGCGTCGAGCATCACATTGACCGTCCACAGGTCCCCGGTCAGCAGCCCCGGTTCGGTGACCTCGTCGAGCACGGCACGGTCGTGCGCGGCCACCACAGCGACCTTCCGTACGTCGGCCGCGTCCAGGCCGGCCCCGTCCAAGTCGGCGGCGATCTCCTCCAGCGACGTGATCACCGCCTCGCTCCATGTCCCGTACCCCGGGCCGCTGACAGGCCCGAAGTGCGTGCCCCGCACGTCGTGCACGGAGCGGGCGATAGCGCCCATCTGCCGGAAGAACGCCGGCCACGCCGCGCGCGGATACGTGCCCAGGTGCTCCGGGGCCGGGACGCCGTCCAGGTGGGTCTGGATCATCCAGTCCCGGTCGATCACCTCGTGCGACCAGTCCGCGGCGAGGACCTGCGGCATCAGCGACGCGATCACCGCCAGCCACGGCACGCTGCCGTACTCGTTGCGCATCAGATGGCGCTCACTGCGGAACTGGCGGCCCTCATCCGGCGCGACCCGCAGAATCACCGGCCGGGCCCGCCCGGCCAGGCTCACGCGGTACACGTTGTTGTACATCCCCGCGCCCAACTCGACGGCGGACACCGGCGTGGCAGCGTCCCCGAACGCCCGTCGGCAGACCTTCCCGATCTCCTCCGCGGTCAGTGACTGCTGGAATGCCTCCGAGGCGCGCTCAACCGGCTGGAAGTCCATGCCGCTCAGGATGCCCCGCTCGACGGCCATTCGTCACATCCATCGCGTACAGCGGTACGGCGGAAAAGAGGTCCGTCCTGATGACACGTCTCTGGCCCAAGGCCCGTACGCCTTCGGCTCCCGGGCGGGGGAGAGTGACGGCTCCCCGTCCGAAAAGGTGGGGCTCGCAGGACGTATGGGCCGGGACAACACCGGCTTCACCAGTGCCCGTCGCGTGGCTTATACACGAGAGCCGCCGGACGGTGAATCGTCCGGCGACTCTCGTCTATCAGTCACGGATTCAGGGGCCAGTCCCCGAACGGGATGGGCGGCTGTCCGTTGGCCTCGCGTACGGCTTCGTCCGTGCCGCAGGACGTACAGATGAAGATGTCCCGATCAGCGGTGAGCCGGGACCGGGCCGGTTGGCCGACGATGGGCTGTGCGCACCGCGGGCAGGGTTTCATGGCCTACTCCTCGGGCTCGGGGTGCAAGCGGGCGGACTTGAGGATGTTGTTCCACGTCGGACGCGAGTACATCTTCTCCGAGAGGGCCTGGAGCTGGGGGATCAGCTCGGCGTTCGTGGCACTGGGGCTGTCAGAGAGCGCCTTCCGCGCCAGGGCGAGTCGCTCGTCCCCCTGGTACGGGTACGCCTGCCCTTTGGGCCGTCCCTTCGGCCGCCCGCCGGCGTGCCCGCGGGGCTTACGATCCGCGACGTACTGCCAGAGCCGCCAGCGCTTCCACTTCGGTCGTTGTCGCCCGCTGGGCAACAGGTCGTAGGCATCCGGCTCGTCCGGCCATCCCTCCGGGGGGTTCTTGATGTAGTGGGAGACCGTGGAGGAGTCGGCGAAGCCGCAGATCCGGGCGGCCTCGGCCGGACCGACCTCTTCGTCCGGGGCGCCGGTGAGGTTGGGAGCGTTCGTGGTCGCGGCGATAGCGCGTTGCCGTTGCAGCTCGGCGTACCACCGGACCCATTCTTCGGCGTCCCAGTGCATGACGCCGTCGATGTCCGTGGCGTCCGGATGGCCGTTCGCTTCCCGATCGGTCCCGAGGTTCTGGAGCGTGGGCCGGCTGATGCCGTGGACTTCCTGAAGGTCGGCGCGCGAATAGAACGTGCGGCCGTCGGAGCGGTGCACGGTGTCCTCCTGTTCGGGTGGTGGCTCATGAACGTGGGCAGTCATGCGTCGGTCCCGGGGGACGGAGCTGGCGCCCATGTGCGGGGGCCGCTGGATGTGAGCCGGGTAAGGGTGCTCAGTTCGCCCGGTGGGACGGCTGCCGCCCAGTCGGGGTGGTCGGGGTGGTGCTCGGGAAGGTGGAGCACCAGGTGTTCCGGGCTCGGCGGAAGGTCCTCCACGATGACGAAGGTCTCGTCCGGGGAAGCGCCGACGCTGTTACCCGGCGTGAGGCGGACTAGGTCTCCGGGCCGGGGGTGGGGCCGGTCGGTCTCGCTTACCATGATGGTGTTCTTTCTGGTGAGAGAACTCCGACGGCCAGCGCCTTGTTGCCCTTGTGCGCTGGCCGTCTCACTTTTATCTGAAGGTCCGCCGCTGATCGACGCGGGGCGTCGCACAGGGGGACGGGGTGCCCGGCGAGGTCGCCCTCATCCGGTCACGGCTACGAATTAAACCACCTTTCCTCTGAGGTGGGGCCCGTGCGGGCTGCGTGCCGCTGGTGCTCAGAACAGAACCTCCTGGTCGCCGGTGTCCGCCCTCTCCTGCCTTCGCGGTGAGGCCACCCGGAGTTCGTAGCGGGGGCTGCTCAGGCTCGGCGGGTCGTGAGCATCGCCTCGGCGCCGGGCCCGTACGAGACGCGGGGCCCCGCGGTCCAGCCAGTCGGCCGGGTAGAGGTCAGCCGTCTGCCGCCACAGTCGCTGGCTCCCGTACGGGCTCCCGCTGCTCTTCAGATCCGGGACCACGGGCAGATCCCTCCAACCGGGGAACGCGTGGTCGTGGGCGTCTTCGACGGCACAGTTCAGGGCCCTGTTGCTACCGCCACCGGTGTGCGGCCGGCCTTCCCAGAGACAGCTGAGGCAGCCGCCGCGGTACTCGTCGCCGGGTCGTCCGTACATCCGCCGGGTGAGCAGGGTCGGGCTGTGGTGCGAGGGTGGGACGGTGTCGTGTCCGAGGTCGGAGTACGCACCCCCGGGGTGGCCGTAGCGAATGTGCCAGGTCTCGCAGGCGTGTACGGCGCGGAGGTCCTGGTGCCGGGCGTTGCGGACCTGCCAGTAATAGGTCTGGCGGGCGCGGGCGCCGCGCGGTTCGGGGAGGATGCTCACGGCTCTTCCCTCCATAGACCAGCGCGGACGATGTCGAGCAGGGGATCGGCGAGAAAGGCTTGCTCGGCCGGGGCATCGGTGAACCGGTGACCGTAGGCGGCGCGCACCGCCCGGCGAGCGGCCTGGTGGCGGTCGTCGTTGGAGTCGTACGGGGTCCGTCGAAGTACGTCGTATCCGTGCTGGGTGAGTACCTCGGCGATGAGCGCGCGGGTCTCGACGGGGTCGAGCACGGTCAGGTCATGATCGGCCGGGGCGGCGGCGAGTACGCGGGTTAGCTCGGAAGCGCTGAGCCGGGGGTGGAGGGGGACGGCGATCCGGGCGACGCCGTCCTTGCTCGGCTGGGCGGCACCTCGGCGGGTCAGGGTACGCGGGGACATGATGCTGGCTTTCGATTGTGGGTGCTGGGGGGGCGGTCGGGACCGCCCCCCCCCAGCACGGCTCAGAAGAGGCTGTGGTCGGCGTGGCCGGCGGCGGCACGGAGGCCCTGGGCGGCGTGCTCGGCGGTGCGGCCGGGGTCGGCGCTCCACTGGTCCATCACGTCCCGGTGGAGCCGCCGGGCGTTCTCGGGGGTGTCGGCGTCGAGCGGGCGGGCGGTCAGGTGCTCGGCGAACGCTCGGTACGCCTCGTCGCGTGCTCGGTGGATGGTGCTCCAGTCGTAGCTGTGGCGGGCGCTTTGTCGGCCTTCACCGGCGGCGACGTTGATGGCGCCGCGGGGCCAGCGCGGGAGGGTGGCGGTGCGACCGGGGCCGGCGTAGAGGCGGGCGCCCTGGTGGAGACCAACCTGCTCAATGTGGCAGGCGGCCCATTCGAGGATCGCGGCGAAGTCGCCGGGGATGACGACGCTTTCAGGGCTGTAGTAGATGCGGGGCATGGGGTCCGTTCCGGGACTGCGGGGGCGGCGCGGGGGCAGCGCCGCCCCCGGGGCGGGTGGTCAGCGGGCGGCGTACTCGGCGGCGGCCTCCGCTCGGGCGGCGGCGGCCGGGCATATCCCGGTGAGCCGGGCGAGGAGGTGGTTCACCTGGTCGGTGCCCCCCTGTGTCCGGGCGTCGGCGATGGCCTTCACATCGGCCGCGTTCTCGCCCGCGGTGATGGGGTGTGGCGTCGGGCACGCGCAGGTGGTCCGGACGTCCTCGACCAGGGCGGCGATTCGTTTGGCGTGCTCGGGCTGCGGGAGGCATCCGGGGTGGCGGAAGGCGGGCCGACCGCGCCGGAGGTGGCTGAAGAAGCGGAGTCCAATCCAGCCGCAGAGGCGGCAGCGGACCTTCCACAGCACGTCGGAGCCCGGGTATCCCCCACGGGGTTCCCATCCGAGTTCGGTGATCCGGGCGACAGCCTTGATCGCGGAGAGCATGTTGCGGCGAGTGGGTTCGAGGCCGGTCAGGTACTCACGGGGCTCGTCGGTCGCCGGGGTCGTGGTGGTCGTGTCGATGGACATGGTGGTGCCTGTTTCTGGTGTGGGTGGGCGGGCCCGCCCCGGGTGCCAGCCGCGGGGCGGGCCAGGGGGCTACGCGGCGGCGGTCAGCTTCTGCCGGGCTTCCTCGGCACTCATCCGGCCGGTGACCTCGTCGTACGGGGTTCGCCATGTCCAATCGGCGTGCTTGAGGTCCTCGGCGTGGACGACTTTCTTCCCGATGCCGACGTGAAGGTGCGGGGTCGTCAGGGACTTCGCGTTGACTCGAAGAACTACCCACCAAGTGCCGTTTGCCTTGACGTAGTCGCCACGCTGGAAGTCAGCCCGCGACCAGACCTTGAACCCCTTCCCCTCCGCTTCCTTGATCACGGCCTCCCAGTAGCTGATCTGCTCGGTCAGCTCCTGGTGCTGGATGTCGAGGTCCTGGCGGGTCTCCGGGTTGGTGATGTCCCGGTGGTATCCGTGGGCGGACTGGCCTTTCTGCCACTTCTCGACCGCGCGGAGTTCGGCGCGGAGTTTCTCGATCCGGCGCAGGGTCCGGGCGGGGTCCTTGCGGAACTGCTCGTACCCGGCGGCGGCGCGCTCCCGACGGCTCCAGTGCTCGGCGCGGTCGCGCTCGCTGATGCTGCTGCGCATGGCGTTGTCTATGCGCTCTTGGTCTCGCCGGGCGTGCCGCTCCGAGTGGTGGCCGATCAGGATCGGCTGTCCCATGGGGATGGCGTCAGCGATCTGGTGGCCTCGCTTCCACGCGGACTCGGACTTCGTCGCGGCGTTGTCCGCGTACTGGCCGAATCGCTCGGCCCTGTCCTGGGCGCTGTCGGTGCGGTTCTGCTCGGCCTCGGCGAAGGTCCGGCGGTCGGCTTCATCGATGCTGACCGTGACGGTGAAGCCCGCGTTCCGGAGCCGTTCGGCGAGGGCCTCCAGCATCGGCCGGCTGGTTCGCTTGTCGCGGCTGTGGGGGAGGTACCAGCACCCGAGAGTGCGGGACCACCGGGCGACGGTGGTGTACCCGGTTGCGTAGTGGCGGGCCCGGAGGATCTCCGCCGTGCCGTCGCCCTTGCTCGTGCCCTCGATGAGGGTGCCTTCACGACCGGTGTGAGTGATATCGATCGTCACTGAACTGCCTTGTCTGGTAAGAGTTTTCCGTTCCGGGCGAAGACCGGAACTGCTTAAAGTCCGGCGTGCGCCACCGGCGTGGGCCGTGAGGAACGAACGGTCCACGGGCCGCCGCGCCCTGCGCGGCGGCAGGGGCAGTCACGCCCCTGCGGGGCGTGTCCGCTGGCCCGGTGCCCGGTGCTGGCCGGCGGAGCCGCCTGCGGCGGAGTCGGCCAGCACCGGGCACCGGGCCTCGTCGCTGTCGCCCCCGTAGGGGGTGTCCGCTTGCCGTTGCGGGGGCCACCGGCCCGAGGGTTGCCCTCCCCGGACCGGCGGGCCGTGATCAGCCTCGGTGGCAGGTGTACTGCGCGGCGGGGTCGGCGTCGGTGAGTCCGGTCCGCTCGCGCCCCGCCTGGCGGACGGCGGCACGCAGTTCGTCTCCGTCGTCGTACGCGAACCGGCCACGGTGCAGGCTGGCCGCCAAGACCCGGAACGCCTGCCCGTCCATCGTGGTCAAGGTGTCGCCGATCGGCGTCAGCTCGTGCGGGAACATCGCCTGCACGGTCGGACCGGGCTCGGGGGCACCGCCGCTGAAGAACCACACCACCAAGGGCGAGGTTTCGGCAGCGCGCTCCCGGCCGCCGAAGGAGCCGACGACGACGGCGGGACGGGGGTCAATCTGGTTACCGCGCTCCCAAGGGCCGCCGAGTACGAATGTGGCGGCGGGGAAGTCCTGGGCAGTGGTGACCGGGGTCTGGTAGGTGGTGGTCATGAGGTGTCCCGTCTGGTGAGAGGTGGGGAGCCGGGGCCGGTGGGCCCCGGCTGGGTGTCGGTCGGGGGGTTGCCCTCCCCCTCTCGACATGCTTAATTAAACCATGTTCTAGGGGGTGGGGCAACCTCTCAAAGCGAGGTCGCCGGGTGCTGCTGCTGGCACGGACTGGTGCGACGCCTTGACGGCCTCCGCGATGGCGCGGCCGGTCTCGATGACGCGCACCGCCGCGCCGTGGACGGGCGGCTTCCTGTCGCCGGTGATAATGCCCGCGAGCGGGGGCATGACGGCGGGGCCGGGCGTGATGCCGAGAATGAGCGCGGCCACATGGGCGGCAGACGCAACCTCGGCGGGGCGCTGTCCGCGTACCAGGACATCCGCCTCCGCGATTCGCCGCAAGGCGTGGCCATACAGGAGAATGCGGGCGGCGTCGTCCGGCGCGTGTCCGCTGAAGTCGAACCCCCCTTCCGCCTCGGGATCTTCGCCGTACGCCTGCCGGTACTGGATGACCAGGGTGTCCCGTACGGCGGCTGCCGGGGTCAGCAGGGGGGCCGGGTGCCGGTAGTCGTCGCCGCCGGTCTGGGAGATATCGAACACGGGGGCGGCCTTATACCCGGAGACAGCACGGGAGTTGCTGTCAGCCGGGGACCCTGGAGCCTCCCCCACCCCTTGGGCCGCTCCGGCGACGGTGTCGGCGGGCGCGTCGGGGCGGCGTCGGATGGGGGTCCAAATTCTGATGGAAGTAGACCCCTTGGCGGGGTAGCGCCCGGCCTTCCGCCAGTCGCTGACCCCGTGGACCCGGGTGGCACCGGGGCACTGCGCCGCGATGGCGATGACGTTGACCGGGCTGCGGTCGGGGAGCGCGGCGGCGGTGCGCATCACCTCCGACCAGAACTCCTCCCCGGCGGTCATGGCCCCGTACGCGCGGTCCATGACGGCTTCCAGCTCGGCGCGCATCTGCGCGGTGTAGGCGCGGCGCTCTTCCGGGTTCATCTTCGACTTGCGGGCCATCGGTGGTTCCTCCTGGCGAGAGAGAGTGAGCGGGGGGCCGACCGGCCCCGTGTCGGAGGGGGGTTGCCCTCCCCCTCCGACAAGCGTAATTAAACCATGTTTCTAGGGTTGTGGCAAATCTCTACATTCGATAGCAGCCTTCCGCGTGACAGGCGGACCGATAAGCCTCCGAGATTTCTTTTTCGATCTCGGAGTAGTGGGCCAGGATTTCCGGATTGGTATGAACATCCCAGGTTCCACGCTTGGCCCTGCGCCACTCAGTGGCGGCCACAAGCGTTGACAACTGAGACTTCGTCAGCATCCATGGCCCAGAGTCGGAGAGTTCGTCACTGTAGAGCATGGCTATTGCGTTGTTGATGTGTTCGGCCCCCGACCACACGCTCTGCACCGACTGGAACTCCAAGGCCCGCCGGAGCGTGGTCCGCAGATAGGGAGCCTGAACGGTCCACCCTGGCTTAATGACGTAGATATCTGCACTCACGGACTCAGCCTCCTTTCGAGCCTCAGAAGTTGATTTCATCGAAAGAGTTACCGGATTCCCCTTCGAGAGTCTCCACGTGTGGAAGAAACCGGCTAACAGCGAAAACCATGGCGTTGGCGATAACGTCCGGCACGTCTGTAAGGAATAGGTTCACTTCGGGGCCGTCGATTACAATTCGGAACTCCCCCGACTCAAGCTCCAAGTGAACAAATGCGGTGGTCCCGTCCACTCGGGTTCGCGCCCCGGGAAGCCGCTCAGAAAGTCCAGAAGCGAGCGCCTCGACCTCGCGGCACAGCTGGGCCAACCGCTGATTGTGATCGAAAACCTCACCCCACACCTCGCGGTGGCGCGGGATGAGCCGCTCGGACACGAGGGCGGCGATGACATCGGGGCTTTCGGTCATCGGTACGCGGAGACTGTCCCGGTCACCCCTGCGGAACGGGTAGTCCGTAGCGGGGAAGACTCCTCGGATGACAAGAAAGCCGGGCTCGTCCCACCGCTCGGACAGGTGGAGCCGTCGCCCGTCCTCGTGGGTGAGGGTGGCGACGTGATCAAGGCGATCATTGTCGAAGTACCCCTTCTGGGGTTGCCAGACTCCCTCAAGGGCAAGGGCGATCGGTCGGGCGAGTGCCGCAACGGTAATGCGCTGATCCATGACGTCTGCTCCTGGTGAGAGTAGGTACCGGGGCCTGTCGGCTCTCCGGGTGCCGTTCGGGGGGTTGCCCTCCCCCTCTCGACATATTTAATTAAACCATGTTTAACTCTAAGGGTCAACTCCAGTCGGACGCCTGGTTGTTGTGCGCCCCCGCACAGTGGGCGTCCCCGGTGGCGTGTTCCCTCCTCGGTCGGACAGCTCCGCCGCACCTGGGACCGGACACGGGGGCCGGGCTCGGGAGCCTGCGACCGACCGCGAAGCGGCTTGGTCTGGCCCCCGGGGCCGGTGTCTGGTACGCCCCATGGGTGTCCGATCGAGGAGGGAACACCCCACCGCCCCACCTCAGCCCCGACCGCCCGCACTCGACGCGTGAGCCCCCGGCCCCTCCGAGAGAGGACTCGCCGAAGGCTCCTGTTCTTCTTGTGCCTCGGCATTGTGCTGCGGGTGGCCGGCGCGGAGCGGAACAGGAGGTACTAGCGGTCCGCCGGCCACGGAGCGCGGAGCGTTCCGTACTGCGTACGACGGCACGGCCGCCGCACTCCAGCTCCCCGACTTCGGCGGGGGCGTACGGGGTGGGGGCGGCTCGATGCCGTCCCCTCCCCGGCCCCGGCTGCCGGGGTCCGGCCGGGCGGCGGGGGTCCGCCCGGCCGGACTGATCAGGCGGCCACCAACTCGCGGGCGGCGACCCGGCACCGGGTCAGTACAGTCTGCGCCACCTCGCAGTACGTGCTGTGCTCCTTGACCGTCCCGGTCACCTCGACCTCTTCACCCTCGCCCGGCACGGTGGCGGCGCTGCTGAACCAGACGAATATGTTCCCGGCAGCGTCCTGGAATTTCAGGAGGCGGCGGCGCTGGGCGTGGTACCCGTAGAACCGCTCTTCCAGCTCGATCACGGTCTTCACGGTGGCGGTCACGGTGAGCCGCTCACCTACTTTTCCCTGCGGCTTAGAGCTCCGGGCGGCCCGTTCGGCGGCGGCCTTCTCCTGGTCGCGGTGCCATCCCGCGATGGCTGAGACCAGCGTCGGGAGGTGGCGGGGGTCCACGGTCTCCCCCCGGGCAAGCTGGCCCACCTTGTGTCGGTAGTCGTTGGGGCTGCCGTACCCCTGGACAGCCCATTCCCGGACGGCGGTGGCCGTGGCGGTCGTGCTCGGCTCGCCGTCGATGGCCGCCCGCCACTCCTCCGATGCCTTGCGGTCGAAAAAGTACGCGGAGACGCTGTCGGCGGTCGGGCTGGCGTTCTTCCATTCCTCAGCGCGGCTGTAGAACCGGCCGTCCTGGGCCACAACCCCGGCGGTCACCTCAAGCACCCTGCCCACCGGCAACCGGAGATCGCCGGGAAACCCGCCTTCGCTCTCGTCCCAATCGGAGTCTTTGAGCTTGTGGAAGCGCCACAGTGCTTGGAGCCCCTTGATCGGCAGACCGGTATACGGCTCGACACAGGTGGTCCCAAGCTGCCGGAACTCGCCGTTCTCGTGGCGTGCAAGGTAGGTCGCGGTCCGGTGACGGGCGACCTTGCAGCCGTGACAGAAGTTCTCGATCACCCGGTGGGCCCGTGCGGCTTCGGCCTCCTGGTCGGGGAGTCCGGGGAACAGGCTGAAAAGGGTCTCGCCTTCGGCGTCGTGGTCAAGCCGGGCAACGACCATCCATCCGGCGTGACGCGGGACCTCGCCGAAGATCGTGACGGTCACCATGGGGCGCTGCCCGATCACCCGGCCGTCGAACGGGTCTGTCCAGTCGGCCAGGAACGGGGCGCTGATGTCGAGCGAGTACGCCGTCAGCCCGTGGACGGCGGCGCGGGTGTTGGTGGACTCCACGATCTGGCGGACATAGCTCGCCTGGCTGGCGGGGGCGTTGAAACGCATGGCTGCGCTCTGCATGGGGTGGGTGCTCCTGCTGGTGAGAGGTAGTGAGCGCCCGGCCGGGGCGGGTTGCCCTCCGCGTGCGGCCGGACCGGGGCCGGGCCGCCTACGGCCCGGTGGTCGGGAGGGGGTTGCCCTCCCCTCCCGAAATGATTAATTAAACCATGTTTCTAGGTAGGCAAACGTCCTTGCCAGGGATGTCCAGCGCGGCGCGGTCACGCAGGAACGCGGCGAACAGGGCGGCGGTGTAACTGTCGGCGGTGCCGTAGGTGCGGCGGCAGTCGAGTGCCCCGATGCGCTCGCCCCGGTGACGGACGGGGAACGGCTGGCCGGGCTGGGGGATCGTGAGCGCGTACAGCCCGCGCGGGGTATCCACCCGAAGCGCGACGGCGGCGGCCTCGGGGTCGTAGGCGGCAGACCACCGTGCGGGACCGATGCCGAACTCTGCGAGCCCTTCGGCGATGGCGCGGGCCTGAATGATGTCGGCGGTCATGGCCGGGTCGGGCTCGGCGGGGGCGGGGACGCATCCGCACCCATGGTCGGCGGCGGTGGTCTCGAACAGGGCTGTACGGGTCACTGTCGGGCTCCTGAGCGGGCCGGGGGCGGGGTGGACTCCCCGCCCCCGGGATGGGGCGGCTGGGGTTACGCGGCGGCTTCGTCGCCGGGCAATTCGTCGGTGACTTCCTCGCCGGTCGGGTCAGCGGCGGTGGCCGTGAGCGCGGGGATCTGCTTCCGCTTCGGCTCGTACGCCTCGTCAGCCCTTACGGCCTGCTCGATGGGAGACAGGGGGTATCCGAGCGCTTCGAGGATGGCGAACCACCGGGCAGTGGGCTTCCGAATCCACGGGTCCCGCTGGTCGTCCGTGCGCCACGCCTCGCGCCTGGCGGATTTCTCCCGCACAGCGGCGATGGCGGCGAACTGAAGTTGGATCGCTCGGCGGGGGTCCTTGCTGAGGTTCTCGGTGAAACCGCTGCGATCGACGGCCTGCCGCCCGGTGAGCCCGACAAGGTCCGCGAGGATCTCGGTCGTCTTCCCGCTGTTCAGGTCTCCGCCGACGCTCCATGTCCCGTCCAGAAGTGCGGTGTTGATGTGCCCGGTGAGCGCGTTCGCGGTGTCCTTCGGGAGGGTGCGGCGCTTGATGAGATCCGCGAGCCACTGGCGGCGGCGGGTCTCGGCTGCGTCCCAATCGATGTTGCCCGCCTTCACGGCCGCGCGGGCGGCTTTCTCGGCTTCGCGCTCGGCGGCCGTCTTACCGCTGCCGCCCAAGGGGTTCCCGGGCTCCGCGTGGCCGTACAGGGCCGGGGAGGTGCAGTAGGGCATGAACTTGTCGTCGTTGGGCCCTTCCAATACCCATACCTGGCCCTGGCACCGGCTGTGGGTCTCCAACCCAATCCCCTTGCCCTCCGGTGTCCTGAGCTTCCGCAGGGGGGTCGCACGCTCGGACAGCTCCGCCGCCTCCCTGATCCGCTGCCCGGACTTCTCCAGCTCGGCGCGGTGGGCCTCGGCCTTCCTCCGCTTGTCCCGCTTGGTGCGCTCCACCGTAATGACCCACTCGACATCGGCGGACTCAACGTCATCGCCGGTGGCGGCCTCGGTGATAGCGGCGACGGCGTCGGGGGCGTCTGCGAACTCCGACAACGCGGCCAGTTGGTCAAACGTCCACTCGTACTCGGTGCCCGCGACGGCGGCGTTCAAGGTCTCGTCGGTCCTGACCTTCACCACCGCCTTGACGTCCTTCTGCCGGACCCCGGCGGCCTTGGCGATCCGGCCGACCTGTGCGCCCGCCTCCGCCGCGCTGAACATCGCGGCCGTGACCTCGGTACGGGTGAGCGACTTCCGGTGCTGGGAGGTCGTGATCATGTCGAGGAACTGCCCGGCCTCGTCCCGTCCATCGTCGTCCCATTCGAACGGAAGATGGGTAAGCCCTGCCTCGCGGGCACCGGAGTACCGCCGGTGCCCGTCGATGACCTGGATCGCTCCCCCGTCCAGCCTCCTGACCTTGACCGGGATGCGGCACCCCTCGGCACGGAGCGACTCCACGAACGCTGGGGTGATGTCGAGTTCCTCCCGTGCGTTCTTCGGGTGCGGGGTGAGCGCGTCAAGCCGGATCACCGGACGGTGAGTGACCGGCACGGCCTCCAGCCCGGCGGTGACGGCGGCGGCCAGCCGCTGGAACCCGTCGATCACCTGGGGAACGTCGCCGTTCGTGCGGACGACGTAGAGGGGCTCCACCACGCCGTTGGCCGTGACATCGGCCAGAAGGTCGGCGGGGACCTGGAGGTCACGGAGATTGCCGGAGTGTCCGGTCAGGTCCGTGACAGGGACAGTGGCCCACTGGGCAGGGGCGGTCTGGACATCGGCCGGGGCCGTGGCGTTGCTCATTGTGCTCTGTCTTCCTGGTGAGAGATTCCGCCGGGCCGGTCAGCCCGGGGGGCCGGTCGGGGGGTTGCCCTCCCCCTCTCGGCATGCTTAATTAAACCATGTTTTAGCGGAAGGGGGTACCCGCACGCCTGTGACGCCGATCACTTACATCGAGGGTGGCGGCGGACCGGAACGCGGCGGCAGCCTCCTCGGCCGTGCGCCCGGGTTCGTCACCCCAGCACCACAGCATGGTGCGACGGTAGGCGCGCTGGTCTAGGTTCAGCTCCAGCCATCGCATGGGCGAGACTCGGCGGCCGTTGACGTGGTCACTCATAGCGGCCAGTGAGTCCGTGATCGCGTGGTGAAACACAGTCCACGCCTCGCCCTTCACGGACCGGTGGGGCCTGACGGCGCGTACGCCCTGCTCCCACGCATGCAAGACGTTGCACGGTGCCGTGTCCCCCATCTTGCCGGGCTGCCAGAGGTGATCGCCGCGATAGAGGCCGACGCGTTCGATGTGCCGGGCGGCGGCATTGAGGATGCGGGCAGGGGTGATCGGGGCGGGCATGGTGTCCTCCTGCTGTCGAGTGCGCTTGGCGGTCGGGGGCACCGGGGGCGGCGCACTGCCGCCCCCGGGCACGGCTGGGTCAGGCGGTGAGAGATCGGGCGGTGCGGGCTCCGACACGGCGGCTACCGCCGCCGATGTCGGCCCGGCCGCCTGCGGCCCACCCGTCGCCGAAACCGCTTCCGGTCATGGTCGTGGTGCGGCCCGTCCGGGCGCGGGGGTACGCGCTGCGGTACTTGGCTTCCACCACGGCCTTGCGGTCGGCCAGCACGAGAGCGGTGCTGCGGCCGGTGGCCGTGATCTCGTTCTGGGCGGCTGCGCGGGCTCCGTTCTCGGCCTCCTCGATTCGCTTACCAACTCGGTGGATGAATCCCAGCAGCCAGGAACGACGCCATGCGCGAACGCCCTTGGTGCCCACGGGAACAGACTGCGCGGCAAGCCCACTGTGCATCTGGAGCAACAGCGACGTGTGGAGAAGTTCGATCCGGTCAAGGTCCGACTGATGGCCGAAGATGTGCACGCGCCGGGCAGAGGTGGCCCCGTCTCGACCCAGATGGATCAGCTGGCAGCCAAGCGCGAGCGTGATCCCGTTGATGAGCCGGACCCGCTCCATTGCCCACGGGTTGTCAAGGACGATCTGCCGGTCGGTCGGGACATCCCGACCCGGCTGCTCCTCGCTCAACATCGCCATCTCGATGCCGTACTTCGCCATCATCTCGAACGCGCGCACGCGGGCGAGTTCGGCTTCAGCTTCGGGGGTTGCGGCGTCCTCCGCCTTGGCCAGAAGGGCTCGGACCGTTGACAGCTTGGGGTTCGCATCGGTGGTAGTGCTCATGACGCCATTCCTGGTGAGAGATACCCCGAACCGGTCGGCCGGGGCTGTCGGTTGGGGGGTTGCCCTCCCCCTATCGACATGTTTAATTAAACCATGTTTAATGGTTCTGG
Source organism: Streptomyces jumonjinensis (assembly GCF_009600885.1). Lineage (GTDB taxonomy): Bacteria > Actinomycetota > Actinomycetes > Streptomycetales > Streptomycetaceae > Streptomyces > Streptomyces jumonjinensis. The sequence goes on from NZ_VCLA01000197.1 coordinate 169,445, forward strand.
TCAAACCCTGCTCAGCCCATCCGGCGACGACCCCGGGGGCTGGGCTCGGGCCTTGGCCACAACGGTGCCCGGCGGGGTTCCCTCCTCAGTCGGACAGCTCCGCCGCACCGGGGACCGGACGCGGGGTCCGGGCTCGGGAGCTTGCGACCGACCGCGTAGCGGCTCGGCCTGGACCCCGTGGCCGGTGTCTGGTACGCCCAACGGGTGTCCGACTGAGGAGGGAACCCCGCCCCTTCCACCGTCACCACGACGGCGCGGCAGCCGAAGGCCGTGCCCCCTCCCCCTCCGACGGAGGACCCGCCGGAGGCACTTCTGCTCTGAGGCCGGCTGCCAGTGCCCTCAGGGCGCACTCCTGGATCTCGCCCTGGAAGCCGGTGTCAGTGCATGGGCGGAGAATCGCCGGATGGACCTCGAACCGACGGCGACCGACGAGGCCGAGACCCTCGCCACCGCCTTACACGCGTATCTGTCCGAGAGCGGCTTCTCCTTCGCCGGGCTGACCGGCAAGGAGGCAACCCAGACCATCACTCGCGCGGTTGCGGGGTGGGCAGCAGCGTCGGGTTGGAAGAGCAGGGCGGAAGCGCCGATACGCTACATCGACCCACCTCGCCAAATGCCTGGGGGCTGTCGTACCTACTGGTCGCCGCCCTGGTCCGCCTACCTGGATCTTCGTCTGATTCGGAAGGCCGGCCCCTCGATCGCCGTGGAAATCGACCGGGAGGACTACAGCACCGCGGTGGACAAGCTCCGCGACGAGGCCCTCCGAGGGCGTCCCTCGTTGTGGCTCCGCTGGCACGGAGCCCTGCGTGCCGAGGTCCCGGCTGGCGTCGCCCGCTTACACCTACCGACGCGGTCCACCCGGTCTCCCCTCCGATACACGCTGGCGCCAGTAACCGGTGCCGCAGCGGTCACCTTCGGCGGGCCCGTACCTCCCGAGGCCCAAGAGGATGCCCGACGCCGGGACCAACAGCGGATGACAGAGGAGAAGCGAATCACTGCCCTCCCCCGGCAACCCGGCCCCATTCGGTGCTACTAGGGCGCGTATTTGGTCGTGATCAAGGGCCGGTCCGGGTGAGGTCC